>NZ_JANDBC010000001.1:0-600000 GCF_024320785.1 Gracilimonas sediminicola
TGATACAGCAAAGGGAAGCTATAAATGCTACTCCCAGTCCCGCGCCCAGCCAGTTTGTGTCAGAGTTATTGTTTTGTTGCTTGTTCATGCTGCTAATACCTCCATAATGGCATTGTTTTCAATCTGGTTAAAAAGTGGTTTCAAAAGCTCGTCATAAGGTTCTTGCAAAGAATAGAAGATGAGTTTTCCCTCCCTTCTTGAACCTAAAAGTCCGGCGTCTTTCAATTTTCGTAGGTGTTGCGATACCGCTGGTACGGTCATATCCAAAATATCGCTCAAATCACATGGGCATAAATCTTCCTCCGTACTTAACAAGAACAGAATTTTCAGGCGCACATCATTCCCGGCCAGTTTCAGTATGTCTGATAGTTTTAAGATAGATGACTCTACCGCACTGATTGAGTCAATACAGCGATTGATCTGGTTCAGATCGGCTACATCACGAATACAGGATTGTTTATTCATAGCAGATTATTTATTTAAGAAACTGCTTAAATATAGATTCAATTTAAAATTTAAGCAAATGATTAAATGAAAATCATAGCAGACGGTTCTATAACAACGGTTTCAACGCGGACTTGGCCGCATTTTGCCCTTTCAAAGCTCAATTAGATAAAGAAGTTCTGAGTTTTAATTACATTACCTGCCAATAAGGCCAAGCCGGTTAAACCGCAGACCGTTATGTTCTAAACTTAAATACAGACTTTTATCATGCTAGAATTTATTAGTGGCCTGCTTATTGACTTTAGTTTAATTGGTGGTATAATTTTATTTGGACTAAGCTTTTCCAAGAAGTACAGAAAGCATAAAGCCAAGATGCTTGTTGCTAGTTTGATATTAATTGCTGTCGGTTTCATCTTCCTAGATTATTCTGCTTTGTCAGAGGCTTATCAAAGCGGTCTTGAATCCGGAAGAAGTATTTTGACAACCCTGTTTAAAACATAACAAAGCGTTTTAAATCGGACGCGGACGGGGTGCGATCAAACTTGTTTGTCAGGTATTAATTTCGCTACTTCAAAGAAATATTAATCCCCGCGCCGTTTAAACGCTGGGTCGTTATAGCCCTTTTCAAATAAATAAGTTGCCCTCTCGTTAAAGTTGTGTTACATTGTAAAACACTAAACGTAATTCTACTTTCATGGATACAACTCTCACTATTCGAATTGACAAAGAACTAGATCAACTTCTTGAAGAATCATCGAAAAAGTCCGGTCGTTCAAAAAGTGAATTAGTCCGACAAGCTTTAAAACGGCAATTATCCATTGAGACTTTTCAGGAATTGCGTAAACAACTTTTACCCTATGGAGAAGCCCAAGGGTGGCTTACCGATGAAGATGTTTTTCGTGAAGTTTCGTGAAAATTTTTACTGACACCAACGTATTAGTAAGTGCTTTCACCGCAAGGGGATTATGTGCAGACCTTCTTGAAGTTATTCTTGCAGATCATCAGTTAATAACTGGGGAAATTGTTTTAACTGAATTGGAACGGGTACTAACTAAGAAACTCAATGTTCCACAGAACAAAGTTTCCAAAACACTTTTATTTCTTCGAAAATATCAAATAGAGCCGATTCCTGATAAACCTTCTGATGTAAAAGTAAGAGATGAAGATGATCGATGTGTGTTGGAGTCAGCATTGAGGGCAAAAGCCGACATATTAGTAACCGGAGATAAAGATTTATTGGTCATAGCAAACAATGTACCACAACTAAAGATTATTTCGCCGCGAGGGTTTTGGGAATTACTAAAAGAGTAAATCGGGCTATAACAACGGTTTCAACGCGGACTTGGCCGCTGTTTGCTGGTTCAATATTTTTTGGCTTAAAGAAATTCCGAGTTTTAATTACATTACCATTCAATAAGGCCAAGCCGGTTAAACCGCAGACCGTTATACTGCTTGTCAATTAAGAACTTTTATTCACTTTTTGGTATATTATAGACATGAAATCAAAGAAAAATATCGAGTCTATTTCTCGTGGAGCTATGAAATCACAGCGGGCATCTTTTCGTATTGAAGGGATTAATATATCCAAAAAGAAAGCTGAGCAAATCCGCCGAGAAGTAGTTCAGGAATTTCAGCAAAAGGTTACTTCTCCAACATCCTGAAAAGCTCGATCATCGGCTGGTAATTCTTTTCTGCTGCCGATTGCACAGCTTTTATGTATTCCGACATCTTCTTCTCTGTAATCTTTCCGAAACTGAATTTTTCGAAATCAAACTTTGCCGCAATTAAATCTACGAAGAGTCGAGCTGTACGTCCATTCCCTTCTCTGAATGGATGAATAAATAGTAATTCTGCGTGAATTGGGGCAACATATTGTATGAGCTCTTCATATCCTTCTACATGCTTTGGAAGATCACCAAGAAACTCAGTTTCAAATTCCTGAATAATGTCTGGCAGAAATTTAGCCGTTGGAAAAGTAAATCCACCTTTGGACATATTCACTTGTCTGAGTTCTCCTGCAAATTCGTATAAATGATGTAGAGCAGTCTTGTGAATTTCCGAGATCAAATTCCATTCGAAGGAATCCACTTTATCTAATTCGGATTCAAATTTAATTTCAGCTCTAAGAAATCCCCGATACTCTTCTTCTGCGATCTTATCAGGATCGGTTAGTCCAAGTTTGTTGGGCAGGATTTCATCTTCTGATTTTGGCGTTTGATATTTCATGTCTAAAAGATAAGCCGAAACGAAGTAAAGCGCATTATATCAAGACGTTTTAAAGCGGACGCGGACCTGCCTCAGCCGGCAGGCAGGTGGGATGCAATGAAACTTGATTGCCAGGAATTAATTTTGCGACTTCAACGAAATTATAATCCCTGCGCCGATAAATTGGGTCGTTATACCCACTATAATAATGCATCTCGCTTCCAGTTCTCTTTAGTAATAATTACATTCAGCTAAACTAATTCAATTTATTATGATTACCGATTTCAAAGAGATAGAGAATTCCGCCTTAAATCTTGACCGGAAGAATAAAGCCCGTCTGGCTGATAAATTATTGCAGAGTATCCAAGGTAAAATTGATCCAGAAATCGAACAGGCTTGGGTTGATGAAGTTCAAAAGAGAAAGGAATCGCTTAAATCTGGAGACGCCTCTCTTCATTCGGCTACTGATGTTTTAAAAGAAGCGAGAAAACGTATTGAAAAGTGACTATTAAATTTCATTCAGAAGCCAGAAAAGAATTCTTTGAAACTTCGGAATATTATGAAGAACAGGTAGTTGGCCTTGGAGATGACTTTATTGATGAGGTAGAAAAAGCTTTAGATGTTATTGAACAATAATCTTCATCTGGTACTAATATCACTAAAACAGAACTAAGATTTTTAGTTCCCCGCTTTCCATATGGACTCATTTACTCTGAGGAAAACGAACTTATTACCATATTTGCCGTCATGAATTTAAAGCGAAAGCCAGGGTACTGGAAATCTCGAACCTAAAACCGTGGGCATAACATTACGCTTTATATCGGACGCCCCAAATAATCGGAACAAGCAGGATTGGGTGCGATGGAACTTGATTGCCAAAAATTAATTTTGCTACTTCAACGAAATTATAATCCCTGCGCCGATATCGCGGGTCATTACTCCCTAATTTGAGTGCCATGCCGCGACCAATCCATGACCAAAATTCCCGGAAAATTCGAAACGGTTTAGATTTTCATGGGATCAGTCTAAGTGACCTATACTTTAGGCTCGTATGCGCTGAAGCAAGAGATGAAAAATCGTTCTCCTTCAGCCCGGGCCTCAAGCTTCATTCAACCCCACTACCCCGGATACACTACTTCATGAAGAGAAAAGTATGTGCCGCGATCATGATTTGTCTAATCGTACTTTTATGGATTGGTGCTGCCGTCAGTCCTGTAGCCGCACAGGGAGCCGAAATGGGAACACCCACCCGGCTCGCCCTCTTTCTCGACTGTGACTTCTGCGATGAGACCTTCATTCGTCAGGAGATGCCTTACCTGGATCATGTCCGTGACCGTGAAGTCGCTGATGTTCACGTTCTTGTTACCCGGGAGGACACGGGATCGGGCGGAGAAGCACTGACCATTGATGTCATCGGCCTGGGCATCTTCGATGGGCTGGATTTTTCTACCGTCTTCAATACACCTGCCAACGCCACTGAGGCCGAAGAGCGGAACGGATTCCTCCGAACCCTCGAAGCCGCGCTGGTGCCGTACCTGATACAGACTCCCATACGAGACCGACTACGTGTGAACATTGCGCCGTCCGAGGTGTACGCCGCCGGGCAGACCAAGACTATGGAAGACCCCTGGAATCATTGGACGATCGAGATCTATGCTGACGGTAGTGCCGACTTCGAATCCCAGCAGCGATCCTTCGACACCCGGTACGGGATGTACGTCAGCCGTGTGACCGAGGAGTGGAAGCTTCAGCTCCGGCCCTTCTTTAACTACAACTACGACCGATTTGAGCGTGAGCAAGAAACGATTACGAGTTCGGCCCGACGTGACGGATTCACCAGTTATGCCATACGAAGCATCTCGCCGCACTGGTCTGCCGGTGCCTATGGAGACGTTCTAACCTCGACCTATTCTAATGTAGACTGGCGCTATCGCTTCATGGGCGCAGTGGAATGGAGCCTCTACCCGTACCGCGAGGCAAATCGGCGACAACTGACGGTTGCTTATCGTCTGGGCAGCTCACACATCTCATACCGAGACACAACCATCTACAACGAAATTGAAGAAGTGCTTCCACAGCATCTACTCAACGCAGGGTATGAAGTCGTACAGCCATGGGGAGGAATCGAAATAGGCGTCAATGCCTCACAGTACCTGCACGACCTCTCGCGTCACAGTCTTCAGTTTGATGCGGAGTTCGAAATTCGAATCACCAGAGGGCTTTCCGTAGAGATTGGCGGCTTCCTCGAGCTCATCCACGATCAGATTAACCTTCCAAAGGGTAACGCAGACCTCGAAGATGTGCTTCTGAGGCGCAGACAGCTCGAAACCAACTACGAGGCGGGCCTCAGCTTCGGGTTCCGTTACCGTTTCGGCTCGCTTCTCAACAATGTCGTCAATCCGCGCTTCGGAGGCATCGGCAACCGGGACCGGTTCTGATCCGCAGACTGCAACGAAGTCGTAGGTTTCAATTATCGTTCTTTCTCTAAATATCAGAACTATTCTTTAAATATAGCTCTCATCCAGGAACCAGTAGTTCCAAAGCTCAATTCAAGCCGACCCGCTCAAAAATCACATCCACGTTACGGGTGTGGTGATTCAGGTCAAAAGCCTCATCGATTTCTTCCTGGGATAGAGCTTCTGTTATCGTTTCATCGGCTTCAACGATAGGCTTAAAGAGCGTTTGTTCTTCCCAGGATTTCATAGCCAGCGGCTGAACGGTATCGTAGGCTTTTTCCCGTGGCATGCCTTTATCTATTAACTTGTGCAGCAGGCGCTGAGAGAATACCAGTCCTTGTGTCTTCCAGATGTTGGATTCCATATTGTCTTCAAAAACCACCAGGTTTTCAATGACACCGGCAAACCGGTTCAGCATATAATCAAGTAAGGTGGTGGCGTCAGGAAGAATAATACGCTCGGCGGAAGAGTGTGAGATATCCCGCTCGTGCCAAAGGGGAATATTCTCATAAGCGGTAACCATATATCCCCGAAGTACGCGTGCGCATCCCGAGATATTTTCGGAGCTCACCGGATTTCGCTTATGCGGCATAGAGGATGATCCCTTCTGCCCTTTCCGGAAAGCTTCCTCGGCTTCTCTAAGTTCACTGCGCTGCAGGTGTCTAACTTCCACAGCCATCTTCTCCATCGTTGAGCCAATCAAAGCCAAGGTGGACAGGTAGTATGCGTGACGATCGCGCTGCAGGGTTTGGGTGGAAATAGGCGCCGGCTGAAGTCCTAATTTCTCGCAGGTATATTCCTCAACTTCCGGCGGAATGTTGGCAAAAGTTCCTACGGAACCGGATAACTTTCCAAACTCCACATCGGCTGCGGCCTTTTTAAATCGCTCCAGGTTTCGCTCCATCTCGGCATACCATAAAGCGCACTTGAGCCCAAAAGTAGTTGGTTCGGCGTGGATACCGTGGGTACGCCCCATCATTACTGTGTACTTGTGCTTTTTCGCTTTTTCAGCCAGTACATTTACAATACGCTCCAACCCTTCCAGCAGAATAACGTTGGCTTTCTTAAGGCGTACTCCCCAGGCGGTATCAACTACGTCGGTGGAGGTCAGCCCGTAGTGCACCCATTTCTTTTCATCCCCAAGGGTTTCGGAAACGGCTCGGGTAAAGGCAACCACATCATGGCGGGTTTTGGCTTCGATTTCTTTGATGCGGTCGACATCAAAAGAAGCATTTTCGTACAGCTTATCCACGTCTTCCATGGGTATTTTACCCAACCTGGCCCATGCCCAACAGGCCGCTAGTTCAACCTCCAGCCAGGCTTGAAATTGTTGTTCATCCGTCCATAAGTCAGACATTTCCTTGCGGGAATAGCGAGCGATCATGCGATAGTTTGTTTGAATTGAAAATTACCAGTCAAAGATAATGCTTTTCTTTTTCAGGTTTAAAAAAGGATTCCGGTAAAAACTCTAATACTTATTCTTACTGAACCGGAATTTTGAGGATCGTCCCCTGTTGGATAGTTTCATCCAGTTTCACCTGATTGATGATCGCCACATCCAGCGGTTGGATATCCATGGGCAGGTCGGCCGGTAAGAATTCTGCAAAAGGGGCTGTTCGGGCAGCAGGTTTTAAATCAATTCTGACGGGATCGATTCCCAAGATGGAGGCATCATTCAATTCTCTGAAGCCGGCCGGTATAGAAGCAAATTCGCCTTCATAAATGGGAAAGTCTGAAGCTGATGTGTAACTCAGAAAGTTGTAAATATTCCCCTGAAACTCAATAGCTGTAATCTGAATCCGCAGTTCGGTACTGTCTTGGGCAAGTGCGGTTGCAAAAGCCTGATAGCCGTCCAGGCCATTTTCGGTGTATTGATACTGATCGACCGTAGTAATGCCTTCTCTGTTTAGAAATGAGTTCACATAACTCTCCGCTGAATTGCTTTCCGAATCGATGGTAAACTGAGTGATGGCTGTTTGCTCCTCATTCACCATTATAACTGCAGCCGGTTGGTTATAAACTTGCAATCCCGCCGGAACCGGAAATTGAAACTTCAGGTCGGGATGGTAGAAGGTTCCTTTTCTCTCAAAACCATGACGGGGATTATTCCCAAACACCATACCCTCGATCATATTCAAAAACTCTTCATCATCCAGGATGGTTTGCTCATAGCCGCGTTCTTCCCATTTTTGGGCTAACTCGGGGATGGTTTTCTCCCGCTCACCGGGATCGGGGTGACTGGAAAGCAAGGTAGGAACACCGCCTCCCTGACTTTCTGAAATCCGTTCCAGAGAGTTAAAAAACTCAGCTCCTTCAGCTGCTTTGTAATTCTTCATCGCTGAATATTCCACACCCAGAGCATCTGATTCGCGTTCATCATCTCTACCATATTTCAAAAACATAAGCTGGGCCGTCTGGCTGCTCAATTGAAGAATACTCCCGCCGTCATAACCGAGCGATTCCCCTAAAACAGCACCCCCCATGATGGCTATTTGTCCGATTTGCTGCTCAACGGCCCGCTGAGATGCATGTCGGGCAGCAACATGGCCAATCTCATGCCCTAAAACAACGGCAAGTTGAGCTTCATTATTGAGATGCGCCAGAAGTCCCCGCGTTACATAAATGTATCCTCCCGGCAGAGCAAACGCATTTACCACAGGGCTGTCTAGTACCCGAAAGGTAAACTCGGTTTCCCGAAATTTCTTTGGAGTGTCTTCCCTTCTCAGGTGACTAACTTCCAGCAACGACTGTCCAAGGTCAGATACATAATTCGATAGCTCTTCATTTTGATAGAGGCCGTATTGGGCCACAATTTCCTTATCTGCATTGGCACCAAGTTTTTCTTCCTCTTCCCAACTGTAACCGAAGGCGCGTTTGTTACCCGAAACGGGGTTTTGCTCAAGGGTCACACATCCGCTTCCAAGTACCGCGAAGGATAACAGCAGGGTGATTATAAAAGATCTTGTTTTCATGAATTTCATAATGATTTAACTCTTTATTTCAATAGATCTAAGTGAAAGTAAGTGCACAATGTTTCCCGGAAGCTGATCAGGAAACGATATTAACTTCCGGTGCCAGAAAAACACCAAAGCGATCTTTAACTGAAACCTGAATTTTCTGTGCCAGATTCCATATCTCTTCTCCGGTGGCATTCCCGTAATTTACAATAACCAATGCCTGCATCTTATGAACGCCGGCATCACCAAAACGTTTCCCCTTCCATCCGCACTGATCGATCAGCCAAGCAGCCGGTACTTTTACCTTTTCCCCCGCAGGGTATGAAGGTATATCCGGGTATGCTGATTGCAGCTCCTCAAATTGCTTCTTGGTAATCACCGGGTTTTTAAAAAAGCTGCCGGTATTCCCAATCTCTGCCGGATCGGGCAGCTTGCTTTGGCGGATCTCAATAACCGCCTCGCTAATGTCTTTGATGGATGGATTCTTGATGCCCTTCTCTTCCAGCTTTTCGGAAAGTGCACGGTAGGAGGTATTTACCTTCGGTGATTTTTGAAGCCTCAGTTTTACACCCGTTATAACAAAGAGTCCTTTCAACTCATTTTTAAATACGCTGTCGCGATAGCCAAACCGACACTCTTTTTTGCTGAAAGATTTCAGCTCCCCGGTTTTTATTTCAACTGCTTCCAGGGATTCAAAAACTTCCTCCAGCTCAACTCCATATGCTCCTATGTTCTGTATAGGAGCCGCACCAACGGAGCCGGGAATAAGGGACAGATTCTCGATTCCGCCCCATCCTTTTTCCACGCAATGCACCACCAGTTCGTGCCAGTTTTCCCCGGCTCCCACATTCAGGATTACCTCTCCCTCATCCTCCCGATCAATGGAAACCCCTTTAATGTCCACATGGATGACCAGTCCTTTAAAATCGCTGATGAATAACACATTGCTTCCACCACCTATCATGAACCTGGGAGTATCCTGAAAACGGGAATCAGCCAACAGGCTTTGTAATTCCCCTACGGATTGAACGGAGCAGAAATAACGGGCCTTTGCCGCTATGCCCATGGTATTGTAATCGGAAAGGTTAAAATTTTCCTGAATGGAAAATGACTGGCTCATAATTACGATTCAGCAGGTGTTTGAACTTCTTTAGGGCTTTCTACTTTCACTCTCACCTTTTTGATCCGGTTATTTTTAACAGAGTGAACCGTGAGCTCAAGGTTTTTGTAGGTGAGGCGTTCTCCCACCACCGGCAGGCTTTCGGTGAGATGGTAAATCAAACCTCCCAGCGTTTCAAATTCGTCCTCATCGGTAGTAACCTCCGACTCCAGGATGTCTTCCATATCATCCAGGTCAATCTTGGCATCAAAAATATAGATACCGCTTTTGAAACGGGTGTACAAGGTTTCTTCGTCACCGGAGTCGTCGGTTATATCACCTACAATCTCCTCCAGAATATCGTCCATGGTAACGATCCCTTCGGTTCCGCCATACTCATCTACCACGATGGCAATGTGTGTTTTTTCCTGCTGAAAATCCCGGAGCAGATCGTCCAGTTTCTTGGTGGCTGGAATGAAAAGAGCTTTTCTTGAAACGGTTTTCCAGTTCAGGGACGGTTCTTTTTCATCGGCATTCAAATAGGGAAGCACATCTTTAGCGTAAAGCACTCCTACAATGTTATCCAGATCATTCTCAAACAATGGCATTCGGGAAAGTCCGTTTTCACGGATCTTGGTGAGCACATCCTGCAGCGACTCATCCAAAGCCACGGCTATAATATTTACCCTGGAGGTCATTATCTCCCGCACGGTGATATTCCCAAACCCAATCACGTTCTCAATAATCTCCCGCTCGTCTTCTTTGATTGACCCTTCCTGCTCGCTCACCTCTGCCATAGTTCGAATGTCTTCGGAAGTCATTTTACTGGCCGGCTTGGGAAGGTAACGCTCGAGGCTGATGGTACTGTCTGCAATCAATTTGGCGAAAGGCTTAAGCAGAATAAACAAGCTGTAAATAAAAGCACTGTTTCCCCGCGAAACTTTAATCGGGTTATTGATAGCAATTATTTTTGGGGTGATTTCACTCAGAATCAAAATCATGAAGGTCAGTACAATCACCTCAACAGTATATACAATCACTTCTGAAAGTCCGTATGCCGCTACGATATCCCCGGTGATAACAGCCGCTAAAACAGATGCCACAATATTGGCAAAGGTATTTCCGATGAGGATGGTAGCCAGCAGGCGCCGGGGTTTTTCCAACATCTTTATGATGCGGTCGTCGGCCGAGCCTAAAGTCTCATCTTGCTTCAGATCTTGCATCCGGTTTGACAGTGAAAATAGGGCTACTTCGGAACCGGAGAATACAGCCGAAAATGCCAATCCCAGGAATAAAAAGAGGAGCTCAATTCCTAACACCACAGGATCTAAAGCTTGCGCTGTGGTAGCGGCACTTTCACTAAGCGTGATAAGAGAATCTTGAACCAAACTGAAAGGATCTTCGATAGTATCCAATTACTGTTTATTTATGATTGATTTAATGTAAGGATGCCTTCGCTATCCCCAAAAATAAAAGATTTTAAGCTAACCTGAGCGATAAATAAAAAAACGACACGAGAATTCCTCATGTCGTTTTTAAAATTCAACAAACTGTGTTGATTTAGAATGGAAGATCGTCGTCCATATCATCAAAGTTGCTGTCCAATTCCACATTGCTGCTCATCGGCTTGCCGCCACCCTGATTTTGGTTCTGATTCTGATTTTGGTTTGGCCGCTGCTGAGGCTGGTTGCCTCCGGGCTGATTTCCACCACCGGAGTTTCCGCGACTGTCTAACATCACCATTTGCAGAGCTTTGATTTCGGTAGTGTATCGCTTTTGCCCGTCTTTGTCTTCCCACTGGCGGGTTTGGATCGGACCTTCAATATAAACCTTGGAGCCTTTGCTCAAATACTGCTGACAGATTTCAGCTGTTCTTCCCCATGCAACCACACGGTGCCATTCTGTGCGTTCCTGATATTCCCCGTTGCTGTCTTTAAAGCGCTCGCTGGTGGCAATACTTAATGTAGCCACGGCTGTATTCGACTGTGTGTACCGTACCTCAGGGTCTTGACCAAGATTTCCAATTAACATTGCTTTATTAAGTGAACTCATAACGTATCCTGTTCTTTTTTGCTGTTTTGTTTGCAATGTAAGAGTTAGTTCAGAAGAATTCCTTACAAAAAAATTTAAAAAACCTTCTCAATCATTAAGTATTCTCTTAATGATTAAAATTTATTTCAGTCTCAAAAATATCCCGATATCATTGTTAACCATTCAATTGCAGAAATCGGGAACCTTCTTCGAATTTGCCTCTATAAAAAAAGTGGCAACGATTTTGTAACACTTAACACTTCCCCATTCTCTTATAGGTACAAAAGAGACGAAAATCCGGAGCATATGATTAGTGAAGAGATCAACGAGGGCTTGAGAGAGTCCCCGATCAAAACAAAGAATAATAGCAATCAACAAGCGGCAGGTCTGGAAGCTTATACCGGAACCTGGAGTAAAACTCAGGCTGCTCATTTGGTTCGGCGCACGCATCTTGGGTTGAAGATTAACAACCTCAATTATGCACGTAGTTTTAGCAACGCGACAGATGCTGCAGAAGCCATCGTTGATAACGCTATTTCCACTCCCCTGCCAGACGACCCACAATGGTTCAGTAACAGCAATTCCGGGGATGTTCAGGATGTGTATGATATTCAGTTCCGCTGGATGGATGCCATGTATAACGGCGGACTCCGCGAACGCATGAAACTGTTCTGGAGCAACCATTTTGCCGTTTCTTACAGCAACATGAATGCCCTGCCCGATAAAGCCAGCGACAGTTACGCCAGCCATATGTATAAGTACTGGAAGCTGCTTCATGAATACAGCTTTGGCAACTTTAAGGAGTTTGTGACACGGATGAGCAAGAACTCCGCTATGGTGTATTATCTCAATAACTATAACAACCGTGAAGGCCAGCCTAACGAAGATTTTGCCCGCGAGCTTATGGAGCTCTTTACCCTCGGGCCCAAGGACAAGGATGGTAACGATAATTATTCTGAAAATGATGTGGCCGAAGTAGCCCGGGCGGTTACCGGGTGGCGGGTAAATGATGCCACTTTGAGCGGGTATTTTGATGAAAGCCGTTTCGACAGTTCCAGTAAAACCATTTTCGGGGTAGCCAGTAATTTTGATTTGGACACTGTTATCGACCTGATTTTCTCCCAGAAAGAGCAGGAAGTCGCCTACTTTATCTCGAAGAAGCTGTACGTGTTCTTTGTTTCCGCCCAACCCAATGAAACGGTTATTTCTGACCTTGCCGATTATTGCATCGCCCAGAATTTTGATATCGGTGAAGTGCTGAAGAAATTGCTGAGCAGCGCTCACTTTTATGAAGAGCGGTTTTATGGCTGCCGGATTAAGAGTCCTACAGAGGTTTTTATCAGTTACCTGAGGGAGCTGGAAATCACCCCTACTTCTCAGCTGAAAGAATACATACGGCTGCGGATGCAGGAGTTGAATGAGGAGCTTCTTCGTCCCGAAACCGTTTTTGGATGGGCCGGTTATAACCCTCCCTACTCTGACGGAACACCGGGCCATTATTCCTGGCTCAACACCAACCTGATGCCATCGCGCTGGGATAACCTCACCGATATTATTTACGGATACGACAACGCCGGAAACCGGTACAATCCCATCCGTCTGGCTGAGAAAATATCAGACCCGTCAAATCCTTTTACGCTGGCTGAAGACCTGGCCGAACATTTATTGGCGCCACCGCTTGATACCGTCGGCGTTCGAAAAATCGATGAAGATTTTGCCGGAAATCCGGCCCTTCACCCCAGTACCAATGTGGCGGGCTTTGACTCGTTCCCCGAATACAAAATAAACCTGACTAAAATACTATTGGGCACCATTCCCTGGTACGAATTCACTGCAAACAGCGACCAGGATGGAAACCTTTACTACGAAGAGACCTTTGCCGAGGCCATCCGGCAATACATTTCCTATTTGCAGCAACTACCGGCCTATCAGCTCATTTAATTTCAAATAATCGTCAAGAAGCATGTGTAAGAACGATCATCATAATCCGAAGTTATCCCACGACCGTAAAGGAGCCAGCCTTGAAGACAAGGAAGCTCACAAACATGATCATGAGAGCTGGAGCCGGCGAAGTTTCCTGAGTACGCTTGGCTTTGGCGCCATTGGTTCGTCTATGATGTTGGGAGGAATGCCGGTTAGTACCTTTGCCCGCTCCAAGTTTTTTAATCGCTTATCCCGAGCTGATAACGACCGCGTACTTGTGCTGATACAACTAAGCGGAGGAAATGACGGACTGAACACCATCATCCCGGTCGAAAATGATATTTATTACCAGAAACGTCCTACAATCGGCATTCGCAAGCAGGATTCTATTCTGCTGAGTGATGATATCGGAATGCACCCTGCCATGAGCAACCTTCAGCCGTTTTGGGGTGATGGCAATATGGCCGTAATCAATAATGTGGGTTATTCGAACACCAACCGCTCCCACGCCCGTGCAACCGATATCTGGACCACCGGAAGTGGTGGTGGCGACGTGGAGAATACCGGCTGGGCCGGACGATTCCTGGTGGAAGACAACCCCGATTTTATCATGAATCCTCCCGAATTCCCGCTGGGCGTCCGTATCGGTGGTTCGGCTACCCTTTTCCAGAGTGAATTTGGAAACCTGGGCGTTACCTTTGGCGGTGCCAGCCAGTTTACCCAATTCCTTGAGCAGGGCGGTTTTTATGATGAAAACAACGTGCCTTCAAATGATTTTGGTGATTCACTTTCCTTTGCCCGTAAAATTGCCAACTCCTCCTTCAAGTATCTCGAATCTATTCAGGAAGCGGCTGATAATGCCTCCAATATGGGTGAGTATCCGAATTCATCCCTTGCCCAGAGTCTTGCGGTGGTTGCGCGTTTAATCCGTGGCGGGTTAAATACCAAGTTGTTCCTGGTTTCCAAAGGCGGTTTTGATACGCATAATAATCAGGGCGGAACCGACGGCGGACACGCGAATTTACTGGCTGATATTGCCAACTCCGTGAACGCTTTTTATGCGGATCTTGGTAGTGATAACCTGCAAAACAAAGCTTTGACCATGACCTTTTCCGAGTTCGGCCGAACGCTGGATGAAAATTCATCCAATGGAACCGATCATGGCTCTTCAGCCCCGGTAATGGTGTTTGGACCTGTTAATGGCGGCCTTTACGGCAATCACGCCGATTTAACCAATTTGGATAACTCGGGCGACCCGGTATTCAGTACCGACTACCGTTCGGTGTACACTTCCATTCTGGACGACTGGTTTGGCCTGGCCGATGAGGAAACGGGTGCGGTAATTGACGGCTCTTTTAACAAGCTGGATTTTGTGGACTCTACGGCTACCGTTCCTACCGGAATTAAAAACGGAGGAAACGGCCCGACATCGTTTAAGCTGGAACAGAACTACCCGAATCCTTTCAACCCAACCACTACCCTTTCGTTTTCGCTGGCAAAAGCTGCTGATGTAAAACTTCGTGTTTATAACATTAAGGGAAGCCTGATTCGAACGATAATAAATGAAAGGAAATCAGCCGGAGAGTACAGCATCCAGTTCGATGCTGCCAACCTGCCCAGCGGTACCTACCTGTATAAACTTGAAACACCATCCGGTACTCAAACCAAAAAAATGACCTTAATCAAATGACCTATTCAGCAAAACAACAATTGAAGCCCAAATTACTTTCGCTGCTGCTTATTGCCTTGTTTGGCATTGTGTTGATGACCGGTTGTGACCTGGCGAATTCAGTAGTTGGAAATGATGACGATAAAGACAATCAGAAAACCATTCACCCCGTATTGTTGAACGGAGAATGGGGATTTATTTCAACCTCAGGTAACATCCTTATGGAACCCCGGTTCGATTTCGCCAGAGATATGTCTGACGGACTCGCTGCGATACGTGAAGGTACTCTTTGGGGATATGTGCAATCCGATCCTGCCCAACTGGTAATAGAGGCTCAATTCACCAGTGCCGGTGATTTTGAAGACGGTCTTGCTCCCGTTCAGCTACCGGGACAGTTATATGGTTTTATCGATGAAACCGGCAGTTTTGTAATCGAAGCTCAGTACGATTTTGCCCAGCCTATTTCTGAAGGAAAAGCGGCCGTTCGCATAGACGGACTTTGGGGATATATCAATTCCGATGGCAGCATCCTTGTGGAGCCACAGTACAGCGATGCCCGTCCTTTTTCTAACGGACTGGCGGCTGTGGAAACCTTTAACGGCTGGATTTACATCGATGAAGAAGGCAATGAAAGCATCAATCCCACCTTCCAGATTTCAACAGCGGGAGAGTTTGTAGATGGCCTTGCCCCCATCGAAACGGCGGAAGGTTGGGGATTTATCAATAAATCCGGAAGCCCTGAAATCACTCCTAAATTTGAAGAAGCCGGACGCTTTTCCCAGGGCTTAGCCTGGTTCAGAGAAGGAGATTATATCGGCTTCATTAATAAAGACGAAGAAATTGTAATCGAGCCCCAGTTCGCTGAAGTAAAACCGTTCTCCGAAAACATGGCGGCCATACGCCTGAACAATGACTGGTTTTACCTGAACAAAAGCAGCAAGCTCATTTCCATAACCGAACCTTTTGATCAGGCCGAAAGCTTCATCAATGGTATTGCCCGCGTTCAAATTGGTAACGATGACAACATCCGGTATGGATACATCGACAAGAAAGGCGAATTCATTTGGTACCCAACCCGATAAATCAAGAAAATCATGAAACGATTATTACTACTGCTCACATTAGCGATCACGATTACATCCTGTGACCTCGTAAACTCTGTAACCGGCAATGATGACGATAATGCCGTAAAGTTATATCCCGTTTTGGTTGACGGAGACTGGGGGTATATCAATCAGCATGGAGAAATTATACTGGAACCGGATTTCCAAAATGCGGGTGATTTCCATGAAGGCCTTGCTGTTGTCCGCGAATCCTGGGGCTGGAAATACATCAATGCCAAAGGGGAAATTAAAATTGAAGGGAATTTTAATAACATTCGCCGCTTTTCAGGGGGCAAAGCTGCCGTTCAGTTTGATGGCCGCTGGGGATATATCAACACTTCCGGAAATTTTGTCATCAACCCGAAATTCCGTGGTGCGTCCCGGTTTTCTGACGGTCGCGCTTTTGTACGCAGCGTTGACTACAGAGAATTCTACTACATCGATGAAAACGGAGAACGAATTGAATCGGTGGATCTCCCCGATGACATGGATTATGTGGAAGAAAATGAATTTCGCAATGGCCGCGCTATGGTTCGGGATGATGATTTGTACGGCTATATAGATAAATCCGGGAATACCATCGTGGATTTCAAATATGCGGAAGCACGGCCTTTTTCCAATCAGCTGGCTGCCGTCCGTATCAGTGACCGCTGGGGATTTATTGGCAACAACGGTGAAGTTTCCATTTCGCCTCAGTTTATAAGCGTGGGCGATTTCGGTAACGGACTTGCCCCCGCCCGATCAAGCTCTAACTCTTTCGGATATATTAATAAATCCGGGGAGTTTGTGATTGAGGAACAATTTGAACAGGCCGGTATGTTCTCCGAAGAACGCGCTCCGGTTATGATCAACAACAAATGGACGTTCATCGATAAATCAGGTAATCGGATTACCTCTCCCAAGTTTGATGAGGTGGAGCCTTTTTACAATGGACTGGCAAGAGTAACCATCTATGTTACTGTGGAAGACGAAATTGAGGAGAATTACGGGTATATCAACAAATCCGGGGATTATGTCTGGTTTCCAACCCGGTAATGAAGGTTGTTTCTAAATACAATCAATCAGCTTCTTTACCTCTATTAATTTTGAGCAAAAAAGAAATACCATTACTTCAGAACAAATTACCTGAGATTAGTTGTTTCAACATTCGATACCACCTTAAACAAAGCCCTGTTGACTGCACATAATTATTTTCGGAAAAGGATAAGAAAATTAGTTCACACCCTATCGGTGTGAAAGTCCGCTGTCATTCCACCCTATAATTCATCAGGTACATCTCTTCTTTAAACCTGTCAGGGTCATCTTCACCTATTGAAGTTTGAGCTACCAACCCAACCCCCGGACTATAATGCATATAATAATCCCAGGCTGTGAACGGATGACCATTCTCTAAAAACTCAATGGTAAATTTATATACGTAACAGGTGAAGGTGCCCGCCGGAGTTTCTATTTCCCGGTTTGTATCAACCAAGGTGACCTCAAGCGTATCCGAAACATAAAATTTCAGGCTATCCCTGGAAAAAGCTAATCGTGGGATACCCCAACTCATCCCTTCTTCAGCAGGCCAAGGTTTGTCAATAAATTGTGTGAACAAAGTATCCGTATCAGCTATGCCTCCCATTATATACAATCCCCCTTCTCCATTGCGGTATAGCCAATAAAATTCAGGGATTTCGGGTGGAAGAGGTACCAGGTTAAATCCATAAGCGGTGTATGAAGTATCCCCCCACGGCACCTGTATTTCTTTTGCTACTTCATAGCGCAAGGTGTCTTTTATTGAACCAAGATAGGTAAAGTCATATTCCCACCAGTTCCCTACGGCCAGCGGCATTAATTCATCGCTTTTCTTTTTGCTGTCGCCCCCATCCAACAGGCCACAGCTACCCCCAAAAAGGAAGACTAAAATGATCATACTTACTATAATTGAAGAAATTTTACGCTTATGTGTCATGTCTCTTAACTATGCTTCTTTTCTTTATTTACATACTAAGTAATAGATACATAAAGCCGTTAAATGGTACAAATTAAATTCAAGCTTCACAGGGTTATGCGGCAGGGCCAATTATATATCCCTTGTTATTTCATCTTATAGTTCAGGAATCGGGTAGAAAGGGTAGTCGTTATATCCATAAGTGGTATAGCAAGTATCCCCCAATGACCTGAATTTTTTCCAGCCGATCATTTCGGCTTCTTTTGTAACAAACCGGGCTTGTTAACCTCCTGTATAAAAAAAGAACAGCCATGATTTCAGAACAAATACTATCCGACTACTCTGAACAGGAAAGTGATACTTCCGAAAAGATCATGAGAGCTAAAATTGCCCTCTTATTCATTTCGGTGGCAGCTTTGGTTTTTTTCTCATTCTAAATTACCGGCAACCTTCAGGCATTTGCCTTTGAATGGAATGAGCTTTTCCTACCCGGTGTTAAACACATCAAAAAAGGAAGAGTATGAAGAACATTCCATTTTGGGCTAAAGTAATATTCGGTATTCTTGCCTGTAATGCAGTCGGGCTGGCGGCAAGCAGCGTAACCTTACCGGCTATCACCACCTGGTATGCAGATCTGAACAAGCCCTCCTTTAATCCACCCAATTGGTTATTCGGGCCGGTTTGGACTACGCTTTACACCCTGATGGGAGTGGCGGCCGCAGGTGTCTGGGAGGAAGGATTTCCAAAACCGCCCGTAAAATCTGCCCTTACAGTTTTTGGAGTACAACTGTTTCTGAACGGACTATGGTCATTTCTTTTCTTCGGTCTCCAATCTCCACTTATTGCTTTCATCGAGATAATCCTCTTACTTGTTTTCATTGTACTGACGTTTAAAAAATTCAGAGAAATAAAATGGTGGATCGGTTGGCTTTTAGTACCTTACCTACTGTGGGTGGCTTTTGCTGCTATCCTCAACCTTTTTATAGTTGTACTTAATTAACTTTTAAAAAAATCAATGACAGACCTTCCAAGTTGGGCTAAATCGGGGCAATCACAGTGGAAGTATTACGGGCAAAAACGGCCTGAATTCGCTCATAAACCCAAAGAAGGACAAGAATCGGTGTGGGATTATCCACGCCCGCCAAAAGTCGACCCTGATTCTCGGGAAGTACTGATCATTTTTGCCAATAAAATCATTGCCCGAAGTACCCGCGCCATCCGGATCTTGGAAACAGCAAGTCCGCCAACTTTCTACATCCCTCCCTCCGATCTGAACTCGAAATACCTTGTTAAAGCGAAGGGAGAATCAAAATGTGAATGGAAAGGGGAAGCGATTTACTGGGACGTTGTTGTGGAAGATGAGAAGGCAATTCGGGCAGCCTGGTCTTACCCTAAACCATTCGCTGACTTCACCAAAATCAAAAGTCATTTGGCTTTTTACCCCTCCAAAGTTCATTGTTATGTAGATGGTGAACACGTGAAGCCTCAGCCCGGAGGATTCTATGGCGGATGGATAACCCGCGAAATAGTCGGACCGGTTAAAGGGGAATCGGAAGAGACCTATTTGTAAAGTATGTTCAAATGTTTTTAGAACTGCGCGGAAGCAATTATTTTCCGCCATCACAATAACCAATTACAGCCATGATGATGAAACGAACCGCCACCCTTGTACTGCTTCTTTTTTCCTTTCTGAGCTTATCCGTTACCGCTCAGGTAGATGAATCTCATTTCGATTATATGGATTTATTTGACCTGCAGATGGTCAGTAGTCCTGCGATTTCTCCTGATGGTAATACCATTATTTACGAACGCCATCAATTTGATGTAATGACCGACCGGCGTTTTGTGAACCTGTGGAGTATTTCGTTTTCCGGAGATAACCACCACCCCCTTACTTCAGTAACAAGTTCTTACGGAAATGTGACCTGGTCGCCAAGCGGAGATCGCATTGCCTATACGTCATCGGAAGAAGGCTCAAACCAGATTTTTGTACGCTGGATGAACTCCGGCGAAACGGCCTCCATCACAAACCTGACTGAAAGTCCGGGAAATTTGAGATGGTCGCCCGATGGCAGCATGATTCTTTTTTCTAAATTTGTACCGGGCACTTCTTCTGTGGTGAAAACTGATATGCCTGCTCCACCTTCCGGAGCAAAGTGGGAACAGTCTGCACAAGTTATAGACAAAGCGGTTTACCGACGAGATGGTGGTGGTTATGTAGCTGATGGCTTTGACCATCTATTTGTGATTTCTGCTGACGGAGGCGCTCCGCGTCAGTTAACTTCAGGAGATTATGATCACGGTTCCGCATCCTGGACACCTGATGGAAATATCATTTTTACGGCAGATCGTTCAGGAAATGCAGATTTGGATCCCAACAATGAGCAAATCTACGAAATGAATATTGAGACCGGAGCCATGACAAAGATTACGGATAAGCGAGGTCCACATAGCAGTCCCAGAGTTTCTCCCGATGGAAAGCTCATTGCCTATACCGGCTATGAGGATAAATTCCTGGGATACCAGCTTACTGATTTATATGTGATGAATCGTAACGGCTCAAACCTGAGAAAAATCTCACAGAAAGTAGCTAATGATATTTCTTCTGTTACATGGGCGGATGACAGTAAATCTTTGTTTTTCAGGTACACCGAAGAGGGCGTTGCAAAAGTTGGTAACATAAAATTAAATGGAGATTACAGTGAAGTAGCAGCTGATCTTTCCAGCACAACCATTGGTCGCCCATACAGCGGAGGCTCTTATTCTGTGGCAACAAACGGCCGTATTGCCTTTACCTCCGGAACCGCAACTCAGCCCGCTGAACTTAGTGTTGGTCACTTTCCAACCCGAATGCAGAACCGTACCCTCACTAATTTGAATGCACAATTCCTGAAATCGAAAACCCTTGGACAAGTTGAAGAATTTTGGGTGAATTCCTCTGTAGATGATTTCAGAGTTCAGGGCTGGATCATAACCCCTCCTGACTTTGATCCAAACGATCAATACCCAATGATACTCGAAATTCATGGCGGACCTCACACCGCGTATGGACCTCAATTTTCTCCTGAGTTACAGTTAATGGCCAGTCGCGGTTACGTGGTTGTCTATACAAATCCTCGTGGAAGTACCAGTTATGGTGAAGAATTTGCGGCCTATATCAATCACAATTACCCCAGCGAAGACCACAACGATTTGATGGACGCAGTAGATTACGTGATCGATCAGGGCTATATCGATGTAAATAACTTATTCATAACCGGAGGAAGCGGTGGCGGAGTACTTAGCTCATGGGCCATCGGTAAAACAGATCGCTTTAAGGCTGCGGTAGTGGCAAAACCCGTTATAAACTGGTACAGCTTTGTTCTGACAGCAGACGGTTCCCCCTTCTACAGTAAATATTGGTTTACCAAAATGCCGTGGGAAGATCCCGAACAATACCTGGAGCGATCTCCAATTTCGTTGGTGGGCAATGTCACAACACCTACCATGCTGCTTACCGGCGAGCAGGACTACCGAACTCCAATGAGCGAAACTGAGCAATACTACGCTGCCCTAAAACTACAGGGTGTTGATGCCGCCATGGTTCGAATTCAGGGCTCAGGCCATGGAATCGCCTCCAAACCAAGCAACCTCTTTCGAAAAGTAGCTTACATTGTTGGCTGGTTTGATAAATATAGAGAATAGCTGACGGCATTCAGATTTCAGCTGTCGGTTTTGTGCTAAAACTGACAGCTGATACTCTGAAATTCATTTTACATTTAGTTCCATTCAATTCAACAAGCTTTAAAGTCTTTCATACATGCTCTTTGCAGTAAGTCTTCCTTTCCTAAACGAAATCGTTGCGCTCTTTCTCGTAAGTGTATTGATTGCCTACATCTGCTATCGAATAAAACTGGTGCCTATCGCCGGTTTTTTGATTGCCGGTGTGATTATAGGCCCCAATGCCCTTGGCTTGGTTCAGGACCAGGAATTGGTGGATATGCTTGCGGAAATCGGGATTATCTTACTGCTTTTTACCATCGGTATTGAGTTCAGCCTCGAAAAACTCTCCCGGATTCGGAACGCAATTTTTGTAGGTGGTGGGCTGCAGGTTTTGCTGACGGTAGCGGCGGTAGTCGGCATCCTTTTCTTTTTTGGGGTTGATTGGAAAGTAGGCATTTATACCGGCTGTCTCGTAGCGTTGAGCTCCACGGCCATCATCCTCGGGCTTTTCAGTGAACAGGGAAAAACCGATACACCTGTAGGACGGTTATCTCTGGCCGTTTTGATATTCCAGGATTTGGCCATTATCGCTATGGTGTTGCTCGTCCCTATCCTATCCGGACAGAGCGATTCTATGACCGACCTGTTCTTCGTTCTCGGAAAAGCTGTTTTATTGATTGCCGTTGTGGTTCTCTTGGCTCGAAAAGTGGTTCCGTGGATATTAGAAAAAGTAGCTCAAACACGCCGTCAAGAACTCTTTTTGCTCACCGTGATTGCCATTTGTTTTGGCACGGCTGCACTTACCAATCTTGCAGAAGTCAGTCTTGCACTGGGAGCGTTCTTAGCCGGACTGGTAGTAAGTGAGAGCCATTACAGTGATCACGCCATTAGTGAAATCCTTCCTCTTAAAACCATTTTTAATGCGGTTTTCTTTGTCTCCGTGGGGATGCTGCTGGATTTACAGTTTGTCATCGAAAATCCACTGTTATTACTTGGTGTTGCAGCCGGTGTTCTGTTGCTGAAATTTATTCTGAGCTCTGTCAGTTTACTTACCCTTGGCTACCCCGTTCGGGTAGCGGCGGCCTCCGGTATTGTGCTGGCCCAAATCGGTGAATTTTCTTTTGTTCTGGAACGGGCCGGACGTGTAACCGGTCTTACTCCCGGCGGATTTGGTGAGGTAGGCTCACAAACTTTCATAGCCGTTTCTGTTTTATTGATGCTCCTCACACCTCTATTTCTTCACATCAGCCCCAACATTGGCAACCTGCTGGCCAAAACACCTTTAAAACATATCGGACAGAAAAGGAAAGAATCTGCAAAAGAAGACGATCACACTGACCTGGAAGACCATGTTATCATTGTAGGTTACGGTCCTGCAGGCCGGAACCTTGCCCGTGTATTGCGCGAATCCGGCATCCCATATATTGTGATCGAGATGAATCCGAAATCTGTAAACGAGATGCACGATAATGATATCCCGGCTATTTACGGAGATGCATCCCGTACTCATATTCTTGAACATGCTCAGATTTCCAAAGCCAAATTGTGTGTCATAGCTATTAACGATCCTTCCATCAGTCCCCGTATTATTAAACTAGCGAATTACATCAACCCTACCATTCAGGTGATTGTGAGGACCCGATATCTTTCAGAAGCGGATTTCCTCGAGAAAGCCGGTGCCGATATTGTTGTTCCCGAAGAAATGGAAACCACCGTTCGTCTGTTCTCCAATGTATTGAAGGCATACATGATCCCTGACGAAGAAATTGAGCAGCACATCAGAGAGTTACGGGCTGAAGATTATGAAATTATGCGCGGGAGCATACAGGAGGCGCACTTAATGGTACTTCAGGGTCTTGATGAAGAAGGGTTACATACTCGTGCTGTTGTAGTCAGGGAAGGCTCTTTAGCGGCCGGAAAAACACTGGCCGACCTGAAGCTCAGAAATAAATATGAAATTACAGTATTGACGGTGAATCGTGGAGAAAAGAACGTTGGAAATCCGTCCGGAGATTTTAAACTGCAACCGGGCGACCGTCTCGTTATGGTTGGACTGGCCACCCGTTTTGCAGATGCAGCAGAAATATTCCGTGAGCAGGAAAACCCGCTGGAGTTCGAGGAGTAGGGTTGTTCAGCTATCAGCTATCAGCTATCAGCTATCAGCTATCAGCTATCAGCTATCAGCTATCAGAGGTTGTTCATTTCAATGGCTTAAACAAAATAGATTATTAATTCACTGACAGCTGAAGTCTGTAAGCTGATAGCTTAAACAGCCTTTACTTCCAGGCGCCTAATATCAAGCCCATCAGGGTAAAGACGACAATCCAGAAACTCCCGTTAATAAAAATGTAGGTCCAGGATTTTTGCTCATATAAAGCATTCACCCCTAATGCGGTGGCTACCCATCCAAAACCGGTTAAAAAGCCATAAAAAGCTCCATTGCTACCATTAATCATATCAGCCGAGGCCGGATCTCCGTAAAAAAACATAGCCAGACAAAAAGCCATAATAAATTGAAAGATCAGCGTGACGCCGAATATTTTAGCCATATTTCCATTCTCAGCATCTTCTTCGGTCATACCGACTGCTTCCATCCATTTCTTCCCAAACAAGGGTCCATACCACACAAACCCGATTGCAAAACCAACAAGTGAGGCGGCTACTACAGCCAGCCAATTAATTGCAGACATTTCCATTTATTCTACCTCATTTTATTAATGTTAATTTAACTATTACCTATCCCGGGCTCTCCATTACTTCATGAGCCTCAGTCAATTAACAAAAATTATGTTTCTGGCACAATTCTTACCTAAAAATGAAATCCCGAATATTCACCTTTACAGGATCAAGCTTTTGCTTAAGATTTCTTACCTTCTGCCTCACAGTTACTAACGACCAAAATTTACAGTATGAAGTATCCTGATTTCAACCAAACCGTTCCCATCGATCATGTAGGTGTGGAAGAACGTGTTTCCAGGTTGAATAAGCGCAGCATCAAGAAAGATTCCAAAATACAGGCGCTGAAAATGGCGCTCAGTATGATTGATTTGACTACGCTGGAGGGTAAAGATTCACCCGGCAAAGTCATTCAACTTTGTCAAAAAGCAAAGCGGCCCCACCCGGCTGTTCCAGATCTGCCGACCGTAGCTGCCATTTGTGTATATCCGAGCATGGTTTCTGTGGCTAAAAATGCCCTCAAGGGAACCGACATTAATGTAGCCAGCGTTGCTACTGCTTTCCCAAGCGGCCAGTCTCCCCTTTCCATGAGATTAGAAGACACTAAATTTGCCGTTTCGGAGGGAGCCGATGAAATTGATATGGTCATTAGCCGCGGTGCTTTTCTGAATGGAGAGTATCAGCTGGTTTTTGATGAAATAGCGGCCGTAAAAGAAGCTTGCGGAGAAGCGCATCTGAAAGTGATCCTCGAGACGGGGGAACTTCACACCTACGAAAATGTGCGCAAAGCCAGCGATATTGCTATGCATGCCGGTGCCGACTTCATTAAAACCTCAACGGGTAAAACTAGTCCGGCAGCAACACAGCCCGTAACTCTTGTAATGCTGGAAGCCATTCGCGATTTCTATTACGATACCGGCAAAATGATCGGCATGAAGCCCGCAGGTGGAATCAGAACCGCGAAACAAGCCATCCAATATTTAGTTATAGTAAAAGAAACACTGGGTGCCGACTGGTTAAACAAGGATTATTTCCGCTTCGGAGCCAGTTCGCTAACAAACGACCTATTGATGCAAATTGTGAAGCAACAAACAGGCCATTATCAATCACTGGATTATTTCAGCAACGATTAATCGGGATTGAACGGCCTTAAAAGAACTTGAATTAAGTACCAACTACTATGTCTGACACGGAAACTAAAGAAGCTCCTTACAAACCCACTTCACCAAATTCGAAACTGGATTTTGAGTCTGTTTGGGAATATGCCCCGGCACCTCAAACCTCGGACTTTGTTGAGGTAAAGGAGCGCTATGATCTCTTCATTGGCGGGAAATTTGTAAAGCCATCCAAAGGCCGATACTTCAAGAGTACCAACCCGGCTACCGAAGAGGAAATCACAGAATTTGCTGAAGCTACCCAGAAGGATGTGGACAAAGCCGTAAAAGCTGCCCGAAAAGCTTTTGAGGGTGAATGGTCGAGGATTTCAGCTAAAGAAAGAGGCAAGTATATTTACCGTATCGCCCGGATGATACAGGAGCGTGCCCGTGAATTTGCCGTTCTGGAATCAATGGATGGCGGTAAGCCCATCCGTGAGTCACGCGATGTTGACATTCCTTTAGTTGCCGCTTATTTCTTCTACTATGCCGGCTGGGCAGATAAACTCGAGTATGCCTTCCCGGGAAGAAAACCCAAACCCCTTGGCGTGTGCGGACAAATTATCCCATGGAATTTCCCCTTGCTGATGCTGGCCTGGAAGATTGCCCCTGCCCTTGCTTGTGGAAATACCGTTGTTCTTAAACCGGCCGAGACTACCTCATTGACAGCGCTGAAGTTTGCGGAACTGGTTCGCGACTGCGGACTGCCCGAGGGCGTGGTGAACATTGTTACCGGTGCAGGGCAAACCGGAGCAGAAATCGTCAATCATAAAGATATTGATAAAGTAGCATTTACCGGTTCAACCCAAGTCGGGAAAATCATTCAAAAGTCCCTGGCCGGAACCGACAAAAAGTACACGCTTGAATTAGGTGGAAAAGGCGCTTTGGTTATTTTTGAAGATGCCCCGATAGACCAGGCGGTGGAAGGTATTATTAACGCCATTTACTTTAACCAGGGGCACGTGTGCTGTGCCGGTTCCCGATTGCTGGTTCAGGAAGGTGTGGCTGATAAAGTAATCCAAAAACTGAAAGACCGGCTTGAAACATTGATTGTTGGTGATCCTCTGGACAAGAATACCGACATTGGTGCCATCAACTCTAAAGAGCAGTTTGAGACGGTAAATAAATACCTGGAACTCGGTGTAGATGAAGGTGCTGATATCTACCAAAGTAAATGTGATATCCCCGAAAACGGCTATTTCATACGCCCTACTCTTTTCACCAATGTTTCACAATCGAATCGAGTGGTTCAGGAAGAAATTTTTGGGCCGGTGCTAACGGTGCAAACATTCCGCACGGCAGATGAAGGTATCGAGAAAGCCAATAACACCCCATACGGACTTGCAAGTGGTGTTTGGACCGACAAAGGCTCCAAGATTTTCCAAATGGGAAGCAAAATGAGATCCGGTGTTATCTGGGCGAATACCTACAACAAATTCGATCCTACTTCTCCGTTTGGCGGTTACAAAGAAAGTGGAGTTGGGCGAGAAGGCGGACTCCACGGATTAGCAGCCTACACAAAAATTTAATTACTAAGCATTAGATCATGTCTGACTCAAGAATTGACGTAAAGAAAACCTATAAAATGTATCTGGGCGGAAATTTTCCCCGCTCGGAATCCGGTCGTACTTATAAAGTTTATGACGGCGACAAAAACCTGCTGGCGAATGCCTGCCAAGGTTCAAGAAAAGATTTCAGGGATGCTGTAAAGATTGCCCGTGGCGCCTTTAGCGGATGGAGTGCGCGCAGTGCTTACAACCGCGGACAGATTCTCTACCGCATTGCCGAGATGCTGGAAGACCGTCGTGATCAATTCATGAAAGAACTCGGTCCTATTGGTTTTAAAACGGCCGAAGCTGAAGCTGATATCAATGCCTCTATCGACCGCCTTATTTACTATGCCGGCTGGGCCGATAAATATCAGCAGGTTTTTGGCTCGATAAACCCGGTTGCGAGTTCACACTTTAACTTCAGTTTACTGGAGCCCACCGGTGTTGTAGCTGCTTTCGCTCCTGAAAAGAGCCCTCTTTTGGGCTTGGCTTCCGTCATTGCTCCAATCATAGTTGGAGGGAATACATGTGTAGTACTTGCCTCAGAAGAATATCCCCTTCCCGCTATTAGTTTTGCTGAAGTATTGAACTCTTCGGATGTACCAGGAGGCGTGGTAAACATACTAACCGGATTTCGAGAAGAATTATCGGAACATTTCAGTACCCATATGGATGTAAATGCCATGGTATATACTGATAAATTACCCCAGGAAATGAAGAAGAGTATTGATGAAAATGCTTCACTGAACGTGAAACGAATCATTAATAAACCTATTGATGACTGGTATTCGGAAGAAGCTCAGTCTCCATATTTTCTTACCAATTTTCAGGAAACGAAAACAACATGGCACCCGGTTGGATTTTAAACCTATGATAAAATACTTCAGCTTTCTTACACTGCTACTTTTTGTGGTTGTCTCCTGCTCTACTACCGAGCAGGCTGTCAATGATACCATTGAAAATGCAAGAGAAAATTTCAGGTCAGAGAATGAGAAGCTTGTCTCTAACCTCAATCTGGAAAGTTATCGTACCCAGCTTTCTGATGCCTATGCATACCGGGAGAATAAAATTCCGGATGGCTTTAACCAGATTAAGGTTCAGCAGGAAGTAGAAAAAGATTTATATGAAGGATACCGTGTACAGATCTATTCCGGGCAAAGCGTGGTACAGGCAGATACGACGGCGGCCAACTTTCGCGCCTGGGCCGATACCACTATAGTCGGTTATCAGCCGGATACCTATACCTTCTTCCGTACGCCCTATTACCGTGTGCATGTAGGTGATTTTCATGAACGGGACCGTGCCATTCTATTTTCCAATATTGTAAAACGGTACTTCAGAGATGCCTGGGTGGTTTACGACCGCGTAAATCCCACCCGCGTACCCGCCGATACCACCGAGATTAAAACCCAATAGCTTCTCCAATTCATTGGCTGTAAATAAATGCTGTTCAAATGCTAAACTTTTTAGTTAGTTAAGCAAGGTAGCCTCACCCCTGTTTTAAGCCCTATACACCTGCAAACGCCTTTTTTAAAACCTCTTCTTTTGTGTAAAGTGTGTTATAAATGCCAAAAAGTATGTTAAGCGTATGTTAGAAATTCAATCCATTCCGGTTTATTCTCAGAAAACGGATTAACTTTCTTTATTCGTTTGCGTATATTATCTAAAGCAGTAAACAAACAAGGTGATAAAATGAAATACTTATTATTTATATTGATAAATGTATTTATAACAACATCAACTTTTGGTCAGGTTTACATTCCCATGAAAGCGCCTTCCGACTCTATCTATACTGAGAACGGAAAGGACTTTACTGCCGGTCTTATTATTGAGTCTCGGAGAATTATCTCCATAGATGGGTTTAAAAAAGAATACAAGCGTTTTATTAATAGCCTCGATACCTCCCGGTACGCTATCACGTACAGCACCATTCATAAACCTGAGATTACAGATGCTCATATGGTTGTGATATTTAGGAAGGTTGAAAAATCATGGGTCGTCCGCTAAAAACTCCTCGGTATCAGCATCAAGAAGGGTTTTTCTCACCTCATAAGCTGTTACATCAATCATCCCGTCAAGCAGGTTGTCAGATTTCCACCGAATTATATCTAAATCATAGTTTGTACTATCTACCGTGAGCCTAATAGAATGATAGGGCCAAATATCATCTTCATAAAAAGAATATCGAAAGTCAAAAACCTTTGTGTACCGATCAAACTGAGTGGCAATCATTCCGCTTAACCGCTCCTCACTTTTGACCGTACCCCCTACGGGGCTTTGTGTAGAAACCCAATCTCCTGTCTCATCATCAACACTAGCCGATGTCCGGTAGTAAAGCCCTGTTTCTGCAGGTGGGGAAGGAAGATCAGGCTCATCACCAAAATCAAATATCTTTTCATAAGAATCGTAATTACTTATACCAGTCTCATTGATAAATCTAAAGGAGTGGTTGATGGCTGTAGACGTGTCCTCGTATTCATCTAAATCGTAAAGGAACTGAATTTTGCAATCTGTCAGCGGGTTTAAAAAACGCTCGGTTCCTTGTAGGTCAATATCTGATTCACCTAAGTTTTTTCGTTGTGTTAAGCTTCTAATCGTATTTGTTGAGCCATCAGAGCTAATTCCGTAAAGCGTTAATAATGAATCGCTTCTTAAGTTGCGTTGCATTACATACCACTCTCCCCGAGACTGGAATACGACCAGCCCAAACTTAAGGCAGACCTCTTTAAGTACGTCTAAACAATTAGGGTTATCATCATAAGATACTCGCTCCGCTAAGACCTTGATAGACCCCGGCAAATAATTAGATCCACTAACGGTAAAAAAGTAAGATCCATCATGCTCCCAATCCCAGCTTATTTCCGTATCAATACCTAAATCCAGGTTATCAAAAACAAGATAGAAAAAGGCATTCATTAGCTTTCGCCCGGTCTCAGTCCATTCGATATTTTTAAGCAACCCTAATCCGTCATAAAACGGAAGATTAATAACATTGTTCTTTTCAATAAGATTGGTTGTAAACTGCTCGGGGCGCAAAAATCCAACAAAGAAGACTATACTATTATATTCAATAGTAACTTTAAACTTGCCCTCATAAACTCCGTTAGAATCATTTAAATTAGCGAAGTAGTTATATACATCTCTATCTGGGTCGTAGATATTTATCGAGCCTCTCGTGGGCCTTATCGGTTTAATAATATCTATATTCTTGGTTGGATTAAACCCGCAGTCATATTCAATAGAAACTATATCAATATCGGACGAAGTGACCGAGGCAGCTGTGTCTTCCTCAATGGTTACTTCCCATGTTTCTCCAAATATAGTTTTGTTATATGTGTAAAGAGTTTTAAATGCCAATGTCTTCCCTCTCTTTCTTTTCTAACTCATACGAAACCCAGATATCACCTTTAGACACTTTGGTAGAAGCGCTCAGATTCCACTTAGATAATGCTTGCTCAACCGCAGCCGTCATGTCATTAATATCAATTTTTTGCGTAATATTATTAACCGATGTCTGCGCTACGTTGTTTGCTAAACTACTCACGTTTGGAACGCTCATTCGGTTGGCAGCACTTAGTAGTCTTTGAGTGTTTTCATTGGTAATTACGTTAGAGCCTCTGGGTAAGGTCACAAGCTCCGGTCCTTCCTCACCGACTAAGGCCGGACCACCTTTAAAGTTTGTCACACCACCGGCAAAGCCAAATATTTTACCCAACAAAGTAGTGCCAGCTAATGATGCCCCGCCTGTTAATAAAGCACCAAGCCCGGTAACAAAAGCCCGTGCCGCAAGTTGTTTAATGATGCCTTCAAGCACATCACCTAAGTTTTGTCCCTGCAATGCCGCCCGTTCAAATATAGCTCCAATTGTATTAGCCAGATTCATAAGTCCTTGACCGGAATCAACAGCCTGTCCTGTAATCGCAACCATTTCATCATTGAGTGCGTCGATCTCCTCTTGTAACGCCTGATATACAGCTGGATCTGTAGCAAGTAATTGGGCTTGCTGAAGCAGTATAATCTGATCGCGAAGGCTACCAACGGAACCTTCAATGTTGTTAAACTCTGTTTGTATTTCATCAGTGTTAAGAGTCAACCCTAAATCATCACCGAATAAGCCAACATCTCCGCCCAAGATCGGTGAATCATCGGGCAGGTTTATTTCCTGTTCTAAATCAGATTTAAACTCATTGTATGAATTTATAGCATTACGAAGCTGAAACCGGAAGTCGGCAAAGGAATCATTGTATTTCTTTTGTGTAGATGTAGCATCGGTGGTAGTATCCTTAAACTCTGACAGAATCTCATTAACGCGCTCCTGGCTAAATCCGCTTGCTAATAATCTCTTTTCCGTTTCGGCAACAGCGTCATTGTAATTCTGAGTAGCATTGTTAAGCTCAACGGTTGCTATCTTTGCGAATTGATTCGATCCTGTAACACTATTCAGTATTCGCTCCCTCGCTTGCTCTAAACTAATATTTTCTTTTATAGCAAGGCTTACTTCTGTTAGAAATCGGCCAAGTTCCTGCGTAGAAGATCCGTTAATATCAATTTCAGCGTTTAGCCGTTGCAGTGCGTCCGCCTCATTTAGTCGGAGGTCTGCAATACGGTTAATAAGCGAAGCTCTGCGCCTCTCGTTTTCTTCCTGCGCTTTGTTTAACCGTGCTTCAGCTTCAATTAAGGGCTGTAATTGACCTTGTATTAATAACCGATTCTGATACTCTTTATTAGCTTCAGCTAAAGCATCCGCTAAGTCTTGATTACTTACCGTTTCTAAATCCAGGTTCTTAAGTAAATCAGGGTATGCTTGGTTTAACTCAGTAAGCAGAGAAAGGCGCTCTTGCTCTCCCATGTTTGTATCCTGAATCTGAGCGACAAGTTGGTTTAGTTGCACCTGCTCTTCTTTAATCTGATCGACAGGCGATCCGTTTATAATCTTATCAAACACATCAACCAAAGATAGGCCGCTGTCAATAACCCCGTCAAAGGAATTAAGAAGCCCAACAGCCATCTCATCCCGTAGCTGTCGTATTTCAGCGCCCAATCTTCGGGCTTTATTCGCAGGGCTATCCAGTGTGCGGTCTAAATCACCAACCGCGGCCCCGGCTCGTTCTGTGATAAGCTGAAACGATGCCAGGGCTTTTTCTTGTGCGGTGAGATTCTCGGCTGATTCCTTCCGGGTGTTAAGTAAAGCCCGCTCCTGTACGTCTGTCTCTCGTACTACAATCCCTAATGACTTAAGCGCTTCCCGCTCCCCTACTAAACCGCCCTGTATAGCCTGTAAAGTTCGTTCAATCGGGATGTTGTTAAAGGAAGCTAAGTCACCGGCAAGAGCGGTAACTTCAAAGGCTAAATCTGAGGCTTCATCACCCACAAAACCCAATCCCCTTGCTACATTGGTCTGATTAGCAATAACATCTTTACCCTGACGAGCGGTGAGACCTAATGCGTTGGCATATTCATTTACAAACTCTGTGGCCTGTTGGACGTTATCACCTAAAGAAGTGCGAAATTTAGCCTCTGTTTCTTCAACGGCTGAGGCTACATCAAAGGTCTTTTGTGCAAGCTGGGTAAGCTCACGCACCCCGATAGCCCCTGCAGCAGCAAAGGCAGCACCAAGCCCGGCTCTAACCGTCTTAGATAATCCTTGTGTAGATCGGGTGTTCTTTTTCAGGCCATCATCAATGCGCCCCGTAGCCTTCACCCCGGCACGTTCTAACGAACCAAATTCACGCTCAATCGCAGCAATCGTGCGCTTGGCATCTTTGCCCTCAAGTATAAGCTGTAAGCGTACTGATTCACGTGCCACGCTGTAAGATCCTTGCTTTATAATTCTTTACAATAAATACGGGATCGCTGTTTTCAAGCTCCCGGTAATCGGCGGCGTTCTGTGCGGTTTCGCTTATTAACTGCTCCCACACGTTCATTCCGTTTTTCATTGCCTTCTTAACCCTATCTACTTTTTTCTGAAAGTCAGAGCGCTCGTCCGGCAATCCTGATAGCTTTTTTTGTAATAACCTAAGCTCTAAAGAAGCCTTTAACTTCAGGCATAGGTACACATTAAAAAATCTCGTATCAGCCGATCCGCCTCCATCGTTGAGAAGTCTTCTTTTAGATCCACATCATCCATCACACAAAGCGGAAGCATTTTTTGATAGTATTCCAGCCGGTTATACTCCGCCTCCGGAACCTCCCATCCGTATTCATCACAAGTTTCTTTTCGTACTTTCTCAGGTAGCGTTTTAGCTCGTACCCGAACTTCATCAACCTTTACCTGTAAGGCATACGTTGGATTACCTACACGTTGCACCAAGCCGTCATCGCCCCGGTTAGGGAATAGCTCGTACTTCTCATTCACATCAGGCTTTTCTTTTTCTTTAGCTCCGAATATCTCTCGTAGCGTTTCGGTGTCAATTTGATTATCCATACTTCTTATACCACTCTAAGTCTGATTTTGTAAGTAAATCCTGTGTAACAAATGTGATAACGTCTGCATCTACACGGGCATCATATTCAGTCTCATACCACACCTTACCGCCTAAGTCGATGTTTACCACATTATAGTTTTCTGACTGTGAGGCATCAGGATAAAAGGCAACAGTGGTGCTGTCGTCTTCTATTTCCAACTGAAGGCTTTTGAAATCCTCATCTGTTCCTGATGTCTGCTCTGCATCCTGCGCTTGTATAACACCTTGCAAATGATAGCCTGCGATTGCGGTTTTATAGGAATAATCCCCAAGCTGACGGGAATATCCTTGCGGAATAGCTTTTAGCTGCACTTTATCTACATAGTATTCCCTGGCACTGCCTCCAACAGTAAACTTTACCTTCTCTATCTGTGTTACACCGCTTAAGCCCATTAGTAGTCAACGTATGTGGTTGAACCGTTTAGGCGAATAGCGGGATCGCTAAAAGAGCTTGTCTCCCCTGATCCGCTACTGTTGCATAACACAAAGCGGATGAAATATACGTTTGAAGGGGTATCGCCTGAATTACTGTTTCTCTGCGACACTGTTTTGCTTTTTAAAATAGTCGATAAACTACTTGATGAGTAGTTTAAGAAGAATACCACTTGGTTGTCTTGCGTAGCTGCCACAGTGTTTGCATAAAGGCTTTGCGTAATTGTAATTCCCTCAACAGGAAACGCTATATCATTACTCTTAAACTCATCAGCACCCGCGCCCGTTGTTACTTGTTGAACCCCAGCGGTGAATGAAGGAGATGTCCCGTTTTGAAGAGCAAACGTGTCCGCGACATTATCACTGTCAGAATCCTGCCAAGCGCTTGCAAACCCCTGTGTCTTAGCATACGCATACAACAGGTTTGTTCCTCTCGCAATAGAAGGGTTAGCCCCCACAAACTTCATACGCACCGTATATGGGTAGGCATCCTCACTTTCCGGGTCCACTTCGGCTTTCTCCTCGGTTACAACAACGCGCACCGTCTCATACCAAAGGATAAACCCATCCATTTCAGCCGCAGCCATTCGCCAGCTCCGGTTCTCAAAGTCGCTATCGCCGGTTAAGTTGGTATGAAAGGTTCCATCGTTATGCCGGAACTCAAAGGTTACCGTTCTGTTTTTAGTTCGCTCTCCGCCCCGCGCCTGATTCAAAAAGTTACCCTGATTGAGATAACCCGGTGAGTCAGGGGCGATATTAGCCCCGTCTATTTGGTAGGTCGTACCATCGGAGGGCTTATACAGCGAAACCGCTAATAATCCTGGATTCATGGCTCTATGGTTTTAAAGGTTATGCAGAAACAACTCGTGCGCGGTAAATTTGCCCGCCCATGTCCTCGCTTTCAGGGTCAACCATAGCGCGTTCTTCCACGCATACCAGGTTTACATTACTGAAGGTCTCATCTGCCGATGTGGATCCCAACTGCCAAATTTCAAAATCGTTAAGGTTGCCATCGTCTGTTTCAACATCTGAAAGCACTGAAGTACCTACATGCTGAAAAGTGATTTCGTGAATCTTATTTCCTGTCGTTCTTTCTGATCCCTTTGCCGTTCCAATGATAATGCGCTGAATAACAGCCGCGTCGTCTGAATTGGGAAAAATAATGTCCTCACCGTTAAAGGTGATGTCTGCGGCATCCGCCTTATAGACGAACTTCTCAATACCGATTTTACTTGCTACTAAAGCCATGATTTAATCCTCTGTCGTTGTTTGTTGTAATTCTAACTGCTCTTTAATTTCCTCTGCGAAGTCGGTGTGCATAAGCGGGTATGTATTCGAATCAGGATTACCCGGATAGTTGGTTGAACCGGAAAGCTTGTAAGTCTTTCCCCACTCAAAGACAGTCCTCTCACCATCCACACTCACACTCATTCCTTTAGGCGGCTTACCCTGCCCGCTTGTCTTTGCCCACTTGGGTTCTAATAATTTTACGTAGTCGCCTGATTTCATTTTATACTCCATTTACTAGTTCAAGGATCTTACTAAATACCTTAAACCCTTCTTTAATCTCGTCTATCGTAACCCACCCCATGAGCACCGGAACAGTAATTAGTAAGGCTACCACGTTACGTACCGTCAAAAGCTTGCCTACTTCGGCTTTAGCCTCATTCCAATCACCGGAAAGAACCGCTTTTAACAGCTTACCAAGTGGCTGATTAGGAACCGGAAGCCAGTCTAAAACTCCATGAATTGCTTCACCGGCTGTATTATCGCCCCCAGCTGTTTTGCCTACGGCTCGAAGTGCCTTTTTAACGCCTCTGCTTATTCGCTTGTGTAATGGAAGTCCCATGTTTTCTCCTATGTTAAAAATGTGCTAATTACCCACGCCAATGCGGTTATAATCGTGCTGGCCCCAATGCCAACCCCTATCACTCTTGCATAAGCGCTTTTCCATTTATCCTCATTGTCTTTGGCTTTCTTTTCGACATCTTCAAGCCGTTTTAACGCACCGTTTTGACGGTAGTCTTCATTACCAAGCAAAGCGGTCTTTATCTCAGATACATCTTTCTGCAATACTGCAAAATCTTCTTTCGTTACCTCACTCATAGTAATCCCAAATTACCTGTTGGTCTTTTTCGTTATCATCATCCACATGGATGAAATCTTCTCCTATTCCAATTCGGGTAAACCCAACCTGTATAAGAGCATATATAATCCTATACCGTACCCGGCTTCGGGTACACTTCAAATCAACAGCAATTCCTTTGGTATGAGAGCTTGTTCCCGGCCTTCCATTCTCTTTCTCATGCTCCACTGTGCGGTAGGCGGAATTAACGATAAAAGGAACCGTAGCTATTTCACGAGCCAAATCAAGCTTTTCCATAAACTCAGCATCCATATCATCCATGCTGCAAGCAGGAAAGGCCGTTTTAAAATCATTCTCTGTGAAGTAGTTATACTCAGCCATTACATCGATCCTCATCGGTTATCGTAGTGGTCTATGCGGTTAAAGGTCTGCGTGTATATCCATCGGGATTTTGTTTGATCGTACTGCTGAAAATTCCACCCGGCCTGTGATAAAAACGTAGTGTCAATTTTAAACCCGCTTAAATCACCCTTTACGGTTTCAATATCTTCTAACACACCCTGATGCTCTCGCCTGTTTTTATAGACGTAGGTCAATATTATCTGCTGGTCGTTATCCTGAAGCGTTCCGCGCCCGTTTTTATTTGACACCTTGCTTTCACTCACCACCGCTACTAAAATCGTTTTCGCCTTTCGGTGTTTTAAGCTGGTAGGGTCATCAGGAAATGGCGCTACCTGTGCATCAGTAATAGATGCCTTTACTTGGATTACGATAGTATCTTCAATCGCTTTCAGAGTCATAACGCCCCCACTAAGTTCTTCTCGAAGGTGTCTGCGAAATCAAAATCACCGCCCAAGCCGGTCAAGACGTAATAGTCATCCTTCTTATCCAATTCTTCGGCATAATCACGATCACTAAACAGCGTAGCCGATATAGTAGCCCTTCGCTTCTGTGGCTTACTAAAAGCTAAACTATTCACAAGCGCGCCTGATCTATCGCTCCATCCTCCTGGGTGTGTAGGGCGCGTGCCTGGTGCCTTCTTGTAGTACAAGCTGTTAGATCTGCTTGGGCCTTGCCCTTGTCCTACCTTAACAACTGCATAAGTCGTACCACCGTCAAAGCCCCGCGCAAAGCTAATGGCATCCGCAGAAGTCTTTTCTAAAGCTCTCACGGCCTCGATAAAGATTTCCGCCTCTACATCCCGTAATACTTCTTTGTGGTTTGACTCTATCATATGATATAATTAGTAATCTCAGATTGAGCGCGGTCTATATCGCCAATCTCAATTTCACCGGTTTCAATTTTCTTTAGTACCGCCTCGTATCGCTCGTATAAACTTGCCACCGCTTCATCTATGCGCTCCCGGTAGGCTTCATCGTGCATGTAGTACCGGGCTATAACAAGGGTGATATACTTTAGGATAGGATGAGCTTCGGTATCAAAGCCATCTTTACGGATAGGCCAGCCATACAAATTCTCAACATGAACGCGAATAAAGGCTTCTGCCCTGTTTAGTACGCGGTTGAGTTCGGCTTCTACGTCTGTTACAAGCGTAGTGTCTTCGCTGAATAAAGCAGAATCGTAATCGGATTTAGTGTCGCCCGTATCATCAGAAATAATTTCTTTCTGCGTTAAAAGGCGGCCTATTTCCTTCGATCCCCACTCATCAACTAAGTTATTTGCTGTGGCTAGTAATGGCATCTATTACATCCTGCTTGGTTCGTAGTGCTTCAGGTTCCTCGATGCCTTTGAGGGTAGCGTATGCGTTTAATTCATCACGAGTCCAGGTCATAGCCGGCTCTTTATCTTCTTCACTGGGTATCACGTCGTGCTTATAATCTATAAACTCAACGGGGATCCCTGCTTTCCGATAGTGATAATCTACTGTTTGATGCCGTCCGTAAATCAGAACTTTATCAACTTGCTCAACACCGTCAAAGTATCGCGGATTCCGGTAACTGATTCGGTCAGGGTAGTCCTCAACGAACTCCCTAACCTCATCAAGTTCCTTATTGCTTACATACAGTAGGATCATCGTGTCTCTACGTAGAATCCTGCTGTATTCTTAGTATCAGTAGCAACCTGAGACCAGTTTCCAGCGGTGCCTAATGCTCCATCATTTGGATTTACTGGGTCTTCGTCATACTGGAAGCCTTTGATGGTTACAAGGAAGTTTCCTTCACCCTGAATACGGAGTGAAAGTGGTCCATCACCTGTAATCACATCGTCAACAACGCGATCTTGTCCAACCTCACTTATAACAATGCCGTTCTCAACAAGCCCAAGCATCTTATAGGACGCTACATCTGGCGAAGTAGAAGCCCCATCAGTGTCTTTAAGATTTGCAGAGTCTGTCATGATCATTGCTTTACCAAGAGAAGGAATGGTCCCGGCATTAATACCTGTACCAGCAACATTTTCAACCTGAACATCAAAAGACGCTTTCTGAAGGTCGTGCCATTGCTTAGAATGACCAACATAAGCCACAATTCGACTTGCCCGATCTCCAAACTTAGCATTACCATCAACCAGCTTGTCATAGTCCATAGTGGCACCGGTTGAGGTTACATAGTTGTTTGAGGAAAGCCCCAGACAAGTAACCGCTGCGATAATACCGCGCTCTAGCATGTACTGCATTTTACCAGCAGCAACCTGCTCACCAAGCAAGAAGGAAAACTCCTGCTCATTAGAGGCAATTCGTAAGAATGAATCAATAGTATTCTTAACTTGGAATTTCCAAGAGATTTTCGGACTTACAACGTCATCCTGAGTCAACTTGTCATCATTGGATGATCCAAGAGTTGCCGGATCGTTGCGTTTGATAAGGTTTTGAATCTCTTTAAAGAAAGACTCTTCTCGAAAGTGTCCGCGCGACTCCAAAGGAACCAACCGGATTGCGTTTGAAGATGCACCATTAAATACATCTACATTTTGCTGAATAAACTCATTCATTCCCGCATGTACTTGATCGGGATAAATTTTAAAATCTGCGTATGTGCCTGACATGGTTTAACTATTTTATTTTAAAGGGATTTTGTTAAATGCTTCACGACCATGTTCATTGATGTATCTCGCTTTTTCGCGACTTGTCATCTCGGCTCTTGTCTTAGGTGTTTTATCACCACCGGGACGCTTATTTCCACCAAATCCACTGCCGTTTTGAGTGGTATCTTTAAACCATGACGGATTTGTCTTTTTAAGCCCTTCAAATAATTCCTTTGGCCCGGCATACGGTCTGTCATCCGTTGGATTGGATGCAAACTGAAAGTCATCTTCCCCTTTAGGAATACTCCAGTTACCGTTGGGGTCTCGCTTTAAGTTGCTCTCCGTTAGTTGAACAATCATAGGCTGACCGCCTTCTGTAACCGGCTTAAGTAGTTCCTCTGAGATACCGGCTTCAACGGCTGCTTTGTAAATCGCATCCCGCTTGTTTGCCTGGTATAAAGAGTTAAGTTCGTTTTTGAGTGGCTTTACCTCTTTTTCAAACAACTCATTTTTCACTTCATCTATATTGATGTCGCTTTTGAGCTTCGGTTTGCCGTTTTCGAACTTGATACCTTTCTGCTCGGCCAAATTTTTAAAGAACTCTTCGTCTTGCTCCAATTCTTTACGAGTTTTTTTGGTGCGGCTTTCTAATCGCCTGCTTATCTCGCTTTCCATGAAGCTTTTCTTGACGTATTCATCGCTTGCCTCCACTTCATCAGTCGTGAGGTAGCCTTCGGGTTTCGCTTTCAACTGTTCGGCTGAAAATGTTACTTCTTGCCCGTCTTCCGTCTGGAATATGAAATCACTCATGTATGTATCTCGCTTTTTGTGTTAAACCTTTGCGGTAAGGCGTTACTCGCATATCGCTGCGGGTGCGGGAAATAAAAAAAGCCAACCCTTGTTCAGAGTTGGCTTCTTCCGTTCCAATATCTTATATGTAAATTGCCCGGTCTTTCGGGCTTCAGGTTTAATTTATCTTATAGAGAGGCGTGGTTAAACACCAAAATCCTTTGCGTTTTTATAGAGAAAGGATGGCTTCGTGATTATCGAAGTATTGATCTAATTCATTGAAGGGCGTGGTCTGCATAGCGGGTGCGATAGATTCAAAGCGGTGCAAATCTTCTCCGCCCTTTAACTCCAAATGGCAGATACCCAAGTCAAGCGGGTTAGTTGTGATACAGTGCCTTCGCTGGTAGGGTAAGGTGAGCGTTTCGGTGTTTTTGTCTGATCCCCGGCCCCGCCCCGGTATCCACATCTTATAGTTAAGCTTTTCCAACAGCTCCCGGCTCCAGGCTTTCCCGCTTCCTACCATCACGTTTCCATAGTACAGCATTTCACCTGTCTTTACGTTACGCAGCACCGAACCGCCCAAGCGTACCGAATCAAGCCCGGCCTTCACCGCACCGGCTACACGGTAGAAGTATTCTTCATTGAGCAGGTTATCAGAGCCAATGATGCAGAGCGCTTCCACATCTTTATCTTTAAACCACTCCGATGCACAGTTCCATTTATCGCTAAACGGGTCGTTAGGGTGTTCGGTGTAATTCCATCCGGCTTGTTCGGCTATGGATTGCGACACTTCGCCCTCACTACCTACACAATGCAGGACCAGCTCTATGCCATCGAGTTGCATCTGGCTGTAATGGTTTAGCACAAAGGAGGCTATTTTGTGCCGTTTCCACAGGAGGGTTAGCAGGCCGATTTTCATTTACTTACCGTTATTCACCTTTGAATACGCATTAATTAAGTTATCCGCCCATCTCTTAACATTAATAGCAGCCACTTCAAATGATTGTTTTGCCCTAAATCTTATAAAGCCAAGTGAAGACTCAATTATTTTCTTATCCCTTTCTGGAAGCTCGCTCCATTCAGGATCTACATCTTGCTTAAAAACTTCATTGTAATATCGTTGTAAATCATCAGCCATCACTCAAGCGCCTCACCGCTTTTTAGTTCATGTAGTTCATCTACTTTAGAAAACCAAGCACTCCAATCTAAAGCCCACGCGTTATCGTGTGTTACTGTTCTTACAACCATGCCGTTATGCTTTGCTTCTAAGTCATAAAAACCCTCGCCAAACCTGTCAAGAGTTTCTTTAGATTGAAAAACCTTGTATTCGTTCCCTAAATCTGTTTTAAATGTGCCTGTTTGCATAGTTTAGTTAATTCTTATACCTGATTCTATAAAAATAAATGATGATAATTGTAGTTCATCGCCGTTTAAATAAGTCCATTTTGATTTATAAGTTACAAGCCTATTATGATAATGTATATTATCTATACCCAATAACCCTATTTTAACAAAATACAAGCCGTTTTCGGGATGCTCAATTCTTTTCCCGTATCTAAATAGCATCCAGTTTAATTTTATTCTTTTCCACATAGTTTTTTAACCGCTTTTTTATACCTGTTTTCAGCATCAGGGTTAGAAGCTAATACATTACTTCCATTCCCCGCTATGTTATTCACATCTATCACATAAATGCCGGTTTCATCCCGCATTATATCGAGTTCGGTAAACTGAATATCCATCACCTTACAAAACTCGTCTATCTGATTGATTTCCTTACTTGAAAATACATCATTTGGCTCAAAAAAGGTAATTTCAACCGCTTCCCATCCCCATTGGTTTGCCTTCTCTTTCACCTTCTCAATTACAAAATCCACACCCCAATGATAAAACACTCGGTACTCGATAAATTCGTACTCATTAAGGCTTGAATCTATGAAGCGTTGGTACACCTTGCCCTCAACCTTTTCAGCCGGACAGTCCACAGTTCTGCCGTCATGTGTGTACTGTTCGTTACTCTTTTCAACCGCCATCCCGTTATGGATGGTCGGGTCTATCTCGAAGGGCCGCCTTGTAACGTGTTCCCAAATACTCATGACTCGATGCTTACTTACATCCCATGTTCCCCGATTAGCAGAGCAGTACCGAGTTAGCTTAATCTCTGAAATGGTATCGTGATTCCAGTACACCCCGTGCGGGTCGGTCTCGTTGCCGTCTATGTACTGATAGATTTTACTGGATGGTTTTACTTTGTCCGGCCAGGTTTTCAATATCATCGTAAATCCTTTTTATCCAATGGACGGTACTTCACGCCACTATCTAACATGTTGTATCCCGCGTTTACCTGATTCCTGAAATTAGTGGCTATATCAAACCACAACATAAATAATAGAAATAGAAACCATACCGGAACGCCAAGTATTAGCACGACAAAGAAAAACAGGTTTCGTAACTTCATTTTGATTTGTTTAAATGTGGAAATTCCTGATCCGGCACCTCAACGCCTAAAAACTCGCATAGCTCATTCCATCCATCGCCCTTCTCAAAGCACAACTCCAACACATCGGGCATCTTCCGCAGTGCATTGTTATGAGCTAAATACCTATCCTTCCAGTTTGGCCGCGGCTGCCGGCTTCCATACAGCTTAATCCGCATCTGCTTTATTAGTCCGCTGTTTTTAAAGCCATCCTGCTGCCTGTTATATCTTCGCACGCTTTTATACCACGTGTGTACGTCTTTGCGTACGGTTAGCAGGTAATGGGTGCCTTCCGGGTACTTGTCCGTTCTGTGGACAAAATCACCGACAAAGTTTGTAACTCCTAAGATGTCTAATGCCTTAGATAACGATGTTGTGCCTGTCTTTGGAAGCCCGAGATTAACAACGATCACTTTTCAAAAGCCCAATATTGAATTTTAACCTCTGCGGTGTCTGCTTTCACCGTCATCGTTCCGTTTGCCCGGAAAGCCACGATCTCACCTTTCGGAATCTGTATAGAATAAGAACTCGTTAGCCCTACCTCTACATAGTTCGCGTCATCGGTGTTTTTAATGATGATATACGGGTTATCCCCTACATCAGCGCTAAGATCAAGTGTTTCCTCACTCGTTCCTACGTCTTGCGTACCAAAGTCGGTATTAGTGCCGGTCATATCAGAGTTAAACTGAAGCTGATCCACACCTTCATCGTTCTCGTCGGTTACGACCATTCCCACTCTCTTACTACTACTATCTGGGGTGTACGTTATTTTAAACTGTGCTTTAAGATTGTCTGGCATTTCTATTGAGGTTTGGAGTGAATGTTTTACCTGAATTAATCTCTTTTACATTAACCGAATTACGGGCATCCAGCACAAGCACCTGGTCATACTCTCCGTTCATCTGCTGTTCCAATAATTCCCGTACCCGATGGTTTTGAGTCGGGGTTAGTCGTAGTTTCTTCTTACTGCTCATTTATTAGATATTCGATTGGATAATCCTGTTTAATACTTCCGTCCTTTAATCTCACGTTTACGAAATCCCCATCTGCTGCACAATCCAATGAAACAAGCTCCACATCACCATATATTTTACCATACTCAAGACCGTGTCTTTGCATGAGCTTGATTTCTCGTTCTCGCATTTTATCGCAATATTCATTCCAATACTTGTCGCAAAGGTCTTCAAAGCATGAACCCCCAACAAATAACCCTTTAATTAATTCAGGGAGTTTACTAAGCGTAAAGTAGCAATTATAGTATTTTTTCAGATATCTCATTCTTTAAGCAGCCTCCTGTTTGGCATAATATCTAAACGCTCGTTGGTTATCGGTGTTGGTTTGATTTAAAGTCGTTTCAATGTAGCGGTCTGTGATCGTCCGACTACCACTGTGCTTATTTTCTTGCAGGATTTCGTTAATTTCGTTTGCTGTTGCCTCTCGCGGACGGCTCGGAGCGTCTTTCGGTTTATCCCATTCGCTCACCTCTCTTGTAACGTACAACCTTGTGCAACCACAATTAGGATGAGGCTTAACCGGGATCGTTTCCGGATAGTATACGCCCGGACCTAATCCATATAAATCTGCCTGTTCGTGAATATCGCAGATGTCGGGAGAGCTATACAGTCCGTCATGCCGTCCGCTTGTCTGCCACTTTAATGCTTTAATAATCGGGCTTCGCACTGAGGCTATCCTATCCCCTTCGTGGTAGGCTACATCAATTTCAGTGACCGCTATCCTTCGCGCATCACTTAGCAGCTTGTTAATGGTTTTGGTCGTTTCAGAACCGCCTATCTTAAGATCCGAAAGGCTGAAGGTGCCTCTGCCTCGTACCGAATCAAGTAAACCCTGAATGTCTCTGTTGCCAAAGGATAGATTACGTGCTATGTCCGCCTGTATTTTACTCATAGCCCGACCTTGTTCAATGCCTTCCTGTAAGACGCGCTCAATGCCTTTAATCGCTCGCTCTCCGTGCGCGTTCCAGTTGTTAAGAGTTTTGAACGTATCCACAGCACCAAGCCGCCTGCGCTCAAACATAGCTTCAAAGGCATCACTTCTGAAACCTTGCAGGCTGAAAGCCATTTCTGTTCCAAAGGCTTCCCCGATTTGCTTGGTAACTCTCGAATGTATATTCCCCACTCCGTCAATAGTTTCTACGGAGTATCGCTTAGTGATGTCGCCTATACTTGACTGCCAGTTTTGAAGGGCAGTTCGTATCTCTCGTATAATCCGGTCTGCGTTATCCTGTGATAGTTGCCCTGAGCGAAGCAGGCGTAATACCCGGTCAATCTGAGAAGCATAGGCACGCACCATCGCCTTTTGAAGATCGCTTTGGTTGCGCTCTATCAGAAGCCGTCTTGCTTCGTAAATCTTCTCTATGTAGGGGTTGATGTCAGGCATTAAAACCAAAATTGCTTTTCGTTATATCGTGTGAGTCGGCTATGCGTTGTTCTATCATATAAGGGTTTAAGCATCTGCAATTCACATGATCTGTTTCTCGTATCGCGTAATCAAACCTTTTTGTTCTGTATTCTTCTATATTATCAGTTATACCATTAGGCTTGTAGGCTTTGTCTATGTCGGATTTAGTTCTCATAACCTTTCTATATTACTTGTAAGCCAATCACATATTTCAGGTATTTTAAGTGATTTACAAAGCTCTAACATGAAATTATCGAACGCTTCGTTTAGTTCTTTTGATAATTGGTAAAATGTCTTATCACTCATCCTAAATCCTGTCTATTGTTCATCCTTAAATTTATCAATCGTATTATGTGATTTCTCAACAGCCCAACCAAGCAGATAACACTCGGCTTCATCGTTGAACCGGTCTAATTCAACCCCACAAGTAACAAAAACATGGTTTACAAAATGCTTGCATTCGTGAGCAATAACGCCGGGCTCCGGGTTATGCTCAAGCATGATATAATACTTGTTACCGCGCTGAAAACAGCCTCCGTCATAATCTTCAAGCGGACCATAGGCTTCAAATTCAAGGCCTAATTCACTTTGTGCTTCCTTAAGAGACTCACAAAGCACAACATATAACCGCCCAGAATATAGCGGTATTTTATAGGATCGCTTGAATACTTTATCCATTAATTTTTTAGTCTTTTCTCGGTCAGTTGCTTAAGGAAAGCCGATTTTATGCCACCGGCTCATTTAAAACTCGTTCTAATTCCGCGTCTGTATCACGCCCTTGTGATTCTCTCGCCGCCGCCTGGTTGATAACCTCGGTCAGTGCCTCTTCATCGTATTTAATCCCTAAGTGGTCAAATAGTTGTTTCGCTGCATCCAATCGGGCAGTCTCATCCGTTGGAATAGGGTCAAAGCCAAATACATTCTCTTTTATTTCTTTCATTAGCGCTGAATCATCAACAGGTAAGAAGTCAGAGCTTCGTTCTACAAAGAATTGACCCCACAGGTCTGCGTTGCCTGAAATAACCTGCTCTGTTACCAATTCTCCTTCTTCGGTTATCTTCCGCACCTGCTTAGGAAAGAAACATTGCTCAACCAACCAACCCGCTCTGTTTTCGGCCTCGTCAACAGCAGAGCGCAATAGCTCTAAGTATGATCCCACACCCTCTGCATCGTCAATCCTGCGCTCGGTTGCCGTCTTCTCTCTCGATGAGTCGCTGTATTCTTTGAAGGCCACATACAGGAAGTGTTCTATCTTCTGTTGCAGACTTTCTCGGTTAATTTCTGCTGGTCCGGTGTCGGGTGCTATGTATTGAGTCGGGTGTTTCGCTTCAACAGATCCTTGTAAAAAGTTACCCCCCTCTGACAGTGCTTCTTTCTGTTTCCCGAATAAATCATTGTCAGAGTAGCTAATTAGTTTCGGAAAGTTAGCCGCCCATTCCAGCCAGTCTTTTGCTGATTCCTTGTTAAAGATCGCATTATTCTTTCGGGCTAAGATATAGCCTGAGTTTCTTCGGAGTGGTAGCTCCACGTAAAAGATAGGAAGGCATTGCTTACCATCTTTATCTTCAAAGTAATAGGCCCCGCGTTCCACTTCATAGACTTTTGCAATCTCGTCAGGCTCGCCCATCTTGCCTTTATCAGGGTTTTCTTCCATACGTTTAACGAATCGCTTCCATCCGTCTAGCTCATAAACTAATCGCTGCTCTTCTTCCTCAGCAAGCTCAAAGATACCATCCCGTGTAAATGAAGTGTCATCTACTTTCACCTGTACTAGTCGCTCTCCTTCTTCCACCCAATCATATACATCTAGTGGGTTTATAATCTTAACGGCGGGTTGGTTGCGAGAGCTTGTTTTCGGGTCTACAATAAACCACAGCCTTCGGTACACAGAGAAATCCATTGCGGACTGCTTAAACAGCGTATTCCAGTTTGTACCCTTACCGTCTGCATTATGCGTCATCTGATAGGCGGGTGTTCCTGGTTCTTTCGGATCGCCCAACCCCTGCGACATTTCCTCATCCTGCCAAGTTCGGGTAGTTTTATCGTCTACGGCAAATAACCGTCCGGCCATACTCTCTACGATGTAAGCAAAGAAAGGCGTATAATCAGCAAGGTCTTTGCGCTCCTGGAAAGCCGCATCTGTTTCCCCTTGTGAGCGCTTTACAAGGTAGTTTGTGAGCGTAGTGTCGTCATCAAGTACCCGCGCCTCGTAGTGGTCTCTGGCATACTCCCATTTTGGAGACTCTAAATCATATTCGGGGTGTGTTGCATCAAATATATCTGCTATCATAATGTTACCTGCGCTCCTCCTTTAGTCTGTTGTGATACCTGCCCAATTTTGTCTAAGTGTGCTGCGACATACCGCATGTCATCACAGCCATGATCGTATTCTTTGATAGGCTCTTCTTTATCGTTTTTACCATCTGCAGATTTGGGCCAGGAGTATGAAGTCATCTCCTCTGCTGTGCATGTTGGCTTCTTAGACTCTTCAAGCTCTCTGTCAAGCTCAACCAATGAATCTCTTAGTATGAATATCCTCGGCTTACCATCAGGTTGCACTTTTAGCCGTTCCTGAATGTTCTGAATCCCTAAACTAACTGCCTTGTATGCTGGCTTTGTTCTAATCCCCGCCTTCTCTAGTTGTGCCCGATCTTCAGCGTCATGATCGCAGATAGTTATTTCAATGCGCTCACCCTCAGATAGTTTATTAATATGTTTAGCGTGCTCATTAACCACGCGCTTTGTCTTATATATCTCCCTGTATAAGTACATACGACCATCAGGGTCAATAGCCCACCACTGACACACAAATGGATTAGTAAACCCAAAATCAATACCTCTTACCCTTCTCCAATCAGCAGGAATATCAAATCTGTCAATTAAATGAATGCGCTCATCGTAGTTACTAAACACTAACCCTTCACTACCAACCCATTTACCGTCTTTCAAGCGCTCTCGCCTTGCACCCGTAAGATTACCAAGCCTGCTTATGTAAATTTTACCTTTATCAGTGTACTCTTTTAGATCAGGATTATATAAAACGGGATTGTCTTTGTGAGAAGCGTAAATCATTCGGCACCGCCCTTCATTACATCTCTTCTTAAGCCAGTGTGTAGGAACCCCGGGGTTTGTGTCTGAAATAATTTGCTGATATGGAACGATGTTATTTCTTAGCCGTGTGGTGAGGTTCTCCCAATCCTCTTCTGTTAACTCAATAGCTTCCTGTACGTAGATAACGTCATATTCTGTTGACATTATCCGAGTAGCTTTATCCATACCACCAATAACAATTACAGAACCATTTGGGTAATCGTACTTTTGTCGGTTGGGTCGGTCCGCCCCTTCATTGATTAAACTGTTAGCAGGAAGGACTTTCTCTTCATAGGTGACTAGCCCGGACTCGTTTAAAGAGGTTCGGGTCTTTCTTACGATAAGCTGGCGAGAACCAGGATATTGATTCGCTATAAAATCAAGCTTCTCTAAACATGCTCTCGATTTCCCTGTTCCAGCCGGACCCGATAGACATACCTCTTCCTCCTGAGCAAGCATTAATTCGAGATTACTACCATATGGCATGTAATCAGAAGAAAGCTGTCGCTCTATTTCATCCTTTTCGCTTACGCTGCACAAGCTCAAAAATTCTTTCAGCTCTTGCTTCGTCTGAAATTCGCTCGTTAAGGGATTCACCATCAGTAGTATGATCGATATTAACTTTATCACGCCATTTATTGGGTTGTCTGTTCTTAAGCCAATTCAACTGAGCGCCCGGATCTCCTGGCAACTCTTTTTCCATGACAACCTCTTTAACAAGCTTGCCATCCTTCTTTTCTTCCCGCGTTTCTTTATACCTGTAACCTTTTGCTCTTTTGTAGAATGAATTAGCCACTTCGGCATCTGCAATATCCTTCCCGCGTGTGACTGACTGTAAAAATTCTTTGTGTTCTTCCTTCCAATTATTAATTGTCTTTTCTTCAACTTCAAAGAAATCAGCTAAATCTGCATCAGTAGCACCAAGTAAGGTGAGCTTATACGCTTGGTCGTTATATTCTTCTTTGTATTTCGTTGGTCTACCTGCGGGCATAAGAATAGAATTTACCTGCAATATCTATAAATCAGGACGGGCTTTAAACGCTAAAATCCTTTGCGTTTTTTCGATAGTCGTATGCGTACCGCTTTAATGTTTCATGCGTGTAGCCGTACTCCTCGTGAAGTATATCTAGGCGCTCTTCTTTTGGCACCCCTTCAGCCTTTAGCTCGTAATACTTTTGGGAGATACGCACCCTTTGGGTTTTTGTATCAATCTGATCAATGATAGGCCCTGCCTTATCGCCTAGTATCTCTCGTATGATTTGTTTAGCCTGTTGGATTTTGCTCATATCTCGATCAGTTTGTTAAATTTGGCTGTTTTTATTGATATAATTAAGCGCTTTTTGTCCTGCTATCCTGCTTTTGTCGTTGAACTGCACATAAGCCATTTCAGTCTCTCCATGCCCACAACAGGCATTCATTACATTATCGAGAGTACCTATACACCCATCATGGCCTTCAGGTGTTCTATCTAACCCGCAATGGTCGCAGTGGTCTTTACCGTATCCATCTAAATAATTACCCATTCCTCCTCCAAATTTCCCTTCTGACGGCCTCTACTGCTTTACTTGTATTCATAATGGTTTGGTTTTAATTAGTGTTCTTATCTGGATCGGTATAAGTATATGTTGCGCCGGATCGCTTCGCTTCCTCGGCGCAACGTGGCGGGGATTGCATCGAGTTGGTCGCAAAGCGACCGCGCAACAATGGATTCAACCGGAAGCTTAATTGCCAGTAACACATCCCAAGCTCCGGTTAATCCCCGCCACGTTAGTAGCGCTCCATTAACTATTTGGTGGTTCGGGAAATGGCATCCAATTTGAAACCTTTATGTAAAACCCAACCTTGTATCTACTACTGCTTACGGATGGCATATAGAATTTTTTATGTTCAGGGTCATAAACAGAGCTAAATACACGTCCATCGTGTGAACAAATACATTCTACTTCCGTTTCAGGTAGTCTATCCTCAACACTAATCCATTCCGCGCTACTAACAATAGTATCAACTGCGGACGCGGACGTGCCGTTGTTCAACACCGCTCTTATTGCTCCATTAGCCATGTCAGCATCAATGTCGCCTTGCTCAAATGATTTCATTATGTCGAATAATTCTTGTCCTTTACTCATGTTTGTTCCTTTTATTAGTTAGTAATTTCCGCGCCCGTTATACTTTATCCGTTAGTAACCATGCTCAATTAATACTCTGTTGGTTTTCTGTGCCTGTTTTTGGAATTTATAGTCGTATAAAGCCCTGTCGGTACAATCAGCACACAACCCATCAAACATATATCTATCAACAGTTGCCTTTTCTTCATCACAACCACTACACACCGCATGGTTACTAACAATGGCTTCAACGTCGGACGCTGTCGCGTCCTTGGTGCTTTTCTGACTGTCTTTCATAATTCTATCCTTTTTATAGTTCAAAATTTCAGCGCGCAGTTAAGCCTCACCCGTTATGTTGCCCTCGTATTCCAAGTTTTAATTGAAAATACGTGCCCTTTAATCTCACATTTCTTATTAGAGCAAGTAGCAACCCTCCCTATTTCTAATCCAGCGTCGGTTGAATCTCTTGAACCGTATATTTTCTTAACAATTCCATCAGCTCCGCAAAACGGGCAACATAACAATTGCGTCAACTGCGGACTGGCGTCCGCTTCGGGTTCTTGGCGTTGTTCAGTTAATTTATCTTTGGTATCCATAATCCTTGTTTTGTTTGTTCAACTTCAATCCACGTAATCCCATTTACTGTTCTAATCCACATATTTCTATCCAATTATTAGTTACTGTTTACCGCGCCCGTTATACTTTCACCGTTAACCGCCCTTTTGCAGTAATTCAGGGTTTTCGTAAACATTACCAATCACTTCTAATTGGTCAGTATTAGCATAAAGCACAAATTGCATGGCTTTATAAACATCATCTTCAATGTTTTCCATAAACCATCCGAACGCTAAATCATCCAAAAGGCTATCATCATATTCCCCAAACTTAACCACATAGGTCATTTCAGAGTCTGCAACTATATCGCCGGCAAAAATTTTGATGCCATGCTTGTCCTTTAATCCACAAAATTGCATTGTAGGCATTTCATCAATAGAAACTCCATGCTCTATATGATACCCTTGGTCGGTATCATGTAATTTGAAATGCAATAATTCTTTCCTTCTATCATCCCAAACCCTAAAATCCATCGGGCGGTTAACAATTGTTTCAAGCGGGACTTGCTCGCTGTTCGGTTGTTCTTCTTTATCACTCATAATTAATTCTTTTTTAGGTTCAAATTATTGGTCTTAAATCCGCAAGCCCCTTAAACTGCACCGTTATGTAACCTACTAAATCTCAATTCCAAACCTTTTTTCTATATCTCCTCTTTTCACTCTTTCTTCATTCCCAAGCCTTATAAATGTTGGTTTTGGATTGAAACTAAAATGCTCCTGTAAATTACCTCTGTTTACTTCCACAACTTCTTCTGTGATTATCCGAATAGAAGACATTGCCCCCTCCACCATGCCACCGGATCGTTTACCTTGCCCTGACTTCGGCAATTCACTTCCAGTATACATGTGGAAATAATTCTCATTACGCTTTGATGGTGGCGGTAAATGTTTTTCTTCTTCCTTTTTTATTTCAGTAAATCGGAATTGGCAAACATCAGAGCAGTATTTAATTCTTCTACTTTCAATAGGTTTGTTACAGTAAACACATTTTCTTTGCGCCATTTTATTTAGGTTACATAACAAGCAAATCAAGCTGACCGGCTACAAACCTGTCAAATATCATTGCTTGTAATTATTGTTTTAGTTTAATTCAAATTCATAATCCGCCGGACAGCTTATCTGCCACCCGTTAAAGCGAACCCTGCGCTTTCTTCCTTTTCTCGGCCTTCAACTCCGTGCCAAGGTTCTTATTCATTTCCCGGAGCCGGTCAAGTTCCGGCTTCACTACCTTCATACAAGCACGAGCAGCATCACGTATAGAGCCCTGCTCGCTTTTCGTCTGCTGAAGGCCAATAACCATTCCATCTTCTAAGTCCTGGTCTATCTCTGTGTGGGATGTCTTTCGTTCGGTTACGGGCATTAGTTACCTCCTGTTAATTCCACTCGAAACATGCGATTCTCTAAAAGCCTTTCGCATTCTAACCAACTCATTAGGTACTTATCATGCTCAGAAGCGTTAAGGTCTTCATCTCCCGCCTTATCGTACCACATATCATATCTTTTTTCTACTTCACTTTTTACAGCGCTCTCGGGTACACTGTCAACTTTTATTACAGAGTGAAAGCTGAACGTGTGAAAGGGAGCAATAGCCTTCTGATCTTCCAAATATGTTACCTCACAGTAGAATTTCAGGTTTTTACCATCTGATAAAGCAACGATATCACCAAATTTTAGCTTCTCTCCATTTCTGTCATAAAAAGAAAGAGTGAGCCTGCCTTCATCCTTTGCTTCATTGAATACTAAATGTGCTTGATTATTCATTTTGGCCCCTAAAACAAGCTTATCTGATCTTCCTGCTTCGGGTCCATATCGTACAGACTGGATGCCGTGGCCTGAATGGTGTCGTGTAGGCGTTTCGCCTCTTCATGGCCTTCAATGCTCTTTTCCTCCATGATCTGTTTGGCAAGCTTTTCCATCTCCGGGGAGTCCAGGAATTCTTTATCTGATTTAATTACCGCTTCGTTGATGTTAAGCGGGTCTCGCTTTTCAATTTTTCCTTTCGTGGGGTGTAGTGCTAAATCTGGCATAATTGTATTTGATTATTGATTGTGCTGAGTTTTCTCAGCGGTTAAAATGGTAATTCGGGTTCAAATAAATCTACTTGCCGGGGTTCTATGTATTTCTGCCCATCTATCTCGTAATCAATACTTGTGTACCAATCGTATATCTCGGGAGAAACCTGTTGACAAATGTTATGAAACCAGTTTTTTGCCTGATTATTTTCGGAATGCCATAACCCCCAAAAGTGATCGTTGCAGGAAATGCCGGTGAATCGTTCTAAAAGTCGAAGTTGCCGACCCCATTCTTCCTCATACTCTTCACTCATTAAATGAGCCTCACATGCGAGACATAGGTGCTCATATCCCTCAAAATCGGAAAGAGGAAGGTCATAGGAATTATCACAATTAGCGCATTCTTTGCTCATCACAATCCCCGCTTTTCAATTTCATCTTTAACCCGCTGGTAGTAGGTATTAATGCCCTCGGGTTTGTCCTCTCCGTAAATCATATCCATGTCATCACGCTGTTGGAGTAGTACCGAGTCCGGCCATCCCTTGTCGATGTCGCCCTTACACAACCGGTCCGCTTCGGACTCAGGTAGCTTCGGCGTAGTGTCTTTCGGCTTGTTGTGCTGTTGCCACTTCTTAACCAACACCGGGATCGCTGATTTATACGCTTCGGCAAAGGCCGCTACGTTATTTCCCTTTCGCTCAAAATTGCCTGAAATCAATCCATTACTGAACTCAGCCATTAAGAACCCAATCGGTATATTTACTGGGCTTCGGTCATTCTCTACAAAAATGAACCGAATCCAATTAGCCAGGTATTCCCTTTGGTCGGCTACCTCCTGATCTTCATTGGCGTGGGTAGGCAGTGAGCCTAATGCTCCCAGGTACTCATGAAGATCATAGCAGTTTTTAATCAGCTCCGGATCAGGAGAGACGGTAACGCCTTCACTGCGGTAGGCTAATAGCTGCTCTCGGGTGTAGTGGTCATTGAACTTCGTTGAGCGCTTCGAGATTATCGAGTCGTTCTTTGAAGTCTCTTGAAGACTTGTTTCGAGTTTTTGCATTGGTTTTTTGTTTTTGGTTAAAATCTGTGTTCCATGAACGTTGCTTATTCACGTAATGCCTAAAGCTCTTTACAGGCTCTCCACCTATTTCCCACCCCTTGCTCATTAGGTGGTTCCATAAATGATCGGCAAAGGATTTGGTATACCTGCAATCTTCTACACAATACCGGACGAACTCTTCCTTGCTTGGAATGTCTGCTTCTGGATCAAGGTTCTTTTTCTGTTGGTCAATCGGAGGAACGGTTCGCGCGGGAGTGTGGGTACTATTCTTATCATTCTTATAGTTATTATCATTCTTAGTTGTTGCCCTTTGATTGCCCTTTGATTGCCCTTTGATTGCCCCTCGCTTGTCGTTTTGTGTGCCCTTTTCTTTTTCGTTGTTTTGATAAGTATCGTAATTACATACCTTTATAACTGTATATTGGTTTGTCGTTTTGCGTGCCAATTCTTTAGTTTCTTCGAGCTTTTCAAGAGCAAGGCGAACTTGCTTAACCGACAACTTTAGCGCCGCCCCAAGCTTCGAATATGAAGTAATAAACGTGCCTCTTTTTATCATTTTCCCGCGCCACTTTTTGTCCTCATGATTCGCTAAAAGAAGGCAGTGTAAAAACACCCTCATCACGTTGGCATCATCGTACCACTCCCACTTTATAAACTGCCTGTGAAGTTTGATCCAGCCTTCAATCATTTAAACTTACCCTCCTGGATAGAACTTTTTTTACCATGCGCGATTCATAATCCCACCAAAGTTTATCAGCAACCTTATTTGTTACGTCATATTTATTTTTATGAATCACCGGAGCCTTTTTCTCACATTTTAAACCATTTCTTTCTAAAACCATCAATCCAGCATATTCAGGGAGACCAACGCCCCGCTTCCTAATAATTTCGTTATGCAAATAATCAGGAACCGCGAAGTAAAATCTATTAGGGCACGTAAACCCGGCTCTCGCACCATTTAGGCGTTCTTTAATAACTTTATGCCTAATTTTGTCAAAGTCATTTTTATAATCTTGAAGGCTTATTTTAATCTCAACATCTATACTGTAACCCGCCCTTGATTGGCAATAAAAGTCAGATTCCCAACTAAAAATGTATGTGTTAAAAAATTTGTACCTATATCCATTAGAAGAAAATTCAAACCAAAGTCTATCCTGTATTGTAGCCTCAGAAACCTCTTCATATGTTAATTCCTTCATGCTTTACTCCTTTTGTTAATATCATCATTGATGTCCGTATGAATGTCGAAGTAATCAAGTCCTTTCTTAATTTTTGGCATTACGCTGCTATCCTTTCGGTTTGATGTTCTGTTCTGATATTCTATTCATTATTGATATGATTGGATTAACTGTAACCGCGTTACCCAAAGTCTTATATTTTTGTGTATCACTGATTTCTATGATTTCACCATCAATGATTCCGAATTTCGTCCAGTCGTCCGGGAATCCTTGCAGTCGTTCGCATTCTTTTGGGGTTAATCGCCGGATTTCCGTGCCTACCTGAACGCCGTGCTTATCTTGGGATGTCAGCGTAAAACTTGGCTCGTCATTATCTTTGAACCGCCTTCCGTCTTGTCGCTTCTCTAATCGGTTGGGAGTTAGTACAGCTTTAACAGGTTCTGTAATCATTACTTTTTTAGGCTCTTTGTAATCATTCGCACCAAGGGAATGGCAATAGTTAGAGAATCTTGGTGGGCCGTTCTGCTTGGTATCAATTGCCTTAATCAACGTCATGGAGCTATGCATCCCTCCCGAATTTCCCCCTGCTGTGAACGTTCGAGCAATTGGGGCTTTGATTGTCCTTTCAGCAACCCCTTTATTCTCTTTTCCGAAAGGAAGTATTTCTCCGGCACGTCCTCCTTCGGTTCTAAGATGTCCGACAATAAAGATTCGCTCTCGGTTTTGTGGGACTCCGAAGTGGCAAGAATTAACCACTTCCCATCCAACGGAATACCCAAGCTCAGTGAGAACTCCGTAGATTGTTGCAAAAGTTTTTCCGGCATCGTGGTTAAGTAAACCTTTAACGTTTTCGAGTACAAACCAGGCAGGTCTTTTAGCTGATAGAATCCGTGCGACATCAAAAAAGAGTGTGCCTCGCGTGTCTTCAAATCCTTGTCGTTTTCCAGCAATGCTAAAAGCCTGGCACGGAAATCCGCCAACGAAAAGATTAAAGTCCGGCAGTTCAGATTCATTGATATTTGTGATGTCTCCATAATCTTTGTGGTTTGGATAATGATATTGGTAAATAGCCTTGGCGTACTTATCCACTTCCGAGAACCCTATACACTCGGCTTTAAGGTTTGATTGCTGAATACCAAGCTCAAAACCACCTATACCTGAAAAAGTGGATAGATATTTCACGACTTCTGTTGTTTAGGATTCACGGTTACTTCGGGCAAATGATGCTTGAAAAAGCGTTGCCACTGTTCGGTAGTTGGTTTTGGATTCATTATATCTCCAAACTCTAACTTCATAATCTTATCCTGCAAATCTGTACTGATGCAACCGTCATGCTTCCCGTGCTCATCAAATCTCTGATGCGGGCAGTCTTTACAACCAATAGAATTGCAAAAATTTTGGATAACACTTCTTTGTCTGTCATGCAGTAGTTGAAGTTCACTCATTCCGGCCTCCCGTTAGTGCTTATAACTTCAAATTTTACTACCCATACCCACGGGTTTTTATCCCATCCGTAGCCACGGGATTCGTTGATGGAGTTCCATAATTCTTTGAATAAGCTCCTTACATTTCGGGGATGATTATCAAGCTCAATGCCTTCTCTATAACAATCAGCTTCAGTAATATCCTGCACCCGTTCAACGGTTACTTCCTTTACCTTCAGCCAAATGCGAGAGGCTTCTTTAGGCATGTGGATAGAGGGTTTCCATTTAAATCCCTCCCCTTTAAAAATAGGACTGTCATCCGCCTTATAAATAAATTGAGCCTTATTAAACCCTCTTATTTTTTGCCAAGTTTCCCTCACATAGAGTAGATCCCCCTCTTTACCGTAAGGGCATGGATATGGATTAAATTGGCCCCACTTATCTGAACGAGTTAAATACCCATTTGCGTGAACCGTAAATGGAGGCTTAATCACCCTTCGGGTTTCTGTTTTCCGGCCATCCAGGATAGCCCTCACCATTTCCGTACTGAATAAAATTGGTCGTTCTTTTGGTTTGGTTGATGTACTCATCGTGTTAAATTCTCCCGGCATTTTTGGCAAACCTTCACGGTTGTAGGTCGCTCATTAGATTTATATTTTAGACAGATTGAACAGGTAAAAGAAGTGTGTTTTTTACTCATCGTTACCCCCTTTAATATCCTCGATAAACTCATTGGCTAACCGGGCTATGGTTTTCTTGCCATAGAAGGCGCTCCATGTCCTTTGGTAATCTCTACCATCAGATATAAATGAAAGCCGTAGATACTTACGATCTGGCTTATATGAGTGGCTTTGAATAAAGTGAACCAAACCATGCTCATGTTTCACATATCCTTCCCACAATTTATAGCGCTCGTTGCTTTCTTTTTCTAAAATTCGGAGGCCGGGATATACGGTATATTCATAGTCCTCAAACTCATCCATTCGTGCGTTTTTCATGCTGCCTCGACTCGTTTTAAAAATTTAGGTTCAGTGTTTTGTTCAAGGAGATAGCTCCATCCACGCTCCCAGTCGTTGTGGTGGCTTCCTCCGTACTTATAGGGGTTCTTAGTCATACGATCCCGCTTGGCACCCGTAGCACCGCAGGCAATCACGCCTTCCAGGAACGGACGAATGTTGGTAATGTCCTTCGGGATCTCTAACGGCTTGGCGTACTTCTCGGCCAGTACCTTTACTTCGGTTATGGGAGGTTGGGTACTCATGATTTAAAGAGCGTTTGTTGTTTCTGATAAAAACTACATTTAGGATTGAGCCAAACGGTTTCTACTCTTTTAAATCCACCGTCTGCATAAGCTTTCGCTGTATGCTTTTGCCAACCATTATCTTCATACCATTCCTTGTATTCTTTCGATGGATAACCGCAAAGAATTATCATTCCCTTGCACTGGTTAAGCACATCAGCAAGCCTTTTATGATCATCGATCGTAAAGCTATCTGGATAGCCTTTTTTGACATTCAAGTATTCAGGATCCACAAAATGAAGAGCTTCTTCTCTGTCAAATTGATCTATAATTTCAATACCACATTTATGTTCTATAATTACTGTTTTTAGCCTCTCAGCAAACAGATCGATGCTTTCATGAAGCTTGCTTAGATAATTAACCCTACCGGAGTAATTATCAGTATTAACACGGGTATCAAATCCAGACTTGGTAAGCTTACCCCTCTGCCCCATTGATACTCTTAAAATGAATCTTCGAGCCTTTTCTATCTCATCTTCTGCAGGTTCCCAGCAAAGTTCATATTCTTCTCTCGAGTACGGGGTATACTTGATTAGCCTTTTTAATTCCTTAGACTTTGATTTGTCTCTCAGAACCCGAAACAGGTTAACTACATCATAGTTAGTATCATTAATAACCTCTGTTATTGATGGCTTCTTATAAAATAAAAGCGATGCCGTTCCTGCAAATCCTTCGGTATAAACTTTGTGAGGTGGAAAAAACCCGTAATGCCATTTTCTTAACCGGAACTTTGCTCCCGGATATCTCATTAATGGGGTTTCGATCGCGCTCATTCTTCCCCCCAATGCTTAATCAGATCACGGACAAGCAAAATCGCTCCGCCTATAAACAGGCATACTAAGATGAGGGTAATGGCTAACGCTGCTTGTTCTAAATCGCTTAGATGATTCATGACTTCTCCTTTACTTTTTTCAGGTATTCGCCCCAACTTGGTTCGCCACCATCCTGCTCAAATTCTTCATCCCACGGAAAGCTATCCAGTACATGAGGAGCTTCTGATTCAGCCAATAGCATATAATCATCGTCAGCACGTTTAACTCTCAGGTCGATGTACTCATAATCATCATGCACCATATTATTATGAAGCAGCACTTTTGCTTTCTGCCTGTTCTCTGCAAAAATCAACAGGGCATATTCTTCCAGCATATCGGAGCCGAAATAAGGTTTTAATCCACTCATGACTTCCCCCGATAGTATTCTTCCGGGGTTTTAGTGAGGCGAATACGCTCATCGTTGCGATAAACCTCTTTGTTGCTCTCCTTCTGCTCTCGCATATAGTCAAGCCGATCTATTACCACAACCGCTATCGCTATTCCTATTAGTACATAGAGTAGGTTCATGATTGCTCCGTTTCTACTTCACGTTTTAAAATTTCGTCCACAGAGGGCTTAACCCATCCGTGTTTGTTAGCACGTTCATTAAATACTGATGGCTTGGTATGGCTTGCCTCATGACAGCCTATTTCTCCGTCTCTGCGCACAAGCGTTGAACACATAAGGGCAATGTTCGCCTTCACTAATTTCAGGCTTGGTCTAGCGCCCTTGCTGTATATGTGGGCAAATACATTCGCCAACGGTTCCCGAATCGGATACCCACATACGGCACAACAATGCGGACGATCCTGCCAAATGCTCCAAAAAAGTTGTTTAAGTGGACTCATCGTTGAAACACCAATCTTCCTGCATCACGAGAATGTTCATTCGTTCTGCCTTTATATTTTGTCATGTTCTTAAAAGTATCAGCATCCCATTTAGCCGAACCAGGTCTAACCCGCTGAACTTCATATCCTTCTTTTTCCAATCCCTCAATAAGCAGTTCGGTTTCACGCTTCACACCGCCCACATTCTGAGCTACCTTCAACATCTTTTTATGATTGTTCGCCCCTTTCTTAAAGAAAACGGGCTTATTTTTAGATGGATCTTCTACATAGATATCTACCAACGCCGGAGGGTAAAGGCTCGTAATGGTGGAAAACACCTCCCAAAAATCTTCACTTGTTAGCTCTGCAAACTTCTTTTCTTTGCGATCCCAAACGGCAAATCCTGTATTCACCCCGCCGTCTATTCCTATGGCATATCGTTTGTTGAATCGATTCGGCATCACTCATCCCCCTTGTTTTCGTATCGGGCTATGACTTCGCCTGATTCAAAGTGAGACTGATCGAATGGGTACACGCCTATGCTTAGTAGGTGCATAATTGTACTAAAAACTCCCGCCTCACAATCAATTTCTATTGCGTCTTTAGCTGATATGCAATATTCATCATCATGATAGTAAACCATATCATGCCATATATTTTCACATTCTGACAATTCCTCATCCGACAAATCCTCAATAGGTCGGGCTATAAGGGTAAAGTCGTCTGGGTGTTGAAAGTATCTCTTGTCTTTTTCTTCCCACAAGAGGTTGCAAAAAACATTCAAATCGGGGGCAATTTTTAACCCGATTATTAAATACTCTACATCGTTCACTAATCCTTTAAACTTCCCATTAGCAAATAAATGCGGTACTTCTTTCCAACTATCCATATCACCACCCCCGTTTTTGATTGTCTACTTTCTTCTGAAATTCCCCAATGCACCATGCCAGCAATACAAAGAATGCAACTAGTGCTATAACTCCATTCCAGTCAAAAACCGGTTCGCCATTGAATAGCGGACTGACCTCAGGTTGCCGTAGTAAGTAATCTCCAAGTGCGTACATTTCAGATCTATATTTAATTTGTGTTGGTAGTCTGTTCGGTACTTATCCACATCACGGATAAGCGATTCCATATCGTAAGCCCGAAGCCGAAGTACATCACCGTACTCTGCTTGTGATGTCCAAGCCTGGTATTCGAGCTCAAAAAAGCTATCTCCATCATAGATGGTATCATCGCCGGACATTGTTTAGTGGCTCGTTGATCTTCTCGCCTTCATTCAGCAAGGCATTCATCCGGCTTATATGCCTTCGTGAAGCTCGCATCGGCTGATCTCGGTGGATCTCTTGCTCAAACTTGTTCATATCTTCGTTACCATCGGTTAAATCGAAATCATCTTCGATTCCGGTAAGGTTGTTATCCACATCGGCGACAGTACAACCCTTGTATTCTGCTCGATCTTCCATAAGTCATGTGTGTTTGATTCTTTTAAAATCCGGGAGGGGTTGAAGCCTCCCGGAGTGATGCAAACTTTAATAGTTTGTCGCGCCGGACTATCCAGCACTTCCTTCTTTCAGGCTGTCAAAAAACAGATCAAAAAGAACAGCTCCTTTAAATTTTAGAAGTTGTAATTTTGATTGTAAAACAATGAAGGCTTTCGCCCGCATCTTGCGTTTACCCTCGCCAGGCACTAAATAGCTGTTGGTCTATTCAGTGGTTCTTGGGATTTTCCCAATTTCTAAGAGTGAGGCCATCATACATGCCCGGTTAGCCTCACTCAGTCTTTATGCGCGGTTCCCTATATAGCACCGGTAGCAACCGCATCTTTGTATAATTTCAGCATGTCTAAGAACTTTTAACCCACCAGCGAGCTTTCAACTCCTCTGGCAGTCCCGTTATCATCATGAATCCCCTGTAAGCCCTTCACAACTCACAGGGAGCTACTTTTCCTCTTCTGCCTTTCGGCCAAGAACTGCCCTGCGGTCAAACAGGACAGATCGGGTTCGGGGTACAAAAATCAGTAGAAAACCTCTATCTCCCGTTCCACCAATTCCATATCCATCTGTGGTCAAATCCGTGTACCTATCGTTGTCTTAACTTTATTATGTAGTTCTGAAAAAGCCATTTCATCCAGCTTCTCATAAGCAATAGATTTGGGCATCAGAAACCGTTCGCCTTTAAGGTTTATAGTCTCTGTAAAGAACCCTGAATACATTTCCATAGCTTTGCGAAAGCTGTTTACATCAGGCCAGTTTGATTCCAGGTGCTCAGGCAGATTCTCATACACCTTGTTAAAAAAGGCGAAGTATTTACGGTGATGGCGAGGATTGCGAACCTTGCTGTACTTAATCATAATCGGTTCACCTGCAGGAAGCTTATTCATCCGAACCTGAGCTTCTACATCAACAGGAAATAACTTTCCGCTTTGTTTTGATACCCAGAGTTTCATGCAGGAACACCGTTTTTATTCGCTATGCTTTCAAGCTCTGCCTTCAAGTCTTTATTGACCTTGAATTTCGAGTACACGTAAGCCATATCACATTTGCCACTACTAAGGGCATTCGTTACATTTTTCCAGTCCTCAGTGAGCTTATCTGACTTAAACTCAGTCTTGTTTAGCCACGGCTTATCATCATATTGGCTTTTGCCGACCGGCTTCTTTTTGCTTGAAGCCTTATTTGCATCATCATCCTCTTCTGATAGTGCTAATAGCGCCTTTAGCGTATATCGCCTGTAATAAGTGATGGCAGAACCTATCTTTTGAGGGTCCTCAATGTTTGGAAGCGGAATAGATGACTCCATTGTATCACCAGTTTCCAAGTCCTCAATAATGGAGTACACCTCACCGTTTTTAATGGGCTGTGTAAGTAGTAGTTTGTTGGTCTCAAAAAACCCGTGCGTTTCATCAAGCAACGAGTTGATGTCGAAGTAAGCGCTGTGATAGAATGGATTTTCTTTATCCTTAATCAGCTTACCTATCGTGTTTCGTATCTCAAATATTTTAGTCTTTAATCCTTTACTCATTTTGCCTTCTCCAATTTCAGATAGCCTTTACCCTGCTTCACTTCCACAGGCTCTATCATTTCCCCACTTTCCTGGTCGATGATTTCCACGCCGTTCTTAGTAGCGGTTTTGATTAGCTCACGAACCCGCTTCACTTCCTTGTCCGCATCTACATACATCGGGCATTGCTTGTACTGATAAGAAGTGCGCCCCTTCACATGACTGATTTTACTCCCCATCACGATTAAATCTTCTTTGTCATCGAGTTGGGTTAGCTCATCAACCACGCCGGACTCTACCTTGCCAATGGCATTATTAAGAATCTCTTCAACCTGCTCTTTGATAGATCGTAATTGAACATAAGCCTCCGACGCTTTCATATGTCCGTGTTCATATTCGCTTACTAAATCTTCGGCTCGGTTTAGTTCGGGTTGAAACCCTACTTCGGGGCTGTAATCCCCTAAAACATTATCTTGTGTGTCTAATAAACTCATCCTAACACCCCCGCTTTACTGTATTCATGTTCAGCTATTTCATCTTCGTAGTGCTTCTTTTCATCGAAGTACATTTTAGAAAGCTCTTCCAAAAACACCCGTCTTTCCTCAAGCTCTGCTTTTACCTGCTTGGTAAGTGCTTCCTGCATTACTTCTTGTTCGCACACGTATTCAGCTAATTTCTGCGTATCTATCTCACTGGGAATGCCAAATTCGTTACTGCTTCCCATGCTGTCGAATACAGCCTTTACCGCAGAAGGAATAGCCTCTGTTATCGTTTGTGGGTTTTTCATATCTTATCCTCAGTTATTATTTCCAAGCCCGTGTAGCTCCAAACTGCCGGGCTTTTTTATGTCGTTGATTTTAGTTCTAAAAATTCCTTTTCCTTGATGTAAGTAGAAGTTGGACTGTCATGGGTCTTCTTCTTTCCATTGGCTTCATACCGGTTTAGTAAGCCTCGTTTAAACATCCCGTTTACTGTGCTTCGGGTTATCCCGGTCAGCTTCACAAAGTCGGCTACCGAGATAAATCCATCCGCGCCAATCATCGGCCCGCGATAGATGTCTATCACATTGCCATCTTCATCAAGCTTGCGGTACTCCTTACCGTTTAACATGCGGGATCGGCGGACGGTATGTTCTCTGACAGTCGACATCACCACCACTTATCCATTTTAAGCTCATCGTTTACATAGATGTGTGCCGTACATGGCTCAATACTAAAGTCTGTTATCATGGAAGCCTGTTTGCCGTCCTTCACGCCCTCATGATATCCCCAGGTATTGCCTATTAAAGCGCCGGACATAATTCCGATTCCAAGTACCAATATGAGTGCGATTAAAAAGCCTTTGTTATTCATCACTTCACCCCGCTTAGTTTCCGGTAAGTGTTATCAAGGTTCTGAGCAATGGCTCTGAATCCCGCCAGTCGCTCTTTACTTTCCTGCTGCTTCTGCCTCACATCCCAATGCTTCATGGGCAATGGAATACTGTTGGCAACAAGGGCTTTATGGGCTAATTGTTGAATGCTCATGACTTCACCTCGTTTTTAATAGTTGCTGATTCTGAGGCTATCTTTTCAGCCTTCCTGACTATAAATTGACTGTCAGGATTGTCTTTTAAGCCCTCCTGTAAAATCTGACCGCTATACATGGTGATGTTGTTGATCTCATCATTTACACATCCGTTGGTCATTCCACCCGATACCGCAAAGCCTATAAATTCATCAGGAACCATTTCCTGAAGTAGTGAGCTATCGTTATGTTCAAGAATTAGATTCTTACTCAGCGTTATCATGTCGCATGTGAAGATCTCCGCTTTACCACTTCGCATCTGCCGCACGTAGTCGGCTTGGTCAATATTGAAACCCATTAAAAGCGCTAATTCTTTGTCGTAGAATTTGTATTGGCTCTTAATCCGGTTTAGGTGTTGGCGATACCTACTCTGTAATTTCTGCTGTTCCTTTTTTATATCTCGCATTAATCTGTATATGCTGTAAAGGTGAATCTTCCATTTTCAAATCGAGTAAATTTTCCACCAAAAGTGCCTTTTACTTTTTCACGAACTTCCTCTTTTGTTGTGCCATCGGGATAAACACCATCGCAGATCATAGTGAAATGAGTATGTGTTTTAACTATCCAGTCAATTTTTGATTTATCGAGGTCGTCAATTGTTTTTATCTTAAAATTCCAAGGTTTTTGCTTAACCCTGCTTTTTTCAGATTCGTATTGCTCTTTTTCTGCACTCCAATCACATTCAGCGCAATACTCTTTAGGATGAGTGCAATATGAACAAGGCGGGTTAATGTGACATGAACACGTTCCTTCAACATCATGCACTTCGATAATGCCCTTGCACCCATTCCTATTGCAAATTTCACCAGCCTCAAACCCGATATATTCCTTTTTCTCTTCCATGATCGGAATGACTTAAGCGGTTGCAGTTTCTACTTTGCTCTTGGAAAGAGAGATAGCGGTATCTTCGAGCAGGGTTATCAGTTCTTCTGAAATTGAAGCATGTTTACCCCTTCTTAAAATCGCTAGTCGGTTTACAACACCTTTGTAAGAGATGGGGTCTTGACCTTTTTGCTCGAGTGTTTTATTCGCCTCTTTAACCACGTCTGAAAGATTAATTCCTCTCTCAGATGTAAACCCATATAAAGACTTAACTCGATCTGGAATTGCTTCTGTTGTATTACTTATTGTTGCCATATATATTTGATTGTTCAACTTTGACAACTCCAATGTAAGACACGTGCAAGTTCTATGCAAGTGTTTTATAAATATATTTCATGAAACTTACATCAATCAACGATAGAATAGCATTTGCGCTAGAAAAATCTGCTTTAAATCAAGCTGAATTAGGTCGGAGAACGGGTGTTAGTGAAGGCACGGCCTCTAGATGGGTTACTGGTAAATCAAAACCAAAAGATAAAGAAACACGCAAGCTAATTGCAGAAGTCTTGCAAGTTCGTTTAGAGTGGTTAGAGTTTGGAACCGACCCAATGCGCTCAATTAAGCAAGCAAACACGCTCGAATCTATAAAAGATCAGCTAACTCAGATAAGAGAGAATCTATCTCATAATGAAGCTCGAGAGCCAACTCTGGATGAGTTAAAGCTAAGGTCTCAAGTTCGAAAAGAACTTGACGAATTGAAGAGATTGAATGATCAACAAATTGAAAAATTAATTCAGTAGAATTTTTAGTGTGCATGGGTTCCTCCGTTTTGTACTCCGATTTAAACATAACGATGCCCTCTGACAGAACATGTCATGTAGATGATATTTTATTTTTAGCCAACCAAGAGAACCCGTTTTTTCGGGAACCTGAATTTAGAAGATTATGGCAGACATGCAGTTAAGAACTTTTAATCTATGTTTGATTGCCTTAATAATTGGCGGCTGCCATTCGTTTTCGTGGAATGTGCCGGGCGAAACGTGGATACTATACCTGGAAAGCGCTGATAGAAATTTCAGGTTCTACCACCATACCGAGCCGGACGTAATAAAAATTACACCTGAAGATGGAGAGGTTCTCTACAAGCCAAAAAACAGTGAAGCTAAAATTGGCACTTATGAGGTAAGCGGGTTTTTATTGGACTACGATAACTACACGCTTTCAATGAATTTTCAGGATGAGATCATTGAATACCGAATTATTTCTGTGGAGTCTAGCAAACTAACTCTTCGCAGAAATGACACGCTTTACAGCTTCAAACCAATTGACGGTGACTGGTATACGCCGGAACAAATACAAAAACTAAACCAATAGACATGGAATTATTTACAGGAGTTTTCGGAATCATCATTTTTATTATCATCATTCTTTGGATTGTCGTCAGCTTTCTGCTGCCTTTCTTTGTCGCAAGCATGAAGGATAAGTTGAAAGAGACAGTTAAGTTATTGTATGAGATTGTTGGTTTACTGAGGGAAATTGATAAAAATACGAGATCAAATAACGAATGAATCCCTATAAACCAAAACCTAACATCCCATCCGGCATACCAACCGTGAAAAAGCTGGCTACCGAATGGAGTTACTACAACTATGTATTTCTGCATCAAGAACAGAAGGATCTGCTTGAGGCCGGAACTTGCCCGAAACCGCAAAAGGGAGTGTTCTTAAGGCTCCGCAAAAAATACCTGCCTCTGTATTGGTCGATCATCCCTGATGAGCAAAAGCGAATAGCCCCAAAAAAATAAAATGGCATCTGTCTCTTCGTTTAATGACTCCCTTTGGAGGGCTTCCATCTCCGATAAAAGACGGCATAAAAACGCCAAGCAAATCTACTATCCGAAAGACAGCTTTAGTAAGCGTCAGGCCAAGCAATCTGCCACAGCTTTAGAACACCGGCACAAAGACGGAGAGGATGATTTCGACTTGTGGAAAGTAGATGTGCAGGTACTCAATGATAAAGTAACGATCCGGCATGTTGACGGCACTCAGCAGATGAATGTCCGGGAACTGTTTGACAGGTGGATTGAAACCAAGAAGTCCGAACTGGCCGAACGCAGCATCACCAATTACGAACAAACCGCAGCGCCCTTCCTTGATGAATTTGGGAGCCTGAATATAGGAAGCATCAACACCACCACGATTAATAACTATGTAAACCAAGGAAAGCTTAACTACCGGCTCAATAAAAAGAAACTGCTTTCACAACTGTTTGACTTTGGCAGTGAGATGTACGGCATTAAACCCATAAAGATTGAAGTGGAAAGCACAAAGGCAGAGCGCTCAGAGATAAAGAATAAGTCCTTTAAAGACTTTCTGATTGAATACGAGTGCCTGCAGCTCGCATCCTCCTTTCCGGATGTTATAACCAGACGCGGTAAATACCCCGCTGAGATGTACGGCTACTTTTTTCTGCTCTTGTTCTACTTCCCGCGCCGGATCGATGATTTCATTCACCTGAAACCGGAATGGATAGAAGGCAAGGTCGTGTATATCGGGGATGATGACTACCTGCCTAAATCACAAGAAATAGAGCTGACTATGCCAACCGAAGAAGCGCTCAGGCTATTAAACACCGTTGTCGATAAATACGGCAAGCCCGGAAAACAAGTCTTTCCGTTTACCTATATTGGTGCATACCAGGTATTTAAAAAAGTGGTAAAGAAACTATTTCCAGATCGGCTCGTAAAGCTCAGTCCGCATAAACTACGCGACTCTGGAATCATGTACCATTTACACGAGTTAGATATGCAACCGCAGGAGCTAATGTCGATCACAGGCCACGCGAATTTCGCAAGCCTTGAGAAGTATGTTCACCGCTCGGCAAAAGCCCTGATTCACCAGAGAAAAACCGATTTTAATGTTAAAAGTATGTTACAGTTAAAAAATAAGTTTATGCAAGGTGAGTTTTAATAGCACGTTAGGGGAAGGTGAAAACTACCCTTTTTAGTTATTATTACGAACAAGCGCTAAATACAAATTCAGATCAGTAATTGCCTTGGGTTTAAAAAACGAAGCACAGTCCGGCTACGGCACAAAGAAATTTTACCAGGAATATGTCTCCGGAATGAGTCGGGAAAGATTCTCGAAAGAACTCACGGCCGATACCGAACGCCTGAAGTTGGTTTATAAAGAAGCTGTCGAAGACATTGAACGGCAGCAGGGACAGCAGCTTCCCGGGCACATCAAAATGCTGCGGTTGTTTTCTGATCTCGCTCAACGCCTCAACCCCACCCGCCGGCTTATCTTTGGATTGGGTTCTGTAAGTTTTGTGGCCTACTACGTGCTCAACTTCCTGGATATCATACAGTATTTCCTGATTGGTGACCTGCTGCTTCCCTTTAGTTTTCTGAGCATGTTCATGCTGCTTTTAATTGAGCTTCTGGAGAAATCGGATGTGCAAAAAGAGATCGATTTGGCTCGGGAAATTCAGCTTAGCCTGCTTCCCGGAACGTCCCTAAGTAAAGATAATCTTGAAGTATATTCATTTGCACATACGGCCAAGGAGGTCGGTGGAGATTACCTGGATGTGATCGAAACGGAAAAAGGAACCTACGTTGTGATAGCAGACGTTTCGGGTAAAGGACTTAGTGCTGCCCTGTATATGGTACGGCTTCAGGCATTGGTAAATTTGATAATTGAGAAAGATCATCCATCCCCTAAAGAGCTCTTTCTTCAGCTTAACAACTACATCAAAAGCAATAGCAAGGATAAAACCTTTGTTACCGGGTGTGCCGCCTTTTTCCCCAACGATGAAGACCATTTTGAGTATATCCGGGCCGGGCATAACATCCCTATCTACTACAACAAGGAACGCGACACTACTTTCAAACTTAAGGCCAACGGTTTTGCTTTGGGTATGGCCTCAACCAAGCTTCTGGATAAGAACCTCGAAGTGAAGAAATTTCATTTTAAACCCGGAGACTCCGTTTTATTCTACACCGATGGGCTCAATGAATCTCGGAACGAGCGGGATGAAGAATACGGGGAAGAGCGCATCGAATCCCTGATGGAAATCTATGGTTCCCTTCACGCCAAAACCATTATTGGCAAAGTACAATCCTCATTGGAGGCCTTTATAGGCTCCGTAAGCCCCTTGGACGATGTAACTTTTACCTGTGTACATCGCCCTGAGAAGTAGTTTTGCTTTTCGGGTGGCTGACTAACTTATTTAGCTGCAGCCTCAACAATGGCATCTGTGGTTATGCCAAAATGTTCAAAGAGCTCTTCGTAGGGAGCTGACTCTCCAAAACTATTCAATCCAATAGCCGTTCCTTCAGACCCGATATAGCGTTCCCACCCAAAGGTAGCTCCCGCTTCAATTGAAACCCGGTTTGTAACAGCCTTTGGAAGTACAGATTCCTTGTATGAGGCGTCTTGCTTCTCAAACAGCTCCCAGCTTGGCATGCTCACTACGCGTGCGTCTATGCCTTTGTCAGCCAGTTTAGCCTTGGCTTCTACCGCAAGGTGGAGCTCCGATCCGGTTCCAATCAGGATGGCATCCGGAACTTCTTTCTCAGCATCCGAATAAATGTAAGCACCTTTAGAAACCAGGGATGCTGAATTCTCATCCGAACGGGATAATGTAGGCAAGTTCTGTCTGGTTAAGACCAGTAACGTTGGTCCGGTCGTATTTTCCAAAGCTGCCTTCCATGCATGGGATGTCTCATTGGCATCACCGGGTCGTAAAATGGTAATATTTGGCATCGCCCTCAGGCTGGCGAGGTGTTCTATAGGTTGATGAGTCGGGCCGTCTTCACCAAGGCCAATACTGTCGTGAGTTAACACAAATATCGACGGCACTTTCATCAAGCCGGCCAATCGTATAGCGGGGCGCATATAATCGGTAAATACGAAAAAGGTAGCACCGTATGGTACAAGTCCGCCATGAAGCGCCATCCCATTTACAGCTGCTCCCATAGCGTGTTCCCTTACTCCGTAATGAATGGTCCTCCCCGTTGGGTTACCCGGCAGGTATGATCCGTATCCGTCAATATCGGTTTTGGTACTACCGCCGAGGTCTGCCGAACCTCCGAATAAATTTGGTATGATTTCTTTGATGGCATTAATCACTTTGCCGGAAGCAGCACGACTTGCCATTCCTTTTGCATCTTCTTCAAATACCGGCAACTTCGATTCCAGATCAGAAGACAGGTCTCTGTTAACCCAAGCTTTGAATATCTTTCCTTCCTCGGTATAAGCTTTTTCATAGGCAGCTACTTCCTCCTTCCAGGTGTTTTCAGCCTTTTCTCCTTTCTCCTGCTCTTCTCTGAATTTTGCAAGAGCTTCTTCGGGAATGAAGAATTTTTTATCGGGATCCCAACCGTACGCTTCTTTGGTAAGTTTAATTTCTTCCTCACCCAATGGAGAACCGTGCGAGGACTCACTATCCTGCTTGTTAGGGCTTCCGTAACCGATGTGAGTTGTACAAACAATGATCGAAGGTTTATCAGTTACAGACTGTGCTTCTTCGATCGCTGCAGTAATTTCATCATGATTATGGCCATCAATCTCTACCACATGCCAATTGTAGGATTCAAATCGTTTGGGAACGTCTTCAGTAAAGGCAAGATCGGTAGATCCTTCAATCGAAATGCTGTTTGAATCGTACAGGTAAATCAACTTACCGAGACCCATGTGTCCGGCCATTGATGCAGCTTCATGGGAAACTCCCTCCATCAAGTCACCATCACTAACAATAGCATAGGTGTAGTGATCTACAATGTTATGCCCTTCTTTATTGAACTTTGCCGACATAAAATGCTCAGCCATAGCCATACCAACACCGGTTCCAAAACCCTGACCTAAGGGACCGGTTGTAGTTTCAACTCCCGGTGTCATTCCATATTCCGGGTGGCCGGGCGTAATGCTCCCCATCTGCCGGAAGTTTTTTATTTCTTCGAGGCTTACTTCATAACCTGTGAGATGCAGTAAACTGTAAATAAGCATCGACCCGTGCCCTGCTGAAAGAATAAAGCGATCGCGATCAAACCAGTTCGGATTTTTGGGGTTATGCTTTAGAAATTTTGTCCACAGTACGTAGGATGCATCTGCCATGCCCATTGGCATGCCCGGGTGACCGGAATTTGCCTTTTCAACGGCATCTATAGATAAGGTTCGAATTGTATTTACACAGAGCTGGTCGAGTTTAGATGCAGGCATTTAATGATTTAGTAGAATGAAAATTGTGTTTTTAAATCCTCACGAAGATAGGAAAAGGCTTGTATGTATAAAAGGAGCAGGTAAGAGTTTTTGCTCATTTCACGGAAAATTATGACATAAAAAAACCACGCTGATTTAATACAGCGTGGTTAAAATTTAAGTTCGAAAACTTTTATCGAGCAGTTTCACACTTAAGCTCATACTCCATCTTATGCTGAGCCGGTGATTTGAAGGAACCATACAAAGCATTAGTGAATGCGTCGCAGGCTACTGATTTATTTCCTAAAGTTTGGTGGGCATATCCCAACTCAAAGTAGATTTTTGCCTTATCGGTTTTACCACCACTTTCATGATCTAAAGCTGTTGTGGCATACTCTACAGCCTGCTCATAACTTCCTGCTTTGTTGCTCGCTTCAGCAAGTCGGTAATACACATCAGCTGACTCATCGTCGTAGTTAAGAGCTCTGTTTAATGTTTCCATAGCCGTTTTAGTGTCACCGGCTTCTGATTGACGAGTTCCAACAGCAAGCAGTTCATCGTGGGCAGCTTCTTGAGCTTTCTCAGCAATATCCGAGTTGTTGGTTGCTTCAGCCTTGGCAATAGCCTGGTCGTACCAGTTAAGCAGTTCGTCAACATTTTGATCAATAATACCATCTCCATCAGTATCATTTTGTCTCTTGATGATTTTCGCTTTTTGGTAGTAAGCTACCGCATAGTTTGAATTTTCCTTAATTGCTTTTTCAACGGCCTCTTTAGCTTTTTCCAGCTCATCGTTAGAATAAAGCGTTACAGATTTTTGGTATAACAGCACCGGGATATTACGCTTGGCGATTGGGGTAACCCGTTCGTCATTGTATTCTTCACCAACCTGAACTACTTCACGAAAAGCACTGATCGTAGCATCTAAAGCTTCCAGGCTTTTACTCTTTTGGTATTCCTGGTACTGGCTTCTGGCCTTGTTGAAATAAGCGGCAGGAATTTGCTGCTCAACTCTATCCACAATGTCTTCACCTTCTGGACCAAGTTGTCTTGCAATGGTAAGTGCCTGTGTGTACGATGCAATAGCAGCTTCATAATTGCCTGATTTGGCTTCTTCATATCCTGCATTATAAGCCTTCACAGCATCTGTTTTAGTTTGAGCAAAAACTGTAGTTGCCATCAAAGCCAAAACAATCGCTATTGAACTTCTTTTAAAAACCTTCATATCTATTTTATTTGTGATCGTTAGTTGCAGCGCCGAATTTAATAAAAAATGACGCTGAAATTAAAATTATAACTGCCTTTCTAATGAATTAGTATATATAAAACTTAACAAAGCACCGCCATGTTCCCAATTAAAAGTAAAAGTTTGGCATAGGCTCTTTTTGGCTGTAAAAGTCACAGATTATTTTAACTGCCTCATCGGTTGAATCTGTGACATGAAACAAGTCAGTATCCTTATCAGAAATGGTGCCCCACTCTTTCATTGTTTTCTCCATCCAGTCAACCAAACCTGACCAATACTCGCTGCCAAAAAGAACAATCGGAATCTGATCGATCTTGCGGGTTTGAATGAGTGTAAGGCTTTCGAAAAGCTCATCAAGGGTTCCAAATCCACCGGGGAATACGATAAAGCCCTGTGCGTATTTCACGAACATCACCTTTCGTACAAAAAAGTAGTTAAAGTTGATGCTGAAGTCCGGGTCCACATGTTGGTTTATGCCCTGCTCAAAAGGCAGGTTTATTCCAAGCCCTACTGACTTTCCTTTTCCTACTTCGGCCCCTTTATTGGCAGCCTCCATGATGCCCGGACCTCCGCCGGTAATCACCCCGAACCCTTTCTGTGTGATTTTATCCGCCGTTTCTATTGCAAGTTGGTAATACTCATTATCGGATTTGGTTCGGGCAGAACCGAAAATAGAAATGCAAGGGCCTATCTGGAACAGCTTATCATAGCCCTCCACAAGTTCGCCCATAATTTTAAATACACTCCAGATGTCACGGTCGTATCCGTTTGCCTGGCTCTTTTTTTGAAATTCTCTTTGTTCTTCACTCATATAAGTAATCATCTAAAAATTAATGGACAATGAAAGTACAGGTACCGGCTCTGTATTGCGAACTGCCAGTACACCCGGTTTCAGCCTTGCATTCATCGACAGGTCATCCGATACATCAAAAGGACGCAAATGTGCAAAAACGTAGGCATCAATTGCGTTAAGCGCATATGATAATCCAATAAATACATACACTAAATCCCTGCGATTTCGATAAAAATTCCGGGTTTCTCTCAGCGAACTCAGATTTGAATTAGGAGAAATATACCCTGGTGTGGGGCCAAACCGGTTATCATCCGGCGTGTCCGGGTTTAAATTGTAATATGCAGCCCGGTAATCATTATAATTTTTGTGCAGGTAAATGCTGTAGTAAGTAAGCCCACCCAACAAACCGTAAACAATCGGCACTTTCCATGCCTGCTTATTGGTTACCTGTCCCCAGCCGGGAATCATCAGGGACCTCCGCAGAACCATCTTAGGTTCCGGGTATTCATTTTGGTCGGTTGCTGAGTCGGAAAAGGACTGTTTCAACGAATAATGTTGAGGAACGAATTTCTGGTAAGAACTAAAACTTTGGGCAAAACTCTGTCCACCGAGGATCAATCCAATAAGAAAAATCAGGCTAATCGATCGAGTCAAAAATACCCAGTATTCGTTCAAGGTCATCATCGGAATAATATTCAATCCTGATTTCTCCCCCCTTTTTCTTGGGTTGTACATTTACCTTGGTGCTGAATGTACGTCGCAAGCGAGCTGAAATTTCATCATAAAAAGGATTGGATGTTTCTTTTTTGGATGAAGATTTCTTTTTCGATGTTGAAGGGTTCATCACATCACGCACCGCTTCTTCAATCTGCCTTACCGAAAGTCCTTTGTCAATTACCTTTTTGAGTATCTTCTGCTGAACTTCTTCATCTTCAATGGTAATTAAAGCCCGGGCATGGCCCATCGAAATCTGATTTGACTTCAAGGCAGACTGTATGAAAGCAGGCAGGTTCAGCAGGCGTAACATATTGGTAACCGTTGTTCGGTTTTTCCCTACGCGGTCGGCCACTTCCGCCTGTGTATAGTCAAATTCTTCCAGCAGGCGTTTATATCCCAAAGCCACTTCCAGTGGATTCAACTCTTCCCGTTGAATATTTTCAATCAGGGCAAAAGCCATGCTTTGTTCATCATCCGCTTCTCTGATGAAAGCGGGAATTTCCTTCAACCCGGCCAGTTTAGCTGCACGTAAACGGCGTTCACCACTAATGAGCTCAAATCGTTTTTCCCCGATATACCGAACCGTTATAGGTTGAATTAAGCCGTGCTCTTTGATAGAAGCACCCAGTTCATCCAGTTTTTCCTCATCAAACTCTTTGCGCGGCTGATGTGGGTTCTTCCGGATGTGATCGACCGGAACAAAAAGAACGATATTAACGCGGTCTTCCGGTTTTACGATGCTTTTCTCAACACCTTCCTTCTTTTCCGTTTCTTTGCCTTCTTCCTGGTATTCAGGAAAAAAAGCGCCTAATCCTCGACCTAATACTTTTTTGGTAGCCATAATCTAAATTTCTGTCTTAATCAGTAAGAACCGGGCTGTTCTTAAATAGTTTCTTATTTCTCTTGATAATTTCTCGTGCCAGCGCAAGGTAGTTCTTGGCTCCCACACTTGTGGAGTCGTATAACAGAGCCGGTTTCCCAAAACTCGGAGCTTCAGCCAGCCGGATATTTCGTGCGATCACAGCTTTAAAAACCCGGTCGTCAAAGTAACGTTTAACCTCATCTGCAACCTGGTTCGAAAGTCTTGTTCGGGTGTCGTACATCGTCAGCAGAACTCCCTCGATGTCTAAATCGGGGTTCAGGTGCTGGCGTACAATTTTGATGGTATTTAAAAGCTGACCTAATCCTTCCAATGCAAAATACTCGCACTGAACAGGAATCACGATGGAATTGGAAGCCGTTAAAGCATTAATCGTCAACAAGCCTAATGAAGGCGGGCAGTCAATAATGACAAAATCATATTTATCGCGAACGCTTTCGATCGCCTTTTTCAGGATGCGCTCCCGCTCTTCCCGGTCAATCATCTCAATTTCGGCACCCACTAAGTTAATGTGAGAGGGCACTAAATCCAGAAAATCCAATTCCGTTTGCCGGATGGTATCTTCAATATCAGTACTGCCAATCATGATTTCGTATACCGAGTTAGTCACCGTCTTCGTATCAATACCAAGCCCACTGGTGGTGTTACTCTGCGGATCGATATCAATAACCAGGGTAGGATGCTCTACGGCGGCTAAACTTGCAGCTAAATTAATTGCCGTGGTTGTTTTTCCGACTCCACCTTTCTGATTGGCAATTGAAATGACTTTTCCCATTAAAAACCTGCTTTATGCTTGATATACTTTATTGACAAAATCTAATATAAAGCGAGGTGCACTGCTATACAAAAATACTTATGCACATATTAAGGGAAAGTTTTCCACATTGAGCAGGCAACCTTTTGGCTGCCTTGCATTTAATTAGATGAACCGGTCAGTAAAATTCCGCTTCCGGCGTTGCTGTTGCCGTTCAGGTCGTTTACCAGCTCCAGCTTGTCGTAGCTCTTGTCCATATCACTTTTCAGCGATGCGGACTGACTCACCGGCTGGTCTCCAGAAAACCGAAGAATTTCATTCCTGTCTACCCAAGGTTCTATGGTCTGGCTGCCAGAAGCTGTTGAAGGAACAGGATCTGCTTCTCCTGTATAGAAATAGTATCCACCTCCGGTGAATGCGGCTAACAATATTGCAGCTGCTATCCCCCTTTTAAGAAAGAAGGTGATGTTTTTAGATATTTTTAGTGAATCTGATTGTAGCTGTTTTGCGTCATCCGTTATTTTTTGAGTTAGTTGTTGGGGAGGGGTTTTGAGAGGAAGGCCCGAGAGCCTTCTTTTGGTAGCTCTCAGACTTTCAACTTCGATCAGCAGGTCTTCATCCTCCCGCATTAGCTTTTCAAACTCCATTTCCTCTGAAGGGTCCATTTCCTTCATCAGATAACGAATAGCTTTATTTTCATCCGTGTGCATGCTTTTGCTCTTCTTCTCGTTCTTCTTCAAAATATTTTCGAAGGTTAATGAGCGCGTATCGCATACGACCTAATGCCGTATTTATAGATACATCGGTCAGTTCTGCAATTTCTTTAAAAGGCATTTCGTAATAGTGCCTTAGCAAAACAACCGAACGTTGCTCTTCGGGAAGTTTAGCGATGTGTTTCATCAGGCTGGCCCGGGTCTCAGTTTCAACCAATTGCTCATCTGCGTCCACAACGCTTTCATCTTCCATCCGATCAAAGTAATCGGTGTTAGAGTCCTCGTCGCTCCATCCACTAACGTCGATGTATCGTTTTTGTTTTCTTAGATAATCAATCGTTGCATTATGTGCAATACGCATAACCCAGGCAATCCATTTACCTTGCTCGTTGTAGGTATCATCCATCTTGGTGATGACTTTGGTGAAGGTAGTTTGAAACAGATCGTTGGCGATTTCGGGGTTCATCACCATGCTGTAGATATAGGAATAAATCTTCTGTTGATGCCGGTTCATCAATTCATTAAAAGCCGACTCATCTGCATCTCTTCTGAATTTTTTTACCAGCTCTCTGTCTTTTAAATTCTTGTAGTTGGGTTTCTCAACATGTCTGTTAATCAATTTCATAATAATACACCCTGTTTTTTGGGTTATGCTCTCAGCGGGTACACTGAAACTCTGACCGTTTGTTTCAATAACCATCTGCTTTAAAAGAGCGTTTCGTACCAGAGTCCTTTCCTCCGGTGCTGTGGCTATGTTAATATGCTACGCACGGGATTCATATAACATGTTAATGTTACTCAAAGCTCACATTACAAGGATAGGACGAGCTACTTATGAAAATAGTTGTACACTTTTTCACCCAACACCTTACCGAGATTAAATTGTAATTCTTCTTTTTTTGCTTTCTTGATTTTCTTGACCGACCCAAATTCCATGAGCAGTTTCTGGGCGGTCTTCTCTCCTACTCCGTCAATATCCAACAGCTCGGTTTTAACGGTTCGCTTGCTTCTTTTTTTACGGTGAAAGGTGATGGCAAACCGGTGGGCCTCATCCCGGGCCTGCTGCAATAATTTAAGGGCTGAAGATTTTTTGGGAATCATAATCGGGTCTGACATTCCAGGCAGAAATACTTCTTCCAGCCGCTTAGCCAAACCTATGATCTCACACTCACCGTAAAAATCGATTTCTTTAAGAGCCTCCACGGCAGAACTCAGCTGACCCTTTCCACCATCCACAATAATAAGATCCGGGATATGCTGGCCTTCTTTTTGAACCCTGGAATAGCGCCGGGTCAGCACCTCTTTCATCGAAGCAAAGTCATCAGGGCCTTCCACTGTTTTTATATTGAAGCGCTTGTACTCGCTTTTACGGGGCTTTGCATCCACAAAGCAAACCATGGAGGCTACCGGATCAGTGCCCTGCAGGTTAGAGTTATCAAAACACTCGATTCGCCGGGGAAGGCGATCCAGTTTAAGATGCTCCTTTAGCTCTTTAACCGCATGTGGAATCCGGTTTCGTTCGGCTTTCTCTTTCTCCAGAGCCCGTTCGTTTAAATGAAGTTTGGCGTTGGCCAGCGCCATTTTGATCAGCTGTTTTTTCTCGCCAATCTGTGGAACATGCACCGGCACAATCTTTCCTCTTTCCTGATGCAAGTATTGCTCCAGCGGTTCCACTTCCTGCATTTCGTGGCTCAGGTAAACCTCGTCTGGGATGGCTGCTGTGTACTGACCGGTGTAATAATCTTCCACGAACGATTGCAACATTTCGCCCATAGTCAGACCCTCAATATTCTTCAGGAAGCGGTGAAATTTCCCGATCATCTTTCCTTCCCTGATCTTAAACAACACCCCGCAAGCTTCTCCGATTTCCTCATTCTTACCGATGGCAAACACATCCCGGTCCACTTTCTTAGAGACCACCATTTTCATCTTCTGGCTGTATCGTTTAACAGCCTCCAGGCTATCACGGAGTTGAGCGGCCTGCTCAAATTCCAGGGCATCGGAAGCGATCTGCATCTCATCTTTCAGCTCCCTGATAAGCTGGTCGGTTTGTCCGTTTAGCATCCGATCCACTTTGTGGATGGTAGCCTGATATACTTCATCATCCCAATCGCCGGAGCAGTTCTGTAAATAATCATCGAAGCAGGAATGCCACTTCGGTACTCCTTTAGTCTTGTCAATGTTTTTTTGTGAAACGGCACAGGTGCAAAGCCCAAATGCCTTCCGAATGGTTTCCAACATCCGCTTCATGGCGCCAACACTATCATAAGGACCGTAATACTTGCTGCCATCCTTTACCACCGTGCGCGTTGGGAATACACGGGGCTTGGAATCATCGGTGATGCAAATGTAGGGGTACGACTTATCATCCCGATACATTATGTTGTACCGTGGCTGGTACTGCTTTATGAGGTTATTCTCCAGAATGAGGGCTTCAGCCTCTGAATCAGTCACCACCACTTCGATATCATCAATTTTTGATACCATCGTTTTTATGCGGCCATCTTGTGGCCGGGAATCCTGAAAATAGGATCTCACCCGGTTTCTAAGCTTCTTGGCCTTGCCTACATACAGCTCAGTTCCGGAAGAATCCCGGTAAATATAGACTCCCGGTGAGGTGGGAAGATTGGCTACTTTTTCAGAGAGTTGTACTTGTCCTTCATTACTCATGCAGCAAAGATAACAGTTTTTTGATGATTCTTAACCTGCTTAGCTCCTCTCATCATCTGCCGGGTTTTCCCCAAACTTGGCGGGTACCCAGTTCATCTCTGATATGGGCGGGCGTTCGTATTCAGGATGCTTGCTTATCTTGGGAAATTCAATCGGCTCTGGTGTTAAATCCTCATAATCAATCTGGTTCAGTAAATGCGAGATGCAGTTCAGACGGGCATGACGTTTAATATCTGCATTTACTACGTACCAGGGCGAGTTTTCCGTGTCTGTATGCTTGAACATTTCATCCTTAGCCCGTGAATAGTCCACCCAGCGTCTTCTTGCTTCGATATCCATAGGACTTAGCTTCCATCTTTTCATAGGATCTTGGTTTCGGGCGATAAACCGCTTCTTTTGTTCTCTATCGCTGATTGAAAACCAGTATTTGATGAGAATAATCCCCGAGCGCTTAATCATATCTTCGAACTGGGGGCAGGTGCGCAGGAATTCCTTGTACTCTTCATCCGTGCAAAAACCCATCACCTTCTCAACCCCGGCCCGATTGTACCAGCTGCGATCAAACAATACCATTTCTCCCGCTGTGGGAAGCTGATCGATATACCGCTGAAAATACCACTGATTTCGTTCTTTCTCGGTGGGCTTCTGAAGGGCAACTATGCGCACTGTCCTGGGATTTAAAGGCTCTATTATTCGTTTTATCACCCCTCCTTTTCCGGCAGCATCTCTCCCTTCAAAAATCACACAAACTTTTAACCCTTTTTCTTTGATCCAGTACTGTAATTTTACCAATTCAGCTTGCAGCGAAGCTAATTCTGATTCATAAACTTTATATTTCAGCTTTCCATTATTGTTATACATACTTCAGCTCTAAATGATTATCCAACTATTTGATGCGCCATAATCAGGAATTGGATGAACAGTAACAAGAATTAAAGGGCAAATCTGGTAAGGCTTTATTAGAGGATAAGATTCATAACTGTAGATTTGCGAATGGTCGATGAACCGAGTGATCGATTTGCGAAGGCTAATTCCTGTACCACCTATACCCCTACCTCAGCGAAGGGTTGAACCCGTTTACTTATGTAAAGGACTGGAACCTGGCTTTTTTTGGCCAGTTATTAGTACATGCGTCCTTTCCCCTTACCAAGGGGAAAGACAGAATGGGGTCCGTTCGCGAAGGGCAACATCCCATATTTAAAACCCTTCCTGTATCATCCATCACCCGGCTCTTATTTAATTACAATCGAAAGCCTGTGTCAGGTGAGCCGAATGATGGAATTAAGTGCTCTGATTTACGAAGGCTCGTTCTTTCCCAATAATCTCCTCTAAATTAAATCCCAAATGGAAGAAAGAATTCTTAGTTTTCAGGCCTATGAAAACGACCAAAACCTCCCCTAACATCCCGATTATTTTTGAAGACAATCACTTGCTTGTGATTGATAAACCGGCCGGTGTTCTTTCTCAGGAAGACCATACCGGCGACCCGGATGTTTTGAATCTCTGTAAGGCATACATCAAGAAAGAATACAACAAACCCGGGAATGTATATCTGGGACTGGTTCACCGGCTCGACCGTCCGATAAGCGGGGTGATGGTGCTGGCAAAAACATCAAAAGCGGCTTCACGCCTCTCCTATCAAATCAGGAAGCGAACCATGAAAAAGACCTACTGGGCCCTGGTTCACGGCATGGCACCGGTTTATGGAGAGCATGTTCACTTTTTGGACAAAGACAAGCGCACCAATACCGTGAAAGCGTATAAGTCACCCAAAGGAAAAGCCAAAGAGTCGAGACTGAAATTCATCACCATAAAACAAAACGCCAACTTCAGTGTGGTTGAAGTTGATTTAATTACCGGCCGACCTCATCAAATTCGCGTTCAGTTTGCTAAGGAAGGAACTCCTCTGTGGGGAGATCATAAATATGGAAACCCGGAAGAAAGTCAGGGCAAAGACATTGCACTCAGGGCCGTTAAGCTGGAACTGGAGCATCCAACCCAAAAAGAAATCATGACCTTCAATGCTCCCAAACCTACCGGCCAGCCCTGGAATAAATTCGAGTATTAATTTTCGGTATTAAACCAGCACGTTCGCCGTAGAACCTTTTTGATTCTTCAGGTGATTGAACATAAGTCGATACTCCGTTCCCTCTTTTCCAGTATTGATATCAATTTTCGAATTAATCTGCTCTGAATAGGAAAGCACCAATGTAGTACCCAGCGTAGGACTGTTTTCCAGCTCAAAACCTTCCGGTAAACCGATTCCGTCATCTTTTACTGAAAGGGATACCGCATCATTTTCAGCTTTCAGGTCAACGGTAATGGTTCCGCTTTCCCGGCCTTCGAAAGCAAACTCGTAGGCATTGGATACCAGTTCATTCACAATCAAGGCCAGCGGCACGGCCTGATTTACATTCATTTCAACCCGGCCTATTGCCGTCTTCAGCCTGATAAATTTATCCTTCGGGCTTCTTTTAACCTCAATGAACTCCAGCAGCTGAGCCAGGTAATGATCGAATCGAATACCATTGAAATCGCTTACGTTGTATAGATCTTCATGAATCAGGGCCATGGATTTAACCCGCATGTGATTGGTCAACAGAGTGGATTTCACCGACTCGTTTTCACTCACAAACTCCTGCATTTGCAGAAAGCCTGCTATCACGGCGAGATTATTCTTAACCCGGTGATGGACCTCGGCCAAAAGCACTTCTTTTTCCGCCAATAACCCTTCCAGCTTCTCCTGATAACTTCGTTGTGCTTCTATACTTTGACTGGTGCCTATCAGATACTTTTTGCCATCTTGTTTGAAGCAGACCGCATTAAACAGAAACGGTTTTTTGCTGCCATCTTTTTGGATCAGGTCAGCCTCGATGCTTCCCTGTGGTTCAATTCCTGCAAACACCTGATTTATGTATTCCTTTATTGATTGCTGATCCTTCCCATCAAAAAAGTCTAAAGGAGAAAGTGCAGCGTACTCTTCATCAGAATACCCGTGGGTAGCGTGATTGCGACTCCATTTGATCAAATTCTGATTCTCATCAAACATGAAAAAGTTCAGCGGGAGAGATTGTATGATAGTGTCGCTGAACAGCTTTTCTTTACGTAATGCTTTCTCGGCATGCTTACGGCGGGTAATATCTTTTGCTGTAATCAGCAGTTTATCTTCTTTACGAATTCCATTCAGTTCCAGAAAAACCTTCCCTGATTCTGTTTTCAGAGAGGTTTCGGATTCAAAACCATTGTGGCCATTTTTGATCCATTGCCTCAGCTCTGAAATTAACGCTGAATCGGGGAACAACTCATCAAGAGGTTTAAAGAAATCCTGCCCGCTTAACTCAGAAAGTAAATTACTCCCGTTCCTGTTTGCCTTTTCTACGAGTAGTGTATCAGGATCCAGTACCAGCATAAAGTCTACCGATGCTTCCAGAAAAGCCGCTTTTGTTTCCAGCTCCCGGTTCTTTTTATGGAGTTCAAGACGCGCTTCAATTTCACCTGCCAAGGTTCGCAACGCATTAAGCTGAGCTTCGGAAAGCTGCTTGGGTTCCTGCCCCAGTACACAAATGGTGCCCAGGTTTTGTTGGTTTCTTTTGATATTCACCCCGGCATAAAACCGCAGTTTCGGATCGGCCGTAACGAATTCAAAATGACTGAAACGATCATCTTCAGAAGCATCCTCAACCACCAGGTACTCGTCCTCTCTGATCGTGGTATGGCAGAAATTATATTCTCTGGGAGATTCCTTTAGATCATTGCCATAGTTGGCCTTCGACCATGCACGTTTATCATCAATAAAATTGACTTTAGCGATGGGTACTTCACAAATTTGAGCCGCTAACGTAACCAGGTTATCAAATTCCTTAGTCTCCGGCGTGTCCAGAATTTCATATGAATGAAGTACGTCAAGCCGTTGGGCTTCAGGAGATAAGTGCGCCATAGTAAGTATGATATCCGGATAATATTACTGCTTCAACTACTGTTTTATCGGCAACAGAAGCGGATAATTAAGCCGGCTTATCAATTATTTACAGAGTCGAGCTGTATTTCCATCAGTATGGAATCGAGATAGGTTCCCAGCGAATCCTGTATGGCCTTCATATCCACCGAATCCAGGAAAACGGGTTTCGGGTTCAGGGTATCCATGGTATCAGGCTTGGGTTTAGGCAGGTAACGTATTCCACTCAGCTGTTGCATATTTCTGAGTATCCACTGACTTCGCTGAACTACATAATCTGAAGCGGGCTCCGGTTCAATACGTTTTGGGCTTGGCAACACGGTCGCCATCCGGGCCGATTGCTTTGGGGTGAGTTGGGATGCCGATCTGCCGTAGTAGAATTGGGATGCCTTCTCAACTCCAAACATACCCGGACCAAATTCAGCGATATTCAGATAGACTTCCAGGATGCGGTCTTTGGTCCAGAAAAGTTCGATCAGTATCGCAATGCCGGCTTCCACCGCTTTTCTGAGGTAAGTTTGAGCCGGAGACAAAAACAAGTTCTTGGCCACCTGCTGAGTGATGGTACTGGCTCCACGCACCCTTCCGCTTCGTTCTCTCTCTTCCAGCGCTTTATCGATAGCGGCCATGTCTAAGCCCCAGTGCTCCCTGAATCGCTGATCTTCGGAAGCGATCACGGCTAATTTCAGGTGATCAGGCAATTGTTCATCAGGCACCCAGCTCTCGCGGAGGTTGTATCTTTCCTTGCTAAGCTCTTCCCAGTTTTGCTGTAAGGTAAAAGCGGTAAAAGGAGGATTAACCCAACGCATCAAAAAAATGAGCAAACAAAACCAAAACGACCAGCCCAGCAGTACACCGCCGACCACCTTACCGTACCAACGCCAGCTTTTTGATGTAAAGGATGATTGCTTTTCCATGAGCCAAAGGTATCAATTTTAACAACAGATACATCAACGGCAGGATTTTGTTTCTTATTTTGGAGTAGAACTTTAAAGGTCCTTCAGAGATAAACGAAAAATTTTAACGCTAATCCTCAAGTAATTCGTCTTCTTCCACCGTCATATTATCAGGAAGCTGCTTGGATGATTTGGCTCCCAGTTTACGGATCATCTCGGCCTGTCGGACTAAATTGCCCGCGCCGGTAGAAAGCCGGCCCATAGCTTCATCGTAACTATCCTGAGTTTGACGAATGCGCTGACCAATATCATTCATGCTTTCCACGAATAGTACAAATTTATCATACAGTGCTCCCCCTCTCTTAGCGATTTCCATTGCATTCTTATTCTGATATTCCTGCTTCCAAACGCTGTCGATGGTTGCCAGAGTTGCCAATAAGGTAGACGGACTCACAATCACAATATTTTGATCGAAAGCCTCATAGTAGAGATTAGAGTCGTATTGCAATGCGGAACTAAATGCGGGCTCGATAGGGATAAACAGAAGCACAAAATCGGGGCTTTTTTCTCCGTGAATCTGTTCGTAATTCTTACCGCTTAATCCTTTTACATGAGATCGAATAGAATTCACATGCTCTTTTAGGAATTGCTGCTGCTCAGTTTCATCTTCAGAAGAACTATATTTCTCATAAGCCTTAAGCGATACTTTTGAATCAATAACCATGAATTTATCATCAGGGAGATAAACCACTACATCGGGTTTATTATGCCCCATTCCTTCTTCCTTTGAAAATCCTTTTTGAGTTTCATACTCGCGTCCTTTAGTAAGTCCCGAACGCTCTAAGATCCTTTCCAAGATCATCTCCCCCCAATCACCTACAGCTTTATTATCACCCTTCAATGCTTTAGTTAGATTTTTAGCATCCTCACTCATTTTCTGATTGAGCTCCATGAGATGCTTTAACTCCTGCTTGAGAGAACCACGGGCTTCCACCTCATCTTTATGGGTTTCTTCTACCTTCTTCTTGAAAGCTTCCAGCTTCTCCCCCAGCGGATTCAGCAGCTGATCAATCTGTTCTTTGTTTTGCTTGGTGAATTTCTCGGACTTCTCTTCCAGGATTTTGTTAGCCAGATTCTCAAACTGTGTGGTCAGCTGTTCCTGCATCTGGGCCAGCTCTTCTTTTTGCTCGTTCAGGCGTTCCTGAAGATTCCGGTAGTCGGCATTTCGTTCGGCCAGCTGTTTATCAAGTTCATTCGCCCGGCCGCGTTCCTTTGTTAGCTCTTCTTCTTTTTGCTGTTGAAGCTGATTCAGCTCGGTCTCTGTTTCGTCCAGCTGTTCTTTCAGGTTCTGATTGCGTTCTTCCAGCCGCGAACTTTCTGATTTAGATTTAAAATGCGCGATGGCAAACCCCGCAATTCCCCCGATGATGATTCCTGCTATGGCTAAGATGTAATCCATGTCTAAACTCTGTTATTACTTGTAACTTATGGCAACTCAAAGGAATGCTTTCCAGCTCCTCGAAGTTTTAAAGGTACAGAATAATAAAGGACAGCGACAGGAATTGTCACCCTTTTTAGATTTTCTTTCAGCACCCTAAAATTGTTCTTCTTTCATGGAGCTAACCATTCGCTTACTTAGCGGCGTCATCCTGCTGTTGCTCAACGCGTTTTTTGTGGCTACCGAATTTGCCCTCACCCGTCTCAGGCAGTATAAAAAGGACCAACTTGAAGACATGCCGGGTTTGAACCGTGCCTGGGAAATGACCAAGACGCTGGAAATCTACCTGACCTCCTGCCAGATTGGGATCACCACCACCAGTATTCTTTTGGGTGTTATTGCCGAGCCTGCTGTAACCCAACTCATCGAACTGTTCTTTACGGCTGAAACCATCGGCAGTATTTCTACCCACACCATTTCCATTATTCTGTCGGTGGTGTTTATTAATTTCGTACATACAATTTGGGGTGAACAGGCACCTACTTACCTCGGGGTTGAACGAGCCAAGTCGGTTGCCCGCTACTGTGCCGCCCCTCTGTATTGGTGGACCTACACCATTTACCCCTTTCTGCTTTTAGGAGATCGCATAACCAAGGCTACCCTCCGGCTGTTTAATATTGAAATGCAACGAAGCTGGCTGCAGCAGGAATCGTCTTCCACCGAAGACATCCGTGCCGAGATGGTAGAGCTGCTGAAAAGCGGTGACATGGATGAGGAACGCCGGGAGGAAATCATCAACACCCTGGATATTGAACAGATACCCGTAAAAGACATTATGATCCCCAGAGATGATATAGTGACCATGAGTACGGAGAAAACCTTCCGGGAAAATTTAGCCACCCTGAACCGGAATATGCACACCCGTTATCCATTGGTGGGGGATTCCATTGATGATTTCATCGGTATTTTATACACGCCGCAAATTACCGCAAATGCAGAAGCACTTTTGGAGGGCAGTAAAGAACTGGATGATTTCGACTGGCCTCGCATGTTGATTGAAAAAGACCTGCCGGTAAGTAAGCTCATCGATCGCTTTCAGGAAGAGCACCAGGAACTAGCATTGGTTAAAGAAGACGAGAAAATTATAGGACTGGTCACCCTAACCGACGCTCTTGAAACCATTATCGGCAGCGCTGAAGACCCTCTGGATTTATTGGAGGAATAATCCTGCAACGTTGGCTTATCTTACCACCAAGTCTTTTCTGACTTAGTACCAGACCAATAATTCAATGTTCAATGTTCCTTGTTGAATGTTCAATATTCAATCCTTCCCTTTTCTCATAGCTCTCCGGTTTCAAGTAACTACTGATTCAGTATCATCTTCATCTCCCGAAGCAGCTCCCGGTTCCGATAAATCCAACCGTGCCCCTGGTTTTCCAACACAAAATATTTATCTCTTTCTTTTAGATGTTCAGTAAGCCTGAGAGACCTTTCTAAAGGTAAAACCTGATCCTCCCCCGCATAAAAGATGTAGACCGGCTCTTCAATTTTTTGCAAGGCCAAGTCGGTTCGTAGTGGAAATCGTACCAGAAAGTCGGGCAGAAAGGCGAATTGAGCATCCTTCATATCAATCATGCTGTAAAAGGGCGTCCACATAATCAGCATCTTGGGGTCGTTAGCAGCAGCCACTTGTGCTGCTACTCCCGCTCCCAGTGAGTAGCCCATAACAATAATGTTTTCCTCGTTATACTCCTGCTCCATCTGGTCAAAAACGTAAGCCATATCCCCCACCAGGTCTTCTTCATTCCAAAGCTGTCCGGTGCTTTTCCCATACTCGCGGTAATCCGGGTACAGTACATCATAGCCGGCATTAAGGAACAGCTCAAACTTTGCCGGGTTAGTTCGGTTATTCCCGCGATTTCCATGATGATAGATCACCAATCCGCGTGATGAATCGGCAAAGGCATGAATGGCATGAATGCGAACCCCTTCTTCCGGTTCAAACCAGCGCTCCTCAAAGGGGAAATTATACGAATAGGTGTCGCTGATATCAGATTGGGAAGGCCTGAAAATGATGGTGTTTTGAATCAGGTAGAAATAGCCGCAGATACCTATATAGCTAAGCAGCAATACAGCAGATACAGAAATGAGAGACTTTTTATACTTCAATTTTCCGGAAATTTGATTCTTTCATAATTGTTGTTCTGAAAGGAACTGTTAAAAAGCAGATAAAGTTTTCTGTAACCTATATATAATTACGCATTTTTCTATTGGGTAAAACGTACAATCAAGAAACTATTCATCAGGTTACCCTTGGGTTTGCAGCTCTTATTACCGATCTGCTTTTCCCGGAGTTTACCGAGGCCATCCGCTTTTGGGTGCTTGGCATTGTAATCATTCTTGTAGGCATGCCCCACGGCTCACTGGATCATATCATAGCCTACCATTCTTTTCCGGAAAAGAATAAAACAGAAAAAAGGATCTGGTTTTATGGATACTATACAGCATTGATGGCTGCCTATGCTATGCTTTGGATTTGGTTCCCACTTTTCAGCTTTCTGATCTTCTTATTAATCACGCTTTACCATTTTGGTCAGGCCGATGCTGAACGATTTCAGTTGCCTTCTCTACCCAAGAATATCCTTCTGTATTCACGTGGCTTGACGATCGTAGGTCTCATTTTGTATGGAAGCGACCCGGTTTATATCTCAGAAGTGGTTGAAGTCATAACCGGCTTCCCGAGCTTAAGTCTTATTTCCGGTTATGTTGAAATTCCCGTTCTTACACTTACTTTTGCTTCCATCTACCCTATAGGATATTTATTTGTACTCAGCTTTTTACAGAGAAATGAACTGCCCGCAATCTATTTACTTGATGCGCTAATCGTACCAGCCTTGTTTGCCATCGCTGACCCTATATTTGCTTTCTCTGTGTATTTCGGAGGCTGGCACTCATACAATCACATTAGAACGATGCTCAACTATCTGAACAATCGTGATCTGGATGTATCGATGAACTGGTTTTACAAAAAAACTTTGTTTCTCAGCCTTATTTCTTATGCGGCACTTGCTGCCCTCTACTTCATCATGCAAGCGTTTGGGGATGAAGATCTTTTGGTTGGGCTTCTTTTTATTCTGATTAGTGTTCTCACTCTCCCCCATATCTTTATTGTTGAAACCATGTACCGAAAATTCAGATAATAAAAAACCCGGGAATGCTACTCACCGGGTTTAAATCGTCAGCTTTAAGCCTTTTGTTATTGGCTGTTAAGCTCTCTGTCAAAGGTATCATAATCGTAACCTTCAGCTTTACTCATTTCCTGGGCAGCCAGGGTAAGCAGAATTCCATAGATCACTTTAGAACTTATATCAGCGACGGTATAAGTAATATGACGTGCAACCACCGCCGTTTCACTTAGTGCCGGCTCCAGACCAAAGCTGAACAGATATGGCATAAGGTACGCGCCGGGATACAGGAACCAGGAAAACAAGAAAAGCTTCCAGATGGTGCCTAAATATCCCTTGGCTTTTTCGGGTATTCCTTCCTGTCCCTCTTTAATTACTTTGTTCATCAGGTATAGAATATGGATGAAAAAGACGGTGGATATAAATCCCCAGATAAAGAATACGACAGGGTTTGAAACTTCATAAAACTGGCCAATGTACCCGGTAATAATCATACCGGCTCCGGAAAACCAGAAGCCATTTCGAATAAAACTGAAACTGCTTGTTGTCAAAGTGACTACAAACAGAATCTGGAACAGAAGCATTGGCACATCAATCAGCCAGTTTAAATACCGGTAGCCGTTATTAAAAAGATCGGCTCCGGGGGCCAATACATATCGCGCAGTGTCAGCATTGTATATTAAGGCGGTGGTCCAGTTTTGTTGCTGCACGTAAAGCAGTAGAAAAGCAGAAACCATCACTACAACGGAAAGTACCGATGAAATACGGAATTTTGCTTTTACCGTCTTCAAAGTAAGGACAAAATAAAGAAGACCGGCCAGCATTACGGCATAACCCAGAGTTAAAACATGGGCCGACATCTGATAAGCCATCTCTGAAAACCCAGACTCCAGAGCCACATAGTTTTCGAAGGTAGAATTACCCAACACGCTAATTAAATCATTCATGGTTAATAGATTTGGTTGTGGTTTAATTTAAGCCCGGCCACAAACCATGATGATTATCCCATGGGGGTAATCTTAATCTGCAGCTCAAGCACATCTCATTTGATAAATAGTTACCAACACAACTTTCAGTTTAATTTGAAAGTTCCAAATTCGCTTATCGGAATGATTGAAAAAGCATATGCATTTGAAGGATGAACATTAACCAATATTCATTATGAAATTATCTGATGTTTTTATCCTGGGTTCAGCATTTCTATCGATGCTGCTATCCATTTATTTATGGTTTACCACTAACCCTGAAGCGGGAATTTTTGTAGGTATCTGGGTCCCTTCTCTCTTAGGCTTCGGAATTTATATCAAGAATATATACAGGAGTCCCAATGAGTAATACAGTTATACTATTTTGCGGAATTTTTACGACCGTCTTATTTCTGATTGGCTATGGATTGACAATCAAGGAAATGAGGGAGCTGGAAGATGAGCGCATAACAAATTCATTCCCCGAGGAAAGTAATGCTGAGATCAAAAAATGATCCCAGCATTTCAAACTGTCTGAGGAAGCTTATTTAACTTCAGCTTCAGCAAGTTCGTGTAGCCTTTTCCATTCTTCTTCCCGGACCGGGGTAATAGAATGCCGTGCCAGGCGGAATAACTCCATATCTTGTAGCACAGGGTCTTCTTTAAGCTGATCCCGGGTTACTTCTTTATCAAATTTCTGTACAAACTTGACGTCAACCAGCTGCCAGCGGGGTTCGCTTTCGGTACTCTTTTCATCAAAGTATTTAGAATTGGGATCGAATTGAAGGGGATCGGGATGCGATTCTTTCGACACTTCCATCGTTCCCACAATTACCGGTGTTGAGATATTGGAGTGATAAAAGAGAACGCCATCTCCTTTCTTCATGTCATCTCGCATATAATTCCGGGCTGCATAATTTCTTACACCCGTCCATTCGGTCTCCCCATCTTTCTTCAGGTCATCAATGCTGTAATCATCCGGTTCTGATTTCATTAACCAATAGTTTCTATCGCTCATTTTATTCGCTTTAGAATTAAGAATTATAAATTAAAAATTTAAAATTGAACAGATCTGTGCCAATTTTAAATTTTTAATTATTCATTTTGAATTATACTTCTCCACATACCACAAAATTGTCTGGCGGAGCATTCCGTCAAAATCCTGGGAAGGTTCCCAGCCCAGTTCGTTTTTGATTTTTGAAGCATCAATGGCGTAGCGGAAGTCGTGCCCCAGGCGGTCGGTTACAAAGGTGATCAGGTTTTTATAGTCTCCATCCGGTCCGTTTCCGACCTCCTCATTCAGGATGTCACAAATTTTACGAACCAGGTCGATGTTTTTCCATTCATTATTCCCGCCGATGGTGTAGGTTTCTCCTGCTTTTCCTTTGTTGAACGCTACATCCAGGGCATCGCAGTGATTATGCACAAACAGCCAGTCCCGAACGTTCTCCCCTTTTCCGTACACGGGTATTTTTTCATGGTTGATGGCACTTCGGATAACGACGGGGATCAGTTTTTCATCATGTTGATGAGGCCCGTAATTATTGGAGCAATTGGTGGTCACCACATTCATACCATAAGTATGATAATAGGCGCGGACGATCATATCGCTTCCGGCTTTGGAAGCAGAATAAGGCGAATTGGGAGCGTAAGGAGTTTCCTCAGTGAAAAAACCGTCTTCATCTTCCAGCTCCCCGTACACTTCATCGGTAGATACGTGCAGAAAACGATTGTTCTTCCACTCCTCTTCATCATCTTTCCAAAGCAGCCGGCATTCTTCAAGTATGTTGAAGGTGCCTACGATATTGGACTGAATAAAAGGCTCGGGGCCCTGGATGGAATTATCCACATGCGATTCGGCTGCCAGGTGGAAAACACCCTGAGGCTTAAATGTCTGAACTATATCATGAACCTCATTCCGGTTCACCAAATCCACTTTCTTAAAGTAGTACCTGCCCGAATCTTTAAGCGACTTCAGGTAGGATTGATCGGAAGCATAGGTCAGCTTATCCAGATTATAAATTTCCCAGTCGGGGTGGTCTTCGGTAAGTCGTAAAATCAGGTTCGAACCGATAAAACCGGCTCCTCCCGTTACAATTATGCGCATATCAGAATAGGTCTTCTTCTTTGAGTGATGAAAACAGAGGCAGCGTACGGTCTTTCTCGGAAAGTATCGGACGGGAAACATCCCAGTGCACCCGAATCAGCGGATCGTCCCAACGGACTCCCCGCTCTCCCTCTGCGTTGTAATAGTCGGAGCACTTGTAAGCTACAATAGCTTCGTCGGATAGCACTGAAAAACCATGGGCAAATCCTTTCGGTATAAACAGCATGCGTTTGCTCACATCGCTGAGCTTGAATGCCACATAATTACCAAAGGAGGGTGAATCCTGACGAAGATCCACAGCCACATCCAGGATAGATCCCTTCAGGCACTGCACCAGTTTATCTTGCGGATTCTGGATTTGATAGTGTAACCCTCGAACGGTGTTTTTATAGGATTTTGAGACATTATCCTGTACAAAATCTACATCGATACCGGCTTTTTTGAGCTCCGATTTCCGGTATGCTTCAAAAAAATACCCCCGGTCGTCTTCAAAAACCTGAGGCTCTATAATCTTTACAGCAGGAATGCGAGTTTCTGAAATCTTCATACTTTGAGTTCGGCCAACATTAGTTTTAGTCCTTCTTCCCATTCAATCAGGGAAACGCCCGAGATGTTAGTAATTTTTTCTGTACTTAACAGGGAAAATGCCGGACGTTTTGCCTTGGTCGGGAATTCAGAACTATCCACCGGTTCAAGGTTGATACGCACTCCCGCCTGTTTAAAAATTTCTGAAGCAAAGTCGTACCAGGTTATTTTTCCGGTGGATGTCAGATGAAAAATCCCTGTTTCCTTTTGATCGATAAGCTCCCAGCTGTTCTCCACCACATTTTTGGTGAAGCTCGGGCAGCCAAACTGATCATTCACCACCTTCAGTTCGTCACGATCTTCTGCAAGCTTGAGCATCGTTTTCACAAAGTTGCTGCCATATTTGCCACACAACCACGAAACCCGTATCAGCAGAAAGTCACAGCCACTTTCCCGGATAGCTTTCTCTCCGGCCAACTTTGATTCGCCGTATGCATTAACCGGGTTTGTGGGGTGATCTTCAGTATAGCCGTGGGGAAGCTCTTGCATGTCTTCTTCCGTTCCGGGAAATACATAATCCGTTGAGAAGTGAACGAGCTTAATATTCTTATTAGCACAATAATCAGCCAAATTCCTGACTGCCTCCCCGTTTACCTGATGGGCTTTTTCCGGCTCAGCCTCAGCCTGATCTACCTTGGTATATGCTGCGCAGTTTATAATCAAATCCGGACGAAGGTTACTCAGCACGCGGTTGGTATCATCGTGATCGGTGATATCCAGGTCGGCAGAAGGCAAAGAGATAAATTCAACTTCTTTGCGGTTCAGGTAGCCTACCCATTCCCGTCCAAGCTGACCGCTTCCGCCCGTAATTAAAATCCGCATGGTTATCCCCTTACCAATTCATTCGCAATCCGGTACGATTCGGGGGTGCCGGCATCGGTCCACCACCCCTCCATTACCGAATTTTTCATTTCGCCTTTTTGGATGTAGAAGTTGTTTACATCAGTAATTTCCAGTTCCCCTCTTCCCGAAGGCTCCAGGTTTTGAATACAATCAAACACTTTTGAATCATAAAAATACACACCGGTTACTGCATAATTTGATTTGGGCACTTCCGGCTTCTCTTCAATGGATAGCACTTCTTCTCCATCCAGTTCAGCCACTCCATATCGCTTGGGGTCGGGCACTTCCTTGATGAGGATTTGTGCGCCGGTGCCATCGTAATTATCTACGGCTTTTTGGAGTGAACTTTCGAAAATATTATCTCCCAAAATGACCACCACCGGTTCGTCACCTGCAAAATTCTCTGCCAGACCCAGTGCCTGTGCAATCCCACCGGCTTCATCCTGCACTTTGTAGGTAAACCGGCAGCCAAAATCTTTCCCGGAGCCGAGTAAGTTTACCACATCTCCCATGTGCTCGGTGCCCGTCACAATCAAAATTTCCTCAATCCCCACCTGGGTAAGTTTTTCGATTGGATGATAAATCATGGGTTTGTCACCAATCGGAAGCAGGTGTTTGTTCGTAACCTTAGTTAAAGGGTAAAGCCGTGATCCGGTTCCGCCAGCGAGAATAATTCCTTTCATAGATAACGTTGGTTCAATTTTACCCAAAATAAGAAAAGTTAATTTACATCTGCATAATCATTATTAGAGTCTGTTAATTAACGAGAATTAACTGCTCAAGAACTTAACGAAAGGTTATTTTTTGACGGTAATTTAACAGGTAAGAGCTCAGTTAGATCAGTGTTATTTTCAACTTTAAAATCACTATCGTAACTGAGACCTTATCAGCAATCTAACTAACTTTCTTCTTCGTATTTCTTTCTTACTAAGGTCTTTGCAAATATTCATTTTACAGGTTTAAGCTGTATATTTTTGAGGCAATGATAGATAGGTTTCTTCAGCTTTCGTAAATGTTCGTTATCTGTAGCACAAGCTATGAAAACAATTAAAGCATTTTTATTTCCGTTGCTTTTAGTTTTAGTCTTCGGAGCACTGGAGAATCTAAAAGCACAAACCATTACTCCCGCTACCGGAGGAACGGGTATTTCTGCAGATAATTTTGCATCGGGTACCTGGACTACTCTCTCAGGACCGGTGATTCAGGAAACAGCTCCGGGCCAACTTCAGGCAGGTAATATTAGGTTTCAGGCACCTTCCGGTTTTGTTTGGGATACTGGTGGTACAGCCCCAACCGTTACCGTAACTCAACCCAAAGGGAACAGAATAACGGTTACTTTAAGCAGCAGAACCAGTTCTGAAATTATTTTTCAGTTAACCGGAAACAGTGGCGGTTCCCCTCCTAACAATCCTCACCGCCTTGAATTTAGCAATTTCAGAATTAGACCGGCTCAGGGAACACCTTTGTCTTCCGGACAAATACAGAATGCAGGCAGTGCTGCCCCCGGAGGAACCGCAAACTATGGAAGTATTTCGATGGTGGCCGGTGCTGATAACAAGATTCGGGTTGAAACTGCACCCAACTCAGGAGGAACTGTAGTCAGCGCTCAGAATGTGGAAGCGGGTTCATCAATAACGGTCTATTCCAATGTCAGAGACCAATTCAATAACTTTAAGAGAAATCAAAGTTCTACCTGGTCACTCCAGAATATTACCGGAGGAATAGTTTCCGGAGATTTATCAGCATCGGGCACCAGTGCCACTTTTACAGGTAATCTGGTTGGTTCAGCTAATATACAGGCTACTTCCGGGGGACTCACCGTAACTCAATCCGGTACCATTTCTGTTATCCCATCCGATGCTACCACTCTGGCCATAACCACTCAGCCATTCTCGACAGCTACAGCCGGACAAGCTTTTTCTACCCAACCGGTCATCGAAATTCAGGATGACTATACCAATGTGGTAAACAGTGATAACTTTACCCAGGTTTCGGTTATCAGAGGTTCTGGTGCGGGGGATTTGCAGGGAACTACGACCGTGACAGCAAGTAGCGGTGTGGCTACATTTTCGGGTTTAAATCATCAGGTGGCAAATTCTATTGACCTTGATTTTTCAGCTCCCGGATTTACTACCGTCACTTCAAACTCTATTGCGGTAAATCCAGCAGCTGCAGATAGTCTGATTTTTACCGTTCAGCCATCAAATGCGAACAGGAACACGAATATGAGTCCGCCTGTTGAAGTGCAGATTGTGGATGAGTTTAACAATAATGTTTCTCAATCCGGCACGGGTATTACCTTATCCATTAATAGTGGTACCGGAAACATCAGTGGAAATACAGCCAATACAGACGCAAGTGGTACTGCTACATTTAGCTCTTTATCCTTTAACCAAACCGGTAATAAAACCATCATTGCCACAGCTACGGGCCTGGATACCTCTGAAGCAAGCAACACCTTTACCATTGCCAATGCAGGCTCTTTAGCCGGCTTCGAGGTTGAAATAACAGGAACAGGCGCAATTGGGACTCAAACAGCAGGTACTCCTTTTGATATCAGAATTGAAGCTGTGGACGGAGTTGGTGCTCTTCTCGATGGCAACATGGGGAGGGATAATTTCACTGGCAATGTAGATCTGACAACAACAAGTACCTTCTCGGGTACTACTACGACGGTAAGTGTGGGACCTTTTGTTAACGGAGTATATGATCCACATAACGTGGAATTAATTACAGCCGGTGACAATATTACCATAACGGCGACCAATAGTGCCGGAAGTGAATCAGGTAGCAGCAATACCTTTACGGTAAACCCGGCGGCAGCTAATGCAGATAGCTCTCTTATTTCCATTAGTCAGGATACCCTGATTGCGGACGGGTCAAGTCAGTCTGATATTCTCGTTCAGCTGAGAGATGAGTTTGGTAACAATTTAATTTCAGGTGGGGATAATGTCGTCATATCCCGAACAGGTACAGGCATCCTTTCCTCCACTTCAGATAACTCCGACGGAACGTATTCTGCTACAATAACGGCACCCAATAATGTCGGGAGTGCCACGATCAGCGCAACCGTTAACTCTACTTCTATTACAAGTGGAGACCCGGACATTACTTACACTTTTGATGAACTGTACACATTTTTAGTTGAGGCTTCCGGAGGTGGTTCCGTTGGCACTCAAACTGCCGGCACTTCCTTTGATCTCAGAATAACTGCTCAGGATGCCTTCAATAATACCGTTACTACATTTACAGGTACCGTTCAGATAACTTCAACCGGTACTCTTTCATCCGGTGGAGGCACCAGTGCCTCATTTACTTCAGGGGTTCTGAATACCCATTCCGTAACGCTGACCTCGGTTGGCTCCACAACAATTTCTGCACGACAAACGGCGTCAACTGAAACCGGTACAAGTAATAGCTTTACCGTAAACCCCGGGCCTGCCGATGAAACCACTTCGACCATCACATCCGCACAAAGCTTTCTGCAAAATGATGGAGCAGATCAAACCCAAATTACGGTACAATTAAAAGATGAGTTTGGTAATAACTTAACCACCGGAGGCAATACGGTTAATTTATCTGTAACCGGTTCCTCAACGCTAAGTGCTGTAACTGACAATTCAAACGGGACATATACCTCTACTCTTACGGCTGGTACTACTTCTGAAACTGCAACTATTACCGGTACGGTTGATGCCCAAAGCATCACAGATGATGCTACCGTAACCATAACCCAGTTTAATGTTTGGGACGGTTCGGGCGGAGGGAATCCTGCTGGTCGATCTGATTGGGGAAATCCAGACAATTGGAGCCTGGGAAGCATTCCTACAACCGGTCAGGTTGTTCTCATTGAAAGTGGGTGGACATATTACCCAATTATTAGCGGACAAGACCCGACCGTAGATTTTATCAATATTGAAAGTGGAGGAACACTCACCCTCTCAGGTAGAATACTGACAATTAATAATGAAATTTCGGGAAATGGAAGTTTTTCCGGCAATAACGGAACCATTAATCTTGCCGGAGATTCCAAGATCAGCAATTTTATCTCCGGTTCATCGGTGGTGAATTTAAATGGATCTTCTACCCAAACCATAGAAGGCGATTTTACTGCTGATACGCTCAACATTCAAAATGATGTAACAGGAACCGATTACCTCGAAGCATTCAATCTCATCAATATAGAAACCGGAAATACTCTAACTATGTCATCCGGATCAGAACTTGTAGCGCTGGGAGATATTACCGTTAACGGACAGGTTGTGGGAAATAGTTCTGCTTTTCGTTTTGGCGGTGATATTAATGGTTCAAATTTCACACTTACCAATACTTCGGTTACATTGAATGGAACTCAGCCTCAGCAGATCAATGGAATAGAAGAAATCAAAAGTTTTACACTCGATAACCCTTCCGGAGCTCAGGTAAATAATGATTTGGTTGTAACAGATACACTCTTTTTGACGGATGGTACTCTCACCATTGGCTCCGGATATAGTTTTGTAAGCAATATTAAACAAGGGAATACTCAGAATATCCGAATGCTTCGCCAAATAAACGGTTCAAGAGGCTGGCGCATGGTATCCAATCCTCTCAGTACCACATTTGGACAGTTCACAGATGATATTTTAACGCAGGGATTTCCCGGTGCAACATACGCAACGGGTTCCCAACCGGGCGATACCCTTCAACCTAATGTTCTTTACTACGATGAAACTCATCAGGGAACGGACAATCAAAGATGGAGAGCCCCTAACGACACTTCCTCTGCTTTTACAGCCGGAAGAGGATATTATATTTATTTCTTTGATGATGTAGCTGCAGACCCTTTATATAACGACCCGTTACCTGATACACTGTCAGTAAAAGGTGAAGAGAATTCCGGACCATCTGGGGAATTTAGTTTTCCTGTCACTTATACCGCTGCAGGCGACAGTGGCTGGAACCTGGTAGGGAATCCATATACCGCGACTATTGACTGGGACGACGGTAACTGGACTAAAACCAATATGGATAATGTGATCTACGTTTGGGATCCGGTAACCGGTGATTATTTGGATTGGAATGGTATTGCCGGATCATTAGGTGATGGTAAAATTAAACCTTTTCAAGGGTTCTGGGTAAAGGCTAATGGAAATGGAGCACCTACTCTTTCTGTAAATGAAGATTCAAAAACAACCGGTGGAAGTTTTTATAAACAACAAAAAGAAGATGTTGCCATAGAGTTGAAAATGGAAGCCGAAGGGATTTCAAAAACAACTCATATTACATTTTCGGTTGGAGGAAAAACTGCTAAAGATGAGTTAGATGCAATCCGACTCGTACCTTTCCTTCAGGATACCTATTTGAAATTATTTACTCTACTGGATGACGGTACTGAATTGTCCATTAATAATCTTCCAAGGAATTTTGGAATCCCGATAGAGATACCTATACAGCTTGGAGGATTCATTGACGGAGAGCCTATTGAAGGAATGGTAAACTTGTCATGGACGGGCATTAAAAACCTTCCTGAGGCATGGAATATTACGCTTTCACCCAGAAATTCGAAGCAAAAATCTCAATCTGATAATCGTATAGACTTAAGAAAAATCAGCAGCATTAAATCAAATCTTGATGCTAAAGACAGTTCTACGGAACAGAACAAACGTTCAAACTTCAAGCTTACAAATACAGCTAGCATGAAGAACCTGGAAATGGCTCAGTATATACTGACTATTGAACCCGGTGCTGATGCGGATGGGTTACCAAACTCCTATAACCTGGAGAGAAACTATCCCAATCCATTCAACCCAAGTACAACCCTGGAGTTTTCCACCCCCCTTGAAGGTCCGGTTTCTTTAGAGATTTATGATATCTTAGGACGGAAGGTTACAACTCTGATTCAGGAAAATTATTCAGCCGGTTATCACCAGGTTACGTGGGATGCATCGCGGTTTTCCAGCGGTGTTTATATAGCCCTATTCAAAGCTGCTGACAAAATATTTACCCAAAAGCTTACTTTGATAAAATAGTTACGCCCTTCTATTTATAGATTCTTCTCATACGGGTTAGAAATAGCTAATACTAACCAAGGTTTATTTACCAATAATTATATTTGCGCTCAAATCCAGACTAGCGCAAAAGTGTGAAAATCATCCACAGCACACATATCGGACTATTGACCCTGCTTATAGCACTCATCAGTGTGGAAAGTTTATCCGCACAGGTTCCGGGCTATACCCATCGCAAAAAGTTTGCTGTAAACAATGGACAGGTTTCCGGCTCCACCAATCTGACTGATTTTCCGGTTCTCATTTCTCTTACCGACAACGATTTAAGAACTACCGGCAACGGCGGAGATGTTGAGAATGTAAATGGCTACGATATTGTATTTACTTCATCGGATGGTTCCACCGTTCTGGACCATGAGCTGGAATCGTACAATGCCACCACCGGTGAAATTTTATTCTGGGTCCGCTTCCCTACCCTCAACGCCACTTCGGATACCGAATTCTATATTTACTACGGCAATTCCAGCCAAACGACCGACCAGTCTGTAAACACAACCTGGAATTCCGGCTACCAAATGGTGCTTCACCTCGACAGTGATTTAAGTGATGCAACCTCAAATGGTAATGACGGAACCACCAGTGGAACGTCTGTTGTGAATGGTATTATCGGTGACGGACGAGATTTTAATGACGGCAGCGCCAATGATATTATTACCATAGCCCACGACCCCTCCATTGAAATTACGGATGACATCACTATTTCATTTTGGATGAACGGGGATAACCTCAATTCTGTGGGACCTGATTTAGTGACCAAAGGAGCTTACAACAGTTCCTATGCCGTCTATTATTTCAACAATATTACTGTGAATGATGACGGAACGGCCTTTGATGGTAGTGCGATGAACGACGGACAGGATTATTACGTCACTTTCACCAATAGCACCACCAATGGCCGAACCATTTATATTGATGGAGCCCAGGACGTCACCAACGGAACGGCTTTTAACTTTACCCCAAATGGGGATAACCTAACCCTTTCAAGTAGTGGGTTCCAGTTTGATGGCATGATGGATGAAGTGCGGATTTCAAACGTAGCCCGTTCTGCAGACTGGATTTCCACCGAGTATAATAACCAGAACGCTCCCGGAAGCTTTATTTCTGAGATTCCTGATCCCCCCACCCTTGCCGATATTGAATCTTCTCCACAGAACTTTTTTGCCGGGGGCTCACCGGTATTTGTTACCTCTGCAATTACTGTTGATCATCCATATACATCAAATCTTTCCAGTGCTGAGATTGAAATTACCGGCAATTATAATGCCTCTGAAGACGTGCTCGATTTCACCGATCAGAATGGAATTACCGGCAGCTGGAATTCAGGAACGGGAATATTGTCTCTTTCAGGTTCAGCGACGCTTGCTCAATATCAGGCGGCTTTGCGCGATGTAACTTATGAGAATACCAATGGTTCAACCCCTGACCAAAGTACGCGAACTATCTCTTTTACGGTAAATGACGGGTCGAATGATAGTAATACCCAGACTCGGGATATCAACATTATTACCACGCTCTCTGATTTATCCACCGATTTAGCTAATCCCGTCTTTCATTATGATGCACAGGACGTAAACGGCGATCTCGTGGCTAATCAGCCCGGAGACGGAACTTCGGTTGCTACCTGGGGAGACCGTTCGGATAACGCCGTTGGCTCCGGAACTGATATTTCAGCTACAAACGGCACAGCAGCCCAACAGCCTATTTTCGATTCCAACTATTTTGGGGAGCGAGGCGGAATTCTCTGGGACGGAACCGATGACAACCTGGACCCTCCTAATGATGCTTTATTGAACACCGGTACATACGATGAAAAATCATTTGCTATCGTATTCAGAACCGGGGCTTCGGTAGCAGGTTTGCAGATGCTATACGAACAAGGTGGAGGTACACGGGGATATCAGTTAAGCATCAAAGATGGTAATGCTTATGCCTTTGTCTGGAATAATGCAGAATGGGGTGTTGGTAATCAGTACAAATCAATTAACCTCGGAGCCGTTCAGCCCAATGAAAGTTACATTATCGTTGCCAGCCACGATGCCACAGCAGGCGCGCTGATAGACCGAACCTGGTCGGCCAGAATTAATGATAACAGCGCTATCACACAAAACAATGTGGATGTACAACAAACACATGGTGGCGGAGCAATTATTGGTGAAGAAAACGGTACCCGCGACCCGGTAACAACGGGCAACAACCCGGCGGGCACAAATAATTTTACCGGGTACATCGGTGAGTTTGTTTCCTGGAATACCGCACTTAATGGCGGGCAAATGGCCAGCGTGTACGATTTTCTGTGTGATAAATGGTGTAATGAACCCCCTGTTCTTGCTGCAATCGAAGGAACCGACCTTGATTATACCGAAGGTGATGCACCTACATCTATTACTTCTACGCTTACCGTTTCTGACAGTGATAATACCGTATTGGATAGTGCGCGTGTCATTATTTCCTCAAATTTTGCCCCTTCAGAAGATGTACTTGATTTCACACCAACCGGCAGTATTACCGGAAGCTTTAATGCTACCACCGGTGTGCTGTTACTTACCGGGCAGGATTCACCCGCAAATTACCAAACAGCCTTACGCTCGGTTACCTATGAAAACACCAATTCCGTAAGTCCTTCAACAGCACTCCGAACGGTTGACTTTGAAGTGTACGACTGGGATGATGTGAGCAACACTTCATCCAGAAATGTAAATGTGATTTCTGTTAACAGCACCCCTTCCCTGTCCGGCATCAGTGGGCCTACACTTACTTATACTGAAGGCACCGGGGCCGTAAGTGGAGGAGCTGCCTACAACGCCACCATTGCGGACAATGATGACATCAATATGGAAAGTGCCACGGTGGCCATCACCAATAATTATACACTGGGAGAAGATGAACTTGGTTTTACTCCTCAGTTTGGAATTACCGGCAGCTGGAATTCTACTACAGGAATTTTAACATTGACAGGAACAGCATCCCTTGCGGATTATCAAACCGCTTTGGAAAACGTTACTTATGAAAACCTCAGTGCCGACCCTGTAGAGATTACCCGCACCTTCTCATTTACAGTGAATGACGGTGACGCCAATAGTAACACCGAAACACGCGATCTTGACATTATTGCCGTTAATTCCGCGCCTATTCTCTCCGGAATTGAAACTTCGGACCTGAATTATGACAACGCACCTATTGAAATTACTTCTACCCTGTTGGTTTCAGACCCGGACAACACCCAGTTAGACAGTGCTTTTGTGATTATCACCGATAATTTTAAAGTCGCTGAAGACTCTCTCCTCTTTTCTGGAATTTTTGGAATAACCGGTGATTTCGATGACCAAACAGGTCGCCTTAAACTAACCGGCACCAATTCCCTCAGTGACTATCAAACTGCGCTCAGAACCGTTGAATACAAGAATTTTGCGACTATACCTACCGGACCGGAACGGGAAGTAAGTTTTGTAGCCCACGACGGAGCCCTTGCTAGCGATACAGTTGCCCGAATCATAGAAGTGAATGCAGTGGAAGCCATAAGCGGCCTGGAAGTTTGGCTGCGTGCGGATGCCGGTGTTGTAACCAGCGGTAGCGAAGTGGTTACCTGGGAAGATCAAAGTGGGAATAGTAACGACTTTGTAGGTACTGCTGATGCCGGAACAAGGCCTATTTTTGTGAGCAGTTCTACCCCGCTGAACAATCAGCCTGCTATTAATTTTGCCGGAGATGGAGACTTTTTCGAAGATAGCGACGGGGAAAATTATATTAATGGATCCACCGAGTTTACCATATTTATGGTGTATAAATCGGACCAAACAAATACAGACCGGGGCCTTTTTAACGCTCAGGTTCCCAATAATGCCGATGAATATTTAACCTTCCGTTATGATGCCTCCGGGGCTAATAATGGAGGTGCCTTCACCAATGTTGTAAAAACCGGGATTCTCGCCAACGACCCGGATAACCAACTGGAGAGTTTTTCTGATATTCAGGCCACAGCCGGCCAGATTTTCAGTTTCCAGTGGCAAAGCGGAAACACCTATGATATTTTTATTGATGGAATTTTGAATAACCCATCCGCTGCAGGACCTCCCCCAACGGGAACTTTGGCCAATGCAACTACAGCTATTGTAGGTAAAGGAGCTAAGGATGACCCTAACTCAGCAAACCAAAGCTGGGATGGAGAGATTGCCGAATTCATTTACTATGACCGGCTGCTCACCCAGGCAGAACGTGAGAATGTAGAAGACTACCTGTCGGATAAATACTCCCTGTCCATTCGTAAAATTACGGCAGCTGAAAACGGAGAAGATATTTCTGCGGATGATGCTAACTCTACCTATACATCCCTAACAGGACCAATCATTAAAGAAGGATTTGCCGGTGAACTATCGGCAGGAGGCACCTTTGTACTTGATGCACCTACCGGATTTGAATGGAATACCGGGGCTACTCCATCCGTTTCCACTTCAGCTGTTTATGGAGGAACTACCACCCTTGCTGTGTCCTTCACCAGTATTACTTCTACACAGGTTACTTTTACGGTGAATACGGCGTCCACCTCTAATCCTGGCGAAATTGATATTAGCGGACTTCAGATCCGCCCAACAACCGGACTGCTCCCAAATTCAGGTAATATTACAAACTCCGGTACTACGGGGCTTGGAGGTGGAACCAACTACGGATCGCTTTCAATGGTGGCGGGTGCACTCGATAGCCTGGTGATTACGCAGCAGCCTTCCTCCACCAATGTAAATACCGCCATTTCTCCTGCGGTCCGGGTTCAGCTAACCGACCAGTTTGGAAATAACGTTAAACAATCCGGTGTATCGGTAGATATGGCTCTTACCTCCGGAACAGGTACATTATCAGGAACTACCACCCAACTCACGAATTCTCTGGGTATTGCTGACTTTTCTGATCTTGAAATTGATGATGTAGGTACCAAGCAAATTACAGCCTCCAGCTCCGGTCTTGATGACGCGGTAAGTTCCAATTTCAATATTGTGAATGCAGGGGTTTTGACAGGATTTAAAGTAGAGCGCGTGCCTTCCGGGAATATCAGTCCAAAAGTAGCCGGGCAGAATTTCAACATAAAAATTACGGCCATTGACGGTTCCGGAACTACGGTTACCACTTTTAGCGGTACTACCGTAGTAACCTCCTCTTGCGATATGGGAACGGGTCAGGGTACCACTCCCGCATTTAGTTCCGGTGTATTGTCATCACTAACAGTAAGCATCACAAGCGTTGGAAACTGTACCATCACCGCTACGAATTCAGCCGGATCTGAAACCGGGGTCAGCAACTCCTTCGCAGTCTCAGCGGGAGCACCCAATGAGACCGAGACTACAATTTCTGCCACTCCTACCGTTATTCTTAATGACGGCGCCAGTACTTCTACCATCACCGTGCAGGCTAAAGATGCTTATGGAAATAACGTAACCACCGGTGGAGCTACCGTAGTGTTGAGCACCGATGAAGGCTCGATCGGCGGGGTGACGGATAATTCCAATGGTACCTACACGGCTACGCTCACTTCTTCCACGAGTACCGTTGTGGCAACCGTCACGGGAACCTTGAACGGAAATACCATCAGTGACGATGCGCAGGTTGAGTTTGCTTCTTTCAGCCACATCTGGGAAAGCCAACTCGGATCTGTAGCAGCGGCTTCAAATTATTATGATCCTGACAACTGGAATGTGAATTCAGTGCCTAATGCATCCTCTGTAGTATTGATCCCCGCCAGCCCGGCTGTAGGTAATGAATTCCCGGTAGTTAACATTACGGATACTGAAATTGCGGCCCTTTCTATAGAAGCCAGTGCCGAGCTTAACGTATCAGGCGGGGTTAATTTTATCGTCTCCGGAGATGTAACCGGTAGCGGAGATATGCTGGGAAGTAATAACGACTCTCTTACTATTGGCGGCGATCTGAACCTTCCTACGTTCACTCTCGGTAATGTCATATTCAATGGCAGCAGCGACCAGACTATTGAAAGTCCACACACCTTCGTAAACGTTGAAATTGATAATCCCGGAACGGTAGAAATCACCGATAACTTTACCGTTACCGGCACCCTCACCCTTACCGATGGAGAATTACTGATTCCAAGCGGCAAGAATCTGATTGCCAATACACAATCGTATGGTTCCGGTGAGCTTCGATTCCAGAGGAAAATATCCGGCGTTCGGGGGTGGAGAATGCTGGCCTCACCAGTAAGCTCTACCATTGGTGACTTCCTGGACGGAACCCTCACCCAAGGCTATACCGGTGCTACGTACAGTACAGGATCTAACCCGGGAGATACCCTTCAGCCTAATGTGTTGTGGTATCTTGAAGATTATGACATCAACGAAGAAGGCCTACCGGCTACTGATAACGACCGTTTGAGAGCGCCATCAAACATAACCAATTCCCTGGTATCGGGGCGTGGGTATTGGGTATATTTCTTTGGTAACATCGCCGCCGATCCGCTCTATAATGATCCGCTGCCTGATACCCTTGACGTGGCCGGACAAGAATTTGGCTTAGCTGCAACGGAAGTCGATTTTGGAGTAACCTATACACCCGAGGCCGACTCCGGCTGGAACTTTGTGGGGAACCCATTTGGGGCTGCTATCAACTGGAATAATGTCTCCAACTGGACAAAAACCAATATTGAATCCACTATTTATATCTGGGATCCGGCGGCTAACAGTGGCAATGGGGAGTTCCTCACCTGGAATGGGTCCACCGGTTCATTGGGAAGCGGTATCATTCCAGCCTTCCAGGGATTTTGGGTGAAAGCCAACGCACCGGCTCCGGTTCTTAAAGTTAAGAAAGCAGCTAAAACCACCGGGGGCAATTTCCTCCGTAAAGAGGTGTCCCCTGCCCGGCAGGAATTTGAGGGAGCACCACCTGTATTAGAACTAAAAGCAGAAGGAAACGGCCTCGCTAAGGTGACGCATGTAATGCTCAGCCAAAACGGAACCACCGGTAAAGATCCGCAGGATGCTCTGCGTTTACTGCCCTTCTCGGATTCGCACATAGAGTTTTATTCTACCTTAGATGACGGGACCGAGCTGGTAATCAATAACCGGTCGGCAAATTTCATTCACCGTCAGAACATACCGCTTCATTTCGAGGCCTATATGGGCGGACAGGTTGCAGCCGGAAGCTATTCGCTCAGCTGGCCCGGACTCAGAAATGTACCTGAAGAATGGATGGTGATTCTGATTGATTATGAGGCCGGGCAGGAAATCAATCTTCGGGAGCAAGAAAATTATGTATTCAGCTACAACTCTAAGAAAAAGCTAAAGCAGGCTCAGCCAACCAATGGTTCTCCTTCTTTAAACAAGAATAAATCTTCGTCAAGATTCCTTCTAAGAATAACTACCGAAGAAATTGAAGCAAATATCCCGGAGGAAGTGTACCTGTATCAGAACTACCCGAATCCGTTTAATCCAACAACTACCATCCCATTCGGACTAACGGAAGAAACAGAGGTAACCCTTGAGGTATTTGATATACTGGGAAGAAAAGTTCAAACCCTGGTTTCTGAAAAACTCCCGGCAGGAACCTATAATATCCCCTTCCGTGCAGGCAGTTTGGCAAGCGGTATTTACCTATACCGTGTCATAACCAATCAAAAAGTTATGACCAATAAAATGGTGCTGATCAAATAGAATGTAACTTCACTCCAATCTCTAACTCTTTCTATTACGTAGTTATAAAGCAACTACTGTAATTCTAATTTGAATTATGGTCCTGCAATTTATACTATTACGATAAATTAATATTAAAATCCTCTAATAAATGAGTGGTTATACAGAGATTTTCCAGGTAATGATGGCAATGACACTGGTTTCGATCATGGTCCTAAACGCCAACAGGCTTATTCAAACTAATAATATTGTATTGGTTGAAGGACACCTTGAAGAGCAAATTGTTGCTTATGCCCAGGATATCATTGAAGAGTCAAGAGCTCTCTCTTTTGATGAGCAAACTACAGACGTTGACTCAGATGGTGAGAATGATGTACCGGTTTATATACCGGAAGGCTTTTCTACCCTTGGAACTGAAACCGGTGAATCCTCAAGAGATGAATTTGACGATTTTGATGACTTCCATAACTGGAGTGCTACCGTTGAGATCAATGATATTACATATAATGTTTCAACCACCGTTGAATACGTGGAAACAAGTGATTACAAGACGTATTCAAAGACGAGTTCAGGCACTAAATCCACTTTGAAAAGATTGATCGTTAATATTCAAACCAAATACCTAACAGAATACACTTCAAGAGAAGAGCGAGTGTACAGCTTTGATTTTGTACGAAGTTATTACGCTGACTAAAAAAATTAATCATCAGGAAGCCCTATGAATTTTGGTATTATACTTAGCTACGTTATAACTGGATTTTTGCTGGTTGCCATTCTGGCTACTAATGCCAACCTGAATTACAGTTCTTCAGAGCTGACGGCCACCCAGATGAAAAAGAATCATTCTAAAGCTATAACCGAGGTCATCAATCACGATATCCCCAAGATTGGCTTTAACCGGGTAAATATTATTGATCCGGCATTTGTAAAAGCGGACAGTAATGAAATCGTCTTTTACAGTAATATTGATAACAGCGCTGACGAAAGCGTAGAAACCATTAGCTGGAAATACACGGATACCCCTGCTCCGGGGTCTAAAAATCCGCATGATCATATCCTGGTAAGAGAAATAAATGGTGACGAAACGGAAATAGATTTTGGGATTACCCGGTTCAAAATTGACTATTTCGATGAATATGGTGGTGATACCCCAATGGCAACCCCGGTTAGTTCGGGTAACTTGCAGAACATAAAACAAATTGAAATAGAGCTTTCTGTTCAAACTGGTTTCTCACTAAAATCGAGGTCAAATCCGGATGGCAGGTATGTCACATCAACATGGATTAAGAGATTTTCACCGGTAAACCTGAGAGATAATTAGAGGTAACATATTATGGGACGAGCAATGATTATTTTAGCATGTGGAGCCATATTTACAATGGGTATCATGCAGATTGGAATGCAGGACCGGAAAATCCAGATAACAAAAGTTTCTTCGTCCTATGCCAATGATATACAGGCAAGAAATAAAGCCTACACGGCCGTACAGATAGCTATGGATAGAATAAATGACTCTAACGGCAGCTGGCACCCTAAAGAAGACAGCCCATGGGTCCAGGAGATCGAGGGCGACTCCGTCAGCTTATACTATGAATTATATGAGGCCTCAAGTGCATCAGGCACCTTTGGAGTGTTAGAAAGTGATACCGTTAAAATGTACGCCACCTCCTGGTATAATGATCCTCTGACCGGTGCAAAACAGGAAACTAATATCATAAGTCTTTTTACCAAGAATGCTATGCATTTTGTGCCCGAATTTAGATCGGCTCTTTCTTTCGCAACAAACGACTTTACCTTTAGTGCAGGTGGAAGTTCTCTTGTTTCCGGTAACGATGCCAGTGGTACATGTGCAGATCGCCCCGCACTCGCAGTTCAAAGCAACCTCTCTTATCTTGAAGCTTCTTCAGGCGGGTCTGGAAATATTGAAAGCGATTCCGTTAACGTGGCTATAGATTCAGAACTTTCTTATAAACCCGTGGATCAGTTAGTAGCCAGGTTAGCACAAATGTCTGATGTACAAAAAATTACAGGGAACTATAAAGGAAGTTTGGGAAGTGCTGATGACCCCGGAGTGTTTTTCGTGGAAGACAACGCAAAATTAACCGGAGGTATTTCTGAAGGTTATGGGATTATGGTAGTACGTTCTAATGGTTATCTAAAATATGATTCGGCAGGAGTTGAACTTGATATAGCCGGAAATTTCAAATTTAACGGGTTGGTTATTTTTGAGGATGCCTACAATATGGATGGCAGAGGTACTCCAACCATAAAGGGATCCGTCTTAGTTGGTAAAAAAGATGAGGACACGGGTAACAAGCTGGATGTTGATCTGAATGGTAATATCACCATCCAATATGACTGTGAGGCTGAGAAATATGCCCAAGTTGCTTCTGCCAACAAACTGAAACAAAATCGATATAGGCGGTTAAGTACCTTTGAGTAGGCTCACCTAAGGCTTATTAAGAATATTTAGTTAATACATTCTAACTCGCTTTCCTGTTCAATTATATGAACATTTAGAATGTATTAGTCTAACGGGTACATACCGAGCTGTTCTATCTCTATAGGCTAATTAACAAAGGGTCAATTTTCTTTTTGTAACATTAGTTCGTTTTGAACTCTTGTTAGATAAAGAGAGCAACTTTTAGCCACTGAATTATGACTGACTACTCGGATATCATTTACCTTGGTGCCGCAATGGTGGTGTTTTCCTTGCTTACAATGAACACGTCCAGAAGTTTTCAGGTAACACTGGATACCATGGTAAGGTCAGAATTGGAGTACCGTGCCATTTCAGCCGCACAGGAAGAAATTGATGCCATCCGCTGGGTTCAGGCACGGTACAAAACCCAGGATCCCTTCGATTCGGACAATAGCTCCTACTATTTATATGAGGATAATCCCATAGATCGGACCTTTGATTATGGGGCTAATGATGAGTATTCAGAAACCTTTACCATATATCGAAAGGCGGAAGTGAGCAATGATTGTGACTTATTGGATGCCTCCAATCAGCGTTGTTACGAAATTACTATTACCGTTGAGAATAACTCTCTGGATCCTCCGATCACCGTTACCCAAAAATTGATCAGAACCATAACCTTTAGCAGCTAATTGCCATGAATATAGGTATTGTTACAAGTTACGTTATTGGTGGCTTTATGCTGATTTCTATTCTGGCATTTAATATCAGTTTAAATACCACGGGACAGGAAACCACTATTTCTACCATCAATCAGGAAAAAAGAGATAATTTGGTAGAGTTAATTTCCTGCGACTTTAATGGGTTGGGATATTCAGACGATGTATTTAACAATGAGCCGATCGCGACCAGTGAAAGGAATAGAATTGAATTCAGAACTTCTCCGGCCTGTGTTGATAACGGAGATAACACTTCAGGCGAACTGGTAACACTTTATGCTGACTCTACAGCCTTTGTCAGTTCAACTACTAATCCAAATGACTTTTATCTGTATCGCGAGGATAAAAATGGTACAACCCGGTTCCTCGTCACCTATTTTAAGCTAAAGTACTATAAAAGAGATGTTTCGAGCGGAAACTGGGAAGAACAATCCGACCCGGCTGGTAGTGGTACTTCACAAAGAGGCATTAAGGTAAGAGTTGAGATAATGATTGAATCTGAAGAACCTATTCGAATAAGTCCACAAGGCGATTACATCTATCACCGTACCGCCTGGACCAGAGAGTTTTTACCCAACATCATGAACCACCCCTGGAATTAAAAGGAGAGTATTATGGGACGAGCAATGTTATTTCTTGTTAGCGGTTTAGTCATCATTTCGGGCATTATTCAGATGGCGAATATGAACCGTACCGAAATGTTGCCGGAGCGAACAGCTACTCACTTTAACGAACAACAGGCTAAAAATGTAGCAGCCAGCCTCATTGATAATGCTATTCAGAACTTACTGGTAGATATGGAATGGTCGGACGACATAACAATGTCTACGGCAAGTGGAGCATCCGGAACACTTTATATGACCCAGCCCGATCCCGATGATGAGTACCGCGTGCTGCTGACAAGCTATGGTACTTATGGTGGATATCAGGCTGAGATTGAAGTGTTGATGCAACGAGACTCCTTTTCCAGGTATTCTTATTTCACCGATTCTGAGACATTTGCTCCTCCATACGATCACATCAAAATCTGGTGGTGGAATGGTGACCAGGTAACCGGCCCCGTTCATACCAACGGTACCTTTAGCATGTCGGGTTCGCCTACCTTCAATGGATTTATTTCCAGCCCGAATGACTGGGTTGGATACACCGGCGACGAAACCAGTAGTGATCCGGCGACTCGACACGGTAGTGATTCGCCTAACTTCAATGGAGGTACCAACTTCAACCTGACAAAGACCAAAGATCTTCCCGGTACTGAACAAATCAACCTATTAAAAAGTCAGGCTACATTATCTTTTAGCTCGAACAAAGATGTCGAGTTTTATGAAGATGTATTGGGTGAAGGCTATGTAAAAGTAAAAGATGTAGGATGCTCAGATCCAATAACCTGTTATGACCACTACAAGTTATCGAGTTATGAAAATGCCGAGGGTGGTGTTGTGATTAGTGTTGACGGTCATGCTAACGTGGTAGGTGAAGTTAAAGGGAGTGTTACCCTTCATGCCAAAGACGATATTAACATTATGGGAGATATCGTATATGATACAGACCCGAGAGTTGATTCAACTTCCACCGATCTTCTTGGATTAGTAAGCGAGGAAGATGTAGAAGTTGACCGATGGGCACATTCTTATAATGGCAGCTCTGATTTAACCATTCATGCATCTATTATGGCCCTCGGAACTTCTTTTGAAGTAGAAGATTACAGCAGCGGAAGTCCAAGAGGTACCTTAGACCTGCTGGGCGGAATAGTCCAGAAAAACAGGGGGGCGGTGGGTACCTTTAGTGGAGGAAGTGTGGCCAGTGGCTATACTAAAGATTACGTGTACGATACTCGCCTGCAACAAACCATCCCTCCTTCCTTTCCCCGGGAAAGTGTTTTCTCGCTGGTTTACTGGCGCGATAAACCTGTTGTGAAAGTGAACTCATAAACCGAAAAGATTCTTACATTCGATTTTCAAAACAACTATTCAAAAACAATACATACGATTATATCACCGATGAAAAGATTATTCTTTATTCCCATTCTGCTGCTCACGTTTTCTTTGGTTGCACAAGCCCAAAGCAAAGTTACCTTCAATGTTAACCTAACCCCGATGCTGAAGGACAGTACATTTGTACCCGGCCGGGATTACGTACAGGTGACCGGCAGCTTAAGCCCAATCAGTACCCGTCCCGTCCGCTTATACGATACCAATCCCGTGGACAGTGTTTATACGGCAGAGGTTCGTTTTTCATCACGGTATTCCAACAGTGAGCTTGAGTATAACTTTGAAATTGTACATCCCGAAGGAAAGAAAAAGACGGAACAGCTTCCCCGAAAAGTACGCCTGACCAATCGGGAACTTGAACTCCCTCCTCTCTATTTCAATGCCTTTGCCTGGTAGCTTATTCTTACACAAACAGAACCTCCAAGCGTCTGCAGGACCTTGGAGCGTTCGATGGTCAATTAAGTACGCTTATACCAAACCAAATATGTTATCGCAACGCTTCCAGGACCTTCGGACGCTGAAAGGTTGCTATAACAAATCCGGCTACTCATTCTTTTCGTATATATTGAAGATAAAGCAGTTCCTTACTGCTGAACATGATCAGAGTACCGGGCCGGTTACGATGCTCTAATTAAAATATATTAACTGGCTTTACTCTCATTTAACCGAGAAATTTACTCTCCAACTTTAAGGTTTCAGGCAATCACTTTTTCCTATGCGATATTTCTTCTTAGCAATCATATTAATTTTATATACTTCTCAGCCCCTTCAGGCTCAGGATCGACGAGGTGAACCTATTGTATCTGCAAGTATTAATGTTAGTGCCTCTGTAATTCCTTCTATAGAATTGATTACCGTTAATTCTATGACTTTCCCAAACCTTCAGCCCGGACAAAGAGAAATTTATGTAAATCCAGTGAACAGCTTAAATGCCGGTTTTATGATTGCCGTAGGCATGCCCAACACTGAATTTCGACTAAATTATTTACCTGAAAGAGAACTAACCCAAGTTGATGGAAATTCTACTCTGACTTTTACCTATGAATTATCCGGTAACAGTGAAGAAAACCAATCTACTTCTGAGCTTTTAGAGCTGGATAACAGAAATATCGAGTTTAACGAAGAGGGCCGATATTACATTTGGGTTGGTGGTCGCGTAAATATTGAAAATGCAGCTCCCGGTAATTATGAAGGAGACTTCACCATTGAAATAGATTACATATGATCTTCAACTCACATAGAGTTTCAGCGCTTTCGGAGCCTTTCAATTTGAAGGGCTTTACGCGTTCTATGTATTTAGCATTTTTTTTGTTGTTGTCGGGATCTTCAATGAACACCATCGCCGCCCAGGAAATTGATTTCGGCGACTTCAGCAGTAGATATACAACTATTAGTCCCATACTTATACAACCCAACTTAGACTTTGGCACTATCGCCCAAAATCAGGGTGTAAAAGAAATTGATATTAATGAGGCAGCTGTCATAGAGCTGGAAGGTATAAAGTATCTCGATGTGCTGATAGATATAGAACTGCTTGCTCCTTTTGATACTGACGGGTGCTCTAACGCAAATTGCACCTTGCCATTTACATTGAAGGGAGCCTACTCAAACTTTGGAGAAGACAGTGAAGTTTCGGCACTGAATAACACCAGGTATATCGGTGAAACTACCATAGACTTCAGCCAGCAAACCGGTGTTATTAGTACTCAGTTTCCAATTTTAAGCCGAACTTCCGGGCCTCCCGGACCACCTCCAAACCCAGTTTATAAAGGGTATAACTTAGAAGCTCAAAAAGAAAGTGCTTACCTATTCATTTATGGTTCGATTAATGCCAGTGGCCAGATTTCGGGATCCTACTCCGCTGATATTCAGGTAACAATATATTATGACTAAGAGGATCTTTAGCATACTTGCCATATTCTTTATTCTGAGCACCAATTCCATAGCTCAGTTTATAAATCTGCAGCTTAAAATAGAACCCGAGCTCAGTGCAACCGTTGAACAGAATCTCGATTTTGGAACTTTAATTTCTAATACTGGGACAACCGAGATACAATTGGGTGATGTAAACATGGGAGTATTCAGCATCAGGGCTTTTTACACTCAAAATGTCTATATCAATCTTGAATACCCGGAAGTTTTGGTGCATAGCCAAGCCGGGATCAGTCAGGAAATTCCCTTATCTTTAAACATGTCTTATAACAACAGCGGGACCAATTCTATAACTTCGGCAAACTCTATCCCAGCCAGTGGTGGTATGGTATCTATTCACGATAATACAAATCTCACCAATCCCTCTGAGATCTGGAAACAGTTATATATCTATGTTTATGGCTCTATAGAGGTAGGTAATATCCCGAATGGTGTTTATACCGGTGAAGTTATTTTGAGCGTTGATTACGATTAATACTTTACGAGGCACCTTTGGCATAGTGTATTGTACTACCTTGTCTGCTTGAAGAAACATTCTCTTCTCCTATACACCTGCCATTAAATCGCTTGTTTACTTTAAAAAATCCCATCATTAGCTGACGATGATGTTAAATTACAAATGGAGCTGCTGCATAAAGATTAGCGACTAATTCATAATCCATTTGAACCTTGAGGGATCGAATTACCGGATTTCCCTGATTACTCAACTCCATTCTTCCAATCCTCTAATCAAGTAAATCATGGATCAAAACCCAGATGTTCTCCTACCTCATACAAGCTATATCCACAAAAAAGGTCACTATTCCATTGTCTAAGAGAAAAGATTAAAATGGATAATGATCAACATCCCAATTCTATTCTATGAGATTGTTCACGGTTCTGTCCGTCATTACGCATCAATGAAAGTGTGGCTTATGATTAAATCCAACCTGTCATTCCATTCGTATTATCAAAGTGGCATCCCAAACATTAAAGAAATCTAAATATAAGTCTGATGTCACATAGGTATTTTAGACCCATAAATTATCATCTATGGACATTGATTACATGGTTTCAGCTCAAAAGTTAGGACGTTTTAATTAAGAGTATCTAACTGGGAAGTGACTCAAAACATCAATAATTTTCTTTCAGAATTTAAATAAACAAACAACTCAATCTCACGATTATGAAAACTCTAAAAACTCTTTTATCTGCCCTTGCACTTGTTGCCTTAACTGCAACATCTGCCATGGCTCAAGGACAAGCAAGTATAACCGCATCTGCTAATGTAATTACTGATGTAACATTGACAGCTGTTAATAATCTTGATTTTGGTACGATGACAGATGGCGATGCTGATTCTGGTGTTGATATCTTGTTAAGTGGTGCTGAGTCAAGTCTTGGTAAGTTCTTTATGGATGACGTTGCGAGTGGACAGGCAATTATTTTGACTCTTTCTGCTCCTACAGCTCTTTCTGTTTCCTCACCTACATTTTCTAATACTACTCCAAGTGATCTGCCATTATCTTTGACAGCCACTTATTCAGAAGTTGACGGAACCCCAGGTGGAGGTACTAATGACTTCTCTTTCACAGGTAATGATGGAGAGCTTGCTGTGACAACCGGCGCTACTGATGCATATGTTTATGTTGGTGGTACTGTGGGTGGGTCTGCAGGAAACTACCAAGGACAATACTCTGGAGATATTACTCTCTCAGTTTACTACGACTAAAATTCTATTTTAGCATTAAAGCCTTGCCTTACTCTGGCAGGGCTTTTTTTTTACAACTAACCAAGCAAAAAAACAGCCTTAATCAGTGATGGTAAAAGTTAACAACAATCATTACTATTACTCGCATCGGGAATTCATTAATCTATAGAGTTATGAAAAAGCTATTACTTACTATACTGCTTGGTTTATGCACATTATCTGCCGGGTTTACACAGGTTACTATTGCCCCAACAAACCTTTATGTTAGTGATGACTCCAGGTTTGGAACTTATATGGTCATCAATAATTCGAATGAAAATCAGGAAATTTCCATTGATTTTGTATTCAGCTATAGCGCTTTGAATGAAGATGGGCAACGAAGAATTGTGGAAGATGACTCTACAAGAGCTGAATTGTATTCTATTGCTGAAAACGTACGGGCCTTTCCTCAAAATTTTGTACTCACACCCGGCCAACGTCAAATTGTACGTCTTCGGATTGCAGCTCCTAACAACTTGGAAGATGGAACATATTGGGCTCGAATAAGAACCAGTGCAACACCAGAAGCCCCACCTGTTGAGCTTGAACAGTCTGAAACTGTGACTGCAAGTTTAGGATTAATTGTTGAACAAGTAACAGGACTTTACTATAAAGTTGGATCTGTAAATACAGGAATTGTTATAAAAGAAATAGTCCCAAATGTATCAGAGGATGGTGTTTTAGAAGTACTAACAGACTTTGAGCGTACTGGAAATTCACCTTTTCTCGGCTCTGTAATCACTTCTCTTATAGACTCAAACGGTAATGTTGTACAACAGTCCAGAAACTCTACCACCCTCTATTTTAGTGGTACTCATAAACAAGAAATTATTCTAGAGAACACTCCTCCAGGGGAATACTCTGTCAGAGTTGAATTTATTACCCAGAGAAATGACGTTTCTCCTGACGAGATTGTACAAATGGATCCGGTTTCAAGTACAACCAAATATACGCTTAGGTGAATCATTGGTTAAAAATAATACTTACACTCAACATTGTTGCCTTATGCCTATTTCTTAAACCCGATAATTCCCACGCGCAAGGCAACAATAATGACGAAATTGAGGTGTATCTTGAATTTCGTCATCGCGGCATTATAGGTTCGGTTGTTATATCCTATTATAAAAACGATCAGTTTTATCTCCCCGTCAGTGAACTTTTCTCCCTCTTTGATATCGACCATACTGTTAATGGTTTATCCGTAAACGGAAAATTTGGCATCAAACAAACTCCCTACCACATTGACTTAAGAGCCAATCAAATTAAATTCGGGGATAAGATTATTCAACTCACAGTTGATGATTATTTGATAAAGGAAATTGATTCTTATTTACGGGCCGATATTTTCTATGAAGCCTTTGGATTAGATTTCACCATCGACTTCAACAACCTCACGCTGAATTTAGAAACTGAAAAAGAACTCCCGGCAATTGAAAGAGCCATCCGAGCACAAAGAAGGCGACTTGCTGATGATAACAGGTATCAGGAAGTTAGATATGATTTACGATATGGCAGAGAACGCCCTTTTTTAGACGGCGGATTTGTTGACTATAACCTTTCCGCCAACATGGGTTCCGGAGTTAATGTTTATAATGCCAACACAAACCTGGGAGTTCAGTTATATGGAGGAGATTTGCAAGGAAGCATCTTTGGAAGTTATTCCAGCAACTTTTCCAATATCTCTACCGATAACCTTCGCTGGCGTTATATGTACAGGGACCAACAGTGGCTTTCAAAAATCACTATTGGCCAAACAAATTCGGATGGTGTCGCCAGAAATAGCTATACCGGGATCAGACTTACTAACGAACCTATAGAGCCCCGTCGACTGTTTGATGAGTATGTAGTTCAGGGCAGCACTATACCCCAGTCGGAAGTTGAATTATATATGAACAATGCCCTTATCGACTTCCAACAAGCTAATGAAATGGGTGATTACCGGTTTTTAACTCCCATAACGTACGGATCTTCCCAACTTGATTTAAAAATTTATGGCCCGACCGGTCAGATTATCGAACGCTCCGAACGTATTCAGGTACCGTTTACTTTTCAACCTAAAGGAGTCTTTAACTATTCCGTAAACCTCGGTCAACTTGACAATCCTATTGTAGGTAATACAAACCAAAACCTGACAGCACAGGGAACAGGATCTTATGGAATCACAGAATGGCTTACTGCCAAAGCCGGCGTTGAGTATTATGAAGGGTTGAATGACGGACTACCTACTTTCACCTCTTCCGTTTCCTCAAGAATCCTCTCAAGTTATATATTAACATTTGAGGCTGCTTCTCAGGCTTATTACCGAGGTGTTTTTAATACTATATTCCCAAACTCAGCCAGCATAAATTTTGATTTCACTGAGTACACAGGCAACTTCAGTATCTATAATCCTTCTAATGATGATAAAAGACTGGTAGCTTCCGCCTTTTATCCCTTTAATTTGTTTGGCACCCCTTTTAATGTCAGGGCTTCTGCTTTCTCAAGGATCAGAGAAACAGCAAATGCCACTACTCTGCGTCTGGACGCCAATTCACGAATTGGGAAAATGAACCTAAGGGTTGGTTACAGTGACCGGTTCGCCGGCAAAGTGGATCTCTTCAACCCAACAACAACTTCATATGTTGAGACCTCCGCTACCTATAATGTATCCCGCAACAGAAATCTTCCTCCATATATTCGTGGCGTTTTTCTGCGTGCACAGATGCGATATCAACCCACCTTAAACCAGTTCGAGTCAGCAGAGGCTTTAATTTCGAGAAATGTTTTTAATCAGGGACGATTCCAGCTCTCTGTAGGTCGAAATTTCATTGCAGAGTACAACACGATTAGATTCAGCCTTGTTATCGACCTCAATAAAATCCGTACCAATACTACTTACAATAACATAAGAAACAATAGCAGTTTCACGCAGAACGTACGCGGATCAGTAGGATACGATACCAACTACAATAACTTTTTATTTACCAGCAGAGACCAGGTTGGCCGTTCCGGTACCGCCATTCAACTATTTGTAGATAACAATGGGAATCGATCTTTTGAAAAGGAAGAAGACCAGCCTATTGATGGAAATGCAGTTAGAATACGGCGATCCGGGGCAAACAGTATCCAAAAAAATGGGATTCTATATTTCACACAGATGCAGCCTTATTTCTACTATAACATGGAAATGAATGAAGGTGGCCTTGACAACCCTATGTTGGTACCAGAGTTTGATAAATTTGGTTTGATAACAGACCCGAGTCGGTTTAAAAAAGTTGAGATACCCTTCTATATGTCAGGCGTTATGGAGGGATCCGTAAAACGACAAACTGCTAATGCAAAAAGCAGTGGGATTGGTGGACTAAAACTTTTATTGGATCAACAGAATGGGGATTTCAGCAAAGAATTGAGAACATTCTCGGATGGTAGTTTTTACGATTATGAACTCCCTCCCGGCCAATATATACTCCGGGTAGATCCCTCCCAACTGGACATCTTAAATGTGAAATCCATCCCTGAAAAAATAGAATTTGAAGTAGAAGCCATACCCGAAGGTGATTTTGTGGAAGGACTGCAAATTCTGCTGGTTCCCAAAGATTATCAGGTAAATGAAGAACCCATTACGGCCGGAACCAACATCGCTCAAACTGCCAACAGTGGCGGTGGTATTTCACTAGAGTATAACATAGCTGTAGACAGACTAATCCTGAATAAATGCCGATATGGCGTTCAGCTGGCTGCTTTTTCATCGTTTGAAGCTGCCACAAGGATTGTTAAAAACTACAGCCGGGATTCTGACTCCTACATTGTCTATAACGAACCACGGGAGTTGTACGCGGTCAGAACCGGTCTTTTCCAGGAGCTGAGCCGTGCATCTCAATTCACGCAGAATCTGACTTCAACTTACCCGGATGCAGCGGTATTGAATCAGTGTTATGAAACGGTGGCAACCAATTACGAGCCGGGGGGCTTTCGGTACGATCTTCAGTTTGCTGCCTTCACGAATCCACACCGGGCAGATTCTTATATGAATGACCTGGAATCCAGGTATAATTTCAATCTGCATCGTTATCAGGATCCCAATACACTGATGTATAAAGTCAGGCTGGGTCCATTCAGCTCTGAACGATTGGCAAAACAGGAAAGAAATAAGGTTTTGAGTTCCACACCCATCTCTGATATTTATATCGCAAAACAGGAACTCCCTGCTTCTATGATCAATGTTGATTTTGAATTTATCCTGCAGCTGGGAGAATTTGAAACTGAACGACAGGCTGTGCTTTACGCCATCCGGGTTGAGGAAGAATTCGGGTTCGATTCAAAAATACTGATCGATGAGCGGGAGAATATCGTGCTGGTTCTTGAGGAGGTGTACTCCGATTGGGAGGAAGTACTGTCCATTCGAAAACAGATCGATAATAACAACACGTTCAGAACTCCTGTTATTCACCTGATGGAGCAGAAAATTAACGACCAAGTTAATTTCAGCTGGTGATAAATTAGCCTGATCCTGAATAGATATCTTAACCCTTCCAGGGTTAAACCCCTTTGCTTGAGTCAGGATAATTGCTATAACCCTGAAAGGGTTATTCAAGCAAAGGAATCAAATTACCTGCTTGCGCATTCGGGCTACGGGCTGGTTGAGCTGCTCCCGGTATTTACTTACCGTTCTTCGGGCCACTTTATAGCCTTTCTCGTTCAGCATATTGGTAAGTTCCTGATCGCTGTACGGCTTCTGCTTATTTTCTTCATCAATAAGCTTCTCCAGAATATTCTTGACTTCGCGGTTAGAAACCTCTTCCCCGCTTTCCGTTTCCAGCCCTTCATTGAAGAAATACTTTAGTTCGTACACCCCGAAATAAGTTTGAACATATTTTCCATTCACCACACGGGACACGGTCGAAATATCCATTCCAATTCGCTCGGCCACATCTTTCAGGATCATAGGTTTCAGTCCCTCCCCGAACTTGAAGAAGTCTTCCTGCAGAGCCACTATCGTCTTCATGATATTCATGAGGGTGTTCTGCCGCTGACGAATTGACTCAATAAACCACTGAGCGGAATCAATTTTACTCTTCATGAAGGAATGAGCCTCAGCATCAGTGTTCTTTTTCTTCTTGGCTTTGATTTCCTCCCACATCTGTTTGTACTCCGGGGAAATTCTAAGTGAGGGTGCGTTCCGCTGATTCAGGTTAATCACAAATTCACCCCGCTCAGTTTCCCCATCTTTCATGCCTTTCCAGTACACCTCAAAATCCGGCTCAATGTAGTTCTGAGTTTCTTCCATATCACTGGCCACTGCCCCGGGACGAGGATCCATCTGGCGGATGGCTTCGAAAGCCGCCTGCAATTCCTCCCGCTCAATGTTGAACTTCTGCAGTAATTTGGAGAAGTGCTTCTTTTCAAACGATTTCCAGGCCTTTTCCACTATTTTGATGGCGAGATTAAGACCGGGTAAATCCTTTTGGGAGTCCTTAAGCTGCACCAACAAACAATCCTGTAAATCTCTGGATGCAATACCAATGGGGTCAAGCTGCTGGATTTTTCTACGAACGCTCTCCACCATGTCGGCATCCACCAACACTCCCTGATTGAAGGCAATGTTATCCACTACCGCTTCCAATTCCCGCCGAAAATAGCCGTCTTCATCCAGCGAGCCCAGAATTTGATCGGCAATCAATTCTTCTTCTTCCGAGAGATTCAGAAAAACCACCTGCTCTTCGAGCTGCTCTAAAAAGGAGGCGTTATATGGATTAGGAAGTTCTTTCCATTCCTCAATATCCGGGTTGTACGAGGTGCTGTAATTATCTCCGTCGTATTCGGTATTGGAGTCATATTCATCCCAATCCACTTCATGCTCTTCCAGGCTTTCAAGAGCTTCTTCTTTCTCTTCTTTAGGAGATTCTTCCTCTTCCGATAAGCTAACAGTCTCTGCTTCTCCGGGATTAACCTCCTCCAGCACAGGGTTAGCTTCCATCTCTTCTTTGATGCGCTGCTCCAGGGCAATGGTAGGCAATTGCAGCAGTTTTATATACTGCAACTGTTGAGGGGAAAGCTTTTGCTGTAAGCTCTGCTGCTGCTTTTGGCCTAAATTCTGTTGATTACGTAGCATGCTTATCCTTTTGACGAATCTCTTTACAAGCTTCTATAAAACTTGCGAACCACTTTTCTCCATACCGTCGAACTAACGGTTTTTCAAGGAATTCTGCCAAATATATATTTTCGTTCTCTCCCCGTTCGCATGCAGCCGAACATAGTTTCGGAACGTATTCGAAATTGGCGTAATCAAAGTCCGCAATTTTTTTAAGCCGAACCGGGAATAAATGACAACTGATGGGTTTCTCCCACTTCAATCTCCCATCGAAATAAGCCTGTTGTATAGCACAGTAAGCGACTTCATTTTCATCATACTTCACAAAAATACAATCATCACTCTCCACGGTTGAAATCTCATAACCGCTATCCTGTGTCCCAATTACCACGCCGTCTTTTTCTGCTACTTCTACCGCTTCTTTCTGTAGTTCGCTCTTCAGCAAGTGATACGCTTTGTTTAAAGCCGGAATTTCTTCCTTAGCAACGGGAGCTCCCGCATCACCAACCACGCAACAAGCCCCTTTGCATCGTGGTAAGTCACAAGCAAATTGCGCTGTGGCAATGTCGTCTGACAGAATAGTATTTTTTACTTTGAACATAGCTCAAGATAAGAATCAGTCAGACACTTTTCGAAAATCAACGGTCTGTTTTTATAATTCAATTCATTCCGGCAGAATTCATTAAATTCGGCCTTTAATAATTTGTGATAATTTTGAACGGGCTCTATCTTCTCTGCATATGAGAAAACTGACCCCATCGGAATACAAAATTTTAGATCGTCTTATTTTTCCTGAACCTTTTGAAGTTCTTCAGGAAGAAACTCAGCTTCAATACGGAGAGCTCCGTGACGATTTAATCAACCTTATGAATTCACGGCTTATTCAAGTGGTGAACCCCGATCAACCTGAGCAAAACGGAGCCTATTATTTCGATTCGGATAACGTTCAGGATTCAACCTTTCGGATTACCAACGCAGGCATTAATCACATAAAAAAAGTTCAGAAATGAAATTCCAGGCAACCATAGACGATAACAACCACGATATTGAATTGTCTCCCAAAGACGGAACATTCACCGCTGGTGAAACTGAAGCAAACTACACCTTCGAGTTTGTTAACGGGCGATATATTTTGCGCACGGGAACAAAAACCTACAAAATCGATAATGTAAGTTATGAAGGTTCTGCCATTGAGTTTTCTATGAATGGCATCTGGCATTCCGTGGAAGTTAAAGATGAACAGGAGCTTTTACTCGACCGACTCGGCTTTAAAACAGCTTTAGCTGCCGACGAAGGAATTCTGAATGCACCAATGCCCGGAAAAATCCTCGAGATTATGGTAGCTGAGGGTGATGAGGTTGAAAAAGATCAGCCCCTGGTTATCCTGGAAGCTATGAAAATGGAGAATGAGCTAAAGGCACCTATCAGTGGGACTGTCGCAAGTATTTCGGCAGAAGTCGGACAATCATTAGAGAAAAATTCACCTATACTGGAGATCGAAACCATTGGATAAATTTATTATTGAAGGCGGTACCCCACTAAAAGGAACCATCCCTATAAGCGGATCAAAAAATGCCGCGTTGCCACTCATGGCCGCCTCCCTGCTTGGAAATTCAGCTTCTACCATTCGTAATACGCCCCGTCTTAAAGACATTTATACCTTCAACAACGTAATCCGAGTTGTGGGTGCGCAGGTTGATTTTAAGGAAGATGAAAACACCCTGGTTATCGATCCCACCAACGTAAATCACCTGGAAGCCCCGTACGATTTGGTGCGTAAGATGCGGGCCTCTTTTTATATGCTGGGAGCTCTGGTTGGAAAACACGGGTACGCCAAAGTATCAATGCCCGGTGGATGCGCCTGGGGCCCCCGCCCTGTGGACCTCCACCTGAAAGGCATGGAAGCCATGGGAATCGACATCGAGCTAGAGAAAGGCTATGTGATCGCCAAAGCGGATGACAAAATCGACGGCGGTACTTTTCAGCTTGAACCAAGTTCTGTAGGAGCTACGGTAAACCTGTTGTTAGCTGCCGTGTTAAAAGCCAGAAAATTTACCATAGAAAATGCGGCCAAAGAACCGGATGTGGTTCAGCTTTGTAATTTCCTGACCAAAATGGGCGCCGACATTGAAGGCATTGGAACGGATACCCTGACCGTTAAAGCCGTTGATTCACTTGAAGGCATTGAAGTGTCCAACGACCCTGACCGGATTGAATTAGGAACTTTTATGATTGCAGGAGCCATGTTCCCGGGTTCAGAACTTACGTTAACGGGCTGCAACCCGGATCAGCTTGGAGGATTCACCGACAAACTCCGGAAAACCGGTACTTCCGTAGAAGTAGATGGAACAACCATTCATGTAAAAGCACCCGATAAACTGAAACCTGTTTCCATTAAAACAGAGATTTACCCGGGCTTCCCAACCGACCTGCAGGCACAATGGGCAACTATGATGACCCAGGCCGAGGGCGATTCCAAAGTTACAGATACCGTTTACTTTGACCGTTTCAGCTATGTCCCGGAACTCACCCGCCTGGGTGCCGACATGGAAGTTGAAAAGAACACGGTGCACATTTCCGGTAAAACTCCGCTTACCGGTGCATCGGTTATGAGTACTGACCTGCGCGCAAGTGTAAGCCTGGTTCTGGCGGCTATGGTTGCTGATAACCACACCGAAGTACTCCGCATCTACCATCTTGACCGTGGGTATGAATCCCTCGAAGACAAACTGAGTGCAGTCGGAGCTTCGATTAAGAGAGTGGACGGGGATTAACTAAACTCGTCTTATAACCTTTCCAAAGTTGCTAAGTGCAGATTGATTACTTCTGTTCAGTAAAACTTTGGAAAGGTTAAGGAAAGATTAATCCGGATTGGAAGGTTCGAAGAACCGAATAATTCTATCTCAAAATAACCGTTTACATTAATCGACTTTCAGAGTTATATTAATTGAAGGAAAAATCGACCTGAACAAGCTTTTTTAAACTTATTTTCGATTGCATAACGCACAAAATACATACCAAAAACAAACTTTGGTGGCATCACTGTCTCACTCTTGGAACGATGCCTCTATCGATTTTTTCTTTTTCTGCGGATTACTAATTACAGCCATAACGCAGACTCTCTTTTCTGATTCCGATAAGGAATCCCCAAAAAAAACAATTTTAACAGAATTTATTCCCGAAGCAGCCGCTCGAACGTTTGCTTCTAACCCCAATCTCTTTAATGAGACCGTAATCAATTTGCACCGTAAATTAATGCGATGGTTCGTTTGCAGGGGTTTCAGTGGCTTCCGGGAAAGGAAGAATTTTACTAATGAAGAATCAAATTATTATTCACTCTTCGGGCAATCAGACCCGTATCGCGCTTTTAGAGAACAACGAGTTAGCGCAGCTATTCATAGAAACGGAAGAAAACCAGCGTACCGTTGGTAACATTTATGTAGCCCGTGTTCATAAGGTATTGAGCGGAATTCGCGCCGCCTTTATCGATATGGGTACTCCCAAAGATGCCTTTTTACACTTTTCCGATGCCGGCGACCACCTTGATGAATATATCACTAAGCTAAACGGTTCGAATGCTATTCCCGGCCATGCCAAAAAAGACATCGAGAATAAAGACAACCTCTCGAATGTTCAAAAACAGATTTTAGCGGGCAAAATGTTACGTACCGGCCAGAAGTTGCTGGTTCAAATTGTTAAGGAACCGATTGGCTCCAAAGGGCCACGAATTTCTACCGACATTACCATTGCAGGACGTTTTCTTGTACTTATCCCAATGGGTGATTACATCGCGGTTTCCAAAAAAATCGGGCATTACAAAGAACGCCGCCGGTTGAAAGGGATTCTAAATAATATGATCCCCGATGGTTTTGGTGTAATTGTAAGAACCGTTGCCCAGGGACAGGATAAAGAAGCCCTTGAAGATGACCTTCGAAATGTATTGAAGAAGTGGGAGCAGATTGTAGATAAACTGGAAGATGCCAAGCCCCCTTCTCTGCTCTATCGTGACCTGAATATGACGGAGAGCCTGATTCGTGATCTGTTCGCCAAAAACTACGACCGGGTTTTGATTGATGATCCTGAAATGTATCGTCAGATTAAATCTTACGTTGGGCAGATAGCTCCGCAAATGGTCCCCAATGTGGAATTGTATAAAGGCAAAGAGCACATCTTCGACTTTATGAAGATTGCCCACGACGTTAATTCCATTTTCAGCCCGCGCGTAAGAATGAAATCAGGCGGTTACCTGATCTTTGAGCAGACCGAGGCCATGTATGTGGTGGATGTGAATTCCGGCCCATACGCTGCCAAAAAGAAACAAGAGGACAATTCCCTTAAAACCAACCTTGAAGCCGCCAGAGAAGTCGCTAAACAGCTCAGGCTAAGAGATATCGGTGGCATTATCGTTGTTGACTTCATTGACCTGAGGGATGACAAAAACCGCAAGAAAATTTATGACGAGCTCAAGAAAGAATTCGTTAAAGATCCGGCCAAGACCAATGTAATTGGCATGAGTGATTTTGGGCTGGTTCAGATTACACGACAGCGTATTCGCCCAAGCGTGGTGAACTCGGTTTCTAAAGTATGCCCGGTTTGTGGCGGCTCCGGAAATGTAGTTACACAAGACACCATTCTTACCGATCTGGAAACCTGGTTAAGCAAGTTCAAACACAACACCAACTACCGCGCAGTTGACCTGTATGTAAACCCATTTCTGAAGTCGGTTCTGACAAAAGGTCTGATGAGTACGCACTGGAAGTGGATGGCTAAATTCCGCATTAAAATATCCCTGATTGGTGATGAAACGGTTTCTATGAATGAATTCCGTGCTACGCTGGTAGGTTCAGACATTGACATTACTGATATTGTAATGAGAGATGAATCGATTGAAGAAGTGCTTGATCGTGAAGGCGAACTCATTGAGCTTGAGAGCGGTAAGGGAGATAAAGAGAATCTGGATATCTCTAAAAAAGAGAGAAGCAACTCAAGCAGATCGTCAGGCCGTAATGACAATTCGAACGGAAGAGACAATTCTAAGTACTATAAGTCTTCTAACTAAGGCTTGGCTTGGTTTTTGTTTTTATCGGTTCAACTATCATTAAAAAATTGAATACATGAGTTTATCTGAACTACACGCAACAACGGTAGTCGGCGTTATCCATAATGGGAAAGCCGCTATCGGGAGTGACGGACAGGCTACCATGGATAAAACCGTGATGAAAAGCACCGTCAAGAAAGTACGCAAGCTGCACGAAGGCAAAATACTGGCCGGATTTGCCGGTTCTACCGCCGATGCCTTCACCCTTTTTGAGAAATACGAGGAAAAGCTGAACGAGTATAACGGCAACATGGAACGAGCCGCCGTTGAGCTTGCCAAAGAATGGCGAAAAGACAAATTTCTGCAAAAGCTACAGGCTTTGTTGGTGGTAATGAACAACGAAAAAGGATTATTGATATCCGGCCAGGGTGATGTAATTGAGCCCGATGATGAGATAGCAGCCATTGGAAGCGGTGGATCCTATGCCCTTTCAGCAGCAAGAGCGATGAAAAAACACGCTTCAGAATTATCGGCTGCCGAAATCGTTGATGAGTCACTGCATATTGCAGCCGACATCGACATTTATACCAATCACAACATTACGATTTTAGAAATAGAAGATTGATATGCTAACTATTCAGGAAAAGAATTTAACACCTCAGCAGATTGTAGCTGAGTTAGACAAATACATTGTAGGGCAGAAATCAGCAAAAAGATCCGTTTCCATTGCCCTTCGAAACCGCTGGAGACGACTCAATTCTGATGAAGAAATCAGAGATGAAATTGTACCCAATAACATTCTGCTGATTGGTCCTACCGGCGTCGGTAAAACTGAAATTGCCCGTCGCTTGGCTAAGCTGGCCCATGCTCCCTTTATGAAAGTGGAAGCCTCAAAATTTACTGAGGTTGGTTATGTTGGTCGTGATGTGGAATCGATGATCCGCGACCTGACCGATGTTGCCATCAGTATGGTGAAACAGGAAATGCAGGATCGGGTTAAGGAGAAAGCGGAGCACAAAGCGGAAGAGCGAATCCTTGATATCCTCATCCCTCCCGTAAAAAAATCCGGTGTTGGGTTTAACAGCAGCTCAAGCAGTGAAGATTTTGACCCGCAGAATGCAAGCGATTCAGAACTTAACGAACGAACCCGCGACCGCTTCCGTGAAAAACTCAGAGATGGCGAACTGGAAGACCGGGAAATTGAAATTGAAGTAAACTCTTCCAAAAACCCGATGATGAAAGTATTTGGTCCTCAGGGGATGGAAGAAATGGGCATTAATCTGCAGGATATGCTCGGCAACCTTGGCAAAGGAAATAAAAAGACCAAGCGTAAGCTTCCCATTAAAGAAGCCCGGGAAATTCTGACTGAAGAAGAAGCCGAAAAACTGATCGACCATGAATCTGCGGTTCAGGAAGCACTGGAACGTGTTCAAAAACAAGGAATCGTATTTATAGACGAGATTGATAAAATCGCCGAATCCTCAACCGGAAGCGGTGGCAAAGGCGGACCTGATGTAAGTCGTCAGGGCGTGCAGCGCGATCTCCTCCCTATTGTTGAAGGCAGCGCCGTAAACACCAAGCACGGCATCGTAAAAACCGATCATATTTTATTCATCGGTTCCGGAGCATTTCATGTCTCAAAACCTTCGGATTTGATTCCTGAACTTCAGGGACGTTTCCCAATCCGTGTTGAGTTGAATTCCCTTACGGAAAACGACTTTATTGACATTCTCTCCAAGCCCAAAAATGCCCTCACCAAGCAGTACATTGCCATGCTGGATACCGAAGGCGTGGAAATTGAATTTAAGGATGAGGCCATTCGGGAAATTGCCCGCATTGCTGCCGAAGTGAATGCATCCGTAGAAAATATCGGAGCAAGAAGGTTACATACCATAATGTCGTCCCTGTTTGATGAGCTGCTTTTTGCCGTTCCCGACGACATCAACTCCGGTAAGATCACGATCGATCGAGGCTATGTTGACAAGCAACTGGCCGGCATTGTGAAAGACAAGGATTTAAGTCATTATATCCTGTAAGGAAATCCATTGTCGTCTTTCATTTCGTATTAAAATCAAAGAAGGCGTTAACTTGTTTTAACGCCTTCTTTGTAATTGTACTATACTACATTATTTAGTACAATCGTTTGAAATGAAATTATTTGCCGCTTTTTAGGTTTTTACTACCATACACTGATGTAAGATGATATTTATGCACTTGAAAAAAATACTGTACCCCAACCTTCTCATACTTTTTATTCTTGCGGCTCTCCGCTTTACAGGCGTTGATCCTGTACTTCAGGCCGAAACGGATGACACCAAGAATTTAACCAAATATCATCAGGCACAGCGCAGTATTGTCGCTAATTATTTTCGGGAACCGGACTTAAATAATATGTATAAAACCAGTATCAAGCGGATGGTTAAAGCCATCAAGGATTCTACCCTGCTGGTTGACGGCACCCCGATTGACACTACCTTCCAGGGAGTTCAGATCAACAGCATCAGGGATTCTTTTTCGAATTTTGAGAAGGCTTATTTATACATCTCCAATAACAGCCCTGAAGAAAATATGACCCGGCTCACTGAAGAAGCCATTAAAGGCATGTTTTCCACTCTTGACCCCCACTCGATGTATATCGAACCGGAAGACAACGAGCAGATTCAAGCCGAGTTTGCCGGTAAGTTTCAGGGAATTGGCGTTCAGTTCCAGGTTATTAAGGACACCATAACCGTTGTTACTGCTATTTCGGGAGGTCCCAGTGATCAACTTGGCATCCGCTCCGGAGACCGTATTATCGCCATCGAAGATTCCTCCGCTATCGGTTTCACGAATGAAATGGTTGTAAACCGACTTCGCGGTGAGAAAGGCTCAAAAGTGAAGGTTACCGTTAAACGACCGAATGTAAAACAGCCCATCAATTTTGTTATCACCCGGGATGACATCCCGCTTTATACTGTGGACACCTCCTACATGCTGGATGAGAAAACCGGATATATCAAGATTAACCGGTTTGCGGCTACCACTCACGATGAATTTATGCAGGCCGTTGAAGAGCTTGAGAAAGAAGGCATGGAAAGAATTGTTCTTGACCTTCGGGGAAATCCGGGAGGCTACCTGAGCCAGGCTATCGCTATTGCTGAGGAATTCTTTCCGCAGGGAACAGAATTGGTTTCTACCAAGAGCAAGAACAGCCGCTTTAATGGCGAATACTTCTCCCGCAAAGATGGGGAACTCAAAGAAGAGCCCGTTATCATTTTAGTGGACGAAGGCGCTGCATCTGCCAGTGAAATTGTTAGTGGAGCCGTACAGGATCATGATCGCGGACTCATTGTTGGAAAAAGAACATTTGGTAAAGGTCTCGTTCAGCAGCAATACGAACTGGTTGACAAAAGCAGCGTCCGGGTTACCATTTCACGATATTACACTCCTTCCGGGCGTCTCATTCAGAAACCATTTGTAGAAGGTGGTGAGCAATACGCGTATGAAATCTACCGTCGTGATAATGCCATGAATGATGCCTCCGAATTCATTGATCACGTGCCGGATTCACTGAAATATTCTACCGATGCCGGACGAACCGTTTATGGCGGCGGCGGTATTGTTCCTGATTATATCGTCCCTTCAGACACTACCACATCTGCCTATGTATTCAACTTCTCCATCCGTGAGCGAGCTTCCTTCGATTATGTACGCTCTTTCCTTGATGAGCAGGGAGATGCATTCCGCAGCGAGTGGGAAAATAATTTTGAAGGATTCCGAAATACCTTTGAATGGGAACAGAAGCATGTTGATGGGGTTAAGTCATTGCTTCTGGAACGTGGCATGGTAGTTACGGATACTGTGAGCTCTCCAAAATTCCAGAATGATTCTCTATTTGTGCCTAACGGTCACTTTGAAGAAATCTCTTACCTGGTTGAGGGCAGGATGAAAGCTGAACTGGCTCGTCAGATTTGGGGCATGCAGTACTTCTATCCTATTGCCAACGATATTTTTGATAAAACCCTGAAGGAATCTATGACTCTTTGGGATGCGGTTGCCAGGCTGGAAGCCCTTGCCAGCGGAAAAGCAGAAGCCAACATTGGGAACCTGCAAAACCAGAATTAACCGTTCATTCTGAAATTTATTTAAACTAAAAAGGCCTCAAATGAGGCCTTTTTTATTGCAATGGATTAGGGTTACCTGGTTTAGTCATCCTTAAAAATATCCTCAATCAGATGACCGTACTTATCAGAAATCACCCGTCGTTTTACTTTCAGGGTTGGGGTAATTTCTCCTGTTTCTACGGTGAATTCGTTGGGTACCAGGCGGAAGTCGCGGATTTTTTCATGGGAGGCCAGCTCTTTGGAAAACGAGCGAATCTCTTTCTTGTAGATATCCTTCACTTCGTCCAGCTCAATAAGCTCTTCGTTGTTTGAGAACTTGAGTCCCTGCTCTTTGGCAAACTTCCCGACCACTTCAAAGTCAGGCACAATAATAGCGGCCATGAAATTCTGTGCTTCCCCCACAACTACAATCTGATCAATCCACTTACTGGTTTTGAAAAGATCCTCAATAGGCCCCGGATAGATGTTCTTACCACCCGCATTTACAATCATGTGCTTAATGCGATCGGTTATTTTCAGAAATCCTTCATCAAACTTGCCTACATCACCGGTATGAAGCCAGCCGTCATTGTCTATCATCTCTTTGGTGGCTTCCTCATTGTTCCAGTACCCTTTCATCACGTTCGGGCCTTTACAGAGAATTTCACCGGCCTCAGAACTGGTATTGGTTGGATAATCTTCTCCGCTAATCTGGGCCAGCAATTTACCATCCTGAAGACTTTGGATTCCCACGGTGACGCCCGGTATAATGGTTCCAACGGCGCCTACTTTCTCCTGCCCGGGCTTATTGGCAGCCATTACGGGTGATGTTTCTGTTAATCCATATCCCTGAAGAATATTCATCCCAGCACACTGGAAAAAGGTATCAATCTCCGGAGGCAGTGCAGCACCACCTGAAACAAACAGGCGAACATGCCCTCCCGTACGTTCTTTTAGCTTATCAAAAACCAGTTTGTCAGCTATTTTCTTTTGAAGGGTAACCAGCCCGCGTTTTCCTTCTGAGTACTTGCGCCCGGTTTCAACGGCCCAGTTAAATATTTTCTTTTTGGTATCACTGCCCTCTTCCACACTTTTCACAATAAGGTTGTACATCTTCTCAAAAAGGCGGGGCACACTAATCATGATAGTGGGCTTGGCCTCGGGCATGTTTTTGGAAACGGTATCCACACTTTCCGCATAGTAAACCTCAACACCGGAGGAAATCATGGCATAATAGCCGGCCGTGCGTTCAAATGAATGGCACAGTGGTAAAAAGGAAAGCAGTCTGTCATTATCATCCCAGTAAATGTGCTGAGTAGCTGCCTTTACATTACTAACAATATTATGATGGGTAAGCATAGCACCCTTTGGCTTACCCGTGGTGCCGGACGTATAAATTAAAGTAGCTACATCTTCCGGCTCTACTTCCATCGTTCTCTTCTTGATGGTTTCCCTGTGTTCTTCAAGATGCTTACCGCCTTCAATCAGCATATCGTCGAACATCTTCACATAACTTTCTTCCATCAAATGCTCGAGTTTTGGAACATCGAAGGCAATTACTTCTTTCAGATCGTCGCAGTTATCGAAAATCTCGACCGCCTTTTTGAGCTGAAGTCCGGTTGATACAAAGAATATTTTTGCTCCGGAATCCTGTAAAATGTACTCGCACTGCGCCGGCGGAAGCGTTGTATATAACGAAACATTTATGCCACCCACCAGCTGAATGGCAAGATCGATAGCGGCCCATTCGTAGCGGTTTTCACTTAAAATCCCGACACGGTCTCCTTTTTCTACACCCTGCTCAATCAGGTAGGCAGCTATTGAATAGACATCATCGGTAACCTGTTCCCAGTAAATAGGTTGGTATTCAGAATCCGGGTTGGGCTTAAAATAAAACTGAGCTTTTTCAGCTCCGTCGTATTTGCGGGATAGATTCAAGAATAATTCAGTCAGTGTTTCAAAAGGGACTATTGTAGGCATATTGATTAAATTTATTCCATAGATAACTGCGCCCGAAATATAATACTCTTGAAATCAAAAGCACGGGTTTCAAAAGCAAGTTTACATATCGTATATTACAGCGTAAATTAATTGAAGTTATGGCACATCCAGCACACGAAGATACTGTAAATTTAGTAAAGGAGATTTTTCGCTCCTACCTTAAAGAAAGAAATCAGCGGCAGACACCGGAGCGTTTCATGGTTCTGGAAGAAATTTACACCGCTGACGGTCACTTTGACGCCGATGATATCTTTTTCAGAATGAAGGAAGCCGGCACCCGTGTGTCGCGTGCAACGGTGTATAACACTCTCGATCTTTTGGTGGAATGTGGCTTGGTTCAGCGTCAGCAATTCGGGAAGAGCCAGTACTATTATGAGCGTGCCTATGCCTATCAACAGCACGATCATATCATTTGCCGCGACTGTGGACATGTGCTTGAATTCTGCGATCCCCGCATTGGAGAAATACAGCGTATGCTCTCAGAAATTCACGATATGGATATTGACGGACATTCCCTCCACTTCTTTGGTACCTGCAGCGATAAAGAAGCTTGCAAAAAAAGACAGGAAAAAGGAAGTAAGTTAGCCGACCTGAAAGAATCCTGATTTACTGATCAATTCAATAGTTTTGGTGTATATACCAAAGCACTTTTTCCATCTCTTCTTTCACTACACCCGAGGAAGTAACATAGTGATTGTTCATAAATGAGAAGATCAACTTTCGCCCGGTTCTCGTAATTAAGTAGCCGCTAAGGCAGTGATTATTACTCAGAGTTCCCGTCTTCGCAAATACATACGGCTCGTCTCCTTCTCTGTGCGCATACCAACTACTGATGGTTCCTGATGAACCCCCTGCCGGTAAATGCCGGAACAGTAATGAGTCCTTTTCAAACTCCCTGTCGATAAGCTTCAGCAACTCCACCATATTTGTGGGAGTGAACATATTATAACGGGATAGCCCGGAACCGTCTCTCCAAACCGGCTCTTTACTGAAATCATTAAAAAACTCTGCAGATGTGTTAGCAATTACAGCTCCGGAATTCATCGGCAGATTCTGTTCGGCGGCGATATTTAACAGTAACTGTTCGGCCAAAAAGTTATCACTGGGCTGCAGCATACGGGTAAGCACCGTATCCTTTTCATTTCCATACAAGCGATTCACTTTTTCCGGCCTAACCCGATCTACATAGTTTACCTTCTTGTTCAGTGTATCACTAAGCAAACTTGTTATAAGCTCCGGCGTGTAGTGGAATGGTCGATAGCTGGTGTATTGAATAGTGTCTGCCTTCGGGCTGTACTCAATGGTATTATAGTTGAAATCCCGGTACAAGAACGGAGATTCCTTTCCCGGTCGCTGTTCGGCCATCTCGATACTGGATCTGAAGTACTCCGGCTTAATGATATAGCCTTCTTCATTTTCAGCGATCTTGGTCTGGCTGATTTCCTGAATCTCTATCTCGGCTACGTTTCCATACATCGGAAACGGGCTTTTTTCTGTCGAATAGTAGTATTGATAATCTCCCCAGGCCCAGCCAGGACCTAACAGCTCATCTTCGTAATGGTTATCGGAATAATACAGTTCATACGGAGTGTTTTTTAAAAAAGAATATGCCGTTGTATCACTGAAATCCGGGTGCAGGAATGTAGGGTCGCCGGTTCCCCAGAAAATGAGCGAATCCCCGTTAATGATATAGTCAAGAGCCGGCAAAGAGTCGGGCAATTGTTTCAGGGCCGCATAGAAAGTGAAAAGCTTGGTATTGGATGCCGGTGTAAAATACTTATCGGCATATCTTTGGAAGAGCGTTGTGTCTTTCTCTGGATCATGTAGAATAAATCCGGTAAAATTATCTGAAAAGACAGTTGAAGAATCAAATATTAATGCTAATGGGGAATGCTCTTCCTGTTCCGGGCGTACTTCCTCACTCACTGGTTCTGTACTTTTACAGCCCATTAACATCAACAAAGGCAGTAGAAAAAATAAAGGCGTACGTTTCAAAAAAAGCATAAATAATGGTTATATAAGTTAATCCTGATCAGCCGGAGATATAGGTTTCCTGAATAAAGCGACGGGCGGCCCAGCGACTTCCCCACCAGCCCATAATCAGAGACAGAATCAGCATAGCTCCCACCAGGAAGTACCATCTTCCATAAGGCCAGCTGAGGGTGCCCAGGTCGGCCAGGTAAAAAGGAATGGCAAATTCGAAAATAAAGAAGACACAAATCACGGCCAGTCCCCCGGCTATCAATCCCTGTAGGATTCCCTCTACGATAAAAGGACTTCGAATAAACTTGTTGGTGGCCCCTACCAGCTTCATAGCACGGATTAAATCACGCTTGGCATAAATGGTAAGGCGAATGGTATTATATACCAGGATTAAAGCTGCCAGAAGGATTAGTAAAGCTATCCCTCCACCAATAAAAGTAAATGTATTCAGGTTCGATTCCATCACCCGCAGTAAAGCCGCATTGTATTCAATTTCATCGACGCCTCGTAAGTTTCTGAGCTGAGAAACCATCGTCTCGATTTTATCCGCGCCGGCGTCGGTATCCACGCTCAACCGGAATGAAGCCGGCAAAAAGTTCAGTTCCGCTAATTCTTCGACTCCAGCTCCAAATTCCTTTCGCATTATAGCGGAAGCACTGTCTTTGGAAATATAAGTTACTTCCTGAACCAACTCCTCTTGCTCCAGTTCCTGCCGGATCTGATTGGTTGTGCGTTCATCCACATCAAACAAAAAGACTTCCACTTCAATCAGATCTTTGATAGACATGGCCTGACTGTAGATATTGAAACCAATCCGGGTAAGAACACCCAATAAAAGCACCGCGATAAACAGGGAAAGTATAGATGTAGTAGCCGCGAGTTTGGCCCTTTTGATTCCTGTAAATCCTTCCTTTACTATATATTTTAGACTCATATTAATTTCTGAATTGTGCTCTTATTCCTACAATTAACCGTCGTGGAGGCATCGGAAATCCGGCCGCCTCAAAGTAGCCCGCCTGTCCTAATCCGTCAAGCGCATTTTCCCACCTCATTACTACCATTATTCCCCGCACCCGCGCCGAAAGTTCCCCATCCAAGCGAAAGAACGGAGGAAGCTGCTGATAGGAACTATTTCCCTGCCAGTAGCTTAACTCAGTGTTATAGGTGCGGGCCGAGTAAAAGGTAGGAGATAATAAGGTTTTTACACCAATTTTTAGATAGGCGGCCCGATCAAATACATAGCCTTTTACAAAAGCTGAGTTTCTTAGCCAAATAATCTGGTCCCGGTGATTGAGGGCTGCAAGATTACTTCCCGGATTTTCGTAATCAAACTGCTGGGCCGATGCCGAACTCTCTATTTCAAACCGGTGGTTTTCGAACCGGGCATACGCCGTTCCACTCAGCTGGGTAAAACTTCCGCTGTTTGAAAATGTACTGTCCGGACTTAAAAAAGTGGCATTCTCGGCAGATTTCACCCTTCCGGAAACGACAAAGGTAAGTGTTGGGAACAAACTCACATCCAAGCTTGCAGCAGCAGAAATACCTTCCTCATTCTGAAGATCGGGGTTCCCCGCATAATTCTTAGACTGCCAGTAGAGCGCTTGCATCGTGGGTATTCGGCTGTACCTTGAGGCACTGACATTCACTCGGTGTTTTCTTGAAATCAGCGAATTTATTCCAACCGTGAAATCCTGCCCAAAAGATCCTTCACTACGGTTTGTTACTCTGGCTTTTCCATACAGTTCTGAGCCTTCTATAATCTCATAACCTATAGTGCCCTCTCCTTTTACTTCCGTCCAGCTGTTTTCCGATAACACAAAATCATCTTCGGTAGCAAAATTTTGGGCATTCACTTCACCCCGTACACTCAGGTTGTTCCATTCAAACTCCTTGAATAATCTTCCGCTTATTGTTCTGAGATCCCATCCTAAAGTATCTCCGGTAAATCGCAGTGATTTTTTGTTTTTGGTCATGGAGATTTCAAGCCCACCGTCTTCAGCCGAAGAGGTGTCTTTGCGATGGTAAATGCCTCCGATTAAATCCCATCTTGTAAACTCAGATTTTCCGGACGTGCTGTTTGGCACCGAGGTAAATTCATCGAAAGGGAAAGTAGCCGGGTCTCCTACGTTGTAGCCAAACGGTTCATCGTTACTCAGCTGATTTCGTAAATACATTCCCCTGACCAGAAATCGGTCATTCAGGTGATGATACACTCTCCCAACCACCTGACTCCCTCTTATCTCACTGTTTGGGTAATAACCTCCACCTCTTCGGTCCCAATAAGAAATCTCCACATTGGTCCGCTCAGAAAAGTTTTGGGCAACCATAAATTCCAGATTTCGGTAGCTCCCGGTGGCCTCATCATAATTGAGGTAACTGATGGGTTTGATGATGTAATAATCCCGCAGCCTGATATCGGAATAATAATTTCCCTCCCACGATTCTGAAGCTACCCCAATTTTGCGATGCGGAACCAGGTTGTAATTTGGCAGTCCGGTAACCGGATTATTCAGTGAAAGTCCTTCCATTTCCAGCTGCTGTTCCAAAGGCTGATATCCATTTATATGAAAGGCATCTACCCGGCCATTAGTACCTTGCCTGAATGAAATTACATCACGCCGGTATGCCTGAAAATCTCCCCAGTTTGGCCAGACTTGCCACCTCATAAGGCTGTCATTAGTAATCCGGGTTGAACCGGTTGGAGCGAGTTCTCTCCACGGGGTAACCTGTCCGGGTTCCGGTTTTTCTTCTTTCTTCTGAAGGGTGGTATCCCGGGGTGAAGTGGAAAGAGAATCGGATGTGGATAGTTGAGATTGGGTGGAGTCAACCGCCGCTGAATCAGCGACCTGCCCGAGTGCAGGGACCCAAAGGAGCAGTAAAACGATATGGAAAGCGGTCAGTTTCTTCAAGGAAGTTGCTTTTTAAGATCATAAGGCATCGTTTCAATTCCTTTTAAGATACGGCGTGTTATTTCGAGCAGCACCATTTTTGTCCGTTCTTTATTCATGAGCCGGTCTTTGGTAAACATCGCTTTAATTGCAAAATGTGCTCCATCCTTTTGATAATACCCCATCCAAACCGTTCCAACCGGTTTTTCTTCGGTACCGCCGCCGGGCCCGGCAATTCCCGTTGTGGAAATTCCGATTTCGGTGTCCAGTTTTTCGGCTACACCTTTGGCCATTTGCAATGCCACTTCTTTACTCACGGCTCCCACCGAGTCCAAATCATCCTGAGAAACACCAAGCTGCTTCACTTTCATATGGTTCGCATATGACACAATTCCGCCATCAAAGTAATCACTGCTTCCGGCCACGTCTGTAAATGTGTTGGCGATAAGTCCACCTGTACAGCTTTCGGCAACTGCTATTTTCAGTCCTTTTTCCTTCAATAATTCCCCAACGGCTTCACTGATGGAAAAGTCTTTTCCCTCTCCGTAGATATACTTACCCGCTTTTTGGTAAATGACATCGGTCAGTTTTTGGAGATTGTCTTTTGCTTCTTCCTTAGTCCTTCCCTTACCATTCAGCCGCAGGGTTACTCCACCCGGCGAGGGTAAAAAAGCGAGGCTTACTCCGTTCTCAAAATAATCTGACAAATCTCCCAAAACCTGATCGCTCAGTGTGCTCTCACCAATTCCGGCCGTTTTAATGTAATGAGAGTACAAATAGCCAATATCACCAAAAGCTTCCCTGAGTTTTTGGGCTACCCGCTTTCTCATCAGGTATTTCATCTCGTAAGGAACGCCCGGCAACACAGCAAGGTAACTGCCGGCCTCGAACCACATTCCCGGTGCCGTTCCGGCTTTATTGAATAATACTTCTGCATTTTCCGGTACTTCAGCCTGACTGTAATTCGACTCTGAGAATGGAATATTACGTTTCTCAAAAAGGGATTTAATGTAATCCAGCGAATCTTGATGGAGCTTGTATCCCACATCAAACAGTTCAGCTACTGCTTTTTTGGTCATATCATCGTGGGTGGGACCAAGTCCGCCCGTGCAAATCACAACCTCTGATTCCTGCATGGCCGTTTTAATGGTCTTCTTTATGAGATCAAGTTCGTCTGAGATAGTGTGAACCTGTGTCACCGTGAAGCCCAAACCTGTAAGAAATTCACCCAGCCAGGATGCATTGGTGTTAACGGTATCGCCAATAAGAAGTTCGTTGCCGATGGAGATGATCTGTACTTTCATGAGGCCTAAATTCCGTATTAGCCAGCCCAATTTCCACAGCTATTTAACAGGTGTTAGGCGCAAGGTTTTAGGTGTTAGGTTTTTGTACATACTTTATTCACTAAAACCTAACACCTTGTATCTAACACCTATTACCAAAAAATCTATCATGTTATGGTCTGAATTACTTAGTAAGTTTGGCGGTCACAAGAAGGCTGAATAGTTATCGATGAAGAACATCCCCAACATACTGAGTGCCATACGGATGGTGCTGGCTCCCATATTCCTGTTCATGTATATACAGGACGAACTTATCTGGCGCTCGCTCAGCATCGCAGTTTTTGCTACAGCGGCTGTTACAGATTACTTTGATGGTAAGATAGCCCGATACTATCAGCTGGAAAGCGATTTCGGAGTTTTCATTGATCCCCTTGCGGATAAATTCCTCACCTTCGCCGGCTTCTTTTGTCTTCCTTTTCTGGATGTATCCCAATTTCCATGGTGGGCCGTTATCCTGATTGTGATTCGGGATGTGTTCATCACTGCGCTCAGGCTGTATGCAAGCCGTAAAAAAATCCCCCTGAAAACCCGCTTTACAGCAAAGGCCAAAACCATGGTCCAGATGCTCTTTCTCTACACTGTTTTGCTGCTCGGGGTGTTTAAACAGGCCGACATAGAGTTTGCTGATGCAGCAGCACAATTCTTTAACTCGGGTGTGCTGTACTACGTCATGATGTTTGTAACGGCACTCACCGTGTACTCCGGTGCTGAATACATTTGGAGTAACAGCCAATTGTTCAAAACTCAAAACCAGCCCTCGTGAACGGCCTGAAATTATTTGTAGGAAGCGGATGCTACTCCGGTCTTTTTCCAAAAGCACCCGGAACCGCCGGAAGTTTGATAATGCTGCTCCCTCTTTATTTCATTCTACAGGTTAACGCCACCTGGCTGATTTTACTTATTACATTAGCATGCTCACTGGCGTGCTTTTGGGTATTCGGATATTTTGAGGAAGAATTCGGCAAAGACCCGGGCCAGTTGGTAATGGATGAATGGGCCGGTCAATCGCTCACGTTTTTTACCGTTGGCCTGGCCGGTAGTACCGAACACCATGTTATCATTTTATTAACGGGATTTATGCTCTTTCGCTTTTTTGACGTATTAAAGCCATTAGGGATAAAAAAAGTGCAGAATCTGCCGGGTGGATGGGGAATTTTTGCGGATGATTTATTGGCAGGATTATATGCGCTTCTGTGCTTAAAAACCCTTATTTTTGTCTGGCCAAATATCTTTGGGATGGTATAATAATTCACTCATCGCAGCGGTACCAATAACAGAATTTAAAAGACTTATGATACTCAATAACTCATTTGCGCGTGAGCTGGCTGCTCATTTGCTTGATATTAATGCTGTAGTTCTCAGACCGAACGACCCATTTACGTGGACTTCAGGCTGGAACTCGCCTATCTACTGCGATAACAGGCTCACCTTGCGATTTCCGGAAATACGGAATAAAATTGAAAATGAATTCACCGCTATCATCCAGGAAAAGTACCCGGATGTAGATGTGGTGACAGGCACAGCTACGGCCGGAATCCCCCATGCAGCATGGGTAGCTGCAAACCTGAACAAGCCTATGGCCTATGTGCGTGCAAAAGCGAAGGCTCATGGAATGGGTAATCAGATTGAAGGTGGTGTCAAGAAAGGAGAATCTACCGTTGTAATCGAAGATCTGATTTCTACCGGCGGGTCAGCCATTTCTGTAGTTGAGGCCCTGAAGTTTGTGGGGGCAAAAGTTGATGCTGTGTTATCCATCTTTACCTACGATTTTGATAAAGCTTCCAAACGATTTTCAGATACGGAAGTACCGGTTTATACCCTTACCGACTATAAAACACTGGTAAACGTAGCTATTGAAAAAGGGGTAATCGACGGCGATGACCTTGACTTGCTTTCCAGCTGGAGAGATCACCCGGAAGTGTGGCCTGATAGTCCTTCGGATGAATAATTTGTATATTTCGAATTCATAAAATTTTAGTTTAGTGAAAGAAAAGAAATTCTACATAGAGACCTACGGTTGTCAGATGAACTTTGCAGATTCTGAGATCGTGAATTCCATCCTGCTTGAAGAAGGCATGAGGCCGGTTCATGAAGCAGAAAGCGCGGATGTTGTTCTGGTAAACACCTGCTCCATTCGTGAAAACGCGGAAACCAAAGTCTGGAACCGCCTCAAAGAGCTTCGATCCATAAAAAAAGAAAACGGAGACCTTACCGTTGGCGTGCTGGGCTGTATGGCTGAGCGCATCAAAGACCGGATTATTGAACAGGAACACCTTGTCGATATCGTAGTGGGCCCTGATGCATACCGTGATATCCCTCGTTTACTGCAGGAAGTTGAAGACGGACGAAAAGCCGTGAATGTGCTTCTCTCACTCGAAGAAACCTATGCCGACATTGCCCCCGTCAGAACCACCGGCAACGGTGTAAATGCGTTTGTATCCATTATGCGCGGGTGTGATAATATGTGTTCGTTCTGTGTAGTTCCTTTTACGCGGGGACGTGAACGCAGCCGACCGATGGAATCTATCCTCAGAGAAATTAAACAGCTGAGCGATGAAGGATATAAAGAAGTTACGCTACTGGGACAAAATGTGAATTCATATCTGGATGGGGAGAACACCTTCACACGACTGATGGATGAGGCCAGTAAAGTAGATCCTGAAATGCGTTTTCGTTTTTCCTCTCCTCACCCCAAAGACTTCCCGAACGACCTTCTGCACCTGATTGCTGAGCGTCCTAATCTGTGTAATTACATCCACATTCCGGCCCAGGCCGGCAGCGACACCATGCTGGAGCGTATGCGTCGCCCTTACACGAGAGAAGAGTATTTGGAGCTTATTCAAAATATGAAGTCCATCATTCCGGGCGTTTCTCTTTCTACGGATATCATTGCAGGGTTTTGTGATGAGACAGAAGAAGAACATGAGCAAACCCTTACCTTGATGGCTGAGGTGGAATATGATCTGGCCTATATGTTTGCCTATTCGGAACGGGAACGTACGCTGGCTCACCGGAAATACGAAGACAACGTACCGGAGAAGGTTAAGAAGCGCCGGTTGACTGAAATCATCAACCAGCAGATGGATATTCAGGAAAGAAGAAATCAGGATGAAATCGGGCGTCGTCACGTAGTACTGGTAGAAGGAACCAGTAAGCGTTCTGAAGAGCAGATGAGCGGACGTACCGATACTAACAAAATGTGTGTTTTTGACCGCAAAGATTTTGAGAAGGGCGATTATGTAGAAGTGGAAGTAACCGATGCCACTTCAGCCACCTTGATTGCACGCCCTATCAAGAAAACGACGCTGACTGAATATTACGGAGCTGAAGTTGTAGCCTGAGTGAAAGCCAAGGCCACATATCTTTTCGCCTTAAGCTTTCTCTGCCTGTTTCTGGGAACTACAGCCAAAAGTATGGCCCAGCAGCCTTCGTTGGGTATTGTCTGGGATCATCCCGCCGATACTTCAGAAGCTAAAAATCAGTTGGATACTTTTGCCCAGCATGGCATTGATTACCTACAGCTTGATCATCCGGTAAGTCCTGATCTGCTGGCTTTATTGAGAGAGGCCCCTTTTACTATTCTCATACAACTGGATAAAACCTATCTAACACTCAGTGAGATCCGCTCCCGTCAAAGTAATCTCCTTCAGCAATTTGGAGAGGCTACCGACCTCTATCGTTCCTATCTGAATTTTGCTGCCATTGGTTTATTGAGCAATAGCCAGACGTCTCACCCGGAGTTTGACGATATGTTTTCTCCCATTCTGGATTCCTTGTCGGCCCGGTCAAATAAAGACTTTTACTTCTACGCCTCAGATCAATGGTCTTATTTCAACACACCTTATAAACCATTTGCTATCCTTTTTGCGGACTCGGTTTTCCAACGAACCGATATCGCCGCTTTTGATAAGCAATTCGGGTGGGAAGTCAATCAAAATTCGAGTCTTATTTTCTTTCTGCGAGCTGAATGGTTCGATGAAGCCATTTCTGCATATCCCGAATTCTCGGAAAGTCTCATGCAATATGAGCAGAGTCAGGAATGGAAAATACCGTTACCTGCAACCATTGAATCAGGAAGTACACAAAGCTGGATGGTGCTCATGTTGGTTGTTCTGTGGCTTAGCTTAGCTGTATTATTCAAACTACTACCCTATTTGCGGCCTATGCTGCTGCGCTACTTTCTTGCACACCGGTTTTTTGTGGATGACATACTGCACTATCGTGAACGTGCACTAACCGGTGGTATAGCTCTTATGGCAATGCATGCATTATTTTCCGGAATGGTGTTTTATATTTTGGCACAAACTTCGATTAGTTTAACCGGGCTTGATGCTTTTTTCCATCACTTGCCGACCCTGGCAATTTTTGGAACCAATTATGCCTCTTTCTTTGGGATCGGAGTTATTATAACCCTGCTCATACAGACTGTGGCGTTGCTATGGCTTTATCTTCCGGCAAAGAACCTGGAACATTTCAGTCAGGCAGTGAACCTGTATTCAGGCACCTTCTTTCTCGACTTTCTGATTGTAACCATATTGGTTACGCTGTACGTGACAGGTTTTGGGCCCACTGCCATTCTGATTTTTGGCGCTTTGTTCGTACTGATTTGGTACGGGGCTTTTAATATCTCCGCTTTTGATATCTCCCGTAGTTCGGGGCCGGGAACAGCTATTTACCTGTTACTAACGGTAGGGATGCATACCCTGATCTCAATCGGCTTACTGGTTCTCTTCTTTACAAACGATTCCATTGTGCAGGTTTTTGAGCTGGCTCTCACCCTTTGACACCCGCGCAATTTAAGTGCTATAAGGATTGGAAAGTTTGGGCTGCTGCTTCTGGAATCACAGAATCATCATACTCACCTGAAGCTGCATTATCTCCTGCTACAATACGCCCTACATGTCCCAGCCGTTCGTGCGGAAGGCAAAAGTAATCATAGATGCCTTCTTTGGTGATCTCCAGAAACCAGACATCCCCTTCATTCAGCATTCCCGAATCAAATGAAGAGATTGACTCAGGCATCCTTAACGGCCGGCGGTTGTCCGGATGATAAGCCGTGACGGTATGCATCCCTTCCAGAACTTCAAACCTGATTACATCACCCCGACTTACTTTTAAAAGTGCCGGTACAAATCGAGCATCGGCACCCGTTCCCCTAACTTCCACAGTAAGTGTGTCCGCAGAGCGTTGTTGAAAAGCCTGTACCGGTTCCGTACCGACCAAGAGCAAAAGAATGGCTATGGAGTACATCGTTTTCATTGCATGGTATGGTGCTTCAGCATGTCCTCAACTTTTCGGGCAGCTGATACCATGGGTTGATTTAGTCCTTCTACACGAACCGCCACTTTTCCTTCCGTATCCAATACACTTACCAGGTTAGAGTGTGCAAATTCACCATCGCTTTTCTTCACATACTGAACGCCCAGCATCATAGCCAGGCTTCGGATATCAGCTTCTTTTGCCGTTACGAAATGCCAACCTTCAATATTCAATTGCTCGTATTCGGCATATTTTTTCAGTACTTCGGGTGAATCATTTTCCCGGTCGAATGAAACGGCCAGCACATTCACAGAACTTCTTAAAGATTCATCTATCGAATTGTACAAGCGCCACGTATCTCTGATCAGGATTGGGCAAACCTGGGTACAATTCCCATAAAACATCACTACAATCACCGGTTCCCCCTTAAATTGACTTAACGTTACCGACTCATTTCGGTGGGTAATCCACTCAGCTTTTAGGTGATACATTGAATGTTCAGATACCTTCTCTGCCTTCAGCGTTGCTGAATCGCCGTGATGATGTTGAGCCACTGCGGACATTGAACTCAATAGAAAAGCGGATAGAATGAATAATGTTCTCATAGTTCTGAATTTTTGGAGGATTCCCGATCTTCGAGATTGTAAGCACATCTGAAGCCTACCATACCCGTTGTTGTTTTTGGATTGAAGCTCATCCGTGTGATATACCGAATGGAAGCGGCATAACTATATGTATTTCCAAGTTGCTGAAGCCTGCCAACTGTGCCACAATCCAGCGAAAGTTCATCGGCTATAATGGGCTTGTAGTCTTCCACCCATTCCATAATCAAACCAAATTGATCCTGAACCCCATGCCGGTTTTGTATTCCGGTTGAACCAACAGCTTTGGTGTTTTTGGCATCCACGCTTGAATACCAACCAATTAGTTCGGTACTGAACCGGTTCATTTCCTGCATGGAATCAAAATCCATTAGCTGGGCCGAATATTCCCACTCATTCAGGGCAGGTAATCTTCCTCCTTTATCGGAGCAATAGGCATTGGCCGCAAACCATGAAACGTGTGTTACCGGACGATTTTCTCCAATTTCTTCAAGACCGGGAGTACTTGCCTCCTGCCAATGATTCAGGTAATTCTGAGCTGCAAAAATGGACGGTATTTCGTCTTTTTGCCAGCTATCATTTTCCTGAAGAAATTGGAGAAAATCTTCGTTGGTAACTGCTGTTTTATCTATATAAAAAGAGTCCACTGAAATGGGCTCACCTTTAACTTCGGGTAATATAGAATGAAAAGATCCCGCCGGAATCAATACCTGCTCTTGTTGTGCCATCACCGGATTCAACAAACTAACCAATATGCCAACTATACCGGTCAGGGCCCAACTTTTTAAGCCGTATATGTTCCTTTGGGATCTCATCGTTTTCTTTCTTTTTTGAAAAAATATAAGGGCGAAATGAATTCGCCCTTACAGTATCTACTATTCAGATTTTCAAATCAGTGAGCTTTTCAGCTTCACCGTTTTACTTTTCCTGTCTTGGGCCTGCTTTTAGTGTACCGGTTGCGCCTAATTCTGCATCGGCAAACTCGTGGTCAATCAGGATGTACTTGCCTTCTTCAGGTACAATCATGTCCAAAGTTGCTGAGCCGGAAGCTCCTACAAGTACAGTCTGCATTCCGCGCATTTCATTGAATGGGTGACCTTCAAGCCATACTCGGTCAAAGATGCCGCCAATTACGTGGAAGCTGGAGGTTCCGCTTGGTCCGTTATTGGAGAAGTGGAAACGTACTCGTTCACCGGCATTGGCTTTCAGTGGCTGGTCGTGCATAATGGTTTGGTGTCCGTTAAATACAACGTGGGAAGGCTGACGATTTGAAGCGCCTTCAAAGTCGTACTGATACAATTCGCCGGGACCTTTTTCCAGGTAGTACTCGGATTGAACCACTACATATTCGCGATCAACTTCATAATCGGTTGGGTAACCGTCTTTAGGCGAAACTACAACTACACCATGTTGCCCCATTGCGGTGTGCATAAGAACACTTGGAGTTCCGCAGTGATAGATGTAAGAACCTGCGTAGTTTGCAATCCAGTCAAATTTAATGGATTCACCCGGCCCTATGGTTCTCCATTTGTCATCTTTAGCTACGGTTCCTGCGTGGAAGTCCATAGAGTGTGGCATAGGCATGATGGCCGACTTATTTTTTTGATAAGTATTTTCAGCTACCTGTTGCATGAATGGAGAGCCGCCTTTTGAAGGCTCTGTAATAGTCACTTCTTCATCTGATCGGTTTTTCATGGTGAATGTAATCCGATCTCCTTCCTTAACGTGAAGTACGGGGCCCGGAACCGTTCCGCCAAATGTCCATGCACGGTATCGTACACCTTCGGCCACTTCGATTTCCTGAACCAGGATATCTATTCTTACCTCATGATGCTTGTTGCCTTCGTAGTCTAAAGGTTTAAGGTTAGGCAGCAGGGTAACATATTCTCCTACAACGGGAGGTCCGTCATAATCTTCAGTGAATACTTCTGCTTCCGGCATACCGAATGTCATACCATCCATTGTATATTCGGCTGTTTGAGCTACTGCCAAACTTGTAAATAATAAACCGAACAACATGGAAAGAGTTAGTTTTGAGAGTCTCATAGTTGTGTAATTTTAAATTGAAGTTTTAAGAGTTTTTTGTCTTTTATTCGTTTTGAATGTTCTTTATTACATGATAAGCGAGCATTATGAATTTAAAATGAAGACGTAAAATAGTTTTATGCTTAGTATTTCAGCACCGTTGTTATAACCTGTTTTGCGAAATTAGAATTAAGCTTTAAGTCATTTAATTTCAATTATATTTGAGATAAATTGTTAGTTTATTGTGTAAATTATTATCCGGAAACTCAAATGTTCATTCGGGTATCTGTAGCGTTCTTATACCGTTATAATTTCAGACAACCATGAAGCAACCCATTACAGGATTTCACAAAGATGAAAAAGGCGATTGGGTGGCGGAATTGAAATGCGGGCATAACCAGCATGTGCGGCACAACCCTCCCTGGCAACTCCGCCCGTGGGTGGTTTCCGAAGAAGGACGGAAATCAAGATTGGGGACCCAATTAAATTGTAAGAAGTGTGAAAAGTAAAACTTTAGTATAATCCACCGTTGGCTGAACTTAATTAAATCAAAAGTCATGACCGCTTCCGTCTTTTTTCGCACCGTTATTTCCGGCTTTATTGCCACCTTTGTTATGGCCATGGTAGCTTTTCTTTTGGGTGGAATGGGCTTCCCCGCTTTAGACATCGGGTACATCTTAACCGAAAGCTTCAATCACTCCCTCCCCGGTGACCCTTACCATATAATTTTTGGCAACCTGGCTTACAACATTGGCGGAATTCTGCTGGCGCTGGTCTGGGTAGCATTTCTACGGCATAGGATTCCGGGAAAGTGGATTACCCAGGGGTTGATTTATGGCCTTATTATTTCTGTTGTAGCCGGGGTCATCATTTCACCCTTTGTATCGCTGGCAGCCGGTGAAAACTTTGGGATCTTTTATACAAACACCTGGTTTCCCGGCCTTATGATTTTGGCCGGCTTGTTTATGCATCTTGCCTATGGTCTCACCCTCACATTATGCCTCAGGGTTGCAGGTGTACCTGAATTGGATAAATAATATCAGACATTTTTATCTTTTTTTCATTTGCTTTGCAATACTTGCAGAAGTTTTTCTTAATTTGATATGCATTAATCAAATTCTCTCATGAATTCCCAACACCCATTTTATCGGTTTGTCGGAATGGCGGTTATAGCCATGATGCTGTGGAATGTTGCCGGCTGGCTGGGTATGGGTATGTTAATGCATCACGCTCACACCGGTGGTGCAGAAAATCACTGCGAAGTCATTTTTTGCAGCTGCGAGATTGAGGATGGCCAAAAAATCTGCACCTGTCACCATCATGGAATGGATGGTGCTGAGAACCATCACAATCCCGAAAACCAGACAGAAGACTGTTATTATACTGCGCCGCATTCCAACGGCTCCTCCTCTACCCCTTCTTTGGTAATCACCGCCAAATATAATGCACTGCAAAACTCCACTGAAACATGGATTTCACCTCCCGGAGAAGAATTATCTCGATTGATGTATGATGAACCTACATTTTCTGGAATAACCCGGGATCTGTTACGCCCACCGCGCGCTTAGTTTTGTTTATCCCACCCGAAGTACTTGCCTAAGTACTTCTTATACATCTTTTAAACAAAACTAAATTCATATCATTATGATTACGCTAAATAATTATAGCCAGGTCATGGTTATGGCGGTACTGGTATTTGCTGCCATTTCTTGTGACTCCAATAACAATGCTGACTCTGACTTAGAACTCATTCCCGTTAACTCTGTAACTGTAAACGGATATACGGTTTCCTTGCACGCCCAGACAGAACTTGAAACCGGTGCCAACCATTTGTACTGGGAAATTGAGGAAGATGGTAAGACCGCTGACATTCAATCATTTACCATCACACCCATGATGGATATGGGACAAATGATGCATTCCACCCCCTTCAATCAGCCTGTTACTTCAGAAGAAGACGAAGACTACCTTGAAAATATGGCGGTCTTTATTATGCCCAGCGGAGAAATGGGCAGCTGGTCCATCACTTTTGAGATTACGAAGATGGACGGTGAGACCGTCTCAGGAGAGCTGCCTGTTGAGATTGCCTCGTCCTGGAAATTTACATCCACACGTAGCGAAAATGACAAGGTTTACTATATAAGCTGGTATTCCCCGCGAAAACCGGTAAGTGGTAACAATGAGCTGGTATTTCTGATTCACACACGTACCGGAATGATGAATTTTCCAGCTGTGGAAAATGCTGAACTATCCGTTTATCCCTACATGGATATGGGCGGAGGCAGCGGTCACTCCACCGACTATACCACACCGGTTGCCATGGGTGATGGATTTTATGAGGGAGAAATCAACTACAGCATGAGCGGTGTCTGGACAACGTCCGTAGAACTTATTGCTGAAAACGACACGCTTCCTGAAGTGATGTTCGAATACAGTGTACAAGCAAAATAATTATCAGTTCAGAAATAGGTTGTTGGGTTTTCGTCCCGACAGCTTATCGCTGAACATTAAAAAAAATCCAAAATCATGAGAACAATTATTTGCTTTCTCGCCCTCTTTATTATCGGTCTTGAACAGGCTCCCGCACAAGAAATTGCAGTCCGGGTGCTTGATAAAATCACAGATGAGCCGGTTATTCGCGCTCACGTTATGGATGAAGATGGAACCGTACTCACCGTAACCGATATAGACGGCTATTTCAGTATCAATCCCGATAAGCATGCACATATTCAATTAACCGCAGTTGGTTATTCAGCCCTGCACGTTCACCTGAGTACTGATACAGAGGTTATTTATCTAAATCCCGCCATATTTAAAGATTCCAAAGAACTAATGGTGGTGGCAAATAAGGATGGCGACAATAATGTGCATGCCTATCACAACCAAAAAGCCTCAACGGAAATGGCCGAGTTTCTTGATAATATTGACGGCGTGTCCACCAATAAACGAGGAGCTTTTGGCTGGGAACCGGTAGTACGGGGACAAAGCGATCAACGCATGAACCTGGTTATTGACGGCATGCAGGTGTTCAAAGCCTGTGTGGATAAAATGGATCCAATCACCTCTTATGTAGAAACCAATAACCTGTCTAAGCTGGAAATTGATAAAAGCGGAACCGGGGTTGCTCAAAATGGAACCGGAAACAGCACGGTAAACCTGGTTACTCAGAAAGCGGAGTCGAACTTATTTTCGATGGAAGTAAACGCGACCTACCGAATGCCGGATCAGTTCAGGAACTTCAGCATTACCGGTAATACCTCGGATGCCTCAGGCAGGAATGCCGTTCGATTCTCCGGCAGTTACAAAAAAGCTGAGGATTTTACTGCCGGAAACAGACAAACCATCAACAACACGCAGTATGAGAAGCTGAACCTCAACCTGAGCTATCGGCATACCTTCCCATCCAGGCACTCCATTGAAGCCGGCTATATAACGGACAAAGCCTACGACATCGGGTACCCTGCCCTGCTGATGGATGCGACCAAAGCCCTCGCCGATATCGGGCAGATTCAGTTTAACTTTGCTTCTTCCGATCGAAAATATCAGATCAAATCCATTCAGCTGTATGCAAACTCAATTCGGCATACCATGGATGATTACAGCCGGGATGTTGCCAATCGGCCTGTTATGCGGGGAATGCACATGCCCATGTATGGTGAAACCACCACTTTTGGGGCCCGCTTCAACGGTTCGCTTCCTAAAAATACCCAATGGTACCTGAACAGTTACACTTCTGAGGCCTACGGTGATATGGAAATGAACAGCCTGGATCCGGGCGTACAAGACATGTTCATTTATAATCTGGACGAGGTTAAAACCAATGAGGTAAATTTTGGGCTCCGTCACCGTTTTGAACTCTCTAATTCATTGCTCTTTAAACTCGAAGAAAATGTTCGCTTTAAAAGCCTGAGAACCGATAGTGATAATTACGGTTCCTTTTTTGAAGGACTGTATGACCGTGATTTAACCCCACGAAACAAGTTCTTACTATCTGCCTCCGGAAGTTTGTTGTGGCTGATGAATAACCAATGGAGCATATCGGGCAACTTGGTGTACTCAGAGCGAATGGGGAATCATATGGAGCTGTTCGGGCATTATATCTACAATTATGTGGATGGATATTTTTATGATGGAAATCCCTGGTTGAAAACCGAACGGTCCATCAACGCCGATGTGAATACTACCTGGGAAAATGAGCGCCACTCCCTTTCAGTAACTTTGTTTCATAAGCAGTATTTCAATTACATAGACGGCATTCTGGCTGACAACGTAAGTACCCCTGCCTTCCAGTTTAAGCAGTATGCAAATGTGGGAGATGCCACCATTTCTGGCTTTGAGATCCGAAGCATTAATAAGATCAGCCATCAAATAAGCTTTGATAACCGGATTTCTTATCTCTATGCTCAAAACCAAACACTGGATGAGCCCCTGCCTCTCATTCCACCTTTAAAAGGGAATAATTCTGTTCACTTTCATCACAAGCAGAACATGATAATGGCAGAAGTGGAATGGGCCGCCGCACAAAACCGGATAGCTGAAACTGCTTCCAACGAGGATAAAACGGAAGCGTACGCGATTCTGAATTTTACATATGAGCGTACCTGGATGAATGGAAGCTTGTCTTCAATACTCAGTATCAACAACCTGCTGGATGATTACTACCACACCCATACCAGTATAGGAAATGTACCGGAAGCCGGGCGTAATGTAATGCTTTCAATCAGATACCAGTTCTGATGTAGCTAATTGTTGGTTGGTTAGTAAGTTAAAACTAAACCCTTTTTCGTGTAGAAGCGGAGAAGGGTTTTTTTCTTCATGAATGGCTTATCAGCTACAATCTCAAAAGTCCATTTTTCGGAACCTTCTGGTACTTCCCCATAAAGGCAGGGCAACCCAAATAAGCATACTTGCAGCTGCAGTTATCATTCCATAAAAACTGCCGAAGAACCGGTTAAATACAGCACCGGTGTATCCCATCAGCGCAGATATATCAAACTCCAGCAAAACGATAATACGAGCAAGATCGATGGGGTTTAGCATTGTTAATGCCAGCATGGGTTTTTCGATGGGGTAATCTCCCAGTACAAAAATAGTCAGCAGTACCAGGCCATCATATAACACGGCCAGGAATAGCCAGCCAACCAATGCAAACCCGAGTCCTTTAATCCGGTCTTCAAAAAAAGTAAGTCCCAGCCAGAAACCTATTCCGGTAAATAGTAATGTTAGGATTAACCCTAACCCGAGCAGGAGCAAAATAGGCATAATCTGTTCGCTGAAAACCATTCCGTTGTATAGCATGGGGATAAATGTACCCAAAATGAAAGCCGCAGATAGCGGTACTGCGAGCCCACCGTAAAGCCCCCAGAACAAGGTTTTGCGATTTAAGGGTTGTGCCAGCAGCAGTTCGGTAAATTCCCGGGACTGATAAAGGTACAGCGCGCCATAAATCATGCTTACCAGGGGAATTAACAAGAGCATTACGTTTGAAATACTGAGCAACGCTTTAGGACCTGCTCCCCCAAACCTGATCAGTGCATCCGTGATCAAAAAATAGATCAGTGCATAAACGAAAATCCATTTTCCCCTTATAAGATCTTTCCATTGATAGTTTAGAATGGTTAGTGCTTTCATGCTGCTGCTTCCTCCATCATTTTTGCAACAGCACCTTCCAGGCGTTGTGCTTTGTGTTTTTTCAATAGGTCGGCCATGGGACCGTGGTATTTTATTTTTCCTTCAACTATAAAAATCAGGTAGTCTGCCAGTTCTTCTATTTCACTCATAATGTGAGTGGTCAGCAAAATGGTTTTTCCGACTTCTTTAAGCTCTCTTACCTTTTTTTTGAACTGTACGCTTGAACGGGGGTCGAGCCCTGCCGTAGGCTCATCGAATATGAGGATTTCAGGGTCATACATCATGGAGAGCACGGCTCCCACTTTTTGCCTATTTCCGCCCGACAACGTTCTCATTCTTTTTTTGAGTTCCGGCCCTAACCTGAAATGCTCAATAAGCTCCTGATCTGCCACGGGCTGATAACCACGAATATTCTTTATGAACCTGAATAACTCTTCCACCGTCATGTTCTCGGGATACCGGGCTACCTGCGGCATATACCCAATTTGTTCGCGATACTCCCATCGGTTATTTACCAACTCACCATTTATTCTTATATCCCCTTCGGTTGGTTTAATTAAACCAAGGATGCTTTTAATAGTGGTTGTTTTACCGGATCCGTTTGGGCCCACAATACCGGTAGCCTGCCCTGAGGGAATCTCCAGGTCGAGATCATCCAGCACCGTTAACCGGCCAAATTTCTTTTTTAATCCTCGTAGTTCAATCATTTTAGCTGATCCATTTGTGGTTTTATATCGATAAGGGTTTCCGGTGTTAAGGCTGGCATTACTTTTTCAGCTGCATCCAGAATATCGATTAATAAACTTCTTAACAGTAACAGGGATTGGGGTTGTTTCTCAACAAGAATAGTAAACAACCTGACCGGGTGGTGCGGTACATCTCCTACTCCATCCCGATCCAGATCATAGCCTTCGTATTGGCTCCAGTAGTTACCTGTAAATTCATTGAAGTTTCTGCGGCTGTTGGTGGATACCTCAAAGGAGTTTGCCAAAAAATTATTCTCGCTGAATACATTATCCGTCGAGTTAGCCATTAGTTTTATGGCCCATCCATTTTGTTTGAACGTGTTTCCTTTTACCTCATTCCGGCTTGTTGCCTCTATATATAATCCAACCGAATTATTTTCAAAATGATTATCCAAAATCCGGCTTCTGTTAATTTCCTTTAGAAGCATCCCATAAGCTGAAGAACCCCAGTTATCTTCAAACCTGTTACCTATAATCTCAACATTGGAGGTGTACATCACAGCCACTCCACCCCCGTTATTTCTGAATGTATTGTCAAGGTAACTGCAATTATCCGAGTACATAAAATGAATTCCGTACCGGATATTATCTTCACTTACGTTATTTCTGATGTAAGCACCATCCACAAACTCAAAATAGAGGCCATCGCGATGGCCACGGACATAATTATTTTCAATTTTGGTGTCTTTACTATACCAGAGATGAATACCATTTCCCGAGGATGTCTCTCTTTCCCCTGAGGCAGAAAAATAGTTATTCCTGATCACGGCCTTGTCCGTTTCAGCCAGGTAAATCCCGAAGAAATTGTCGATCAGTCGAATATCCTCAATAAGAGTATTTTTAGTTTTTTCGATTAATATTCCCGCATAATCTTCCATAAAGCTGGTGCTGGTATTTCGAATTTCCAACCCTTTTACCGTAACATCGTCGGCGGTAATCACCAGTATAAATCCCTTCTTCTCTCCGTCAATTACAGGCCGGTTATGCCCTATTATCGTAATCGGTTTATCTACCACCAGGTTGTGTTCAAGGTACGTGCCTTGTTTGATATGTAGCGTGTCATAAGACTGGGTTAGCTTCAAGCCTTCCGCTATCGTTGGTATTTCCCCGCCGGCAGAAACCGTGACAGGTTGTGCCGTTGCCTTTGGAGATGAAAGCCCCAGTAAAGCTGCTATAGCTATGAATGTTATACCTTTCAATTATATGACCTCTTTTATTTTTTGAAGATGCTATTTGTGCATCCCCATTCCCTTATTCATTCGAATTTGGGTAACCTCTTCCCAGGCTATTACACGACCGGGTTTATCTTGAATATGATTTTCGGCAGCCTCATAAGAGGGCAAAGCCAATAATGATGCCCCCATCGGACTCTTTATGACTTCACTTCTTACAAATGACGCTTCGGTAGCATCCAGCCACATACCGGGCTGTTCGTAATTGCTTACCCACAGCTTAGCACTGTTTAACTCTTCTTTTTTTTCATTGTTTTGATGATATGCAGCCATACACTCAATAGCATCAAATTTAAGTGCTTTTCCCTTTTCTGTGACTAATTGTGAAGCAAATTGATTATCCGTTATCATCATTTTGCAGTGGGAGCACTCATCACTTGCATAGTGAATTTCTACGGGTTCCTGGCTACAACCGGCTGCAAAAAAAAGCAATCCGATTGTGAACATTATTCTTGCCGTCTTTTTAAAAAACTCCATCACCGACCTCACTCAGTTAATAATTTCTATTCGTTCTAAAAAATTTAATCATCCCCGCTTTTCCACCAGGCCCAGCCTGCAATGCCCATCGAAACCAAAGCAAAATAAAAGCCCAGATGCGGCAGTGAAGTTGCATTGATATTCAACAATTGTTTGCTGCCCAGTAATGGTGGTTGATAAGTCATGCCGGGTACTTTTATAGGAGCATCCGGGTTCAGGTTATGACCGTAATCATATCCCCAAAGGTAAAAATCTACAAGGCCCGCAATGGCTAACAGTATAAAGATCCCTAACCAAAACAAGATTAAAGTACGCTTGCCTGTTGCTGCAATAATTAAGCCTGAAATAATAAGAAAGCCGAAGATGTAGGGCATGAGCTGTAATTCGGGTATGGATGCCGGCTCAATAGATTTCATCCCTATGTAATGGTTCAACCCGTTAATATTTTTCAAGTCGTTAGGTTGCTTTCCTTCGATGTTGTTAACCGTGATGTTCATCCCAATCCCTTCCGGGTACTGGGGTGCTTCCATGCTTATGCTCCAAATTGGGACAAGGTAAACACCGATTAATAACAGGGCTGCAACAGCCATCCATAGTTTGTGTGATGATTTCATAACTGCCTCTATAATAAATGAAAGTGAAAAAGCCGGGAAGGGTTCAGCTTCCCGGCAATAATGGTTGCTAAGTTATTTACCAGTTCCGTATTTGAAATCAATGTCAGAATTTTCTGGTGATACTCGTACGTATCCTTGCATCTCCTGGTGGAGTGCTGAACAGAAATCTGTACAGTAGAATGGGAATACACCTACTTTTTTAGGTTCCCAGGTTAGGGTCAGTGTTTCACCCGGCATAATCAGCAATTCAGAATTATTTGCTCCTATAATTGCGAAACCATGCGGCACATCCCAGTCTTGTTCCAGGTTGGTTACGTGGAAATAGACTTTATCACCCACTTTAATTCCTTCAATGTTGTCAGGGCTAAAGTGGCTTCGGATAGTAGTCATATACACATGCACTTCATCTCCATCTCGCTCAACACGGGTCTGTGCTTCTGTGGTTGCACGGTATGGGTGTGTATTATCTTCCAACTTGTAGAAACGTTTCTGTCTCTTCATCACTTTTTCAGCAGCTATACCCTGGGCATAGTGTGGCTCTCCTTCGGTTGGGAAGTCGAGCAGAAGCTGCATCTTATCGCCGGAGATATCAATCAGCTGAGCTGAGTGGAACATTTCCGGTCCTGTAGGCAAATAGCGATCCTTAGTGATCTTGTTCAGTGCCACCAGATACTTACCATCCGGTTTCTGGCTGTCGCCACCCGGAATCATTAAGTGACCCGGCGAGTAGTAGGTATCGATACGATCAACTACCTGAGTACTTTCAATTTCCCACTTCACAACTTCGGAAGAAATGAATGCGGTGGTGTAGGCATACCCTTTACCATCAAATTCAGTGTGCAGAGGCCCTAAACCGGGATCCTGAACTTCCCCATGAAGAATGGAATCGTACTTCAATACAGGAATTCCCATTACTTCTCCTTCATAATCTTCGCTATCAATAGCGTCAATCATTTTTGCGAAAGAGTGAACCGGGATTACTGTTGAAAGCTTACCACCGGCAATGATATACTGCCCGGATGGATCCACATCAACACCGTGTGGAGATTTTGGTGTAGGCAGGAAGTAAACAATACCATCAAGCTCGCGAGGATCTAAGACACGTACTTCGTTAATGGTTTCAGATTTTGCAATGCCGCCTTCTTCGTGATCAATATAGTTGCGCACGTGCTTACCGGGCATCATTTTCCCTTTTCCTTCTTTTGCATACTCAGCCGCTTTTCTCCAGTTGATGGCGGCAATGAAATCCTTGTCATTTTTAGAAGCGTTAATTTCTAACAAGGTATGTGCCTGCTCACTGTTGTAGCTGGTAAAGAAAGCCCATCCATCAGAAGGACCTTTCCCTGCATGGGATAGATCATAGTCAAAACCGGGCATCAGAATCTGGAAGTCAATGTTCATTTTACCTTCTTCAGAAACTTTGATAAATGAGAGCGTTCCTTTGAAGGTATCTTTATACGAGTCGATAGAGACATCCATATTGCTCATATCCGCATCTATGGGGATACTGAATCGGGTAGCGGCTGATACATACTCTGTATTCGGAGTTACGAAAGCAGAGGCATGGTTACCGGCCGAGTTTGGAATCTCAATGATCTCCTGTGTTTTGAACTCATCAAGCCCAATACGTGCTACACGCGGGGTATTATTTTCGTTTATGAAAATCCATCGTCCGTCCGTTTCTCCATTGGTTTGAGAAAGTTCCGGGTGGTGAGCATCTCCCCAGGGTACAAACCCATGCGTAGTATTTAACATGGCCTTGGTTTCTTCACTGTAGCCATAACCGTTAACGGCTGCTTGTGAAAATACCGGTACGGTAAAAATGTGACGTCCCGAAGGAATTCCATACACTCCAAGCTGCCCGTTATATCCTCCAGACATAAATCCGTAGAATTCATCGAGCTCGCCGGGAGCTACATATACTTTTTGTGCGGCATCCGTATTGGAACTAAAATTTCCGTTGCCATTACACCCGAAAAGCATAACGCTTAACAGTGCAACAGCAGGTAGCATCCAGAACCGATGACTGTGCTTTGTATTTTTCATGGTACTTTTATTTGGTTGGTAGGTTGGTTTTATGTTTTGTTATTCTAAATCTGAAGCAAAGAACTCCACAATGGCTCGCGCCTCTTCCTGAGAGAGTCCCTGATTAGGCATTGGGCTCATATATTCCTGAAGTAATTTTTTTGCTTCCGGATGATTTTTGGTCATACCGTCAGGATTCAGGATCATATTCATCACATAGGTTGGTGAGCGTTGTTCGAGTACATCTCCTACAGCAGGCCCGATATATCGTTCATTAACTTTATGGCAGGCAGAGCACTTTAACTCAAAAATTTCTTTTCCTTTTTGAGCAAGCTCCATATCCACTTCACTTCCTAAAGATATGGTCTCGCTAACCGGACCTATCCCATGCTCAAGTTCGAAAGCAGAAAGGCCGCTTTCATTCTTTTTCTTAGCTTCCGGTTGTTTATTTCCATCACCGCCACAACCACTCATTATTAGAGCAATCAGCAAGCTCATAACCGCTATAATTCTGGACATATTCATAGTAATTAACCTGATTTCGTTTTAAGACAATGTTGTCTTTTATTATTTAAGACAAAATTATCTTTTTTATATGAAGGGTTTATGAATTTTCCTTTGAAACCATTCTCTTGCAGCTATTTAATTTGGTTCCAATAACCGGTAATCTCGGTATAATAACACCGCATCAAAGTAAAGAAAGCATAACCCTGACCTTGCCTGTTAGTATTTACCATAATTAGTTCCACCCTTCTCTCGATTGCTACTTAAAGCACAATACAACCTGATGGTGCTTGTTATAACAACTTCTTCCCCTTCCCAAAATCAGGTTAATATAGTCTTCACATTAAAAGACTATCTATGAAGTATGAGCAGTAAAAATATTTTATTCACAAACTGGCATGCCATGAGGTGGGTAGCCCTTGGTATTGCTGTGTTCTTTGCCACCCTGGCCATTATTGACAGGGAAATTATAACCGGGATGTTAGCCGCTTTCTTTCTCTTTCAAGCAGTTACCAATAAAGGCTGCATGGTTTCGCCATCTTGTGGAATCCCCGTAGATGAAAACCAAACATCCTTTAAAGAATATGAAGAACCGGATTTTACCGAGATTAAATAAATAATTATGGAAAGCAACGACACAAAAAAGAAATCATTCTCCGAAATCATAAAAGGTGAAACACCCGTTTTGGTTGATTTTTATGCCGATTGGTGTGCTCCCTGTAAAATGATGCCCCCTATTTTAAAACAACTGAAATCTGAAATGGGAGATCGGTTAAACATTATCAAAATTGATACTGAACGGAATCCTGACGTAGCTATTCGATATCAGGTTAGAGGCATCCCAAATCTTATTCTTTTTCGAAAAGGAGAAGTGCTTTGGCAACAAGCGGGAGTAGTGCAAATGCCACAGCTAAAACAACTTATTGAACAAAAATTGGAGCAATCATGATGGCTGACAAGCACCTGTATGACGTGGACCTGAAATGGGAACATGACCGCATTGGAACATTGAGTTCCGATAAACTCGACGACAATATTGAAGTGGCCACTCCACCAGAATTTCCCGGAGGGATTGAAGGAACCTGGTCTCCGGAGCATCTCTTCGTCGCCTCTATAAGCAGTTGTTTTATGACTACTTTTGCTGCGATCGCAGAATATTCTAAACTCGACTATGAATCACTGGATGTACCATCAACCGGTGTGCTTGCAAAGGTAGATGGCAAATATGCAATCAAAGAGGTTTATTTGAAGCCCAGGCTTGTAATTACCGATGAAAAAGCCAAAGACAAAGCTTACCGGATTCTGGAAAAAGCCGAAGAAGCGTGTCTTATTTCCAGGTCTGTAAAAACCGAAATCATACTGGAACCAAAGGTGACAATAGCCGTGTTGAATTAATAAATCCGAACACAAATCTTAGATACAATGTCTTATCATTTCAGCAAGAAACTCGAACTCTCTTTTGACGATGCAATTGAGAAAACCACGGCCGTTTTAAAAGAAGAAGGCTTTGGTGTGCTCACTGAAATCGACATTAAGGAAACACTCAAAAAGAAACTGGACGTAGATTTTCGGAAATACCGGATCTTAGGAGCCTGCAATCCACCCAATGCCCATAAAGCGCTACAAGCTGAAGGTCATATCGGATTAATGCTTCCATGCAATGTAATTGTTCAGGAGCATGAAACCGGTGAAGTAGAGGTATCTGCTGTTGACCCTGTTGCGTCTATGCAGGCTATTGAAAACGCAGAATTAGGTGATGTTGCTAAGGATGTACAGAATATGCTGAAGCGTGTTATCGAGAAGCTTTAAGGCCTATTTTTGTTAAAGCTTATAATTCTTTTCCAATGCAGGCTGATGAATAGTACTACGGCTGAGAACTCAAGCCCTCGTGCAACAAGGTGTATATAATCACCCGCCTCGGTTAATTCAGCAAAAACCATTAACCAAATTCCGAGGTTAAAGAGTAAGACCATGAGGTAAGCAAGAAAGCGATTACCTCTCGCTTCACCCTTAAGATATCGGGGCAAAATCCAGTAAGCCACTCCCAGTGTAAACTGGATGATCCAGCCAAATATCATCAGCTCGATGTGAACCGGCAGAAGCCCCCAAATTTCAGGGTCAATATTCATCGCTTTATTGATTAGCATCAGCGCCCCAAGAAAGGCTCCAACTATCAGGCAAACGAGTGAGCTCTTGATAAGCAAGCGAGATGGGAGTGTCATATCAGCGGGAGCTTTTCTTCTTGCGCCGTTGTGCTTTTGAAAGTACCCGGGGCCAGATTTCAATTACGTAGCAAAGTACAGCCACAAATTGGAGAATAGCTGAAATAACGAGCAGAACCTTCCAATGATCTCCTTCAGAGAGAATAATCATCGGTTCAGAGACAAACCGCTGGATCAATCCCAGGTTCAGAAATCCATAGGTAAGCCACGCCCATTTTTGATTTTGAAAGCTCTCTTCTTTGATCCGGCCCGGAAACATCCACAACGAAACGCCCATAATAATTTGGGTTATCCACCCCACCATTAACATGTGCCAGAACATGGGAACCACGTTTGGAACCCCAAGGGCATCAACCTGAAGAAGTATCCCAACCAGCAACGCTCCTAAAAAATAAACCAGCCCGGTTTTTAGAAACAGACGAGTTATTAGTGGCATAGGGGAATGTTTTTTTTAAGCAAGAACTAACGCAGAAGACTGTAAAGACTCATAGAGTTCACCTAACCGCTTACTCTGTTCTTCCACTGTCCTGGTAATCGATTCAAGATTCTCATGCTCATAAGCCTGCCCCTTTGAAATCTCAAGGCAGTATGCCATTCCATCTTCCAGGTTTTTCTTAAAGCGAGTCAGTTTTCTAAGATCGTCAGCGGGGCTTTCGCTCTGGTTGATCAACTCCTCAAAATAATCCACATACATCACCAATTCTTTAGCAAACATGTGCGGGCGTTCTACCGGCACCAACGAGTCAATTTTGCCATAGATATGAGCAACCATCTCCTGAAGGCTGTATTGCCGATTAAACCATGCAATGTTCGGGCCGGGACAAATCGCTTGTGGGGCTCGGTTAGGCTTCAAAATTCCCAATGTAATTAAAGCTCCATTTCCCAGGTGATCACAAAGACAAGCTTTATCCAGCACTTTCTCCCGTTGCTTTGCTTTTAAACCATCAGATACTTCACTCTGATTAATCTGGTCAATCTTCAGCAACTGGTATTGAGTTGAGGCCGTGCAAATCGGGTTTTCTGTAAATTCTGTGTTGGATTCTAAAAAACCTTTTGGGCACTGAGAACCGGGTTTACCTTTTTCTATTCGCTTTTGATGCCATTTTGCCGAACCCGTATTTTTTACATTGTTGAAAGGAACACCCAGGGGTGAGACTCCCGATAAATACAGGTCCTCTTCTTTGGCCTGCTGCAGAAGTTGCATAGTTGGTTCGTCTACCGTTGTAGCTTCAGGAACCATCAGAAACGGACTTCCCCATCCGGTGGCATCCATTTCAAAGTCTTGCAGTAACCGCCGTGCTTCACCGCTGGTACCAATTCCCCCCTGCACGGTAATTCTGGGGTCGTTATCGACCCATTCAGTGCTAAACTCCCGGCCTCGTTCTTCTTCATAAAACTTATCAATCAACGGCTGAATGGAAGAACTCAACATCTCTTTCTTCTCACGAAATTCTTTGAGTAAGGACGGCAATAAATACCCATCGGAGGCGAATGCGTGTCCCCCACAGTTCAAGCCAGACTCAACACGATATTCAAATATTTCCAAGCCCTTTTTAGCCAGGTATTTTCCCTGTATCAATGCGGACCGAAAATCACTCACTTTCAGAATAATTTTCTTTTTGATTTGTCCTTTTACATCCCGATAGAAGTCTTCGAACTCAGCCAGGTAGTTATATAGACGGGGATTGAAACCGGCTGAGAGAATAAGACTGGAGGAAAGTTGGCTGTTTGCATATCCCCGAAGTGCAGCACTGCCATCGCTGTATTCTGCTGTCATCGGCTGGCCGCTTTTTGGAAAACTAAAGCCATCCACTTTCGACATAATATTTACATCTATTGAGCCCGGCCTCATCTCACCGGTAAGCTCTGATGCGATAAAATCGCGTGTGGATCCTGAAGCCATTTCTACCAATTTCTGATACTTTTTCTTGAGATCAGAAGAATCGGGGAGCATTTCAAAATACCTGGACTTTTCATTCTTCCGAAAAAAAGGCTGCTTTTTGATATCCTCAAATTTTTGATTCACAATCTCATGAACCAGATCAAGGTATGCGGTAATACGGCGAGCCCTGCCATCTTCTGCATTCCGAGGAATATTCTCATAGGGAAGCTCAAAAAGAGTAGCATAATGCTTTCGGATACGTTCAATCAGCAGATCATCCACTATTGAGATAACTGAATTGATGCCATACGGAGCTACTCTGATAGGTGAATCGATTGAATGGCCTGTTCCCATTACAGGAATAGAAAAAGTGTGTAGAGAATTTTGCATAGGAATTAATTTATTGCTTGTTAGCGGAGGGGTAAAACGATCAACCCCAATCTACAATACACTACATTTGTGAAGAGCGAATGAAGCGGAATGAAAAAGGGTGGCTTATAAACCAACCACCCTTATCTATCAATTTAACCGTTGCTCAAGTTCCAAAGCTTTTGGAAAGAGAATGTTATTCTCCAGATGTACATGCTTGTGTAAATCCTTCTGGAAGCCTGCCAGGTTCTGGAACAGTACGCGGTATGAAGCGCATGCATTCTCCGGCGGATTAAAACCTTGGGTTAGTTCTTCGATCTTGGCCATTAAATCGCCGGCCTTATCATGCTCGACTTCCAGGGCTTCAACTATAGCCTCTTTTACCGATCCCTTTTTCTGTTCCTGAACCAGCTCTTTAATCTGGGGAAACAGTTCCTCTTCTTCTTTTTGAAGATGACCCAGCATTTCACTTCTAAGCAATCGTACATTCTGAAGAATATCAAGTAGTTCCGGATCTCTCTCGCCATGAACCTTGGCTACTTTTTCAGCATAAAAATCAATTTCCGGCAGCATTTTCCGCACAAAACTATGGTGATTATTAACGATGTAATCCACCAGAAAGTCCAGCGACCAGTCATTGTAATTATGATTTTCGCCGGTATCTAAATCAAGTGCATTAAGATCGGTTTCAATTTTATTTACATCCAAGCCCTTTTTAGTACAAGCTTTCTCAAGCGATACTTTTCCGCCACAGCAAAAATCAAGACCATACGATCTGAATACCTGGGCTGCTCTGTAATCTTCGGCAACAATCTGCCCTACTGTTTTCTGTGATAGTGTTTCTGAATTAACCATATTTAAGAGTATTTTATCTTTTATTAATTTAAATTTTTTTACTGCCAGGCAAATGATCCATCAGCAGTGATGCGAAACTTATTCGCTCTCCCTTCACGGGCTAAATGCTTCAAGTCTGTACGTTCCAGCATTTCCTTAATCGACTCGCGAACAGTCAGCCAGCTATCGTGTAATGGACAGGGAGCCGATGATCCGCATCCCGGCAAGCCAAGTGCGCATTGTGTGAAAAGCCCCGGTCCATCTATCGCAATAACTACGTCTAACAAAGTTGCCTTCTTTCCTTTTTCCGATAGGCGGATTCCTCCATTTGGCCCTTTATAGGATTCCATTAAAGAATCTGCGGTAAGCTGTTGCAGTATCTTCGTAAGAAAATGGAAGGAAATTTCCAGTTCTTCACTAATTTCGCGAATAGATGTATACTCCTGCTCTGCTCTTGAGGCAAGGTATAAACTGGCTCTCAAACCATATACACAAGACTTGGATAACAACATAAATTTATTTAAGAGTTAATTGTCTTAAATATAGGAAAAAAAACGGAGTCTTCCATCCTTTATCAAAAAAAATCCATACCGCCCTTTCTGGCGATATGGATTCACTATGTTGTTTGCTGGATTTCGGCTTATCCGAGGAATCCAAGCACAGACTGTGGTCCCATGTTAGCTTGCGCCAGGGATGAAGTCGCTGTCTGCTGAAGAATCTGAAGCTTAACAGATTTACTTTGTTCTTTTGCAAAGTCGGTATCCATGATACGAGACTTGGCAGATTCGTTAGCGCTGATCGACTCAGAAAGGGTCTCTTCACGTACAGAAAGAGAAGACTGAGTGATACCAATGTCATTCACTCGGTTCGACATTTCATCAATCGCACCGTCAACCGCACTCAGGAAGCTACGGAAGTCAGCTGAAGTTGCTGTAGTAGCGAAACTCAATGCTCCTTGTCCACTGGTTGTAGCTGCAGTAGCTGAGATAGCTGCACCTGCAGCAGCACCACCACCGGCGGTTGTTGTAGCACCCAGAGAAGCGTCTCCACTGGAAGCAAACAGCTCGCCAACGTTTACAGCATCGATGTTTGTAGTAATTGTATCGGAAGCTCGCTCACCCACCTGGAAAGTCAGTGACAATGAACCGGACATATCATCGGTAGCACCGTTCAGCAGGTCGAAGTCCTGGAATACGGTTTGGTTAGCGATTTCGTTGATATCGTCGCCCAAGGCTTTGATCTGGTCGCCGATGTAGCCACGCTCGGTGTCGCCTAACGTGTCGTTAGCAGCCTGTGTAGCCAGGCCTTTCATCTCAACGAGGCTGTCCATAATGGTGTCGAAGCTGGACTCTGCAATGTCCAATACCGACTTGGCATCGCCTACGTTCTGAAGAGATTGCTCCAGTCCGGCTGTTCTACTTTTCAATTTGGTTGCAATCGAGTACCCGGCAGCATTGTCTTCTGCTTTGTTAATTTTAAGACCGGTTGACATACGCATACGGCTGTCGGCCAGGTCACGGTTTACTCGGTTTAGTGATAACTGTGAGTCCAGTGACTGCACATTCGTATTTACTCTGTTTAGATCTCCAAAACTTGCCATGATTATTCACCTTTTTAGTTTTAGTTATTGATTCCGTTGTTTTGGTTACTGCAGTTATCGTAGGTGAAATAGCGTTCTTAAATTTGAGTTTAAATTTTTTTGATATTTTTTAAATTAATCTCATAAATCACCCTTTGGAGGTCCTAACCAATGTTTTTGGATAGGAAAATCTTTCAATTTTTCTCTTTCCAACCCAAAATTTTGGGACTCAAAGACAAAATTTTGTGAGTGACTCGTGAGTGTGAAAGCATTTGGGTTTTAAATATACCAGCCCTTCGCAAACCGACCCACCCCGGCCCTCCCTATTGCGCTACGCTTATATGGAGGGAGCGCCGAATTAAAAGATTGTTCCCATAACTCAATTCTTTTCACTATACCAACCCTCACCAACGAGTCCTCTTTCCCTGCGGCCCCAACTAAGGATTGGATATATTATAGACGCGCCGGAGGGAGAGACAGAGAGAGGGTCCTCTATGAAAAGGCAACCAACTACCCCAAACAAAAAAGGGCGGACAAACTGTCCGCCCTACAGGTAATAATTAGATTTGGCCATAGACTTAATTAAGAACAGAATCCACTTCGTCCCATTCCATGTCGAAGGCTTCGGCTACATCCTGATACACAATGGTACCGTTGGCGATGTTCAGGCCTTTGAGGAGCTCCGCATCATCTTTCAGGGCTTTCTTCCAGCCTTTGTTGGCCAGTGATACCGCATATGGAAGCGTCACGTTGGTGAGTCCCATGGTAGAAGTGTAAGGAACCGCGCCAGGCATGTTGGCCACGCAATAGTGCACCACATCTTCAACCATATAAACAGGATCTTTGTGGGTGGTTGGCTTGGAGGTTTCAAAACATCCGCCCTGGTCAATGGCCACGTCAACCAATACGGTTCCGGGCTTCATTTCTTTTAGCATATCTCGGGTAATCAAGTGCGGGGCTTTGGCGCCGGGCTTCAGTACTGCACCTATAATCAGATCCACATCCGGAAGCATCTTGCGGATATTCGCTTCCGATGAGAACATGGTGTTCACATTCTTGTCCATTACATCATCGAGGTAACGCAGGCGTGGCATATTGATATCCATGATGGTAGTATCGGCGCCCATACCGGCAGCGATTTTGGCCGCGTTCACACCTACAACTCCACCGCCTAATACCAATACTTTAGCCGGAGGTACACCGGGAATTCCACCCATCAGTTTTCCTAAACCGCCTTTGGGTTTTTCAAGGTAAACAGCTCCTTCCTGAGCAGCCATTCGTCCTGCTACTTCACTCATCGGTATAAGCAGCGGTAATGAACGGTCAGTTTTTTCTACCGTTTCATAAGCGATGGCAATACATTTTGAGTCAACCACGGCTTTTGTAAGCGCTTCTTCAGCTGCAAAATGAAAATAAGTAAAGATCACTTGTCCTTCCCGCATGCGTGGATACTCAACGGCGATCGGCTCTTTCACTTTCATGATCATTTCGGCCTTCTTCCATACTTCCTCCACGTCGTCAATAATGGTAGCACCGGCATCGATATAATCCTGGTTGCTGAACCCGCTGCCAACACCAGCATTTTTTTCGATTAACACTTCATGTCCGTTGCGCTTCATCTGAACAACGCCGCCGGGCTGAATAGCTACCCTGTTCTCGTGGGTTTTAATCTCTTTAGGAACTCCAATAATCATGATTTAAAACGTTTGGTTATGCTGTCATTTAAAGGGATGCAAAGGTAGGTATTTTTATCCAAAACTGACGAATGAATATTTCATATTAAGTTGTAAAACTATTTTGTTATTTGTGGTTAATGTCTAAAAATTTGAATCATTTGTGCTAATTTCATCCACTCAACTTTCGGAAACTAAATTATTGACCCTATGCACGCTTTTTCTACTAAACTTATTACTGCTTGTGTTCTCTCCTTCTTACTAATTGCAGGCTGTACCTCTTCCAAAGAAACAACATCAAACCCCGCTCAAAAACCCTCCCGATCTGCCAGCCCTTCCTCTAATGGTATTAAGCCTTACTCGGAAGTAATCACCGATAAAGCCAAAACCGATGAAGGCTTGTTTGATGTGCATTGGGTTGATGACAAACTCTACTACGAAATTCCGGATTCCCTGCTAAACCGAGAGATGTTACTGGTAAGTCGTATCGCACAGGTACCAACCGATTATTTCGGGTTTTTCTCTGGAGGATCAAAAACCGCTGAACAGGTACTTACTTTCGAGCGTCAGCGCGATCAGATTTTAATCCGAAAGCAATCCTACAATGCCGTTGCCAGCGATACGCTGCCGATCTATAAATCAGTGAAGGCTAATAATTTTGCCCCCATTCTCGCTGCCTTCCCGATAGAAACCATTGGCAAAGACTCGGCTTCTGTGGTTATTGAAATGACCGAATTCTTCACTTCCGATATTGAAGCCATAAGCGGTGCCATCAGCTTTTTACGAAGGCAATATCAGGTGCGGCGCCTGGATGGAAACCGAACCTATATTGAGTCTGCCAAGAGTTTCCCGAAGAATATTGAAGTCCGCCACGTACTTACCTACGATGCCGGCAATCCTCCCTCCGATCAGGGTACCAATACCCTGTCTATGCTGATGAATCAGTCTATGGTGCTACTTCCCGAGGAGCCAATGCGACCCCGTTATGAAGACTATCGTGTGGGTTGGTTTACGGTCGATCAAATTGACTACGGACTGGAAGCTCAAAAAGCGAAGGAAGTCAGTTACATTCGCCGGTGGAGACTGGAACCCAAAGATCCCGAAGCTTATGCACGGGGCGAACTGGTAGAGCCGGTAAAACCGATAGTGTATTACCTCGACCCCGCTACTCCCAAGAAATATGTGCCATATGTAAAGCAAGGTGTGGAAGACTGGAATGAAGCCTTTGAAGCTGCAGGCTTTAAAAATGCTGTGATTGCCAAAGAAGCGCCCTCCCCGGAAGAAGATCCGGACTGGAGTCCTGAAGACATTCGCTATTCCACCGTTCGCTGGGTAGCCAGCACCATTAGGAATGCGGTTGGGCCAAGTGTGAGCGATCCCCGAACCGGCGAAATTATTGAAAGTGATATTGTTTGGTACCATAATCACATGCGTTCTTATCGCAACCGGTTGATGATTGAAACGGGAGCTGCTAACCCAGATGCCCGAAAACTACAGCTGGATGATGACCTGATTGGCGAAACCATGCGCCGGGTAATTGCTCACGAAGTGGGTCATGCTATCGGACTTCCCCATAACATGCAGTCCAGTTCGGCTTATCCTGTGGATTCCCTTCGCTCCGGTACTTTTACGCAAGAGTATGGAATCGCAACCACCATCATGGAGTATGCACGCCAGAACTACATTGCTCAGCCCGGTGATGAGAACATCCGGTTCATTCGAAAAATCGGACCCTACGATAAATATGCTGTAAACTGGGGATACCGTGTAATTACTGAGGCTGAAACTCCCGAAGATGAAAAACCCATTCTGGACAGCTGGATTGAAGAAAAAGCCGGCGACCCTGTTTATCGTTTTGCTTCTTCCACAGGCTGGGATCCTTCTTCTCAAACCGAGGATTTATCCAACGATCCGGTTCAGGCCAGTACCTATGGACTCATGAACCTGAAACGTGTGGTTCCGAATTTAATCGAATGGACTTCCACTCCGGGTGAAGGTTATGATGATCTGGAAGAAATTTATGGTGAATTGGTTTTCCAATGGGCTCGTTATGCCGGCCATGTTTCCACCAATATTGGCGGTGTTTACCAGGAGCGAAAGGCTTCCGATCAGGACGGAGTGCTTTATACCCCGGTGCCTGCTGATTACCAAAAAGAAGCCATGGATTTCCTCAATGACCATGTTTTCACTACGCCCGACTGGCTGCTGGACAAGGAGATCCTCCGCCGTATAGAACACGCCGGAGCCCTCGAAAGAGTCAAAAACCTGCAGGCTCGTTTACTGAATGATGTGATGGATGCCGGCGTAATGCTGAGACTGAACGAAGCACATACTTTCGATGAAGATGCCTATGCCCCGCTTGACATGCTGGAAGATTTACGACGCGGTGTTTGGAGTGAAGTGTACTCCCCTGCTGCAATCGATCCCTATCGCCGTAACTTGCAGCGAATGTATATTCAGAACATTGAAGAGATGTTTGAGAATGATGAAGTCGGAAGGTCATGGAATCCGGTAGATGTGGCTACTTCTGATATCCGCCCACTTTTACGGGTTGAGCTTAATACTCTTCAGGCTGATCTTCAAAGAGCTCAGAGTCGTATCCCCGATGCCGTTTCCAAAGCGCACATTGCGGACATCCTTGAGCGCATTGACGGGATTTTAAACCCAACTGATTAAACGAACAGTATTAGGTATTAGAATTATAGCTTCTGTGTAAAAGCAGGAGCTATTTTTTTATTTAAGCTTCAGAGCTTTCAGAACACCTTTTTCGGTGATTTTTACGTGTCCGTACAGGAACGGCCCGCCTATACTCGCTATGTTAATCAGTTCTTTATTCTCAAGGTATTCCAGCAGGTTCTTAAGTTCTGCTCTGTCAACCTCAAGTTCTTCAGCAAGCTCTTCGACTGGTATTTTTTTATCGGTATCTTTTTCACACAGCTCCCCAAGTTGTAAGAGTAGCTGTTTAGCCCTGCTATTAAAATCTCCACCAATTAACATATACATGCTTAATTCAATCGTTGGCTAAGAATCCCCAATTCAGCTAAAGAGAAGGTTACGTTAATGTTAAGCTATCATTAACATGACTTTGACGGAAATGATAAAGCGATGATTATAAGACTATTCTAATCGATTATTTGCTCAGTTAGGCGGAACTTAAGCCTTAATAAAAATAGGTGTTTTATGTTAGATGGGTTGACGCTGAGGAATAGAATTTTCCTATTCTCTTCTCTTTTGTTGCTGATGGCATTCCTGCTGATGTGGATATTCGTACGTCCGCAGTACAGGGAAGCTATCATTAATGAGCGTACCACCATTGTATCCCAGCTTCAGGAATACTCCTTAAAACGCTCCGATCAGATTATCCGAAACTGGCTGAATTCCACCAATTACACAGCTGAAGAAATAGCCAAAGCCCCGGAGCAAACCCAGAATATCGTTACCAAAACCATCAACCTGACGCCTGGCTTGATGAGAATCACCATTTCGGAGCAATCATCGACTGAGTCAGTTGACATGAGGCGTTCTTTTTATGATGAAGTTGATTTCAGTGGTATTAAATACAAATGGTATCCCTCTCGCCTGGATCCCATGATTAACGTTAGCTGGAGCCCCGACACCCTACAAAACACCCATTTCTTCATAGCCAAGCGGGTAATCCAAATCGGCGGTAATATCTTTCAGCTGGATATGTTTTTTGATGCATCGCAAATCACCCGGGAGCTTATTAACATTCCGTTGGGAGGAAATTATGTGGCTAACATCGTCAGCGGAACCGGTGATAACATTGTCCCCGAACAGCCATTTGAATTTCCTGCTTTCCTGGTTGGTGATGCCAGCTACTCCAGTCAATCTACCATAGAAATGAACGGGAGTAATTGGTTCGTTATGACTTCCCGGTTTCAAACCACTCCATTTTGGCATGTGATAGCGGTGGAAGACTCTTTTATCCTGCAGCCGGTGCATGATTTAATCAGGTTTTCGGTGATAACCGGTGGCGTTATTCTCTTCATCCTGTTTTGCTTTAGCTGGTATGTAAGTATTCACGTAAACAAACCGGTTGAACAGATTATAACAGACGTAGAATACCTGAGCGCCCTGAACTTTGAACATCAGATTAAGCCCGTTTCACTCCCTGAATTTGACCTCATGCAGGAAACGCTGGAAAACATCAGGCTTACCCTACAGCGCTATCAGAAAATAAATGTGGAAAGAATCATCCTGGAAGAATCCAAGAACAAGTACATGATGACCTATTCCGAGGATCTGATTGGTATTTTGGATGAGAACCAGCATTTCAGCTTCCTGAATAACAATTTCCAAAACTTCCTGAACAGCCTTCAGCTGGATCCAAAGGTTATTACCCCGGATGAAATTTTGGAGCACGCTGATATCCAAACCACCAAGCTTGAGCAGAATATCCATTACCCGGACCCTTATACCATTAAGATTAACCGGGCGGAATTGTCCCATTCTCTAAAAGAAGAGAAATCGTATTTCTATGATTTCCAGTATGTGACCATCGTTGATCAGGAGGATAATGAACAAGCTGCGATGATTATCCTGCACGACAAAACCGAAGACCGCCTGAATGATATCAAGCGAAATGACATGATTAACATCATTGTACATGAGCTTAAAAACCCGATTAGTGGGGTACTCGGGCTTTCGCAGATATTGCTGGAGAATGATAATATTGAGGATGAAGAACAGCAGGTTTTGGTAAACCAGATTCATTTATCGGGCGACCGAATGAACAAGCTGGTAAATCGCTTCCTTGAAATTCAACGACTGGAATCCGGTAAGAACTCTGCTGAATTTGAAAATGTAGATCTGGAGAAAGTAGTTGAGCATGTTCAGCAAATAACCAGCCCCCTCCTTAGCGAGAAAAACCTGAGAATAGATTCAAAGAAAACCGGCCGTGATTTTAAAGTGAAAGGAAACAGTGATCTATTATTTGATGCTGTGCAAAACCTGATCAGTAATGCCATCAAATACGGGGATGAAAACCGAACCATTGAGATTCAGCTTACTGAAACACCAGAGAACATCCGCTTTAGCGTAACCGATCATGGTTTTGGGATAAGTACCGAAGATCAAAAGAAAATTTTCGACAAGTTTTATCGCGTCCGGTCTAAAGCAACCGCCCGGGAAAAAGGGACGGGATTGGGCCTGGCTTATGTTCGCGAGATTATGCATCAGCACGATGGGGAAATTGAGCTGGAATCGAATGAAGCTATTGGCAGCCGTTTTACCCTGGTAATCCCAAAAACAAATGGACAGAGCCTCACCTGATATGAAATACCGCTATCTGCTCATATCGCTGATGTTGTTTTCTGTTGAACCGGGAGAAATCTATGCCCAACAAAACCCGCTCACCTTTCAATCACAGGATTTGCAGCTGATCGCCCAGCGCTATACGGGAAGCACGGTCAACTGGCCCCTTGTTATCGAAATGGCCTCGCACGATGTTGATAAAAATTCCTTTACGCTGGAACCGTCGGCCATCCTGCAGTTACAGAATTTTGCTGAGTTTTCTTCGAAAGTGAACGAACAACAAAAGCGGATCAGTGACCTCATTAATTCCGGGGCCACCGTATTTGCTGCTGAAGAATATGCAGCCGTTAAGGAAATTATCAGCAAATATTCTACCTCCATCAGTGAGGGTGAACTGGACCAGGCTATTGGCTATGCCGGGCAGCTGGAGCAAGCTGTCGACGAAATGGAAAGCACCCTGATGAATAACCGGATTGTGGACGTGCAGGCTCAGCTCAGTAAAAAGAAAGGGGAAGTAAATAAGAGAGTTGGGCTACTGGGCAGCTGGTCGGACTCATTTATTGGAGATTTATTCAAGCAATCGGACGGCATCAGAACGCTGATTGAAAGCTACGCCACCCTCTCCTTTACCGACGGCAGTGATATTCAGGTAAACCCCAATACCATCGCCGTAATCCGTAAATCCCGAATTGATAAGCTCAACAATGCAAGCGATACGGAAATTACCTTAGAAGACGGCGGTTTGTTAGCCAAACTTTCTGCCGCCGGAAAAGACCGAAGTACATATGTATTGAACGCCGGGCCTTCACGTACTGAACTGAAAACTCAAAATTTTTATGCCGAAACGGAAGGAGTTGAACGGGCCAAGCTATCCAATTACGACGGAGAAGCCATCATTAACTCCAACGATATCACCATCACCATCCAAAAAAATCAGGGTACCATTGTAGAGGAAGGAAAAGATCCGTTACAACCGGTGGAACTTCTTCCTGCTCCGGAACTGGACTGGTCATCGGCTGATACCCTTATCAATGAAGAGGAACTTCTTTTTGCTTTCCGGGAAATAGACGACGCTGCTAATTACCGGGTCCAATATAGTAACTCTCCGAACTTTGACGGCCAACTTACTGAAGTAACCACCACCGAAACAGCGGTAAATATTGAAAACCTGCCTATGGGTATGACCTACGTTCGGGTTCAGGCTACGGATCAGCTTGGGCTTAGAGGACCATTTTCCAAAACAGCGAGAATTATCCGAAACGTAGATAATCAGCCCCCTCCGGTGTTTGTGGATAACATTCGGGGCAACATGTTGTTAACCTCGGGCGATACCTACGCTGTTGAAGGCGTTACTGAACCTGATGCCGTTCTCACCATGAATGGAAAGAGAGTGTCGGTAGCTTCATCCGGTCGCTTTTCACATACCCTTTCGGATTTATCGGGAGAAACCGATATAAAAATCATATCCAGAGACCCGACCGGTAATGTATCCGAACTGGATGTAATTGTAGCCCGGCTTACCGAAGATCGGCTCTATAATTTCAACATTGGTAAAGCTTCTGCATTACAATCTAACCGAGTAAAAGCAGGCAGTACTATTATTTCCTCTAAAGCTTACAATGGGTTGAAGGTGATAATTTCAAACCAACAGCAGTCCCGAACTATTGCAACCGACGGTCAGGGCCGCTGGGGGACTAAAATCACGTTTATTCCCGGCGAACTAACCATTGCCTTTAAGGACGTGAGCACAGATCAAACCTATTTAACGAAGACATTTATTGTTGAGGCAGACCAATGAAGAAAATAGCCTTTTGTACATATCTTCTTCTGATGTTTTTTCTATCTCCGCTGGCTTTGCTGCAGGCGCAGGATATGTTTCTCTCTATATCGGGACGGAATACCGAGTTCAAAAGCGGGGACAACCGACATCAGTATGACATCTGGATAAAGCCGGATGCCGATGCTCCCAAAGCTATGCTTCAGCTTTTTGATGCCGGTATTGGCGGTACCATTGATCAGATTACCACCACAAACGCCAACACCACAACCACCTATCGCATCTATCCTTTTGATGAGCTCTATTCATTCAGTGATAACCAAATTACTGAGAAATCCGGTAATAGTTCAGACCTGGAAACTTTGTCGGTGATGAACGAAGAACGATTCAAAGGCCGCTGGATTAACCTATTTGTGCTCAACGAAGAAGTTGAAAATGGATTCATCGTTCGGGTTACAGCCGATGGCGGGAATGATGTAAATAATTTTGACCTGAGAGTCAGAAATACGGTTGGTGATCCGCTTGAAGGTCAACCCTGGAAGATTATCACCATAGACCTGGGGATTGGCATTTTTGATATGTCACCGGAACAGAGCGTACAAGTGAAGCCCTACAGTCCGGGCGTTGAGCTCCCAACTTTGGAAGCCGACGGTGAAGAAGACAGTAAGATTGAAATCACCGATGCAACCGGAACGTACTACCCACTTAGTCAGGAAAACACCCGCCTCCCTGAAAACAGCTTTGGTATTGAAAACGAATGGGCCGTAAGCATCAGCGGCTCCAGGCAGATACTGAACAACATCGCAATTTACGGTAAGGAACGGCCTATTTTATGGTTGTATGAAGGTCACTTCCATCCGACTGCAAAACCCGATTTCAATATTCAAACCACCACCGCCAATAACTGTACGGATAAAACTTTCAGGCTCGGCAGCACTATCCTTTCGCAAAGAGAGATGCAGAATGCGGAATGGACTATTAACGAAAAAACACTGGCTACCGGTTTTTCTCCAAACATACCGTTTACCGTTCGGGGCAAACAAACCATACATGTGAAAGTACCCAACCCGGTACCGAATGTGCTGCCAAAATTCTGGGTCACTTCAACAGACATAGATATTACCAGTCCGCCCATTGCCCGCTTGCAAAGTCCAAAGGAAATTGTAGCACCCGGAGAGGTTATCACCCTTTCGGCGGAAAACTCTTACGATCTCGGCAGGCAGGAATTGAGCTATACCTGGTTTGTAAACGGACGTCCGGCAGGTAATGGGCCAACCTTTGATTTCTCTTCAGAGGATGCCGGCACTCATATCATTTCGGTTCGGGTGAGTAATAGTGGAACTGTAGCGAGGTGTAACAACAGCCAGCGCCAGCTGCGTATCCGTGTAAATAGTCAGCCTTATGCTGAAATTCGTTACGACTCTACCTTCCAGACCGGCCAGTTACTTACCTTTTCTGCCATAAACATAAACGACAGTGACGGCGATTCCCTCAGCTATGAATGGGAAGGATTGGGAGTTACCGGCAGCGAGAATACAAAGCGCGAGGTGGCTATAAGCCATTTAGCCACCGGCACCTTTGATGTAACCTTAACGGTTGATGATAATACTAATACCGATAATTCCCGGTTTACTATCACCGGTTCGTACACGGTTACTCCTCCCCGCGCCAAGAACGTGCAGGCATCATCGGATTCTACTTTAAGTGATTCTACTCAATCCGGTCCTGCAACTGATAGCCTTTTGACAGATGAGATTCAGTTTGAACAACCGCTTCCCGATCCCAACGCGGTTATCGAAGCGCCGCGGGTTTCATCGGTTTCAAAAGTTGGATTTACGCTGAATGATTCTCTCACGACTTCCACCAACACCGCTTCCGATTCCGTTCTTATTGAGTGGGATTTTGGGGATGGAACAGTAGCTTCCGGTGTTCAGCCTTCTCATTTGTATGAGAAACCCGGCACCTATGCAGTCAATGTGACCATCAGGAAAGGAGATGAGGTAGAGAAAAAGCGCCATGTGATTGTGATAAACGAATATCCGGTTGCTGATTTTACCGTGCCTGACACGCTTGCCGGCGGACACGCCTTCCGGGTTGATGGCACCCAAAGCACAGACAAGGATGGTTTTATTACCGGCTACCAGTGGTATATAGATGGTGTGCCTGCTGCCACGGGCCCAAACCCAACGCTGACGATCAACGACCCCGGCGAACACACCATTTCCCTGAGAGTTCAGGATAATTCCGGTCACGAAAATGCCCAGGACCTTTCCAGCAAGGATGTATGGGTGAATCATGCTCCGGTACTTAAATGGAATATCACCCCGGATAAAATTGCGCCGGGTGATGAAGTAACGTTCGATGCCACCGAAACCTACGATCCGGATGGTGAGATTCGGGAGCTGAAATGGTCGTTCCCGGATGGAACTGAAATGAACGGCCCCATTGTAACCAAAAGCTTTGGAGAAAGCGGACCGCATTACTTTACTCTCACAGCTACCGACAATCAGGGTCTTGCTAATTCCACCATTTCTAAAGAAGGGACGGTCAACATAAACCATGAGCCTTATATCATTACAGAACGAGTAGTCCGGTCCAACTCCCTCGATATTAAACTGGATGCTTCCGAGACGTATGATGTAGATAACGACCAAGTGTTTTTTGAATGGACACTCCCGGATGGCTCCAAGCGAAATGAAGCCAGTTTCAGCTGGAGAGCTCCGGAATTTGGGGTACACATCGTGGGCTTATCCGTACATGACGGACTTGGATTATCCAACAGCCGTAACCAGGAAACCATCCGCATACTTATCAATCGCCCAGTTGAAGCAATCGTTGATTCCCTGATTGCCACCTGTAGCGGAAAAACAGTTTTATTCAACAGTTCAAGCAGTATCGATCCAGATGGAAACGACTTTGATGTAACCTGGTATTTTGGGAATGGAGAAACCTCCAAAGAAGCGAACCCCTCTTATGTTTATGATGCCCCCGGTGTTTATGAGGCCCGCCTGGAACTCACCGATGGCATCACCGAGGAAAAGACCGTTGCCAAGATACCGGTGATTGTAGAAGGTTCTCCGGTAGCCAAGATGAATGTTAGCGATACCACCATTTGTGTGAATACCGCGCTTAACCTCGATGGTTCAAACAGTGTGGACCCCTCAGGAGCTCTTCCCTCCCTGGTTTGGAGCCTTGGAGACGGAACTACTGAAAGCGGCCCAAAAGTACAGCATGTGTACACCGAACCCGGTATTTATCCACTTACCCTAACGGTTCAGGGATCCGGGTCAGCACAGTGTGGAAATACAAATCAGGTACGAGCAACCGTAAGGGTAATTCAAGGTCCGAATGCCGTTTTTAATTTACAAGAGTGGGCCAGTCCCGGTGATGTGATTACCCTGGATGGGAGTGCTTCTTCGGCAGAAGATGAAATAATCAATGCCGAATGGAGAATTGAATATGTACCGGATGGGTCAGTAGAAACCGTTCAGGGCCTGGTTGCCGATCACCCATTTACTGAACCGGGAGAATACCTGGTGACTTTATTTCTCCAAACTGATTCATCCAGTGGCTGTAATACCGTGACCCTGACGAAATCCATAAAAGTAAACGCTGCTCCGAATATCGTATGGAACCTTGCCGAAACGGTTCCTGCCGGTTCTGATTTAAGTCTGAATGCCTTACAATCAAATGATCCGGACGGTTTTATCAAAGAGTATAGTTGGTTCCTTGATGGGGAATTAATAAGCAAAAATGCCTCGGAGATCATTAAAACCGTTGAGCCCGGATTTCACACCGTCGCACTGGAGGTGAAGGATAACTCCCCTTCCAATAATAACCGGGTTCGTATGGAGAAACGCTTTTTCGCCAACAGTTCACCCCAGCCTGAGATAACCGCTCCCGGAAAAGTATATCTGAATCGCCAAGTCCGACTTTCGGGAGGACCTGATACCGACCGTGACGGCGATCGCCTGATTCAGCAGTGGAAGGTGAATAACCACCTCATCGATGATTCCACCTTCACCCCCACCCAACTTCGGGAATATCGCATAACCCTGATTCAAGATGATGGACGAGGAATATCTAACTCGGTAGACTCTGCCGTGGTTCATATCATTCCCATCGGCCATCCGGATATCGATCCCGATTATCCGGAGCAAATCAGTTTTGGGGGCAGCCTTTCCATCAGCGACCTGAAAATACCCCGGCAGGACGACTGGAGGTTTGTAGTGGACGGAGCGTATCAAAACAGCTGGTCGGCCGATACCCCGGGTCCGGACAGCCTGCACCTGATGTGGTTTTATGAGCAGCGGCCCACATCGTCTGTGAAATTCCCTATCGTGGTATCCGAGCCCCTGATGTTTACAAATGAAGCCGATACCGTACGGAATGCGGAATGGAATCCGGCTAATCCTTTTACCGTAATCAGAGCGCCGGAAGTAAACCGTGAGGTTTCACAGGTTAAGTTTACCTGGCTGCAGGATGGAGAAGAAATTGGAGTTGGCTATCGAATCAGCCTGCCGGTTCAAAAGGGAGAGAATCGCTTCAGGGTGAGAGTGAGAGACCTGCAGGTGAAACAATCATCGCCCGTTGAAACCGAAATGGTTATTATCACTGAATAGATCAGTATCTGCAAGTTAATATTGGATTTAAAATATTCTATACGGTTTTATTTTCACTAAAAAAGATGGTAACATTGAACGTTTTATAATTAATCATCAGGCTTCATTTGAAGATTGTTATTATTGGTGCCGGGGAGATTGGATACGACCTCGCCAGCGTACTTTCATCAGAAAAACACGACGTTACCGTACTTGACCGTGAGAAAGAGTGCCTCAACAAGGTATCAGATTCTCTCGATGTGCTCACCATAGAAGGAAATGCCACCTCCGTTAAAGATCTCGTAAAAACCGATGTAGCTGAAGCAGATATACTGATTTCAGTTACCAGCATCGATGAGGTGAATATGATTTCCGGTATGATCGGGAAACGGCTGGGGGCAAAAATGGTGATCGCCAGGATTCGCAGTGATGAGTTCTCTGACGACAACGCCCCCCTTACCCCCTCTGATCTTGGTATCGATGTAATGATTCACCCCGAGCTAAGTGCCGCCCAGGAAATCGCCCAGTTATTGAAGAGATCATCAGCCAGTGATGTAATTAACCTTGCGGAAGACCGCATGCAGCTGATTGGGATACGCCTGGAACCTGATTCACCTTTAATTGGCAAATCATTAAATGAATATTCCGCCCTCCACTCTGATGTTACTTTTCGCGTGGTAGCTATTGGCAGGCGTGGGCGTACTATTATTCCCAATGGTTCGGTAAAGCTTCAGAAATACGACCAGATGTTTGTTCTGGCTAAAACCGAAAACATCCCTTTCATCATTGAAACGACTGGTAAGAAAGAGATGGAATTGAATTCGGTTATGATTGCCGGCGGTTCTGCTATGGGAGCCATGATTGCCCGGATTCTCTGCGCCGATCCTTCCAAGAACTGGTCCATTAAACTGATTGAACCGGATTATGATACGGCTGAGGAACTCGCTATCGAGCTTAAGGAAGTGATGGTGTTAAACGGGAATCCTACCGACCCGGATTTACTGGCCACCGAGGGTATCAGCGACATGGATGCTTTCATAGCGGTGACTGATGACGAGGAATCCAATATCATCTCCTGCCTGATGGCCAAGCACCTGGAAGTGAAAAAGACAGTAGCCCTTGTTTCCAAACCCGATTTCATCCCGTTGGCTCAAACCATCGGGCTGGACGCCGTTATAAACAAGAAAGTAGCTGCTTCCAACGAAATTCACCGATATGTGCGCCGGGGACGCGTAATTTCAGTTACCGAACTGAGAGGCATTAAGGCAGAGGTTATTGAACTGCAAGCCAATGAAGGCTCTAAAATCACCAACAAACCCATCAAAAAATTGCGCCTTCCGGATGGATGCGTGATCGGTGGTGTTCTTTGCGATGGTTCGGTTGAAATTGCCACAGGTGCAACGGAAGTGAAGGCAAACGACCGGGTTATGATATTCTGCGTGCCTTCTGCCATCGATAAAGTAACCAAGCTTTTTCAATAATGGCTCTTTCACCGACTTCAAACCTGAACCGGGCAAAAATTGACTTCCTTGTTGTACTGGGAGTGTTGGGTGCATTTATCTTTTTTATGGGTTTCGCCCTGATGCTTCCTGCTTTTGTCGACTTTTACTATGGAGAAGATACCTGGCACTCCTTCCTGTTTTCAGCTGCTATCGCTTTTGTGGTGGGTGGTGCTCTTTGGTATTCCTTTCGCCCTCAGGAAGAGCTCAGAGTCCGCGAAGGCTTCCTGATCGTAAGTCTTACCTGGCTTTCACTTTCATTAGTCGGAGCCCTCCCTTTTGTGATCTCAGGAGTTCTCCCTTCTTTTACCGATGCCGTTTTCGAAACCATGAGCGGTTTGTCGACCACCGGCTCAACCATACTGGGCGGAACCACCAGCGACGGTTTCCGGAATCCGCAGATTGAAGACATCCCCAAAAGCTTTTTATTCTGGCGGTCACTCGCTCACTGGCTGGGGGGAATGGGTATTATCGTTTTATCATTGGCAATCCTTCCCTTATTAGGAATTGGAGGCATGCAGCTGTTTCAGGCAGAGTCACCTGGTCCTACCGCCGATAAGCTCACCCCGCGCGTACAAGAGACAGCTAAGCTTTTATGGGGCATTTACGTAGCCTTTACTGCTGCCGAGTTCATTTTGCTGTGGCTTCATCCTTCCATGGACTGGTTCGAAGCCATTAACCATGCTTTTGCGACTATGGCAACGGGTGGATTTTCAACTAAAAATGCCAGTATCGAGGCCTTTAACTCCGCTTATGTGGATTGGGTCATCATCATTTTCATGTACCTGGCGGGGATTAACTTTGCTATGCACTTCCGGCTTATTCAGGGCGACAAAGAGGCCTTTTTTGGCAACCGGGAGATACGCTTCTACACGCTCGTTATTTTCATCGGCATTGTAATCATTTCCGGTTCGCTGTGGGTAATTGATAACTATAACATTCTTGACGCTCTTCGGTACGGAGCCTTTCAGGTACTGGCCATTGTAACAACCACAGGCTTTGGAACCGACAATTATGAAGTCTGGAATTCCATCGGGGCCTTTTTCCTGTTCCTGCTCTTTTTTACCGGGGGTTGTGCCGGCTCAACCGGCGGCGGTATTAAAATGATTCGCTGGATGATTCTGATTCGTAATACCGGACGAGAGATCAAGCAAATCATTCACCCCAAAGCTATCCTTCCGGTAAGAATCGGCGATCAGGCCATTAACCGAAATATCCAGCAGACGGTGCTGAGCTTTTTCATTCTCTATGTGTTCATTTTTGCAGCCGGAGCTTTTGCTATCAGTCTGTTTGGCTACGATATCATGTCGTCTATTGGGGCAAGTATAGCTGCTATTGGTAATATCGGTCCGGGTTGGGGTGATTTTGGTCCTACCGATAACTTTGCCGGACTTCCTTATCTTGGCAAATGGATTTTGATTATGCTGATGATGGTTGGGCGGCTCGAGATTTTTACCGTGCTGATCATCTTCTCTCCTGCTTTCTGGAAACAGTGATTTCAGGTTATATCTCATCCCTTTAAAAATGTATCTACCCGTCGAGAAAGCCATCTCCTGAATTCTTCCGTAGTTGGCGGACTGTGACGGGTATCCGGCAGCAGCTCCGTTTCAACATTCGGAATGTGTTCTGTAGCCCTTTCAATCAATGGTTCTCCGGGAAAAGACAAATCATTGTCTGCAGCAATAGTGAGAACCGGCATAGTTAAGTTTTGCAGTTCTTCATCAGAAGCGACCGACGGAATTTTCTTTGGAGTGATGAAGTCATTTATGGAATCACCAAGAAAATGAGCCCAATCATCATCCCAGGTTGTTAAGAAATAATCTACCAGGTTTTTCAGATTCTCTTCGGACGGGTTGAATTTATATTTAATCATCGGAATCGTCAGGGTCATTAAGCCTTTAATCACCGGAGCCTGAAAAATGCCCGCCGGAACTAACAGGATCAACTTACCAACCCGTTCAGGAAAAGCTAAAGAAAATTCCCGGGCAATATACCCGCCTATGCTTACCCCGAATAAGTGAACCGTTTCCGGTTCAAAAGAGTCTATAACCCCGGCAAGCCATTGAGAATGACTATTGTCTTTAAATGAAAGCCGTTCAGGGATGCCTTTTACAGAAAACCCGGGAATATCCGGAAGAATGAGTTGGTAATGCTCGGCCAGGTACCTGATTTCAGAAAGCAAGTGAGCCGAACTGGTAAGCATAGCGTGCAGGCAAACCAACGGTGGCTTGTCAGGATTACCGGCCAATAAAACATGGCTTTCCCCGAATGCTGTAGGAACCATCTTAAAATTCACATTCAGATCAACCTTAGCTAAAAAAAGTTGAAACCATTCTTCCTGTCTGTTTCGTGCTTCCTGACTCTTGAATATATCTTTTCCCACTTAAGCAACACCATCCATTTTGCGGTTCTGATTGAAGCCCTTGCACTTGTAGGCAAGCCTGCGACAAAGCTCCATAGTAATACGATTCACCTGATTTCCAAAATAGAATCGGGTTTGGTTCTCTAAGCTATACTTAGTTTCCCTGCCTCATCTTAATCTGCTTGGCACACCTCATCCCATCCATGGCTGCAGAGACAATTCCCCCAGCATAGCCGGCTCCTTCGCCACAGGGATATAATCCGGCGATTTGTACATGCTCCAGGGTTTCTCTGTTTCTTGGGATTTTAACCGGACTTGAAGTACGGGATTCAGGAGCATGAACTACCGCATCATTCGTCAGGTAGCCACGCATGCTGCGGTCGAATTGGAGAAACCCCTCTTTCAGGTTTTTATGGATGAAGTCCGGCAAAACCGAACCCAGTTCAACCGAGGTAATGCCCGGTGCATAAGAGGTGTTGGGCAAGTCCTCAGAAACATCCCCTTTTATAAAGTCCCGCAGTCGCTGAGCCGGTGCCGTTTGGGTTTTCCCTCCTTCTGCCCAGGCTTTCTGTTCTATGGAGCGCTGAAATTCCATTGCTGCCAGCGGGCCGAACTTTTCAAACGGTTTAAAGTCTTCAGGCTTCAATTCTACCACAATGCCCGAGTTGGCCGTAGATCGGGCCCGGCGTGAAGAAGACCACCCGTTGGTCACAACTTCCCCCGGCGAGGTTGCACAGGGAGCTATAACGCCACCCGGACACATACAAAACGAATACACCCCGCGATCATCCACCTGTTTAACAATACTGTAGGCAGCAGGCGGAAGATAATCTCCCCGGGTTTCACAGTTGTATTGAATGGAATCTATCAGTGACTGCGGATGCTCTACACGTACCCCAATGGCCAACGGCTTAAGTTCAATTTCTATCCCCTTTCGGTGCAGAAGCTCAAAAATATCACGGGCAGAATGCCCTGTCGCCAGGATCACTCTTTTAGCCGTAAACCTGGTTCCGTCTTGTGCAATCACTCCTTTTATGGAAGAAGAATCAGTTATTAGATCTGTAACACGGGTATTGAAATGAATTTCTCCGCCGTGTTGTAAAATACACTCCCGCATGTTGGCTATAATATCCGGCAGTTTATTGGTTCCAATGTGAGGGTGAGCTTCCACCAGGATGTTCTTTACCGCTCCGAAACCAACCAGCAGCTCCAGCACTTTCCGGACATCACCCCGCTTTTTGGAGCGCGTGTATAGCTTACCATCCGAATAGGTTCCGGCTCCACCTTCCCCAAAGCAGTAGTTCGAATCCTCATTCACCTCATGCCTGACGTTAATTCCCTTCAGGTCCTGAATCCGGTTTTTTGCATTTTTTCCACGCTCAATGATGACCGGCTTCAGCCCATTTTCCAGCAGCTCAAGTGCAGCAAACAAGCCTGCCGGACCTGCTCCAATTATTATCACCTCCTCGGCATTACTCACATTGGGATAATCGGGAAGAGAGATTTCATCCGGTTCAAACTCCTCGTTGATATACATCCGTACTTTCAGGTTGTAGTAAGCCTGTCTGGATCGGGCATCGATGGAACGACGTAAAACCTGCACATGACGCAGATCTTCCGGGGCTAACCCCTCTTTATCAATAAGGTATTCTTCCAGTAAATGAGACTCTCCTGCCACATCGGGCAGCACTCGGATTTGTAATTCTTTCTGCATGCCTCAAAAATACGGAATTGCAGGGTTTTAACTAACCGAATCCGGAACTAAGCTCCCTCAATTATTCATAGTGAGTGCAACCAACTCAACAGAAATGGAGATCTCAGCATCCACAAAATTATTGTCGATAAGGCTCGTAATTCGTTTCCAGTAACTTCCCTGATAAGAGATATTATACTCAAACCGGTCGATAGTAAAGGAAGCCGTGTAACGAAAGTTTGACTCATCAGATGCTTTTGTGGCGGAAAATTCCACTGTCCGGGTTACATCTCTGATCGACAAATTGCCAGTTATCCTCACCCGATCGGCTTCCAGCTTTTGGGTTTGGGTGATTTCAAATCCGGCTGTTGGATATTTCTCCACATAAAAGAAGTCTTCACTTTCCAGATGCTCGGTTAAATATCGCCGCGGAACCGGATCACTTTTGGGGATGTCGGTTACCGTTATGGAGTGCATATCGGCTATGAAATAACCGCTGGTCAGCTGACCACCATCTAATTCCAGGTGGCCTTCACGCAACTTCAGGATTCCCTCGTGGCTGTCGGAACCTCGCATTTCGGTTCCTCTCCATTTTACTACCGATTGCTCGGTATCCACAATCAGGTTTATGCTTTCGGTTGAGTCTGTTCTTTGCTCTCCGTTACTTTGACCCGCTGCGAATACACAGGAAGCACCGGCAATCAGAATAAAAAAGATGGTATGGAAGATTGCCTTATTCATAGCCTCTCACATTTTTACCCAGAATGAAATCTCTTTCTCCAACCAGGATGCCGTTTTCTTTTTTCAGGGATACAACGCCTGAACTTCCTCCTCTGGGTGCAACCGGATTTTGCTGGTCATCATCCAACCGTGGATCATCTTCAAAAAAGTAGGCCCCCAACCAGTAGTATTTTCCATTCGGTTCCAGAACAATGGGATGAATGTGTGCCGGTTGTGTTGCGTATTTACCGGGCCGGAAGGTGTAGAAGGTATACCTGCCGTCAGCATCGGTTTTAACCCATCCGTGAATGTAACCGTAGCTGCGTTCCCAACCGGTTTCACCGCCTCGTTTGGGATATACTCCATCTGCGTTGGTTTGATGAACGAAGAGAATCACCCCCTCTGCCGGTGTCTTACCGTCGCTTTCATAAATAGTACCGGTGATTTTGATTTTGGGTTCATTGTCACCGAATTCAGGTAAGGTGTCAGTTGGGGAAAGTTGGCGGTCGCCAAAATCCAGCACGGCTTCACAACCCTGGCACGGACCTCCAACCAGTCGCGCATTTCTCAAGGCCGACTCCTGCGCAAAACTGCAGCCGGAAGCCATCATCAGTAGCAAAAGCGAGAGTTGTATTTTGATCATATTCATTAGTTTGGGATTAGTGTTTAAAGGAAAATGTTACACTTCACCCGCTAATGTAGGTATTCAGAAAGGCTTTACGACCTCCATTAACATGACCTGAGTAGTTTGCCGAACAAGATGAGTAGAACCGCTACAGCAGATTTCCCCTGAGCGCATCTGCATAATTACGGCTGAGCCGAACCTGATTCCCGTCATCCAATATCACATCATAATCCCCGTTCCCTCGCGACTGTAATTCCTCTATTCGATGAATGTTCACGATAGTGGATTTGTGAATTCGTTTAAATTGATCAGGCAAGTCTTCGATGATATTCTTCAGGCTGTCGAGTACCACGTGCTTTTGATTGTCGGTGAAAATATCGAGATAGGCACCATCCGAACTGATCCACTTGATGTCGTTTATATCCACCACCAGGTTACTTCGTCCATTCTTTATGGTTATGGTTTGGGGCTGAACTGTTTGTGATTGTTCTTCCCCGATTCGTCTTCGTTTTACAAAAATAGTCAACCCCGAAAGAGCCGTATAAACCGACAGTGCTATATACAATCGGGTGGATAATTTTTCAAAGAGGATATAGAGCAGGGTCATCGGGTTGTCGTGGATGAGAATGGAAACCCCGAATAGTATGACGGAAAAAATGAGCAGGTGTATAAATGTTACCATCATGATTTGAACACCCAGCACAGCGATATAGAAAAAGCCGGATATTCGTTCTCCTGCTTTGGCTATGCCATAATCCAGTGCTACAAAAAATGGGATAAATAGCGGCCAAAAGAGTTTGTAGGCTAATGACTCTCCTGCTCTGAAGGCACTGTCCTGAATCACCGAACTTATGTAATCCTGACCGAATTCCAGAAAAGCAATGAACAGCCAGAACGCACAAAAGCCAATAAAATACTTTTTATGATCCGCAGAAAATAACCCCGTTGAAGGGACTTTTATAGGTTGATAAAGCTGCTTAAAGTAACTCATAATAAGTGGTCGCAATTGCAGGATGAAAGCCTTTGGTCAGTGAACAGGCAACGCTTTTATCTAATAAAATATTGAGAGCTTGGCAAGAAGTTGGATACCCCGGGCTGTAAAAGATACCATTTTCAGGCACTTTCGTTAGGGAACTGAAGCCGGACAACCGTTCCCCCCGCATCTTCAGCGCCTTTAATGGTCAGCTTTCCGGAAAGTTGATCGGTAAGCATATCCATGAGGGTAAAACCAAGAGAATCATTTCTATTCTCAATAATATGATCAGGTATTCCAGAGCCATTATCCATAATCTGTAGATCAACCTGTCCTTTATGCTGCTCAATCTTAAGTGAAAGTTCGGCCGTTTCATACTCCTTAAAGCCATGCCGGACACTGTTACTTACCACTTCATTCAAAATCAAAGCACAGGGAATAGCATCATTCACGGTCAGGATGACGGGCTCAAGATCATAACTTACATGTACTTGTTCTGCCTCAAATGCCGTAAGCACAGAATCAACCAGTTGTTCCACTAACTCGTGGAATTGAAGATCCTCAAGTGACTCATTCTGATACATCGTTTCATGAATCCGGGCCATCGTATGGATACGCTGATAGCTGTCGGTCAGTTCTTTGGCCAATTCCTCATTCTGGGTGTACATCACTTTCAGTTCCATTAGCCCGGAAACCACAGCGAGGTTGTTCTTCACGCGGTGATGAACCTCTTCAAGCAACACTTCTTTTTGCTTAAGCGACTTCTCGATACTCCGTTTGTATAGCACCCTATCAGTGACATCATGCAGTACCGATTGTATAGCTGTTAAACCATGAAAGCGAGCTTGTGTTGAGTGAACTTCAAGATACCGAACCTCACCGTTCTTGCGCATAAAGCGAAGATCAGCGGGCGGTTCTGTTCCCCCCGCATTAAAATTTCTTAGCCTGCTTTTCACCTTTTCACGGTCGTCCGGATGAATAAACTCAAGCAGAAAATGCCCCACTATCTCACTTTCTTTATCGGTACCATAAAGTTTCAGTACGGCGTCATTGACAAAAATAATCTCTTCACCCTTAGTCAGAACCACTGCATTTGGATTATCTTTTACCAGTCCTTCCCAACGTTCTTCACTTTCTTTAATCTTATTCATTAACAGCATATTGGCTGTAATGTCTCTCACAAATCCTACTACAAGAGGTTCATCTTCCACGCCGTCAATAAGGGTCAGGCTCGATTCCAGAATCACATCATTTCCTGAACTATTTAAGTGACTGGTCTTAAACTTCACGTTTCCGGTTTCCATAGCCTCTTTAATAATCTCAAATATCTCCTCATCATTGAAATTACTTTCCAGTTCCCGAATAGTCATCTTTTGCAGCTCTTCCCTGGTATATCCCACCATTTGGCTGTATGCCGGATTGACGTCCAATATGTTTCCTTTGGCATCAGCAAGTATATATCCGTCATTTGTAGATTCCAGCAGCTTCGAATTAAACACACTTTGCTTAGTAAGCTCCCGCATAATGGCATTGTGCTCTGTTATATTCTTTACAATGCCTGCGATATAGATTCCATCATCCCGCTCAAGGGCCACCAGGGTTCCTTGCAATTCCAGGTTACTCCCCTGCCGTGATCTGTGAATTACTTCAATACTTTGCGATTGATTCTTTTTCAGAGAATCAATGAGTTGCTGCTGATCATCGGGGGTAAGATCGGGGTTGATATCGAAAATGGTCATTCCTAATACTTCTTTCCGGCTGTAGCCCGTCATCCTGCAATAAGCGTTGTTCACTTCTTTGATTCGTCCTTCAGAATCCACCAGCAAGTATCCATCCGATAATAGCTCTATAAACCGGGTATGCTCCTTAACCTGATTCTCAATAGTCCGAACATGGCGGTTTTGCTTGGTCAAATCCTGAATGTAGGCTACAATATCAACCCCATTCTTTTCAAACTCTCCCGGATAAAAACAAACCAATTGTACATCTATGGTTTCTTTATCGGCCCCAATCATTTTTGTAAACAGAGAAAAAGAATTAGTGGAATGAGTGATAAGCTCCAGCCATTGCTGATTTATTTTCTCTCGATCTTCTTCAACGAAATAATCAGATACAGACCGGCCGATAATTTTGTCTCTGCTCTCTCCCAATAATTCACTCAGCCGGATGGGAACATTCATCCAAAGGCAGTCACGATTAATGTACGCCTTCATAATCGGAAGAAACTGTTCAGCTGTTGTTATAACAGATTTCCCGGGGATGCTAACCGCTCTTTTTTTGCCACCGCTCTTTTTCATGCACGCACATAATTCGTCAATGTTGTGTACTGCTCATCCGATTCCTTCAATTAACAAATTTTTGATGTTTAAACCCATTATTAAATAGTTTAATAAGGGCGATCTGACTAAGATTATACAGCCGAAAGTTATTAGAGCAATCAGCAAAAGCCTGAAAGATTTGATTCCGTTTAAGCTAAGGCCTGCAATCGGCTAATCAGATGAATCGATATTAGGTTCTCTAAACTTTTTAGCAATAATAATGGAGATGATGACCCCGACCAGGAAACCTGCCCACTCATTTCCCATTACTCCACCAATAGCTATACAAACAAGTATCACACCGATCCCCGATTTACCGCATCTGGTTCTTTAGGCTATTCTTTTATCGGCTTGAAAGCAATTACTCCTGATATGCTCCTGATGAATAGGTTAGTTCATAACTGTGAGTGTATATCTCGAAAATGATACCGAATGGGTCCTCAACATAGACCATTTTATAGGGCTTGTCTCCGGGGTAGTACTCTCGAATGGGCATCCGTTGCTTGCCACCGAATTCAACAATTTTGTCTGTTAACGCTTCTATATCCGGATCCTGAACACAAAAATGAAAAAGCCCGGTATCGAATGGATTAAATTCGGGGGCTTCTTTCACTCCATGTGGGAAAGAAAATAATTCAATACCAATACCATCGGAGGTTGACATATGGGCAATTTCAAAGGTTTCCCAATCCTCTCCAAAAACATCAATACACATTTGGCCAATAGCCGTATCGGCCTCCTTAGTAATTTCTGAGGGAGGCATAATTACATAGAATCCCATTACCTCTTTATAGAATTCTACCGCTTTATTAATGTCAGGTACGGTAATGCCAATGTGTGAGAATGATCTGGGATATTTATTATTTTCCATAACAGGGTTTTAAGTGAATTTAAGAATCGCTGTCAACGTATAAACTGTACTTTTGCTGTATAAACAAGATAACTTTATTCTTCCCAAACTTCGGTGCGATCTCGAATATAATGCTCAATGTTATTTGGGGTATGGCTCAAAAGCCTGCCCAGCATTGGGTCCACCTTTTCAGCCTGTCCAAATCTTAACCCGACATGCAGAATGGTTTGCACGATAGACTGCATAAAACCCAGTTTTTTTGTGAACAGTAAGTGGAACATATATCCCGGTATAGAAGCCGGTTTATAGATTATGGATCGGTTCAAATATTGGCTCAGCAGATCAGCAACTTCGTAAAAGGTGTAAGATTCAGGGCCGGTTAAGGTATATATCATTCCGGCATGTTTATTCGGTGATGTTAATACCTTAGCAGCCACTTCACCTATATCCCGAACATCTACAAAGGCCACCCTGCCGTTTCCGGCCGGTACATAGAGCCGGTCGTCCTGCACAATATCTTCCCTGTAAGCAGACTCCAGGTTCTGGGCAAAAAATCCGGGGCGTAAAATTACCCAATCCTCCGGGCCGTTTTTAAGCTCTTGTTCCACAGCATGATGAGGCACCCACCGGTTATCTGCTGCCCCGGCTACCGATAAAAATACAATACGACGAACCCCGCTCTTTCGGGCACAACCTATAAAGCGGTTCAGGGTGTCTTTGGTGTTGGATATGGCCGGTGGACGCAGCAAAAAAACAGAAGTGCACCCGGCAACGGCTTTGGTAAAAGAATCGGGGTCCTGAAAATCCAGGTAAACCGATTCATAATCGGATGTTTTCTGATCCAACTCTTTAGGAGAGCGGACGGCAACCCGTATATCCGCCTCCGGATGAAAAGCCTGAAGCGCGGCCACAACTTCCCTCCCCACATTCCCTGTTGCCCCGGTAACTAACACGGTCTCTTTATTCATAAAAATACTATTTAATCTGGTTTCGCCGCTATACTCATGAACTCCTTACGGGAAGCTCCGCTTCTACATGCTGCTATCTTTTATCTTAACCACAACCTTCCCTTTATGCTTTCCCTCTCCAAAATACTGAATTAATTCCGGGATCTGATCAAAGGGGTACGGTCCGTCGATAACGGGTTTGAGTATCCCTTTTTCCGCAAGTCTTGACAGCTGATCCAAGCCCTTATTCGGTTTCAGGGCAAGAACACTAAGCTTTTTCCCGGTAAAGAGTGACAGAATCCATCCTACTAATACTATTCCAAATAACCGGGTCATCGAACCTCCAACGGTGACATACCTCCCCTTCTTTTTGAGACATCGGGCATAGGTAAACACCGACCGGTTTGTTTTTGCATCGAGGATAAGGTCATACCGTTCACCGGTTTCTGTAAAGTCTGTTGTCTTGTAATCGATCACATAATCATATCCCAGCGACTTCATCATTTCAAGCTTTTCTCCGCTATCCACCCCGGTCACCTCTGCTTGTAATGGCTTTAGCATTTGGATGGCCAGACTGCCAACTCCACCTCCGGCCCCGTTGATCAGTATCCTTTCACCAGATTTCATTTCCCTTTTATGGATAAGTCCCTGAAGAGCCAGAAGTCCGGCGTGTGGAAGGGCCGCGGCTTCATTATGTCTCAGGTTCCCGGGCTTTTTTGATACCATGTTCTCCGGTACACACACGTATTCGGCAAATCCGCCAAAGCCACATTCTGAGAGGTCGCAGTATATCTCATCGCCGATGCTGAAGGAATTCACTTCTTCCCCTGCCGCTTCGATGGTTCCGGAAATATCTACCCCGGGGATTCGGATTTTGGGAGTTCGCAATCCATATAACAGGCGAATGATAAACGGATTTCCTCTGACCAATCCCCAATCCCAGTCATTGATGGAAGCCGAGTGAATGCGAACCAGCACTTCCTCATCCTTCGGAACCGGTTTGGGAACTTCCCCAACCTCCAGCTTATGCGGCAATCCGTATTCCTTTAATAATATGGCTTTCATGGAAGTGGGTTATGGCGGGCTGGTGGTTATGCATCAGAGATTATGAGTTGGTAGAAGTAGCGAAATTAATTCTTTGCAAACAAGTTCTATCGCAGCCTGTACGCGTTCGATTTAAAACATCTTGTTAGCCAACCGTTAATATGGTTTTTTAGGTAATACTTGACTTGTATGCCAAATGGTAAGCATGTCTACCCGATTTGGTTTTAACTCGTACACCAGGCGATAATTACCATGGATTAGTTCCTTTATCTCAGGCCGGTTAAACTCCGGAATCATTCTTCCACTATCGGGCTGTGTCCTGAGTTGCTCACAATGCTCAAAAATACCTTCGGCCCATTGGACAGCCGTAGGGACATGATCTAAAGCAATATAGTCTGTACACTCTTCAACCCTTGTTAAAAATCGATCGGTAAAAATTACTTCCATTTAGAAAGGTGACTTTCGATCCTTTTTTTTGCTTCATCCATAGTATAGGTCTTGCCTTGTTCCACCTGTTGCTTGGCTTCAAGCAGATCTTCCAGCATTTCCATTTTTTTAGTGAACCGCTCATATTCTGACACATCCATTAAAACCGCAGCACTTTTCCCATGTTGAGTAAGTACGATAGGCTGTTTATCCTTTTTTAAGCGTTTCACAAAATCAGCAGATCTTTTCCGAAACTCAGAGAGAGGCTCAATATCATTGGTCAGGGAAATATTCATATCGGTACATTTAAAGTTTTTTAAAGTACTGATAATATACTGGAATGTATTTTGAGAACCAATAGAGGATTAGGTTGCTAACGGCCTGCGGTTTAACCGGCTTGGCCATTATAAGTTATTAAAGTGATGAAAAGCTGGAAATGCTGCAACTTTGAAAATCTGTATTATTGGCAATTATCGGCCAAGACCGTGTTGAAGCGCTGGTTATGCAACCCTGCAATTTATTTAAGGCGTTTTTCCCAATAATCCGGTTTTCGTTTCATATGCATGATGGCAAAAACCATGATCAATTTATCCCTGTAAACCTTGTACACAATTGCATAGGGAAAACGGTTAAGGAAAATACGTTTTGTCTGATGTAGATAGGGATGACCCGCTTTGGGGAATTTTATTAGTCTCTGAACAGCATCTTCAAACTCTTGAATAAAATCGTAGGAAAGTGTGTGATCAAATTGCTTGTAATAATCAACAATATCGTAGAACTCGGCCTCTGCAGCATCGTCAAGTTCAAAGGCCAATTTGCTCATCAATCAAGAAGTGCTTGTGCATTTTTCTTCACTTCGCTCCAGGGCTTTGCAGAACTCTCACCTTGCTCATATCGGTCAATACGTTTTTTAAGTTCTTTTGACCAAGCTTCCTCCGAGTCAAATTCTTTCTCTGGGTGAAGACTATCTATCAGCATATGTGCAAGTTCAGCACGTTCTTGATCAGAAAGTTCAAGTGCTTGTTTTTTGATTTTTTCGTTAATCATGAGTTCTCTCATAAAGTTTGAATACTTCTATAGTATGGTAATAAACTCAAAAAAAGGAAAATAATTTTGTCAGAGGTTTGAGGTTCCATAACATAATACTATCCAAACAATAACTTTATTTGCACACGGTGGATAATATCCGAAAAGTCGCCGGATAACATCCACTCAGGAATGTGCAGATTTCTTTTGAGAAAGGAAAATCAAATAGTTAGCGGTACGGATTAGTGTCAATGCTGATTTCTTATCATTTCGAATAAAAAACGCCTTTTTATAAACCCTGTAGTTTCAATTGTCAGGTGTATTACCAACAAACTCAATATCTGTATCAGTTTTATCAACAGTGAATAATAGATATGGAATCCAAGTAGCATCTCTGTTATTGGTATGAGTTAAAGAATCTAAATCAATAACTAAACGACTGCCACTGTAATAAACTTTAGGATCTTTTGGCTGATGCATTTGCCCTAACCTATCATAAAAAACACCAATTAATGTTTTATTCTCAAAGTCTATAACTGGCAGTTCGATATCAGTTCCATCATTATCATAAATTGATCCATCTCCAGTATTCGCTTTCCAGAACAACTCCCACCGGTATTGAGTGTTAAATATATAGCTCGTAGGATAAACATCATTGAAACGATAAAAAGAATCTAATCGCTCAATTTCTACAATCTCTTTTGAATCTGAATTGCTTACATCACAACCTGCGACAATAAATAGAGAAGCAAAAATAAATAATCCTTTTTTAATCATGAGAAGGTTTATAACGACCCGGTGTTTAAACAGCGAGCCGAGTTGTTCGAATAAGTACCGAACCCTAAACGAGTCCGCTTGAAACGCTTTTTATATACATATGTGTTTATTAATCAAGTTTCATTTCCCCATCTACCCAAGATACAATTTCCTCACCACTGAGAATATTCTTAACTAACTCTCTATTCTTTATTATTTCAACACCATAGTCGCCAACTTCAAAAGTGTCCTTGAAAATTATGATATGAGGTACCCCTGGAATCATTATGTTATTTAGGTGAGCCAAGGTATTCTCATTATGATATCTGCTACCTATTGATATTTCATCCCATTCATCATACTTAGAAATATACTTTAGCCCGGTATCTATATCCTCATCCATAGCCACCATGACTAATTTTGTATCATAATTTGTATGCTGGGAATCAAAATTTGCTCTGATCTTATCGATACTCTCAATTACATCTGGTCGATTACAGGGGCCGCAATCTGAAGCACCAAAATAAAAAACCGTCAATTGTTCTTGAGCAAATGCTGAAGTAGATAATAGTAAAAAGAACAGCGTTAGATAAGTTTTCATATCTCCTCACAATTTTTAAATGCACGTAATACTATCCAAACAAGAACTTTGTTAGTACGCGGTGGATAAAATCCCCGAATCCCTCTTCAAAACTCTCATTCGGTGTTTCCCGGATATTACCCGACCCGAAAGACGGATAAAGTCGCCGGATAACATCTTCTCAGGAATGTGCAGATTTCTTTTGAGAAAGGAAAATCAAATAGTTAGCGGTACGAATGGCTTGAATATGAGGAGTATTGAGTGTTGAGTAGTGAGAAGTGAGTTTACTCATCACTCATCACTAACCTCTCACATCTAACATCTTTTATCTTAAATCTATCAACCCTAAAACCGAATCCAGTCTTTATCTTCCAGCCATTGGATGAGCGCGGGCAGAAAGGTAATCGAGGTAAGCAAGGTCATGCCGATTCCCAGCACCGCCATCACTCCTATCGACTGCAGGCCCGGATGATTGGTGAAAAGCAGTCCGGCAAAACCCAGCATGGTGGTAATGGAGCCCATGGTTATGTGCTGCCCCGTACTGGAAAGTACCTGCCACATGCTGTTCTTTCCTTCTTCCCGGTAACGGTGCGCAAGGTGCACGCCGCTGTCTTCCCCGATTCCGAGAATAGCCGGAAGAACCACCAGGTTATAAAAGTTAAACTGCAGGCCGAATATCATCATGAGACCAAACAGCCAGAGCAGACCCACCAGTAACGGAAGCATGGCTATGATAGACCACCGGAACGACCGGAAGGAAAACAACATGAAGAAGTAAATGAAAATGAAGGTGGCCCCTACCATATACGGACTTTCAGTTCGCATCAGGTCGAGCATGGAGGCGGCTACAATAGAGGTACTGGCTGCATGAAATTCTTTACCGCTGTCCAGGGTCACCACCGATACGTCATTCTTAAAGGCGATGGATTTCTTTCCGTCTCCCAGCCCTACCGACGGATAGATGATAACGAAACGCCCCACCTCTCCGTCTTTGGTAATAAAACGGGACTTCAGGTAATTCGGGATGGAATCCAGCGAAACGGGCTCAGTGGTTTGGGCGGCCATCCGAAGTTTTTCCAGGTCCTCATCCTCCTGTTCAACCAAGAATGGGTCCTTAAAGAGCTCCCGAATTTCGGCAATTTTTTGAAGCTTCTGCTGCTCTTGTGCTTCATGGATTGGATAACGTTCCTGCAGGGTCTCCACGCTTTTTATGGTCGGTGAAGTAGTGTCGGAATCCATCCGTTCTTTCAGGATGCCTGCAATTTCTTCCACCTGCTCGTTGGTCTCGGCAATGATGTAAGCCGGATTGCGCTTGCTGTTGTCATCCACCTGACCGGCAAAGGAACGAAATTCTTCATATTCAGGGAAGGTGGGTTCCAGCTCACCAAAGTCGTACTGAAAGCGGAGATTGCCGCTGAAGCCGATCACAAAGGCCGAAGCAACCAGGCCCACCGTTACAATGGTTCGGGCGTATGGGTAGCGGTGTACGCCGGTGTATTCCTCCTTCTGCTCATCGGAGATCAGGATCCAGTTGAGGCGTTCATCAAATATAACCAGCAGTGCCGGAAGGATATATAACATAGCCATGAGTGACAGCAATATTCCGGTGCCGGATATAAAACCAAATTCGGAAAAGCCGCGGAAATCGGCGAACATCAGAATGTATAAAGCAGCAGCGGTAGTAAAAGCCGATACCAAGATGGCTTCCCCGGTCTTTTCATTGGTTTTCATGACGGCGTCATGGGCATTCATTCCCAGCGAACGAAGCTCTATATACCGGGCGTAATAGTGGATACCGTAATCGATGCCCAACCCGAAAAGGATCACGAAAAGAACGGAAGTCATGGTATTCAATATCCCTAAATAGAAGTAGGTGATACCGAATGTCCAGGTCAGGCTGATCAATAGCGGAACCCCGATAATAAGCACCGGAACCGGCATGCGTAAAATGTGTGACCACACTGAATAACTGCCATTGCCATTGGTTCCTTTTCGATAGTGAATGTATTTCTTGAAGAAGAAGTACAGCATCACCAGCAAAATCACACTGCTGATCCCGCTGGCAAAACTTCCCAGAACGTCGTTCATGATGGAGGTGAGTTCCTCAAGGTGTCGTTTCAGCCGGCCACCGAAACGAACTTCCATCTCCGGATGGTAAGCCTGAGGGTTCATGGAGGCAAGCAGGGAATCATATTCATCAAACATATCCTCCAGGTACTTGATGTCACTTTTGGAACCCGTTGGAAAGAACCGGACTACCATGATGGTACTGTCCTCATTTACCGGGTACTCTGAAGGAACCAGCATATTGTAGCTGTCTTCGAAGTTTTCGGCTCCTGCGGTTTCTTCCTCTTCTTCATCCCCGAGATCAAAATAGAACGGGTTAGCCTCTTCTTTGGCCTGCTGAATTTCATCTTCCAGGTATTGAGTTACTTCCTCCAGCTCGTTCTCGCTGGCGAGGTACAGGGCGTTGTTCTTTACAAACTCAGTTTCCCTACGGAATTCAGCCCGTTTAAAAAAGGTGTCTTCATAACGGGGATAATACAAATCGAGAGAGCGTTGAATCAGGGTATCGGCAAAGGCTTTGTTGGCTTCAAAGCTGGGAGAGTTAATCACCACCAGCATTTCGGTTTCTCCCCCTACCGACTCGCTCAGCTTTTCCAGGGCCAATACATTGGGATGATCTTCGGGGAGAAGATTGGCAATGTCGGTATCAACTTTAAGCTGAAGTGCATAATAGCCACTTAAAACGGCCAGTATAATACAAACGGAAACGACCCAATACGGATGGGAATAATTGAATTTCAAAAGTGGCTTTAGTAGCCTCAGAAGTTGTTTCATTTAAATAGGTTCCTGGAAAATTCTTTAATCAATGCCCTGTATCTGTTTGCTGCGGGTCTTATTTCGTTCTGCAGATTACTTAATTGGAAGGCGTCTAAACTTTGACTGCCTTCATTTCAAAATGCCTAACATAAAAATTATGCTCGCCAATCCTGAAGCGGTGGAAATTAACTGTTTTTCGCCTAATTTATTTCATTTGATCACGCAATTTTAAAAAACAAAACATCTTCCGTTAACATGCATATAATTGATTCAGACTAATCCTTGATTTGCCCCGTTTGTTCGGATAACTATGATTCAGAATTATTTACATTTCGCCAATGAAATCTTCCAAAGCCGTGTTAAGCCTTTAAAATTTACCCTAACATCAACTACTGAAAACGCTCTTTATTAATTATCTATCATCTGCACACAGCTTTTTCTGCCCAATTTTTCAATTATATTCATCGATGAAATCTTTTTTCTTTAGGTTCTTATTTATTCTATTTCTCCTACCGGCTTCCCTCTCTGCTCAAACGGTGTATTTCCCCGTTGGCAGTTTCGGAGATTCTGATGATGAGGACTTCGCTGCCAAGAATATTCAGTCAAAATATTTTAACGAGCTGTGGACTTATCACGTTCACCTCGACAATGATGTTCAGCTGATCTATACCTTTTCCATCAACGATTTCGGCTCGTTCAAAGGCAGAGTTACCGGCGTTAAGCTCTCGGTTACCTGGACGGACGGCAACACCTATGTGGTGAATAAGGAATATAATCCTGCAACCTTAGTGGTTGAGCCGGACAGTAATTACATCCGCCCTCATCCTGAACGTCCTTACTGGGGCAAAGGCAGTTTTGATGATAAACACCGTCTGTTTTTTCATAACACCAACGACGGGGTTCAATACGATCTGGATCTCACCTTCACCAACATCGCGAAAGGGAAAACCATGGGAGACGGCGTGTATAAAGTTGGTAATAACGAGCTCGGAATGGCTCTGCTCATTCCCCATGCTGATGTGAATGGCATGGTGGCTATTAACAGTGATACGCTGAATGTAACCGGGGTGGGCTATATGGATCACATTTATCAGAATAATCTCTCTTCGGAAATTATTGACCGCAGTTACCGAATTAAAACCGGGGATTCTGAGAATGGCATGTTTTTCCATTTCCTGACGCTCCGCAAAGCAGGCATCCAAACCCCGATTGGCTATGGTGTCGGCTACCGAAACGGACTCGAATATTTAATCACCCCTTCTTCAATTGAGCGGGTAGAGTCGGATCCTGAAACCTCTGAGTTGGACCGCTACGTTAAAATCAAACCTTACCAAACGGATCTACTGAATGTGAGGGTGAATAAGCACATGGACACTTATTCCCTGCTGAATGAACTGGGAGGCATAAAAAGGTTTGTAGCCAAAAAAGTGATTGGCGGGGAACTGATTGAGATGAATGGCACCGTAACCATTAATAAAGATCAACCCGGTTATTTTTATTACCTGGTAGCTAAGTAATAAATTTGAGGTCAATACAACTTAACCGTTTTGCCGGATGAGGCTCATTTCATTTAATTTTTTGAGCAGTATTCTATGAAACAATCTTTAATCGCTATCCTCTGTTTATTCTTATTTCATCAGGCTTTGTTTGCCCAGGGTTATATTGAAAAGTCACACCCCGAAATAACGGAGCTTACACAAGATGATTTCAAGATTCACAAAAAACAGGGTGCCTATTACAACGAACAATGGGCCTACCATGTGATTCTGGATAATGGGGCTCAAATCTATGTTACCTACGCCGTACATCATTTTGCAGGACTTAGGAATTCTTCAAGCAGCGGAAGACTTTCCCTGTTGAACTGGAAGGGTGAAAACTATAGTTCGCCCAGAGAATATGACCTGAATAATCTGATACTTCAGGAAAACCCCTATAAAATGAAGCTGCATCCTGAACGGGATATTTGGATTGAAGGCATACCCGGATTTAGCGAGCATCACTTTCATTTTAAGGGTAAATATGAAATACATATAAATTTTGATCAACCCTATCCCGGCTTTAAACCGGGCAATGGGATTTTTAAGTTAGGTGATGAGGATGAGCTTGGGATGTTTGTCCATATTCCCTTTTCCAGAGTTTCGGGCTATATCGCAGATGATCAGGATACCGTTAAAGTTTCCGGGATCGGATTTATGGACCACATCTATCAAACAAATTTAGCCACAAGGCTGTTTGAAAGCAGTTATAAGTTTAATGGAAGAACAGAGAATGGTTTTTCCGGCGGCTATTTTATGGTACCTAAGCATTCTTCCAATAAAGCCATCGGTTACACCTACTTCTATGATGGAAAAACATTGACTCTGAAAAACCCTGAAAAGGTCACCGTTAATAAACGAAAAGAAGTGTTAGTAACTAAGATTCCTGTCGATATTACTGTCAATTATGAGGACGGGTCCAGCGATACTTTTTATTTTAGTGAAGTAGAGGAAAAAGTAGCTATGTTAGATGAATTGAGTGCTTTTAAAAAGCTGATCATAAAGCCCTTTTTAGGTGGAGAAGTTCTGTTCTACCGGGGCCGGGCCCAAACAAACACCAAAGAAGAAGTGTATTTTAACCTTTCATTGGTTGATTGATCTCAGATAACATCTTCTCCGCTTCAGCCAGCATTTCCGGAGTGTCCACATCCTGCCAGTAAGCCTCTCCAATATCCAGAGTATGCATTTTACCGGCCTCAGCAAGGGCCTGGACTCCATCAGAAAGTGAGGCATCGCCGGAAGCTTCATATACTCGCTTAATTTCATCAAGCAAGCCTTTAGTGCATACAAATACGCCCGTATCGATGCAGTTGTACTCGCTGATAAGCTTTCCTATCGACTTGATTCGACCTTCCTTCACCATCACTTTGGTGGCATCATCCATATCAAAGATTTCATCCACTTTATAATCTACCAATAAGGTAGCGGTGCCTTCATCCGGTTGATGCGCGCCCGCCAGTTCCATCATTTGATCAGAAAGGATGTGATCGGCCATGGTTAGAATAAAATCCCCTTCGATAAAAGGCTCAGCAGCCAGTACCGAAATTCCGTTACTCAAATCATACCGCTTGTTATGGGCAAATTCGATGGGCACATCCCCGGTGTAGGAATCAAGGATATCTTTCTTAATCTCATCAAACCCAAAGCCCAGCACAATGACGACTTTACCGCATTCTGCTGTTTTCAGGCTTTCGATGGTGCGGTAGATAAGCGGAGTACCACCGACGGAAGTCAGTGGTTTGAGATCCGTATCTGTATCCGCACCGGCCAGGCGGGAACCAAATCCCGCCGCTAAAACAACACCTGTTTTTGTTGGTAATTCAGACATAAAACTTATTTGTAGGAGTCGTAATTCTCAGACAGGTGAGTTACCGGCTGCTCTCCACCCATAACGCGCAGGGTGTTTTTGAGCCTGAAATGCTGAATGAAAATATCGTGCTCCTGAACATGACCGTCTTCAACCTGGGGACTCTTGAAGTAGAAACTCAGCCATTCCTGAACACCGGCTTTGCCTTCACGCTTGGCAAGATCAAGGAACAGGGCAAGGTCGAGAACGATCGGTGCAGCGAGAATAGAATCACGGCACAAGAAATCCACTTTGATCTGCATGGGGTAGCTCATCCACCCAAAGATATCGATGTTGTCCCAGCCTTCTTTCTCATCACCACGTGGCGGGTAATAGTTAATGCGTACTTTGTGATACAGATCCGCATACAGGTCTTTGTAAGTCTCGGGCTGAAGGATGGTATCCAGTACACCTGACTTGGTGACTTCTTTTGATTTGAAGCTTTCCGGATCGTCCAGTACTTCACCGTCACGGTTTCCTAAAATATTGGTAGAGAACCAGCCCTGAATACCCAGCATCCGTGTTTTGAATCCAGGTGCTAAAATGGTTTTCATCAGGGTTTGGCCTGTTTTAAAGTCTTTTCCGGCAATAGGTACGCCTTTCTCTTCTGCCAGCTGTGTGAGGGCAGGATTATCGGCTGATAAGTTTGGAGCACCGTTTGCATACGGCACACCTTCCATGATAGCTGCGTAAGCATAAAGCTGAGACGGGGAAATAGCTTCATCGTTTTCTTCCAGGCCTTTTTCAAAGGCTTCGATCGACATATGACATTCGGAAGGTGACTGGTAAACCTCAGTAGAGCCACACCATACCATTACCGCACGTGTTGCCCCGGTTTCCTTCATTCGGTTGCGAATGTCCTCACGAAGCTGCTCGGCCAGGTCTTTTTTGGTTTTGAAATCTTTCACGTTTGGCCCGTCCAGCTTCTTCACATACTTCTGCTCAAAAGCAGCCGACATAGGCTCAATAGTCTTCAGGAATTCGGCAATGGGCTCAATATCCTGTGGCTTCAACACTTTGGCGTGAACGCAGGCATCATACACATTATCAGGCTTTACGTCCCAACCCCCGAATGTCAGGTCTTCCAGTTCGGCAAGTGGTAAAAAATCTTTGATGAGCGGGTTTCGGTTTTCAGACCGAGCTCCTAAACGGATGGTCTGCATCTGGGTAAGAGAACCGATAGGCTTGGATAATCCTTTTCGAATAGATTCAACACCTGCGATAAAGGTGGTGGCAACGGCTCCCATTCCCGGAGTTAAAACTAATAATTTCCCGTCTGCTGCTTTTGTGCTGTTATTTGACATTCGTAACTTTTTAGCTGAAAATTTTAATCCTTAAAGATAAAGAACTTGCTCAAGTTATGTTAGCACTTAATTAGTAATTCTATAAGAATTCGATAACCCCTTCTTAATCCTTCATTTCAATTGCTTGCGCTTCGCCCTATATTTGCTGACTCCATTTTTTATAAAACAAAAGCGACAATCCCTGATGATTATTAAAGATAATGAGTGAAAGTTCCTTTGCGCGCAGAGTTGCTTCGTCGGTGCTCTACAGTGGAGTTGGTTCGGTTACAGCACGCCTGCTCAATGCTGTTGCTCTTTTCTATACGCTTAAGGTAATTTCTGAAGAGCAGTTTGGGATTGCTGCCCTTGCCCTTGCTTTTTTCAGTACCACCAAAGCCCTTACCGAACTGGGACTGGGAACCGCCCTGGTGCAGGAGAAGAGAATCGGGCGCACGCAAGTCGATTCGTTGTTCTGGATCAGCTTTCTCCTCTCGGTTGTGGTGTATGGCCTCATCTACCTCGGGGCCCCTTTTGTGGCATCCTTTTATGACACCCCCGTGCTTTCTTCCATGATTCGGGTGTACATGCTGGGTATCATCGCATTCAGCTTTTATATGATTTCGAGCAAGCTGATGATGCGTGACCTGGAATTCAAAAAGCTCGCCATTAGCGATAACGTGGCATTGGCCTCCTCAGCAGGTCTCATGATTTACCTTGCCTACACAGGGTGGGGAGCCTGGGCCATCATTCTTGCTGAACTGGCCAATAAAGTGGGTCAAATGGTATTCTGTATGTTTTTCAAACCGTACTGGCCGCGCTTTCATTATGATCATGGAAAGGTGAAGCACCTTATCGAATTTGGAATGTTTACCACCGGCTCCAACTTCTTTCAGAAGTTTTATATGAATGCGGATTACCTGATTATCGGTAAGTTCTTTTCCATGGAGCTGGTCGGGATCTATTCATTTGCCTACCGCCTGGTGTTTGATACGGTGAAAGAACTTTCTAATGTGATTAACCGGGTTGCTTATCCTGCATTTGCCAAGCTCCAAAATCAAATTCCCCGACTGCGGAACTACTTCTTCACCATGTCGCGGGCCAGTATGCTTTTGGTCGGAACCGTGATGGTTATCATTGGAACCTATATCGACTGGTTCCTGCCGCTGGTGGGCTATGAAAAATGGATGGATGCCGTTCCCTATATGAGAATTTTTGTAGCCGTGGGGATCATTCAATGCCTGGTTACCCTGCTTCCAAAACTGATCAATGCCAAAGGCGAAGCACGGTTCATTTTCTATTTTACCAGTGCGAATGCCATACTGCTTCCGGCGGGATTCCTCATTGCCTCACAAATAAGCATGATGGCCGTTGCGCTCGTTTGGCTGACCGTTTATCCACTGGTTTCCCTGGTCATCATCTACTTTGGAGCTAAGCTTACCGAGACCAACGTATGGAGATTTGGGTTGAAGAGCATCTCAGCTTTCGCCACTCTAATCCCGCTGGCCGGCTTTGCTTATGCTGTCAGATACGGAATCACCACCTTTTACGGGGAAGCCACGATTGGAGCGGTTGCGTTGGCAGCTATATTTGTATTCAGCATTACCGCATCCGTCATCTGGTTCCGTGAGAAAGATGCCATTCAGGCCATCCGGAAGTAATTATACGGTAAACTCGTAATCCTTCAGGAAGTCGTACTTCTGACTTCGCTCTGCAACCTGATCGATCATCTCCTGTGGCCATTCAATCTTTGTACGGCTCTTGGAAGGGGAATCAAACACCTTGGCCGCTGCTGCTTTGATGTAATCCTCATACGGCTCAACCTCTAAAAATTCCACAAGCGTACGCAGTGTTTTCTCTGAATCTGAAATAAACTCTTCGTGGGTAAGCTCACACCATTCGTCTTCAGCTACTTCTGATTTGAGTTTGGCATTCGCTTCTACCCTCTTAAAGTAACTGTCTATCGCTTCCTGAAGCGATGGTTGTACCGACCATTTTCTCTTGTGAGTGGCGATATTGTCCAAAGGATGGCGTACGATATGAATCAGTTTTAACGGGAGCTGAACTTCTTTCCTGAGCTTCTCAATGATATCCGGCTTAGCCTGCAGATGGCGGGATGAACCTCCGCCTTTTTTATCCCCAATTACCTTCAGATTTCGGTAGCGCCCTTGCCACAGTCCTTCGATGGCATAATCGTACCCGGTCCATTCGCGCCCTTTGCCGGTAAACACTTTGTCTTTATGAAGAATCAGGCTGAAAATTTGCTCGCGACTGAATCCGGCTCTCAGGTATCGCAGCGCATCCAGTTCATGCGAAATAACCACATCGGGGTGAGCATCTAACAAAGAACCCACCAGAGTGTGCCCGCTTCGCGGATAGCCAATAAACATGCAGTAGCGCTCGATCTCATTGTAATCCCACTTGAAGTGTGAGTTCATGATTTTACTTTTCACGTAATCCCAGGGCATCCCAATATCTGCACGGAGATCTCTGCGTTCGAACCCAAGCGCATCTGACAAAGCGGTTATTTGTTCACCAACTTTTTTGAGTACCGCCATTTTCTTACCTAACTATCTGTTTTTTATTCAAATTTTGATTCGTCCGGATAGGCATATCCTTCCTCTCGGGCACCGGTAATGGTAGCCCAAATTGATCGGCTGAAATCTAAGCATTGATAGAACAAGTTTTTGGAAAAGGAAAGGGAATATTCACTTTTCTCATACCCCATTTCCTGCAGCCTGGAACCGGCTGTTTTTTCAACTAATGCAATCTGCCAGGGCTCCAAAGCCGTCTTCCAATCATCATTTCTGTTCTTCTGAATAGGCTTGAGGGTTCCTTTTTTCCATGATTTCTCGCCTTCAGCAAATCCTTTTTCTTCCCTGTTATAAAATTCCAGCATTTGCGGCTGGAAATCCACTCCCAGAAAATCGCAAATCCGGTTTAACATTCCTTCCGCATCTTCTATCAAATCCTGATAGCGAAGCATCATGTATTGGCCTTCCGGCAGATCGTTCTGCAACTGCTGATGCATCTCTACATACTCTCGCCAACGCCGGGTTGTCACATACACCGATGGCGAACCGAATGGAGCTTTAATTTCTGACCAGGCAGTGGCACGCGGATCCCTGAACATGGAAATAATTTTAGCATTCGGATAGGCCTTCAGAATTTCAGGGACCTGAAGAATATGCCGGGGCGTTTTCTCCCCCACTATACTTTTATCCCTTTCCTTACGGTACATGGTTAGCTGCAGGTTGAAAAGGTCGGCCGGGGATGTCAGTGTTAATTCCTTTGACCATTGAAGGGCTTCCTTTTTAAACAATCCAAGATCTCTTAGCCTTGTTTTTTGATCGTACCAAAAATCAAAAAGCCGATTTCTCAAAGCTTCCCTATCATCAGAACTCAGATATTCTTGTTCGAGATCAGCAGCGTGGTGAAAGAAATGGGTTTCCGGAGGAATTACAATATCCCGGTGCGAACTGAGCATACTTTGTAGCAGAGTTGACCCGGACCGGCTGGTGCCCACGATGAAAAATATCCGGTCCCGGGTTTGCTTAAGGTCACTTTGTGTGATCTGAATACTCAAGAGCTGATTTTGTAATTCATTGTTGAACTCAGTTTTCGTCTTCTACAAGATCTTTAATGGTATTCCAGATTCGCTCGCAATTCTTACCATCAGCCGAAAGCATGTGCTTGTCTAAATATTGCTGGGCTTTTTCTGCACAGCAATCCGGTTCTTCCAGGCCTTTTTGAATTTGATCCATCATGGCATCAAAGTTACGGGCCAGCATTCCCCCATTCTCTTCGGGATCATATTTCCAGATGAATTTTATGGAGTCCACTTTCTTCTTACGAATGCCGAACAGCGTCTTATTCAGCCACATAAACGACTCATCCTTACTCTTAACCGGATAGACATGAACCGTTGGCCGGTGAGTAGCATAAAACAGGTTCGCTATGCTGCTGAAATTTGTAACCAAAACGTCCGCAACCTGCAGGTCCAGAAAGTTATCGGGATGATGATCCTTAAACTTCAGCACGATGTTATCATATTTTGTTTCCAGGCTTTGCAGAAACTCGAGGTAATGATGTTCAAACCGGTATGAATCATGCAGACGCAAAATTACATTTACCTGCTTTTCGTTGAGGTCCGTCAGCAGCCGGTTGAATAGCTTATCCTCATCTCCCCAATGCGAAAAAACCTCTCCGTAATGCCAGGTTGGGGCAATTAAGACGGTTTTCCTGTTTACCACATCAAAAGGGTAATAAGGCTGCAATTCCTCTTTCAACACATCCTTCTGCAAATAATCGTGGCTGGCCGACCCGAGGTTAATACAATTCTCGGGGTGAAATCCACTTACTTCCGTTCGGTGTTTAAAATCGACTTTCCCAAAACTGGCCCATTTGATATCCGGGTTGGGCTCTTTCATGGTGCCCCAGGTTAACCGAATATTGCGGTGGAGCCACTTAAATTCCTCTTCATCATTGGGCCCCTTCCAGCCGTAGCCGTGCCACAGTATCAATGCTTTGGGACTGAGCTTTCTAAGCGGGATGTTATTATCCATAATGGTGATGTCCGGGTCGAAGCCCTTAATACCCCGAATGAGTGTCATCTTGTTGGAGTCGTACAGCTCAACATCGATATCCCAAAATTCAAAAATACCTTCCTGCTTAAACTTTTCAGCATCCTCCAGTAAGACTTTCACTTCCGAGTCGGTCTCCTCTGTGAGATACTTGGTAAAGCTCAGCAAGTCGGCACCAAAAGTGGTGGCATAGATCAATACTTTCATAAATTGATACTCAGCCGATTGTTTTAGAATTTTCAGTTACTGCCATATAGCCCAAACCTAACGCCCGCTTTAAATATCGTTACCAATCTGCTGCGGGTTATCCCGCTAACATTGTTGTAATTCGCAATATGATTATATCCTGTATCCAGTTCAAACCAAAACATGGAGCTGGGTTGATAGAGTACATGCAAACCAGCCCTTACCGTATTTTCTACCTGTCCGGTGAGAATAATATCGATCACACTGCCATCCGGGTTTTCCTTTTTATAATCCTGATTAATCACCTGTTCCCCTTTGGAATAATAGGTCAGGTAAGGAGCAACCATAAGTCCCCTCCGGTATCGATCCAGAAAAAATTCAGGATACACTTTAATCTTTATGTAGTCATTGGTCGGTGTTCCAATGCCCCTGTTCATGTACAAATACCGTCCTTCTGCGAGATCAGTGTTATAGGTTTGGTAGGCTACGGCTTCAAATTCAAGGTTTAAATCTGCACTAGTGTTTTTGAGAGCATAATTAAGGGAACTCAGGAAGGTAAAGGTGAATGGCTCGCCTTTATCTTCGGTGTGTTGGAAATCATCGATCAGTAACTGTCCGTTTAGGGTGAAATTACTGAACTGAGTCCATATCATTCCGCCGAACATTAGGTTATTCGTCTCATCCCAAGGAATATTATCTGATACAAATACATGCGTCAGCAATGGGTTGCTGTATTTTAATGAAAGTCCGGTATTATGGCCGGAGTACAGAATGGCTTCAAAAAAACTTATCCGGAATTTCGGTGAGGGATGAAAATTCAACCGGTGCATGGAAATAAACCGGTTATTCGCATCTTCATCGAAAGTCGTTCTTTCAACAAACACACTATCCCCGGATATATCATTTAACTCTCCAAGGATGCTTTGGAATGAGAAATACTTTCCCGACAAGCTGAAAGTCAGATTATCGAAAGAACGGGCATTAGTACTCATGATAGATGAGGCTTCCCCATATTTACCCCAATGATGATTATACCGGCCCAGCATTATTTTTACACCGGATTTTTGATACCCTATATAAGAATCTTCAGCCCTGATAAATAAGCGTTTTGCAGCATCAAACCCATCAGGATCCTGGTCGTAGTAGTAATCGTGTCGAAAGGAAAGCTGACCTGCAAAATCTCCTTTTTCCATGTATCCTGTAACGGTAGCAGCGGGATATATATAAAGATCCTGATTTAGCGGATCAACAGCATCAAGCCGTTCAGTATCACTGATCACCGGAGAAGCTGAGAACTCACCCCCTATTTCGTTGTCATCTGCCTCATTTAGCTCTACCCTTTCTTTTATCAGTTCCAGCCATGCTTTCTCATTCTCTGATAATCGATCTTCATTAATACGGCTTATGGATTGCTTCACCTGTCCGTATGAATAAGGAAGAACAGTAGGATCTAAATCCAGCATTTTGCCTCTGTGCTGCAAGCGCTGGATATATTCATAGGTATAGTCAGAAAGTGTCAACACCCTGCCATCCTGTGCATATACGCCTACAACAAGCAAAGAAATACATGTGGTGAGAAGAGCACCTTTTAATCTGTTGAGCATCAAGAAATTAGGTAATGAATCTTTTGAAGAGGCTAAGTTAAATCACTGAAGAGTTTTTATGAAATGTATTTTTGAACCCTTTTTTGAGGTACGGCAATGGGGTTATCAAAGCCGTGGTAATACCGATTAAGCCCGTGCAGCTCTTTTTCTTAAGCTCTCCAACAGGGGCTCAAAACCCTTCTGACTGATAATGCGCTGGAACTGACGATTGTAGGAAGAAGCGGTAGATACATCATCAATTTCCATATCTACAATTACCCAACGCCCGTCCTGATATTCCATTTCATAATTAACGGGAGTGCGCACATTTTCGAGCTGAGCGAGCGTCTCTACCCGAGCTTCATTACCTTCTACCTGAATATCACGATAAGTGACTTTGGCCCGATAGATATCCAGCTTATTCAAAGATTGGTCTCTTACGATAGTAGCAAAAAGGTCTACGAACTCGGTTCTCTTTTCTGTTGCAATGGTATCGTACGTTTCCTCCAGCGCTTCCTTTGCCATGGCTTCGAAATTGATCACCCCGTTTATGATCTCTTTCAATTGCTGACGCTGTTCGTCGGTATATTCCGTTCCTTCAGGCCCCACAAGTTCTTTTATTTGCTCGTCCCGTTCTTCCAGCAGCGTCCGTACATCCTCTGCTGTTTGTTGGGCTGTTGCTGTAGCCGTTAAGAAAATCACTAATAGAAAAGTTTTAATGGCCGTTTTTAACATATGCATTGTCTGAATCAGTTTGTTATTAACGTAGTTAACGGAATCCCTGCCGATTTATTCAGTTTTGCCAGCGATGAATTATACTCAAAAATGCGCTGCTTTAATTGAAGTTTGAGCTCCAGTTCTTTGCGCATGGCATCAATCAGGTCTTTCACTTCACCCATACCAAAATCGTAGTCCAGTTGTTCCTGCCTTAACCATCGCTTGGAGGTCACCAGCGCCTCATCGGTCTGTTCTACTTTTACATCAGCCAGAGAAGCCTGCCGGTAGTTGTTATTAACCTCAAGTAGAATACCATCCTTGGCTGCATCCTGAGCGTATGAAGCTTGTTTCAGTTTAATTTTGCTTCGTTCAATATTAGCCCTGATGGAAAAAAAATTCAGCTTTTGACGGATCGTGAATCCAAAACCACCGGTAAACAGGTTGGTGTTATTCTGAATAAATGGGTTCGACTGGCGAGGACGATTAGGTGTATTCGCAAAGTTGACATAACCAGCCAGATACAATCCGGGTAAATTCTGTTTTTTCAGGGAAGTGATGTACGTTTCGGTGGCTTCCTCTCCTACTTTGAGGGCTTTAAGTTCGGGCCGGTTATTGAATGCGGCTTGTTGATAAAAATCCACCGGTTCAATATTGGCTGCAACCGGATCCAGAAATCGGACCTGTGGTTCGAATACATCCCCAGCTTCATTGCGAAGCACATAGTTCCAGGTTTCTTTCACGAAGTTCATGTTCTCTTCCACTTCCGCCTTCTGTATTTCAAACTCCGATTTGTAGATCTCAAACTTGAATACTTCTGACTCATCCAGGCTGCTGTCTCCTTCCTCTCTCATTTCATTTATCTGTCGCTCAACCTGATTCACCTTATCCTGAGCTTCTTCCAGCAAACGCTCAATTTCCAAAGCAAGAACATAACTAAAGTATAAATCGAAAAGTCTTAGTTCGAGATCGGCTTTTTTTGCATCAAAACTGTACTGAGCAGCTTCGGCCCCCAGTCGGGCTGCTTCCACGGCCTTATTTATGGCTCCCCAGGTAAATACCGGCTGGACTGCTGAAAGCTGGAACTTGGTATATATGGCCCAGTCATTCCAGTTGTTACGGAGGTTGGGGTCTAAATAATATTCATCTTCCTGAAGATCCGCTCGGTCACTTTCCACTCCGGGAACAAGTCCGTGCTGAGTATCTAACCTCATGTTTGGAACGATGCGCTGAGCCTGTGCCTGCTTGATCTGGTTTTCAGCAATTTCCACATCCTGCCGCTGATATTTCATCTGCCCGGAGTTATCCAGGGCTTTATTCAGAAAAGTATTGAAATCGATTTGAAGAGTATCCTGAGCAACACTCACTGAGCTGAAGGCAAGCAGACAAGTAATAAGTGATAAAAGAATTCGTGCTGTCATATTAATTTATTGGTTTGAGGCGTAAACGCATGCACGATGATATTATTTAAAACCCATTATATAAAACAGAAATAGCCCCAAAAGGGGCTATTTATTGCGGAGAGCGAGGGATTCGAACCCCCGGAGACCGTGAGGCCTCAATGGTTTTCAAGACCACCGCATTCGACCACTCTGCCAGCTCTCCTAATTTTCACTCAGTGCTTGCGCACCAGATACAATCTCAGAAATTTCTGTGGTAATCGCACTTTGTCGGGCCTGATTGTACTCAAGTCGTAAATCTCGTTCGAGGTCCTTAGCATTTTCGGTTGCACTGTCCATTGCGGTCATTCGTGCACCCTGCTCAGAAGCATTCGACTCAAGTACGGCTCGCCATAGCTGCATGTTTAAATGCAAAGGCAACAATCGATCTAATATTGCCTGCGAATTCGGCTCGTAAAGGTAATCAATAGCTTGCTTAGATGCATTACCAGAATCACTTTTTGTGATATCCTCTGTATCTATAGGAAGTACCTTTTGAACTTTACGGTTCTGTGCAATTACAGACTTAAATTCATTATAGGCGATAAATACTTCGTCAAAATCACCATCAACAAATTGTGCCGTTGCAGCTTCCATTATTCTTGATGTGGCATCATACTTAATATCATCAAAAAAGCCGGGGAAGCTGTTAATTACGTTATACTTTCTTTTTTTGAAGTGAGCCGAAGCTTTCTTTCCAATGGTAACCAGTGATAATGTTTTGTTATCCAGGTGATTTTGGAAATCACTATGCAAACGGCTTTCTACTTCTTTAAAAAGGTTGTTGTTGAACCCACCGCATAATCCGCGATCAGATCCCACAACGATAAAAAGTACATTTTTCACCTCTTCGGGTTTACGCATTACCGGATTGGTGGCACTGCTGTTATCAGCAAGCCGGCCTGCAACTTCTTCAATCTTAGAAGCATAAGGCCGCGTTTGGGTCATGCGGTCCTGGGCTTTTCTAAGCTTGGCAGCAGCTACCATCTTCATAGCTTTGGTAATCTGCTGTGTGTTATTTACAGATGATATCCGGTTTCGTATGTCTCGAAGATTCGCCATCTATGCTAATTCTTTCTTTAGTTGGTTGCTGTAACCTGATCAATTACGGATTCCGCTACTTCGATAAGCTGGCTGCCAAAAGTGTCATCTAAAACACCGCTTTGCGCCAATTTGCTCATCTCATCTTCATACTTGATGCCAACAGTTTCAAGGTACTGGCTCTCAAACTCTTCAATTTGCTCTACAGCAAGCTTATCAAGCAGGCCTTCGTCATTAATTTTCAGAAGGGCGATTTGCTGTTCAACAGGCAGCGGTTGGTAAACATCCTGCTTAAGCAGCTCTACCGTACGCTCTCCTTTACGAAGCTGTGCCTGAGTGGAGGCATCCAGATCAGAACCGAATTTAGCAAAAGCTTCCAGCTCACGATACTGCGCAAGGTCAAGCTTCAGTGTACCAGAAAGTTTCTTCATGGATTTCACCTGGGCAGATCCACCTACACGAGATACCGAAGTACCTACGTCGATAGCGGGACGAATACCCTGGTTAAACAGATCTGTATCAAGGAAGATCTGGCCATCAGTAATAGAAATTACGTTGGTTGGGATATAAGCAGATACGTCACCGGCCTGGGTTTCAATAACCGGAAGTGCCGTCAGCGACCCACCGCCTTTTACTTTTGGCTTAAGTTCTTCAGGGATGTTGTTCATCTCTCCTGCTACTTTATCATCATTAATGATTTTAGCAGCTCGCTCCAGAAGTCGGCTGTGCAGGTAGAATACATCACCCGGATATGCTTCACGGCCCGGAGGACGTTTCAGCAACAGGGAAAGCTCACGGTAAGCTACCGCTTGCTTGGAAAGGTCATCATAGATTACAAGCGCATGTCGGCCGGTATCGCGGAAATACTCACCAATAGTAGCTCCGGCAAAAGGCGCAATGTAACGCATAGGTGCAGAAGCACTGGCAGGAGCCGATACGATTGTGGTATAGTCCATAGCTCCATTTTCTTCCAGAACCTTACGAATTCCGGCTACGGTTGAACCTTTTTGACCAACGGCCACATAGATACAGTGAACTGGTTTTTCAGTTCCCTGTGTAGCCTTCTGGTTAATAATGGTATCAACAGCTACAGAAGTTTTACCTGTTTGTCGGTCACCAATAATCAACTCACGCTGACCACGGCCGATTGGAATCAAAGAGTCAATGGATTTCAGACCTGTTTGAAGGGGCTCTTTTACCGGCTCACGGTAAATTACCCCCGGAGCTTTACGCTCAAGCGGAAGTCGAATAGTGTCTCCGCTTACCGCACCTTTTCCGTCAATGGGATTGCCCAGTGGATCAATCACACGCCCAAGCAGGCCTTCGCCTACGTTGATGGATGCGATATCATTGGTACGTTTTACGGTGTGCCCTTCCTGAACAGCACTTGATGAACCGAAGAGTACGATACCAACGTTATCTTCCTCCAGGTTAAGTACCATTCCGGTTACAGGTTCGCCTTTTTCATTTTTTGAATCCGGCAGTTCAACCAATTCACCGGCCTGCACTTTAGAAAGCCCATACACGCGAGCGATACCGTCACCCACTTCGAGTACGGTACCTACATCGTAGGTATCAGCTTCGTTGTCAAAGCCTGATAATTGTTTTCGTAATATGGCTGAAACTTCGTCTGGTCTGACTTGACTCATTGTAATCTAAGATTAATAAAACTGTTTTAATTTATTCCGTTGCTGTATTCAGGAATACATCTTCAAGCTGTTCCAATTTATGCTTGATGGTACCGTCAATAACTGTATCAGCTATTTTTATGGCCATACCGCCTTTCAGGTCTTCCTGCACTTTAACTGTGATATTCACCTTTTTGCCGGTTACATCTTCCAGTCTTTTTATGACCTGATCTTTTTGTTTGTCATCAATTTCATTGGCAACAAACACTTCTGCTTCAATGATACCTGCATATTCATTGTAGATATCAGTAAAAGCATGCGTTATTTCGCCAATTATGTTTTGACGATTTTTACGCGCAATCAGGGTGACAAACCTATACACCAGTTCACTAACTTTTCCTTCGAAAAGAGCTTCCAGTGCATTTGCTTTTTTATCTGGCTTGATAACCGGGCTCTTCAGAAATAACTGCAGATCACGGGATCCTTCAACGGTGTTCTTAATGAATTGAACATCCTCGAAGGTGCGTTCTACTGCATCCTGTTCTTTAGCGAGCCCTAAAAGTGCAGTGGCGTAACGGCGTGCCGCTTTAGATACCAGCATTTATAATTGGTTAATTTTTCGGAAGGTCGGACAGAAAACTATCCACCAGCTTGTTATTCTTTTCAGTATCAAGCTCTGAATCGATTATGATAGAAGCAGATTTCACGGCAAGTTTTGCCACCTCTTCTCTCAATTCAACCAAAGCTTGTTTCTTTTCTTGCTCAATAGAAGTTCTGGCTTGCTCAATCAATTGATCAGCCTCTTCTTTCGCTTTCTTGATGCGTTCGGAGCGGATTAATTCCGCCTCTTCAGCAGCTTCTTTACGAATCTGCTGTGCTTTTACTTCAGCTTCCCGAAGAGCTTTCTCGTTATCTTTAGAGATTTGCTCGGCTTTCGCCAGGGCTTTCTCTGCAGACTCCAAGGAGTCTTTAATTTTAGACTCTCGCTCTTCAAGCGCTTTCATAATAGGGGGTACTGCATATTTTGACATCAATAGGATGAAAACAACCATAGTGATGGCAATCCACCAGGCAAACCCGGTGTTGAATGAGAGTAACCCCCCTCCGCCTGCTAAAAGTAGCATAGAGTGTAACACGATATTAACCCAAGAAGATGATCAGTGCACAAATAACCGCACAGAAGAGAGCAACACCCTCAATAAATACTGCGGTTAAAAGCATAGCACCACGGATATCTCCGGAAGCTTCAGGCTGACGCGCAATACTTTCTGTGGCGGCTTTACCGATCATTCCGATACCAAGTCCGGCACCAATTGCTACGATTCCTGCTCCAATACCTGCTGCTAAAAGTCCCATATTTCTTTTGTTTTGTTTTAGTTGATTATGGTTTTTTTAAGTTCAATTTGCTTGTTCAGCAATATGCTCTGCGTGATACCCTTCCTCGTCATGCGCATGATCTTCGGCAGCCATTCCAATGAATACGGCTGAAAGAATGGTGAATACATACGCCTGCAACAAGGCCACAAAAGCCTTTAGAAAATACAATGCTGCAGTTAGAGGTACGGATAACAGACCTGCCATCCCATAGGCCCCACCGGGACCAAAGAGATCAGCAAAAATGAAGATCAACCCGAGGATCGCGATAATCATCATCTTTCCTGATAACATGTTGGCAAAAAGTCGAATAGCGAGAGCAAACGGCTTGGTAAAAAGACCCAGGATTTCAACCGGAGTCAAAATCAGGCGGGTCCAGCCGGGAACACCCGGAAACCAGAATACGTGCGCCCAGTGATCTTTGGTTCCGCTAAACTGAGTAATGAAAAAAGTAATAGTTGCCAGCGTTGCTGTAACGGTTAAATCGGCTGTAGCGGTAGCCGCCCATGGCAATAAACCAAAGAGGTTCATAAAAGCAATACCCATAAAAATGGAGAACAAGTACGGCACATACTTCTTGTACTTGTCATCGCGGATATTATCCTTGGCAATATTATCACGAACAAACTCAAAAAGGATTTCAAATATATTCTGGAAACTTCCTTTTGGTTCTGTTTCTCGCCCAACTCCTTTTTTATACTTACGAGCCATCGAAATGGTAATCCAAAGTACAAGGATCACACTAATCCAAAAGTACATAAGGTGAGAAGTGATGGAAAAATCGATTTTAATGTGACCGCCATCAGCTGGAATGATCGCACCGGCCTCTGACATTGCAAACTCACCAGATGCTTCAGCTTTTTTGGTAGAGCTGTAGAAACTTAGTTGAGTTTCACCGGAAGCATCTTCCCAATAGAAAATGCGGGGGAGATAAACTTTACCAAATGGGGTTTTGAAATAATCGTGATCAAGAACGGTACCCATTACATCGATTATCGGCTCATCTTCTCCTTCCGCCTGGTCAGCCGCAAAAGTGTTTGAGGTGCTTATACTTAAAAATAAAAGAGTTAAGAAAACTCGACGCAGGGTTTGAATCATTGTCTTTAACTGCCGCTCTTTTGAAGAATTTTGTTAATTAAAATCATTTCCGTTACAGATTGGCAAAGATAGGAAATTATGAAACTAACTGTAAAGTAGATTTCATCAATTTTTGTTACTCCAAGCAAAATTCCGAACAAAATGAGCACTAACAGAAAGCGAATGGCTGTAGAGAAGAAAAATATTTTTATGAAGGTAGAGGTTTTGGTCTCTCTGAAGGTATCAAAAACCCATGCACTGCTGATTACAAACACACAGCTGAGCATGGTTCCGGTTAACACCGCAATCCCCTCTTGTTCACCTACAGCAAAGAACCCGCCGGAGAGCACTATTAGAAGAGCCGAAACCAGTAATGTGCTTTTGACAACACTCCGGCCGTTATTTTTTATCATTATCCTGTTGATTTAGCTTTTTTGCTATTCGTGCTATCATCAACCCGAAATTACCCATTCCAACCAATACCCCGGTTAACGTGAGCCAGGGCGTGAGTTCAAAATATTGATCAAGGTAATACCCGCCTACAATAGGCAGTGCCATTGAAACAGCAATTTCTAACCCAAGGCCTACATATTCAGCGTATTTGTCGGGCAGCAGGTTGTGAAGCAATTATTTAGCGGGTCAGGATTTAACTTTGGTATCGCCGGCATAGTCGGCGTCGCTTTTTTCGGAGAGTGATTTTGCATCAGATCCCATACGGCAAGAGCCATTTATTTGTGCACCTTCTTCAACAATAAGGGTTTTGGTGTAGATGTTTCCATCAATAATGGCGCTCTCTCTCAGGGTAAGTTTGTTCGATACTTTTACTTCCCCTTCTACCCTTCCGGCAATGTCGGCATCAGAAGAAGTGATGTTTCCGATAATTTTACCGTTGCCCGTTACAATCAATTTTCCTTTTGAAACCGCTTCCCCATCAATGACTCCGGCTATGCGAATGTCGGTCTGAGAATTAAGATCACCCTTTAGTTTAGTTCCCTCACTCAAAATATTGACTGACGGTGAGTGGTTTGCATTCTCAGAAACGTTATTAGTACTTGTAGATTTTTTTGAATTTAGCATAACTCGATTTTATTTGATTAAATAGACTTCCGGATTTTGAGGTACTCCATTTTTCCATATTTCAAAATGGAGATGCGGCCCTGTGCTTAATACCCCGGCATTTCCAATTTCGCCAAGAATATCACCTTTTAAAACAAGGTCGCCTTCCTTCTTATTTAATTTAGAAAGGTGCTTATAGGTTGTAACCACACCTTCACTGTGTTGCACGGATATTACATATCCATTATTAATTGTCCAACTACTATTAAAAACGGAGCCGTCAGCAATATTTATGACAGGCTCGTTGTTTTTTGTGGCTATGTCTAAGCCATAATGTTCATCGTCAGGCATATACCCACGGGTTAAAGAGCCCTGTACCGGATACTTTGCCGGGAAATCAGGCGCTGTTTTAGATACATTGGAAAATAAGACTTCATTTTGGCTGAGCCGGTTAAATTGCGCGGATTCATCAAAGTTTATAAAATCAGAATTCTGAAAAGGGTCATTAGGATCAAACAAGTTATCAAAACGTTCGTCCATGGCCAGTGTAGTATCAATACTCAACCGGATTATGTTCTTCATTTCCCGGAGCTGCATATCCCGCTGGCGAAGGGAGTCTTCAAGAGCAATGGCCTTCTGTGTAACTTCCAAAATCTGTGCACGAATTTCAGCATCATCGGTACTGTAAAGCAACCCACCCAGCGGCGTCAACATAAAAACAAGCGCCACAAAAATAGCAAATACAGTGGATATCCCCAGAATCATACCAAACAAACCATTGGGATACACCATATAGGAATTATCCTCATCCGGCTTGGAGTCATCCAGCAAAATCACTGTGATTTTCTTCTGTCGCTGTTCAAATAATTTTTTAAGCAGATCAATCATCGCTTTCCAAGTTACTACAATACAATCTATTTATTGAACAGAAATTTCATCTAACATATGCGCTAATTTGCCCGCCAGCTTTTTACGGTTATATGACTCAACCACCTCATCCGAATGTTCCGGCCAGCTACCTTTTTGGTAACATTCTACAATCGCTGACAGCTGCCCGGCAATCTCTGTTATATCGTAGGGATCTGCAATAAATGCTTTTCCATATTTTTCCAGCATCGTTTTTGCACTTCCCTCGGGAACAAGACCCAAAACCGGTTTCCTTGTTGCAAAGTATTCACTCGTTTTTCCAAGGGAAATGATTTCAGGGTTCTTTTTCTGGCCAATATTCAGCCACAGTACATCCGCATTCATCAAATTTTTCACGGCTAAATCATGATCTACATACCCAAAATCCAACACTATCGAAGTTAAATCCAACTCATGAATCACCTTCCAGTGTTTGCTATTCAACCCGCCCTGAAACTGAAGCTCTATGCTATCTTTGAGCTCCGGATTATGTTTCAATAATCTATGTACCCCCTTTAAAAAAGAGTCCGGCGTGCTTTCGGGGTAAAAGGTACCGCTGTACAGAAACTTTAATTTTTGGGGTGAACCTGATGCCATCTCACCGGCCGACTCAAAATCTTCCGGATCATATCCATGCCCGATTACTTCCACTTCCTTTAGCACTCTTGAAGTGATGCTCCAGGCTATTTCCTCATTAATAGTAAGAAGGGCATTAGCTTTAGTGAGGGTGTCAATTTCCAGCTGCTCCATCTTCTTTTTGTGCCAGGCCGTTGGGTATTTAATAAGGTGACTTTCCACCCAATCATCCCTCAGATCCATAATAACAGGAATACCGGTCTTTTCCTTCAGCTGTTGAGCCAGCATTAAATTACTGTGGGGCGGACCGCTTGCAAAAACTGCATCAATATCCTTCTCTTTAACCAGTTCCAGGGCTTTTTCCAGGCCGGGTTCAATCCAGCTTTTCTTGTTATCGGGAATGAAGAAAAAGGTAGAAAACCAGCGTAAAATTTTAGCGATTGTCCCTGGCACTTTTACTTCCCGGCGACTTTGACCGGTTCGGTGAAATGGAGTATTGGCCTCTACTCTGTGCACTTCAAGGTTAAGGTCTTCAACTTCCTGCTGAAGGGATCCATCAAAGGTGTGATAGGCTCCCGATTCCGGACATAATATGATCGGGTTCCAGCCAAAATCTCTCAGGTATTTAGCAAACTTGAGGGGGCGCTGCACGCCACTCCCTCCCATCGGAGGAAAATAATAGACAATGAAGAGTACGTTTTTCATCCCGGGCAAGGCCGATCAGGATACCGAGTAGTTCGGCGCTTCCTTAGTGATTTGCACCGAATGCGGGTGACTTTCACGGTAAGAAGCTGCTGAAATCTGAACAAACTCAGCTTTCTTCATATCATCGATATTGGCAGCACCTGCATAGCCCATGGCAGCTCTTAGTCCGCCCGACATCTGGTGAACAACTTCACTTAGATATCCCTTAAATGGCACACGGCCTTCAATTCCTTCAGGAACCAGTTTATTGATATCGTCCTCCACATCCTGGAAGTAGCGATCTTTAGAGCCTTTGTTCATCGCACTGATGCTTCCCATTCCACGGTAAGATTTGTACTTACGGGATTCATAGATAATGGTCTCTCCCGGACTTTCATCCACACCGGCAAACATAGAGCCCATCATAACGGCATCGGCACCGCCGGCAATAGCTTTGGGGATGTCACCGGTTTGCTTGATGCCTCCGTCTGCAATCAGGCCAATACCATTCTCACGGGTAAATTCGGCCACTTCCATTACCGCACTTAACTGGGGAACTCCAACTCCGGTTACCACCCGGGTGGTACAAATTGAACCCGGCCCAACTCCTACTTTCACTACATCGGCACCGGCTTCCGCTAAGGCTTCTGCAGCTGCCTTGGTGGCAATGTTCCCGCCAATTACGTTCAGGTCAGGGTACGCGCTTTTGATTTTCTTGATGGTTTCGAGCACGCCTTTGGAATGTCCGTGTGCGGTATCAACTGTGATGGCGTCAACACTTGCAGCTACCAGAGCATCTACGCGGTCCATTGTATCGGCGGTAACGCCAACGGCTGCACCTACTCTCAATCTTCCCATTTCATCCTTACAGGCATTCGGGAAGTTCATTTTCTTTTCGATATCCTTGAAGGTGATCAGACCAACCAACTTATTATTGGCATCTACAATTGGGAGTTTCTCAACCTTATAATGCTGCAGAATCTGTTCGGCCTGTTTCAGGTTGGTTCCTTCTTTGGCGGTGATCAAATCTTCGTGTGTCATTATATCACCGAGCTTTTTATTCAGCTCCGATTCAAAACGAAGATCTCTGTTTGTCACAATCCCTACTAAAATTCCGGTCTCATCCACGATGGGAATTCCACCAATCTTCTGCTTTTTCATGAGTGCCCGGGCTTCACGAACCGTTGCGCCTTCTTTCAGCGTAACCGGATCAACAATCATCCCGCTCTCACTTCTTTTCACCAACCGAACATGCTCAGCCTGATCTTCAATACTCATGTTTTTGTGAAGCATTGCGATTCCCCCTTCCCGGGCCAGCGCAATAGCCAAGCGGTATTCAGAAACCGTATCCATTGCTGCACTGATGATAGGTACGTTCAGTTTTAGTGAAGGCGTTAGCTGAACGGTGGTATCTACATCGCGTGGCAAAACCTGTGAAAAATTTGGGACCAGAAGTACATCATCGTACGTAAGTCCCTGTCGCGTAATGCGTTCAAAGGGAGAGGAGTTATTCATTTTGTACATGAAAAAGAAAGTTTGGCTTGCAGTTTTTCAAAGATAAGGATATCTCTGTGGAAGTTCTGCATTCAATAACATTTTTTGTTTAAATACCGTAGGTACTCCAAAAATAGATTCCATGCCTGATTCAAAATCGTATTCCAAAAAAGAAATAAGTAAAATTCTTACCAAAGCTTCTGAAATTCAGGTTAGAAAAGACTTGTATGAAGATCAGGAAACACTGTCTGAAGAAGACCTCATTCACATCGCTGAAGAAGTTGGTATTAGCAGAGAAGCCTTACATGAAGCATTAGCAAAAATTGGTGAGCCAGACCTGGATGAACAAACCTATAATTTGATAAAGGGAACATCGCGCATTCAGCATGCTTCTTCTATTGCGGGTGAAATTGATGAAGAACAGTGGGAAGACCTGGTTCTTGAAATACGGAAGATAACCGGTGGTATTGGCAAGGTTAAGAAAACAGGAAATACCTTTGAATGGGAACAACGAAAAAGTGATTTCGGATATAAGCACTTCTCCTTCACCCCAAAAAATGGACAAACAAAAATTCAGATGGTCAGTTCATGGGGACCTTTTAAAGCGCTAAGCGGCTTCCTGAGTTTTTTCTTTGCCTTCATTATTACCCTGATCGTTGTAAAGGAAATAAGCGGTAAGCAACTGGCTTTGATGATTGCCCCTTTCTTTGGCTTGGGTGGATTTGCTTTGAGCCGCTTTTTCCTGAAAAGTTATTACCATAAACAGAAGAATCAGCTTTCCACTCTCGCTTCTGCTCTTTCCCGAAAAATCCAGTCTTTTAATACAAACTCTATAAACATCGAAAACGATGATGTTTACAGTTTCAGTAACGATGGCAGCTTGGATCAATCGATCAAAAAAGAATCAGAATCATGAATTCAAATAAAACTTATAGCAAAAAAGAAATCAGTAAAATTCTCAACCGGGCATCTGAAATACAGATCAAGCGAGAGATTCATAGAGACCGGGATGGCCTATCAAAGGAAGAGCTCTTAGAATTAGCGGATGAAGCAGGTATCGATGCTGATGTTATGCTTGAAGCAATATACACCATGGACGACCCAAACTTTAAGAACACCTTCAGTTGGTGGGCTGGTACGTCTAAAGTTCAAATAGTAAAGACTGTTGAAGGAGAGGTAAATGATGAAAATTGGGATGATCTCATAAAACAAATGCGGAAAGTTACCGGCGGGATTGGCGCCGATTCCAAAAGTGGAAAGTCCTACGAGTGGGAACAGCAAACCAAGGATATTGGGTATCGGCATATATCTTTAACTCCAAAGGAGGGAAAGACTTCGATTCAATATGTTTTAAACTGGCCGGGAATAAAGTTTATCACAAACTTCTTCGGTTTTCTCATCCCATTTATGATTACAGCAATTTCATTTGATGGCAGTGATACCTCTATGTTTATTGCTGCTTTGACATCAACAATTGCCGGAGTAACCGGAGTTTTCGGTGTTCGGATTTTCCAGAAACTTTATTTTGAAAAGCAAAAGAAACAGCTTTCAAATATTATTGATGCAATTTCCTCACGACTTCACATTTCTTCATTTGCCAAAACGTCCAGCTCTATTGAGATTGAAGATCAGGATCTCTATCAAACAGAAGAGCATCCGTCTTCCTCCCAGTCTAAAGAACGAAACGCTTAAAGTGGTTTTACTTCCAAAGCTTTGATTGCAGCACTCAGAGAACAAATTCCATCCTGAAAGCAGCTCACCCAGTAATGAATGGTTTCTCTGCGGCGCTTCACAAACGGATCGCAGGATGAAAACCGTCCTTTGAGTTCTTCAACCATGAACTTCACATCATCCTTGATTTCAATTTTGAGTTCATCAGGTAAATTTCCCCAGCCCATTAATTCAAAAGCCTGCTGCATTTCAGCATACTCATCTTGGCTCTCCCGCTCGATTCTCTTCAGAATTGGAACGGCAAATAAAGCAGTTGACTGATCTTGTTGCGGGGTGATTGAAAGTGCGTTGCTTGTCATAATCATTGGTTTTGTTTTTTGATTTACTCAATGATAATGACAGTGAGTGACATCATAGTGTCACTCCTAATGCAAAAAAGTTTTTACTCCGGATAAATACTCTTTTTAGCTGCCAGCAATGTATTTTTCATCAGCATGGCAACCGTCATCGGGCCAACACCACCGGGGACCGGAGTAATCCAGCTGGCTTTTTTCTTAACCGACTCAAAGTCCACATCACCAACCAGCTTGTATCCTTTTTCAGCGGTTTCATCAGCTATACGGTTAATTCCCACATCAATAATCACCGCCCCTTCCTTAATCATCTCAGCTTTAATCAGGTGAGGCTGGCCTGCTGCAGCAATCAGAATGTCAGCCGAAATTGTATGCTGAGTCAGATCTTTGGTGTACTTATGGCAAATGGTTGTAGTTGCTTTACCGGATGAATTTTCCCTGGACAGCATAATCGCCATAGGCGACCCCACAATGTTGCTGGCCCCAACTACAACAGCATGCTTGGCCTTTACGGGGATACTATAATGTTTGAAAAGCTCCATAATTCCCGCCGGGGTGCAACTGCGAAAACAAGGCTGGTCAACCGTAAGCCTTCCTACATTCATGGGATGAAAACCATCCACATCCTTACGATGGTCGATGCTTTCAATCACGTCATGAGAAGATAGATGTGCCGGTAATGGGAGCTGAACCAGGATGCCATCCACGGAGTCGTCTTCATTATACTGCTGAATGATCGATTTAAGCTCTTTAGCAGATATGGTATCCTGCAATATTTCGGTATGTGTTTCGATGCCCACCTCTTCACAGGCCCGGGTTTTGGCACCCGTATACACTTTAGAGGCCGGGTCATCACCTACTAAAATCACCTGCAGGAACGGCGCCCGATTTCCCTTCGCCGTCCAGTCTTCCACATCCTCCCGAACGCGGTTACGGACTAATTCTGCTACTTTCTTGCCATCAATAATTTCTGCACTCATACTATCGCTCTATGTTATACTTTTTCATTTTATTGTACATGTGGCTGCGTTGTATGCCAATCTGTTCTGCAGTCTGAGAAATGTTCCAATCGTTCTTTTCCAGCTGCTTTACTAAAAATATGCGTTCTGCTGTTTCCTTGAAATCCTGAAAATCTTCTGTTTCATCAGCCAGTTTACCCAAATCCCCTGCTTTTAAATCCCTTGTTTTGAGCACGTCATTGACGGTTTCTTTGGTGATTTCATCTCCTGATTCCAGAATTCCCAGTCGCTCTACCGCATTCTGAAGCTCCCGAACATTCCCGCTCCACTCTTTTTCCTTTAGCGCCTTCAGGGCACCATCTGAAAATGAAATAGATGAAAAGCTGATATCTTTTTCCTTCAGGTTATTCAGGCAGGCTTTGGCAATTAGCGGGATATCTTCCTTACGCTCTCTGAGTGGAGGAACTTTGATTGGAATCACGCTTATCCGGTGAAATAAATCTTCCCGAAAATTTCCTTCTTTGATCTCTTCTTCCAGATCTTTATTCGTAGCCGCAAGTATGCGGACATCCACCGAAACTGATTCATTACCACCCACGCGGGTCACTTTATTTTCCTGCAGAGCCCGTAACACTTTGGCCTGTGCCTCCAAACTCATATCCCCAATTTCATCCAAAAATAAGGTGCCACCGTCAGCCTGTTCAAACTTACCGATACGCTGATCAGAAGCGCCGGTAAATGCACCTTTTTCGTGACCAAACAATTCACTTTCCAACAAATCGGATGGAATGGCTGCGCAGTTTACTTCCACGAAAGGTCCGGTGCTTCTTGGGCTTTTTTCATGAATCCATTTTGCCACCAGCTCCTTTCCGGTTCCATTTTCGCCGGTTATTAAAACGCGGGATTGCGTAGGGGCAACTTTCTCGATCAGCGTTTTGATTTTCGAAATAGCTTTGCTCTCCCCGATGATCTCCTGAACCTTCGGCAGCTTTTTCTTGATCTGCTTGTACTCTTTGGCAAGATTTTGCTGTGAAAGCGCATTCCTGACCGAAATCAGCAGACGATTTAAATCCGGGGGTTTTTCCAGAAAATCATAGGCGCCCATTTTTGTGGCTTCAACGGCAATTTCTATGGTACCGTGACCGGAAATCATAATAACAGGAAACTCGTGTCCGGCTTCGCGAAGCTTTTTTAGGGTCTCAAGGCCATCCATTCCCTGCATTTTGATATCAAGGAACATAAGGTCTATGTCATTCTCTCCAACAAAATCCAGGGCCAGCTGTCCGCTTTCAGCAGTAGAAACCTCATAGTTCTCGTACTGCAGAATTTCTTCCAGCGTATTACGAATGGCTTTTTCGTCATCCGTAATTAAGATATGAGCTTTCTGTTCAGACATTCCCGGTATGGTTAACTATTGTTTAGAGGCCACGAAATCACTAAAACCCAAAGCCTACGCAAACTAAGATTACTACTTACACTTTAGTGCTTTCGAGTTTTTTATGGCAATACATCAATACTTGCCGTAAAGGTACATCAATATTTTTTCATGGACAGCATCGATTGGGCGTACTTTTTCCGAGATAAAATTATTTGTCGCAATACTCACGATGATCTTCTTCCCTGATTCTGCCTCAAAATAACCACTCAGTGTTCTAACCCCGGTCACAAAACCCGACTTCCCTTTGAAATTGTTGTACAATGGAGTTCCCTTCATCCGATGGGCCAATGTTCCATCAATACCGGCTACCGACATGCTGTTGAAATAGGCCGTAGATTCAGGGTGATCCTGCATCTTAACCAACAGATCCGATAATATCGCCGTCTTGTTGAAATTCCCTCCTGCCAAACCGGAGCCGTCGTTCATCTGAATGTGAGTGGTATCCAATCCCATTTCTGCTGCAAATTCCCTAACCTGCTGAATGCCGTGTTCAAACGATCCCGGTTGTTCTCCAGCCTTGGCAGAAAGCGTTTTGAGTATCATCTCGGTATAAAAATTATCGCTTTCTTTGTTCACCCACTTGATGAGCTCAGCCAGTGGCTTCGATTCGTGTTCAGCCAGGATGTTCGAAGTATCGTAATCGAAGGCTTTATCATAAACCACGATCGCACCGTCAAATCGAATTCCGTTGTCATTGAGGTATTCTTTAAATGAATCCAAAAAAAACATGGGGGGATTATCTATCGAAAGCGATTCATCTTCATAATAATCCTTAGGCAAAGTGCTACCCAGCACAATGCGATTGCCTCCCATCTCCCGGCGGTAGTATTCGTCGTATTCCGTGGCCGGGTGAGTGATCACCTGCCGGTTTTCAAACTGTACATAATCTGTGCTATCCGGAAACCAGGTAATGCGCGGTGTTTCCCCAATTTCACCTTCTGCAAACACTTCCAGGTCCACGGCATTGTTGTTGAAGGATAGCGGGCTGACCTGAACTCCGTAGTAGAATGAAAAATCGTACCAGTCCCATCCTTTGGGGTAATGCTGCCCGTCAAATAAGCTGACATCGGCCATCAGATTTCCATCAATCTCTTCAATTCCCTTTGCTTTCAGCTGATCGGCAAACTTTCGGAACACATGATAACGGTCATCATTATATAAATCGCCGCTTATTGAAGGGTCTCCACTTCCCTTTATGATGAGATTACCCTTCCATGTATTGCCCGACAATTCTCCATCTCCATAAACCGAAGTTCGGAAGCGGTAATCAGCACCAAAAAAATCGAGGAATGCGGCTGTAGTTAACAGCTTTTGGTTGGAAGCGGGAACAATCACTTTGTCGGGATGGAAGCTTTCCAGTATCCGGCCCTGATCGTCCCGTACCATTACCGACCAAAACGCTTCCTGATTAGGAGCCTGATCAATAATAGCCGAAAGATTCTGAGCACAAAGGGTTTCCGCAAAAAATGCGAGGAGCAATGGAAGTACAATGCGGAAAGAAAGCTTCATTTAGCTTACAAAGTATTTTTCTTCTTCACCCTGAAATGCATTCAGAATTTCATCAGTAGAGCTGCAATTAAGGATCGTTTCCCTGAATGATCCGCTGTTCATCAGCCTTGAAATCCGGCTTAACAGCTTAATATGCTGGCTGTTATTTGATTCCGGCCCAACAAGCAGAAAAACCAACCGAACCGGTTCATCATCGATAGAATCAAAGTCGAGCGGTTCTTCCAGGAGAGCAAAAGCAGCAAGGTTATCATCCACCGACGAAGTTTTTGCGTGCGGAATAGCGAGACCTTTCCCCACACCGGTACTCATTATTTTTTCGCGTTCAAACACAGCTTGTCTTATTTCTTCCAACTGTTCTTTGGACTCCACTTTTTCCTCTAAAGCATCTACAAGGGCATTTATAAGTTCTTTTTTGGAGCCAACAGCAAAGCTGGGGAGAACCGTGGTTTGATCTAACAGCGAAAATAAATTCATGTAATTTCCTGGCAAAAATAAAGATTCGATAGCGCTCGAATATAGGCAGTGAAGAGTGAATCAATCAAAGATTAATTGCATTGTTTTTAGCTAAGCCGAATAATAAGGGGTAAGCTGTAACCGATTTTTACAAAACAGGATCACTCTGACTTTTGTCATTTACTTTCAATTCAGCCCCTTTATCAGAGTAAGGGTGACTACGTCCATACCTCGCTCTATTCCCCCTATCAATAACCCGCCAAAATCCTTAAACTTGGCCATGAATTGGATCCGGAGTACACTCACAATTTTAAAGAAAGACCTGCAGATTGAACTGCGCACCCGATTTGCCTTCAACATGGTGCTGGCTTTTGTTGCGGCAGCCATGCTTTTAGTGTTATTCACCCTCCGCGCCGACCAGCTGGAGCCGGGGCCAAAATCCGGCCTGGTTTGGATTATCATTCTCTTTGCCGCTCTATCTGCCCTTAGCCGAAGTTTCATTTCTGAAACCGATAAAAAAACCTTTGACCTGCTCCGTATTTACGCCGAAGGAACCACCGTTTATACCGGGAAACTGCTATACAATTTTTTGTTCACGCTGCTTATAAATGTCGCCACTTTTGCCGGGTATATTTTTCTGATGGGCTTAGAGATTCAGTCCTGGCCGGCATTTCTTGTTATGCTTTTGGTGGGAACCGCGGGCTTATCAGGCGTGGCAACGATGACAGCGGCCGTTGTGTCTCAGGCCGACCGTAAAGGGGCAATTTTCTCTGTGTTGAGCATCCCCCTGTTTATGCCATTAGTGCTCTTACTGGCTGATATCAGTAAAACAGCCTTCATAAGTGGTGGAGACGGCTCTATGAACAACGTCACGGCTCTGATCGGCTTTGCCGGGGTAACCATCACCGCCGGAATTTTGCTTTTTGATTACATTTGGGAGGAATGACGACGGACGAACGACGAGGGACCAACGACGGATGACCGACGACCATTGACTAATGACCAATGACGATAGACTAATGACTAACGATTAACCTTTTAACTGTTATGGCTTTTAAGTTTGAGAAATTAGAGGTTTGGCAATTGGCTGTAGATTTAGCTGATGAGATATATCTGTTAATTGAAGTGTTGCCTGATACTGAAAAGTTTAATCTAACTTCACAAATTCAAAGAGCCGTTACATCTGTATCTTTAAATATTGCTGAAGGCTCGACTGGTCAAACTGATCCGGAGCAGGCTCGGTTTATTGGATATGCTCATAGATCGTTGATGGAGGTTGTAGCTTGTCTTATTCTAATGAAAAAGAGGACTTATATTTCTACAGAACTTTTCGAAAAACTTTACCAAGATTCGGAAAAGTTATCTGCTAAATTGTTAGCAATGAAAAAATATCTAAAGAAAGGACTTCAATCCAATGAACCAGGCAAGAGCTATGAAATTGAATAAGCGTTGGTCATCAGTCAGTGGTCATTCGTCGTTGGCCGTCCGTCGTTGGTCTACCGTCCTTCGTCGTCCATCACTCGTCATAAACAACAGGAATTCATGAACATCAAGTTTGGAAACAGAAGAATAATTGGACAGAGCCGGGCTAAGGAACAGGTTGAGCGTATGCTGGCTTCAGACCGGATTAGCCATGCTTACCTTCTCTCCGGCCCCTCAGGTGTGGGGAAAACCGCTTTTGCCCTGGCTTTTGCCGAAGCCATCAATGGCATCGATCACCTCAGTGAGTTAGGTGAGTATGAGGCTTCAAAAAAGTCATCCTGGTTTACCCATCCGGATATTCACGTCTTCATCCCTAAGCCCACTTCGGCTAAAACTGAAGAACTGCGCGACCGGCTGGAACTGCTTTCCAAAGATCCCTACGAGATTATCGATTTTTCCCAGCGCCCTTCTTTGGATGATGAATCCTCCAAAAACCTGCAGGCTTTCTATCCCATTGACTATTTCCGGGATGACATCCGCCCTATCGCCAAGCTCAAGCCCAACGAAGGGAATCGCGTGGTTATCATTCTCACCCACGTTGAGACCATGAGGAAAGAGACTGCCAATGCCTTCTTAAAGTTACTGGAAGAACCCTCTGACCGGCTGATGTTTATCCTCACCACCGAAAGCTACGAAAGCCTCCTTCCCACCATTACATCGCGCTGCCAGCATATTCCCCTGGGAGCACTTAAAGCCCAAGAGGTTGAGCAGGGTTTAATTGATGTGGATGGTTTGGAACCGGAAGCCGCAGCTTACCTTGCAAGAGTATCCAATGGCAACTATGCCATGACCCGTTTTTTTGATGTCTCCAAGCTGAAGGAGAACCGGGAATCGGTAGTAGAGTATCTCCGCATGGCATTCAGCCAGGATGCAAACGGCCTATCAACGCTGGTGCAAGATTGGCAAAGTTCTCAGAATATTGAAGGCTTAATCGCCATGACCAACCTGATTGAAATGTACATCCGGGATTTGATGGTGTATCGTGAAACCGGCGAAAAGAAATTCATCACTAACATTGATCAGCTGGAATCAATACAAAAATTTGTGAAAGCCCTGGATGATGCCCGGCTGGAAGAAATGATAACCCACCTCGATGAATTTCGACCCGCTCTTCGCCAAAATGTAAACCCTAAGCTTATATTTATTGTTTTGGCATTACGATTTTCAACCCTGATGCGCGGACTTGATCCCATCATCTCCGATGAAGAAAACTGGAAACACGTACCCGCATTTGTAGAATAGCTCATGAAAGAAATTACGTTTCATAAGATGCAGGGAGCCGGTAACGACTTTGTGGTTATCGACAACCGAAAGTATGGCTTTGCTTTGGATGAGATTATTGAGACTACTCCAAAACTATGTGACCGGAAGTTTGGGATTGGCGGGGATGGAATTTTAGTGCTCCAACCGGCTCAAAAGGCGGAGGTCGATTTCACCATGATTTACCGAAATGCAGACGGCAGTGATGCCGGCATGTGTGGAAACGGGGCGCGGTGCCTGGTTATGTTTGCCTTTAAAAACGGCTTTAACGCCTCACAAACCTTTAATGTACACGATAACGTGTATGAGGCAGAAGTTCATGCCGATAACAGCGTCAGCATCCATTTTCCGGTTCACGTACAACCTGAACGAAGAACGCTAAACGGCTATGATCTAATTAAAGCTGATGCTGCCACGGAACACCTGGTTACTTTTATCCCGCAAGAAAAACTTGAAGATGAAAAAGAGCTGGTTAGTGTTGGGAGTGAATTGCGCTATCATCCGGAGGTAAATCCACCCGGCAGTAATGTGAACTTTGTTTGTGCAGAAGACGGGGAGAACATCCGACTCCAAACTTATGAACGGGGCGTTGAAGACCTTACCCTTGCTTGCGGAACCGGGGCCTTAGCCTCTGCCATAGCCACTCATTTCCACAATCAGCAACAAGAAAAGCATGCCACATACACGGTGAAAGTTAAAGGCGGAACGCTAAAAGCCTCATTCGATTTTAATCCTGATACAACTACCTATCATCAATTAATTTTAACAGGACCTGCTCATTTTGTTTTTGAAGGCATCTATTCTTTATAAATATTCATTCATCTTAGCTGCAGGAGTTTTGCTCAGTGGCTGTTCGGCATCCATTTCCAACTCGGTAAGTAATCAGAACAATAACGAGCAATATGTAAGCCGTTATCTTGTCCCCAATCAGCTGCCGGCACCGCAATCCATCCAAAGTGTGCAATTGTACCGTAAGGGAAGCGACAACAATCCACCCATTATCGAACTTGGTTCAGCCCAAAAAATGGTCCTCGCCTTTGATGAGTTGTCCGACTTGTCCGGCCAGTTCAGAATCACATTCACCCATCACGATCAGGATTGGGATAACAGCAATATCCCGCAGGATTGGTACCTGGAGGGTATCAATGAAATTATTGTAGGCGGTGGAGAAAAGAATGAATTAAGCGATCCCGACTTTTTTCATTATGAAACCGAATTCCCCAACAACCGGCTGAAGTTTAAAATCAGCGGTAACTACATGCTTCATGTTTCGGATTTTAATTCCGGTGTGAAGCTCTTTTCCCTTCCCTTTTTTGTAACCGAAGATGCCGGTGAGATACGTTCATGGGTTGAAACCATCTATAATGCCGGACAGCGATATAATGCCATCGATCAGCCCTTCAGTGAGTTTGTGTATCCGGATTTCATTGAATTTCCACAGTTTGATTTAAGTTTCTATTTTGTTCAGAACCGATTTTGGGGTGATCAAAAACGATCCGAGAATTACGATTTTTCCGAACAGGATCGTTCACAGTTTCATCTATCAAGAGAAAGAGCTTTCCCGGCTAATTATGATTTCATTGGGTTGAACCTCAACTCCCTGTCGGTGGACGGCAGCCAGATTATTGATGTGCGATTTGGGCAGACTCCACCGTTGGTGATACTTCGGGAAGATATTCTCAACTTCACTTCCGATCCGGTCAGCCGTTGGACGTCCAACTTTGGTAACCCAAAAAGCTCAACTGAATCCCGCTATGCCAGCGTCAGGTTTCGTTTTGATGATGGCGGAAGATTCTCTGAAGATAAGGGCGTTTACCTGGTGGGAGATTTTAATCAGTGGCTGCTTTCAGAGAATAACAAACTACGCTACAATGAGGATTCCGGATATTGGGAAACCACTTCCCTGATAAAACAAGGAACCTACACCTATAAATATGCCACAAAAGATGGCGAACACGGCATTGATGATCTCATTTTGAGTGATACCATTACCCGCCGGAATCAGGAATATGCAAGTTTTGTGTATTTCCAGGATCCGGAATATCGCTACCAACGATTACTGCAGGTTCAAATATTCCGGAGCTCGGAGTAGCACACTCTTTAGAAGTCTATGCCGATGGAGAAGTAGTGGATGGGATCGTCTCCAAACCCTTCTCTGCCGTATGGCCATCCAACATCATACCTGAAAGGCAGACCAAAAACGATGGTTCTCAATCCAAACCCGGCCCCAATCAGAATATCACCGTCGTAGTATGGAGCTTCAAACTGTACGGGACCTTGTGGAGTCACTGCTTCATCACTGAATCTTTCCTCAGCAATTTTGAAGTCCAGCTTAGCATCATTGATCACACGTTCTCCGTTGTCCAGTAAGCCGTAGTCAATTCGCTCGCCCCATGCAGTACCAACATCAAGGAAAGCGGCTCCCGTGATGTTATAGAATGGAAGAATCGGGAGTGCGCCGGGAACAACAGCAGCAAAAAGAGGGAAACGGAACTCAGCATTAATTAATGAGAAATTGCTTCCATAAATACTGTTATAGGCATATCCACGAACCGGTAAAGCAGGAACGGTAAAGAAACTGTCCGTCAGCTTATCAAAGGAAAGTCCGTTATTACTGAACTGCTGGTTAATCCAGCCAAGCCGGCCACCCATAAAATAGGTTTGCTTGTCGGGGCCGATGGAAGTGGCGCCGGATGCCCGCAGAGCGATGGAATACTGCCCACTTCGTCCCAGGCCTATGTATTGTCTGAAATCAGCCAAAACAGATCCAAATTGTGGGGCATTCTCTCCCACACCAGGACTGCCCGAAATCCCTATAGAATACCTGCGCCCACCTCTCGGAGTTAAAAATCCTGGCAGGGTCCGATCGTTGGTAAATACAACTTCCGGGTATATAAACAGGCTTCGCTGATTGTCGGGTTGATTGGTATTCGTTGACAAACCTGCAAATCGATCACTGACCGAACTGTAATCCCGGGTTATGCCCATTGCGGAAAAGCCAAAATCAATTCGCTTAAACTTGTTAAATGGATACTGAGCGTTTACAGAGCCACCGAATGTCCGAAAACGGATAAGTTCCCCAAAAATAGTCTGATATCTTCGGGAAGTATGAAAGTATGAACCAAACCAATTAGTTCGGTTTTTCAGGTATCCGTATTGAATGGAATAATCACTGTTTCGCAAGTCTGTTACAAAATTGGTTCCCAATGCAATTTGATGGTCTCCCAGCAGATCACTGATGATAAATTGTGTTTGAGCAGCTGAGCCATAAGTGGAAGCTACAAAAGTGGGGTTATATGCAATATCCGTGGAAAACTTGAGGCGGTAATTCTTGGGCTGATAACGTCCGTCGTCTGTAATGTTATTCTCCGGAGTGAAACTTTTTACGTCCTCGAGTTCAAGAGTGGTATCCTCCATAACTTCCGTACTGAATACATAATTTCTGAAGTCGATTTCGTCAGACTCTTCCTCTTCAACCTGCTCCTGCTGTGCTTCTTCACCGGTACCTTCTTCCCCTTCAGTCTCGGTTTCACCGGCTTGCTCAACTTCTTCATCAGCAATAGCAACGCGTTCGCCTTCCAGGCTGAGTCCATCGGCAAATAATTGCTGAGCATACCGGATAGCCGGAACCCGGGTAAGTTTACTTTCTGAAGCCCTGCGTTGCGCCCAGTAATTTTTGGAGAGATCGCCTGCCTTTTCCCTGCTGAGTGGAGACCTCAGCAAGAAAATGTCGAGATATCCTTCATTGATAGAGTTAAAAGCCAATCGTGATCCGTCACCGCTTATCGAGATTTGAGAAGTACCGGTTTGCAGATTCGTTAACGGGGCCGATGTACGGGTATCCAGGTTGTATTCATAAACGTTCAGGATTCCGTTCTCATCAGAGATATAAACCAAGCGTCCGTCTCTGGTTGTTTGCGGGCCTTTTTCACTCCATGTTGGCGTATTGGTCAGCCTTGTGGCTGTAGTCCTGGAGTTCAGGTTTACCCGAAAGATGTCGGTTTGGTAGATGCTTTCATCACCTAACAAATCATAACTGAGCGTATAATTGTGGAGTGCTACTTTCTCACCCCGGTCTGACACAAAGTACAGGGTTTCTGAATCCGTACCCCAGGCCGGCTGCATGTCTGAGAAGAAGTCGCCGGTAACATTAATCAGTTTTCCGGTTTCGAGGTTGTACACAAAAATATCCTGGTAAGGGCCAATATTACCATCGAAAGCTAATTTCTTGCCATCCGGCGACCAGGCAATGGAAGCAATGGCGTCCAGGTTGGGAAACTTCAGCTTGTTAATTTTACCGGTGTTGTAGTTTATCAGGGCAATATCATCTCTTCCTTTCGATTTTGTTGATATCGCAATCTGATTTCCATCCGGCGACCAGGCAATATTTGGATTCAAAATGTTCAGTTCCTCAAACTCAGGATTATCTTCTCCCCTGATCAACGTCTTTAGTTTTCTTCCATCAATAGCACTGATGGCTACAACATCAAAATATCCTCTCCTATTAGTGATGAAAGCCACTTTATCGCCCTGCGGAGATATGGCAGGACTGGTATTATAGGAGCCGTACTGCCCTCGTTCAGTCAGCTGATTAGCGATCATATCGGCTCGTTCCCTTTCAGCAACTTCCGGATAGTATCTTTCCTGAAGGGCATCTTGCCAGGCCTTATCCAGTTCTTCAAAATTCAATCCCAGCGACTGCTGCAAACCTACCTCGACACTGCGGGTGGTTTTAATTCGCTGTAATATTTCAGCAATTTTTTGGCGGCCGTATTCTTCAACCACAAAGTTCCAGAATGACTGACCACCACGGTAGGCATAATACCCGCCCAGGTACTGAAGCGGAGGTAAATAGTTGTTGATTACCGCATCCCGAACATACATATCCGTATTCGTATCCCAGCCTAAGGCGGTGTACTCAGCAAGGCCTTCTTCAAACCAAAGCGGAAACTGAAGCTGAATATTATTTCGGATAATGGAATTGATGGTACCGCCGTAAAACATATCATTAAAAACGGCATGAACCAGTTCGTGATGCAGGGTTCGCCGGAAGTCAGCATAATCGTGGGTAAAAGGGACCGTCATACGGTTTTTCATTTTGTCGGTCACCCCGCCAATTCCCTCTGCGCTAGTAGGCAAATTCACTACATTGGTCTGGGAGAAATCGTTATGAGAATCATAAACGATGAGCGTTATACGATTGGATATCTCATGGTTAAAATCTTCGGACAGTTGCTTGTAGGCCGACTCGATACTTTTCGCCCCAAATTCAGCCAGCTCATAGTTCTTTTCTCCGTAGTAATACACATCGAAATGCTTGGACTGAATGTAGCGCCATTCAAAATCCTCGTACACCACCCTGTTTTTACCAAACGAATAATATTGAGCCAGAGCCGGTGTACCGGACATAAATACTATTGCAGCGAGTAATACAACTGAACTAATTTTAACTTTCATAATAGAGAGTATTAAAAGTTATTTGGCTAATCCGAAGTCGATTTGTCGTTTTTCCAAGTTGGTACTTTTAACATAAACCCGGATTTCATCGCCAAGCTGAAACTGTTTTCCGCTCTTGCGGCCTACCAGGGCATGGCGCTTTTCATTGAAAACGAAATAATCACTTTTCAGATCGCTCATTCTTATCATTCCTTCACAGTAAATGTCTTTTAGGTTCACAAAAATTCCCCGTTCCATCACACCGCTGATAATTCCATCAAATTTCTCACCGGTTTTACCGCTTAAAAACTCAACCTGCTTCAGTTTTATGGAGTCACGTTCAGCGTCAACGGCAACACGTTCGCGCTCACTGCAATGTTCTCCATCTTTTTTGAGCTGATCGTGGGTGTAAACCCTGGCTCCTGAATTGTAACCTTTTAGAAGCCGGTGCACAATAACATCAGGGTAACGGCGAATGGGACTGGTAAAGTGTGCATAGTGTCCAAAACCCAACCCAAAGTGACCGAGATTATTCGGTGAATATTCAGCCTTAGCCATTGCCCTGAGCATCAGTCCGTTAACGATATACTCCAGGCTTGTATTTTCCACTTTTTTGAGAAGGTCGTTGATCTTTTTAGGAGAGATTTTATCCCCGAGATCAAACTTGATTCCTATGGGTTTAACCTGCTCCGCTATGGAAGCCAGTTTCTCCTGATCCGGCTTGTCATGTACCCGGTAGAAAAATGGATACAAGTCTTTTGAGCGCTTCTTATCTGACTTTTTACGTAACTCCTCTACATGCATAGCCACGGTTTTATTAGCCATCAGCATGCATTCCTCAATCAGACGATGGGCAAAAATGCGTTCCTTCAAAATTACTTTGAGCGGCTTACCGTTATCATCTAAAACAAACTTGGGTTCGGGCGTGTCAAAATCGATGGCTCCTTCACGAAATCGTTTGTCCAGGAGTATGCGGGCTAACTCTTCCGCCAGCTTCACCTCTTTGGCATATTTGTGATTCTTACCCTCAATCACTTCTTGAGCCTGTTCGTAAGTAAATCGCTGTTTGGAATGAATCACGGTTTCCTCAACAGAGTAATCAACCAGCTTGCCATTCGGGGCAATTTCCATGAAGCAGCTATAAGTCAGCTTGTCCTCGTTAGGACGCAAACTGCACACACCATTACTCAGCACTTCCGGGAGCATAGGAATCACACGATCCACTAAATATACGCTTGTTCCCCGGCTGTGTGCTTCTTCATCCAGAACGGTTTTTGGGGTTAGGTAATGCGTTACATCAGCAATATGAACCCCCAGGTAATAGTTTCCATTATCCAGCTTTTTAATACTCAGCGCATCATCAAAATCCTTGGCATCTTCCGGGTCGATGGTAAACACATTCTCGTCTCTTAAATCCCGGCGTCTGTGGCATTCCTCTTCGGGAATCTCGGTTGGAATCTGGTTAGCATACTCCTCTACTTGTTTGGGAAATTCAGCAACCATGTCATTTTCAGCCAGTATGGATAATACATTGGCATCATTTGAACCTGATTTTCCTAAAACCGATTTGATACGGGCTTCCGGTAACGCTTTGGGGTGAACCCAATCGACCAGCTCAAAAATAACCTTGTCGCCATCCTCAGCTCCATTTACAAATTCCGGAAGTACAAAAAAGTTGGTATGAACCGATTTCTTATCCGACTCAATCACGAAATTCTCTTTACTGACTTTTGTAAGCGTGCCTACATAAAAGTCTTTTCCACGTTCCAGTATTTCCAGAATTTTACCCCGGGGTTGGCCGGAGCCCTTTTTCTGCCCGGTTATCTTAACCCGAACTTTATCATCGTTCAGAGCCGTTCCTACATCGCGGGATGAAATCATTATATCCTGGTCCAGCTCATCGGTAATTACATAACCGGTTCCGCGGACTGAGATATCAATCTTTCCCTCTACAACATGGGACGAACCTGAGGACTTCTTTACCTTCTTCCTGGTGTTTTTCCCAAGAAAAACATAATTGTCTTTTCGGCTGATGGTGTTTTGATTAGCCAGCCGGCCCAGTGTTTTGTCCAGCCGTTTTATCTCATTGTTACTTTCTAACCGAAGTACGCTAATAATTTGCTCTCTTGTTAGCTTACCGTCGGGGTTGTTCTTCAATAAATCAACAACCAGGTCTTCAAATTTACTTAGTCTGTCTTTCTTACTACTCATTCAAATATTCTTATGCGGGATCTGATCCCTCTATGTTTTCTGTTATTTCTTCTTGATTCTGTTCTTTTTCTTTAACGCCAAATAGCTTTCTGAAAGGCGAAAGCAACCGATTGAAAAATTCATCCCAGGTATTGAAACTTACTTTGGCTTCAAGGCCTACCCCATTTATTTCCTGAGATTGTTGTGATTGTTCGGTGCTGCTAATGGTTCCGAAGGTAAGATCCTGGCGGTGGAAAGCCGTTACTGCAAAGGTGCGGTTTATTCTAAAGGTAGCACCAAGATCTCCAATATTTGATTGTCTTCCTGTGATTTGTCCTTCCCGGCGGAGTATTATTTTGTCATTGTAAAGCCGTAGCGCAACTCCAAGGTCAACTTGGTTATATGTATTTAAGTTAAAATCTACATCTAAACTACTCAAATCACTGTTCAATAACGAATTTACCTGATTTGATAACAATGGGTTAATAACCTGGCTCGAAAGCAACGGATTCAGTACCGCCGCACTGCCTGATAAATTTTCTCCAAAAGGATTGGCTTGAGGGTCACCCGCTGAAGAAACCGGTATAAAATCTCCCATAAGCATAAAGTTGGTGGCCTGTATTAACTTCAGGCTTTCATCCCTGTTAATGGAGGCCAGCTGGGTGGATAGCGTTGAGCTTTGTTGCGACTCAAAGGTATTGGGCAAACGGAAAAAGAAATTGTTTTCAATACTGGTTAGGGTTCCACCGATATTCAGCACTAATTCTACAGGCACCCGTTGGGCGTTTTCAGGATCCCTGGAACCGGTGCTGCTCAGGGTGTTGATATCAGGCCGGGCACGATAAATGGCATTCAGGTTCAGGCTTGCATTTGCCGGATCTCCCTCCCATGTAATGGTACCGCCTGATTCCAGCTCAAACCGGCGGGTAAAGATATCGCCACTCACAAACTGGTAGTTCCCGCCTGTGATATCAAAACGGCCAAACATGGATACCTGTTCGTCTTCCAGCAAAATACGCAGGCGACCGGTACCATCGGCAGTTACGATATCGCCGGTAACCGGATCAAAAATCAGCCGCACCGTCATCGGGTTGGTTGCCACAAACTGCAGATCTAAAGTAAAACGCTCAGCAAAGGTAAGCTCATCCTCCGGTTGGCCCTGTTCGTCATTAATTCGATTTCGGGAATTAGTGGAATTAACCCCTGACCGTAGATCGTCCACATCAAAAGAATTCACGAAACGTATAAACCGGTTGTCTTCATTGAATTCCGTTTCCTCTAATAAAGGGATGGAAATCTGTGAAAAATCCGAAATAACAATGGGCTGTTCCGTCCGAAGCACCGGATTCATATTGGTACCGGAAATGGTGACCGTGCTGGAGCCATAGGCCTGTCCAAAAAACGCTACGGTTGGGTCGAAGGAGCTGTTCAGGAACTGAAACTCATCCATATCCAGGCTTATCCGAAGGCTGTCGGTTGGGCCAAAATTATTCAAATCATAAAAACCGCTCAGAATGGCACTACCACCCGAAGGATCAATAAAGTAAATATCATTAAAAGTGAAGCCTTCGTACCGGTTAAAGGTTAGGCTGCCCTGTGCATAGTAGTAGGTATCCAGAAATTGGGGGCGGATGTAAGCGGCGTCTTCTGTACCCACAATAAATTCTGATTCAAAATCATAGTTCTCCAGATTTCCCCAGATTTTACCCGTTCCGTTAGCCAGCCCCGCGGCTTCAGCAAACACCTTCGGACCTATGTACGGTAAAATCCACATGTCAATATTCTCAAACTCTATGTCAAACTGATAAAGCGAATCGACTGCCGGAAAATTACCTTCTTTTGGAGCCAGGACGTACCCGTCTATATTAAAGTTCTGCCCTTTACGATCGTTGTTGGCATAGTATTGGGGATACTTGGCCGAATCCGTACTTACGGAGATATTGGTATCAAAACGGTCTAAGGATTGATTGTATCTACTGGTGAGCAGGATATCACCGAAAAGTGTGTTGTCCAGGTTAAAGGCTTCAACATCAATTTCACCCTGTATGGTCGGCACGGTAGTCAGCGTTCGGGTGGTGAATTTCCCATTTACAATTCCCCCAAACCTGACTCTTCCTCCTATCAAATCTGAAAGACGGCCCAGGTTCACTTCTCCAATGTTATAGTTTACCGAATCTTCCGTTGAGCTGCTGAAGGTGCCGTTTACCTGAACAAACTGGGAGTCACTTTCAAAGACAAAATCTTTCAGCGTTAGTTTTTCATCCGATTGATAGCGAAGCATGGGAGTTCCGTCATTAGCCCATCTAAAGGTGCCGGTACCCAGCGTGAAATCATGGATGAATAATGAAATTGCCTCTTCGGAAATATCCCCTCCGGCATGGAACGAGAATGAAGCATCATCGGCTAACTCTCGAATATTACTTCTCAGCTCAACGGAATCCTGGTTGAAATTAGCCGCAAAATCAAAATCCCTGCCTACTACTGTGTTATAATCAATCTGAGCTGCATTGGCCTGAAACTGAAGACCGGAAAAGTCTTTCAGGTCCGCCTCCCTGCGGAAGCCCCCGGTGGTTTGTATCATTAAAGAGTCGGCTTCGAAGTCCCGGATTCTCGTCTTACTATCTACCAGGGTAGCATTAAAAAGCAGCCGCTGAGAATTCACATTCACCGTAGAATTAATGCGGGCAGAAGTTGAAATACGTGGGAAATCCGGGAAGTATGAGGTAATCAACCCAAGGTTTTTCAATCTCCCGGAGATAGTTAGGTTTTGGTTACGGCTGATTTGGGTGGAATCTTTAATGGTCGTCAAACTATCAAAAGCGATTTCTTCCCTCACCCGGTTGGTAAAATACCGGCTCCACTGCCCGCTTAGAACCAGCAAATCGGCCGGCACAAAATCCCCTTGCACGGTGGCATCAAAGGCGGTAGAGGTCAAACGCAGAATTCGCTGTTGGGCATCGGGCTCGTTGAAATCAACATATATTTGGTGGCGACCCAGTGTATCATCCCCGGCCACTGCACGGGTAATATCAAGGCTCACCTGCCCGTACAAGTCGTTCCACTCTTTGCCCATTAAGCTCAGATCGTATTCCATATCCGCATACACTTCCCGCATGCGATTGTCTTGCACAATTTCATTTAGAAATATATTACCGGCTTCACCTTTTAAAGAGTAGGACGGAATCGAAGTGGTTAGGTCAATAGTACCATTTGTGGTTAAAAGCGCCCCATTTACTTCCGCTCTGATATCCGGTTCAATCAAACCATCGTTCCAGTTTGCCAATATCACAACCTGGTTAAACCGGCGGTTGTCAAATGCCCCCTGTTGTGATCTGATTACCAGTCCGCCTTCGCTTTCTCTCAGGTTGAAAGAGGTGCTTTTAATCTCCCCATTCAGGGTTAAATCGGTAGATTGTATTCGGGGGTCAATCAAATTTCCTAAATCAAGGGAGTCGGAATTGAAGCTGAGATCAAAACCAATGCGGTTACCCCAGTTCCAAACCCCGTCAACCTGAAACTGCCCACGCTCCATATTCTGAGCCATGATATTCGTTGAGGTGGTGTCTGTAGTACCCGAAATTTCCCCTTCAAACCGGGTGGAGGTTAAGGCGTCGATCTGCGCAGTGGTGAGTGCCGAGCTTACAAGCTCAAGCTCTTTTTGTGCCAAAACAACTGCTTCCAGGCTTACGTTGTAAGACAGCTTATCAACACTTCTAAGATTTTTTACGGTACCATTTAAATCTGCAAAACTTTCTCCGATACTCAGTTCAACAGTGCTGAAATACAGGGAGTCGAGCGTACCTTCACCGGTCAGTTTACCTTTAATATCACTTTGAAGCTCAGGGACATCAGGGAAAAAACGGGTGATATAGGATGTTTCCAGCGCCAATCGATCCACAGTTAAACTAAGGGTAGCCTCTTTAAGCTGTTGTTGAACTCCTCCATCCAGCATATTCACCCCTTCAGCCTCACCGCTGAACCGACCGCTTGAATTACCGGACTTAATATTGAGAGCATTCAGTTCCAGGAACCGGGAGTCGTTATAAATTTGACCAAATAACTCAACGGTTGGGATATCAAATTCAGGCACATCAAACTGTATCCGGTTGATATCTACAAATCGCTGATCGTTGGTAAATTCAAAAAACATATCCATCTGAACATTCCGGATGTTCAGGCTATCGGAAGAGGTTACCCGGTTTGGATTTTCAAAGGCATTCCGCACCACAAAGTTACCATCCCGAACAATTACAGAAGGAATGATAATCTGAAAACCCGAGCCCGACTCATTTTCTGAACTTACCGATCCTGCTGTAAGGTTTGATTTCAGTTTAAAAGCCTCATCCAAAGAAAATTCAGATTCCGGATCCACAACTCCTTTCGGCGATTCTACCTGAAGTGCATTAATTACCACCCTGTTCCTGAGCAGAGACCAAACATCCAAACTGGCATTGATGGAGCTCGTCTCAAATACCGGCCGGAATTCCGAGGAATCCGGGTAAATTTTAACGTTATTCATTTGCATACGGAGCGGCAAGAGGCCTTCAAGCTGACCAATGCTCAGCACACCCTCAAAATTCTGACTGAACCGGTCCTGAAGTTCCACAGCCACCTGATCTTTTACCGGCTGAAGCTGCATCAACCCAAAAGCTGCCCCAAAAACGAGGGCAATTGTCAACACCAGCACCCCGATAAAGGTCCAGAAAATATTCCAGGATTTATGTAACCAGCGTATGTATGCCACTATGTAAAAATGTTTAGCGTGTGTTCCCAGGCCCGTTGCACAAAGGCAGTGTCGGATACTTTATAAACGTAGGGAGAACTTAATTCCTTCAGTAAGATGAGTTGTATTTGCTCGTCTTTCACTTTCTTATCGGTTTTCATGAGGTACACCAATTCTTCCGGGGAGGCCTTTACTTCATTCAAATTCAGCTTATACAACGGCTTGAACTGCATTAAATTGGATAAATCAATATTAGCACCTAAAGAATTGGAAGCGTGAACGGCGGCAATCATTCCGGCATAAACGGCCTCACCGTGGGAATACAACTTATAGTCACCTTGCTTTTCAATAACGTGAGCAAAAGTATGGCCGAAATTCAAAAAAGCCCGCTTCCCGGCTTCAAGTACATCTTCAGCTACAATTTCAACTTTAATCTTTGCACTTTGCTGAATCAAGGGCAACCAGGACTTCCCGTCAACAAAGGTATTCTCCTTTATCAACGTGTTTACCTGCTCAAGGATTTCAGGGCTGTGAATCATTCCGTATTTAAGCACTTCACTCAGTCCATTTACCCATTCTTTTTCCGGGAGGGTTTCGAGGTATTTAACATCTGCAAATACCGCCGCAGGCTGATAGAAACTACCAACCAGGTTTTTCCCGGTATGATGATTGATGCCGGTTTTCCCTCCAATCGAGCTATCCACCATAGCCAGCAAAGTGGTTGGAATGTGGATGAGCGGAAGTCCGCGTAACACCGTAGCTGCCACAAAGCCGGACAGATCACCGGTTACTCCGCCACCAATCGCGATCAGCGGTGTTCCTCTTTCGGCACCTTCACTTAAAACAAAATCGACGGCCTGCTTATAGATTTCGATGTTCTTCGCCTGCTCTCCCCGGGGGACTTCAAAAATGTGAAGCTCGTTAAAGTGAGATTTCAGTGCCTTCTCAAAATGAGTGCGGTGATGCTTCAGTACAAAAGCATCCACCATCAAAAAGGCTTTTGCGGAGCCGTAATGCTGTACAAACTCCTCCAGTTCTGCACTTAAATCGTAGCCAAAGTGCAATTCGTAAATATCTTCCGTGGAAGTTTGGACTGAAATAGAATCAGACATGCCGGGTAATTTTTTCGATGGCCGCTTCCGTCATTTCCTCAACAGATGAAAATAACGGTGTTTTAATTGCAACCTGAGCCTGTTTGTAGAATTTTTCTCGACCTGAATATAAGGCTTTCAGCTCTGTAAAGAGAGTATCCCTGGATTTAATTTTTCCGTCCTTATTAAACAAAATCGGGCGCTCATCGCTTTGCAGCACTCTGTCGGTTATTTGTTCCAAAGGCGTATCCACAAAAAGCAGCAACCCGTTCACCTTCAGGTGATCAACAATGCGCTGATTTTGCAGGGCTCCCCCGCCCAGCGACACCACTCCTCTGAAATTACGGGTCAGATCAAGCAGGTATTCCCACTCTTTTTCCCGGAAGTAGTGCTCTCCGTGCTCATCGAAGATGGCGCGGATGCTTTTGCCCTCCCTTTCAACAATAACCTCATCCAGGTCGCGGTATTCCCGCTCCAGCTTCCCGGCCAGGGCTTTGCCGAGTGTGCTTTTCCCGGATGCCATGAAGCCACACAGGTACATACTGTCTTTAAATTTTTGCAGTCGGTAAGAATTCATTTCGCAGGTTTTTTAGGAGTCACCATTTCCACCTCTTCCCGATCCACAACTACCGCACCGGGGGGCGAACCTTTGGGTTTGCGCACGTATTTCTTTTTGGTGATGATCACCGGAGCCAGCTTCGATCCTTTTGCCTTTGAATTATAGGCAGCGTATGAAGCAGCCTCCAGCAGCACCTTCTTTTCAGGCATGCCTTTGTCATTCCCCATTCTGATGACCAGGTGAGAGCCGGGAACACCGCGGGCGTGCATCCAAACATCCTCTTTGTGGGCTTTCTGAACCAATGTATCGTTGCTTTTGGCATTCTTCCCGATCCATACCGGATAGCCCTGCACCTCCAGTGTGTGAAAGGGCAGCTGTTCTTCGTCACCCGAATTATCCTGACTTCTGTACTCCTTCAGCTCTTCCTCGCGCTCTTTCTCCCAATCCTTAAACTCCCAGAGGTTGGTGATCTCCTCCGCTTCTTCCAACAAACGCTCTGCCTTTTCTTTTTCGTTTTGCATGATGGGGATGCGCTTCATGGCTTCCTCATACGATTTCTCCGCACCGGCCGACTTCTTGTAATACCGCTGGGCATTCCCGGCTATATCCAGATCAATTTCAAGTGGGATGGTTACCTTTTCGCCTTCATTATACAGGTCATCCACTTCGATCTCTTCTTTGTTGACATCCCCGAGATGAGCATTGGCCATCAAAATATGTCCCCATTGCTCGTATTTCTCAGCCCGTTCCAGCCCTTTATCGGCCTGCTCAAGGTTTTGGAGGCCTGATTTGGTCCGTTTAATTTTTCTTTTCAGGCTTTTAAGGAGGGATGACTTACGTTGACGGAGCCGCTGATCCCGGGAGTAATTTTTGTACCGATAGAGAATAAGATCGTTTACACTATCGAACTCTTTTTCCGTCTTAACTGGCAGTGTTTCTTCGGAAAGCAGGGTGGTATCTCCATTTTCCAGAAGACGCGGGAAGGGGTTGTTTTCCATTTCATCACAAACTTTACGAACGAACTCCTGAAGCTCCTCCTCCCCCGCTTCATCAAGGTCATAAATATCAGTCAGCTCCTGAATATTTTGCCGTGGGAACATCGCGTTTATAGCCACTATTTTATTCTTGGTGCTTTTTCGGCTGATGTCCTCCTCAATCTCATATACATTCAGTTTCTGAGGACTTGGAGGTTCCTCTTCGGTTTCATCGTACTCTTTAAATACCTCGATGATCTCCCCCTCTTTGGAAAGAAACACATTCGCGCGATTGCTGAACAGCCTGAAATGCAGCTTGTGCCCGTCTTCAAAATGAATAAACAGCCACCGGTCGGTTTCCGGAATGGTTACATCGGTGATTTCAACGCCATAAATCTTCTCAAAAAAATCGATGGTGTTGCTCTTTTTTGCTCCCCGAAAACTGTCTAAATAAAGAGCAATATTTCCCGGGGCTGAACTGAAGCATAATCGGTGTTTAGCGGCCTCTGTGTGTACAAAAAACTCCAAATAGTTTTTATATGGACTGACCGCCTGCTCGATTTTACCGGCAGTTAACTTGTTTTTAAGCTCTCGCTTTAGATATATTAGCTCGTAATAGTTCATTTAATTTGAGGGGAAAATACAGGTTTCATGCATTATCCAATATTTAATTCTATTGTTAATACCGTAGAAACACAATTGGGGAAAAGAGGGATTAAAGCCGAGAAATTCAGGACCTGGGAAGATAATAAGATTCATGCCACCGGATTAGAATTAATCATTAGTCTGGACAAAGTTTCAAACTTCATGAATTCGCTTTCCATTAATTTTGACTGGGACAGCTTTAGAGAAACAACTATGGCCAAAGAGCTGGAAGGTATGAATAGTCATCCGTTTCTCAAGATTGAAACCCTAACTAAATCAACCGTCACTCCTACCATCGATGTTGAAATGAGCTGGCTGTTTGATATTGACCGCTGTCAACCCGAAATACCGGGAGAAGCCGGTAATTACCGCATCGAGAAAGCCAGCCGATGGATGGAATCCATCAGTAAAAAAGTAAATGAACTGCTTGCTAAAGACGACATCATTACCCGCTGGCACATCGAAATTGACGGGGATGAGAACGGCCGCTACCTCTCCGCCATTAACCTTATCTCTTACTTCCAATACGAACTGACTTCCCCCAAAAGCCTGGAAGAAGTTCAGCATTTGGTCAGCCGAAAGCTGCAGGATTTACTCCTTAAAGCCAACCGGGTTATTTACCTCGCCGATGAAATTCTCGATGATTCGGTAGCCGCGTAATTGCAGCCCGCTCGAATTGGCATCGATGCAGAGCCTCGGTACCCGTAAAAAAGAGTCATCCTGAGGGTACTCCAGAAGGATCTTTGCTCTTACTGGTTGGTAAGCATTTCATAACAAAGGTTCATCCTACCTGCGAAAGACAGGCACTGTCGCTCTGAATGACAATCATGGTAATCCTGAAATCAAGCCAATCAAGATTCCTAAGTTTTTGAACCTTGATTTATGGGATTGAAAGATTGGCTTGATCAATCTAAGCGTAACATTTTGAAAAGAAATCTTTCCTTAAGATGTCCTAAAAAACATTTCACAACAAAGATCTATTACCTAGCCGGAAGTTCTTTTTTTTTTGTCATCGCGAGGAGCCTGGTTTTGCTATAGGATCAAATAGGTATTCGACGCGGCGATCTCCTTGTCGGGACTCTTTGCCGTTACCGGGAAATTGCTTCGTCGTTATGCATACGGTTCCTGCGTTTGGCTAAGCCGGCTCCTCGAATTACCTAACATCTACAGCAATGACCGACTGGTTTAAGAATCAGGCTTAGCTTACTCAGTCGTAGGTGTAAAACCCTTCGCCGGTTTTGTTGCCGAGTTTGCCGGCATCCACCATTTTCACCAGCAGAGGAGCCGGGCGGTATTTCGGATCTTTGAAGCCCTCGTAAAGCACGTTCAGGATATCGAGGCATACATCCAGACCGATAAAATCTGCCAGTCTTAGCGGACCCATCGGATGCGCCATTCCCAGCTTCATCACTTCGTCTACATGCTCGGCTGTGGCAACGCCCTCTCCCACACAGAAGATGGCCTCGTTAATCATGGGCATCAGCACGCGGTTGCTCACAAAACCGGGAGCATCATTAACCGGAACCGGCACTTTATTCAATTTCTCTGAAGCCTCTTTAACTATCTCATAGGTTTCATCATCGGTTTGGAGTCCGCGTACAATCTCAACCAGCTTCATCACCGGAACGGGATTAAAGAAGTGCATCCCGATAAACTTCTCCGGGCGCGATGTTAAAGCCGCCAGCTTGGTGATAGAAATAGAAGACGTATTTGATCCCAGAATAGCATGATCAGGAGCAGCTTTATCTACTTTTTCCCAAACTGTTTTCTTGATCTCAAAATTTTCGGGAACAGCCTCAACAACCAGGTCAACATCCTTCACTCCTTCTTCAACATCCAGAAAGATGCTGATTCCATCCATAGTTGCTGATTTCTTAGCCTCATCGATCTTTTCTTTCTTCACCATGCGATCCAGGTTCTTCTCGATGGTCGCCACGGCTTTATCCGCAAATTCCTGTTTGGTTTCGATGAGATTTACGGAAATGTCATTCATTGCAAATACATGCGCAATTCCATTTCCCATTGTTCCGCCGCCTATCACAGCTACTTTCTTTACGTCCATTTTGTCCGGTTATTTTCAGTTTTAATTTTCATCAGATTAGGGCTTTTGGAAGCGTTTTTCAAGGAACCAGAGTTCATTTTTTGCAAAAACTTCCCACCCTGAATTAGTTCGTTTAAGGATGTTACTCAATTTAGTAACCAACCGAAGAAAAGCTTAGAAGTTGAATCGAAGATTGGCTGTTATCCCGGGCTCGCCAAAAGTATTCACATAGCTGAAGCTGGCTTCCGGGGTGTTATCGACAAGATCTCTGGCATGGATGAAGGCACTGATTCCACTTACCAAGCGATTAGCCACCATCAGGGCAACCAGGGTTGGCAGCTGACTGCGGTTACGTTCTACCCGTTCCCTTGCATCCTGATACTGAAAGCGATGTTGAGTGCTTTCCCAGTTCCATTGGTATTCGGATGACTCAGGAAAAACCTGATCCCAGTTTCGGGTCCGGAGTTGGGCATCGTTATAGGCAGCAAGGTTATCATAATTTCCCACCGCAATGATAAAATCTCTCGACTTGCCCGATAAATCGGTGTTGGCCCGTGCTTCAGCAAAGGTGAAATAATCTTGTTCCAGGTAATTGGCTCGGGCATCTAAACCAAAATATGAGAGCACCAGCACCACTTCTCCCGCCAGATGATATTTACCCCGGTTCCAGTTATCGTTTTCGGCATAGTAATGTCCCCATCCCGGAACTACCAAAGACCGAAAGAATGCCCCTTTAGGCGATGGAAGATCATCTTTTTGCTGAACCTGCGCTTGAACTTCAACCGAAAATACTACCGAAAAAATCAGCAGGAACACCCAACACCCAACAACGAACGCTGAAGTATTTTTTTGCCTGAAATACTTACTAATACATGCTCTCATACTCTGGTTTTAAACGTTCGGTGTTCCTTGTTCGATGTTCTTTACTCAGCGTTCTTCTTCCGTTCTCTGCCCCAATGTCGGAAAATAGAAATGCTAAATCCAGCCATAAGAATAAAGGTGCCGGCCCAAACTACCGATATAAAGGGTTTCTCATCGGCTACAATTAGTACCCATTCCGGCTCATATTCTTCTTCGAGGCCGGTTATGGTTAACTCAATGTTGTTTTCCTGGGGATTGATTTCCGTGAATTGAAACTCCAGGTCAAAATCAGGAATTCGTGCCGGTGGAGAGTAAATGTAGCTTTGTCCATCCTGACTATAAACGGCAAATAATGGTTCAAGAGTTATAACCCTGCTGCTTGCCGGATGTATCAACTCGACTTGGGCCCGTACGCCAATGGAGGTATTTGGAGGTAATTCTGAAGTATCGGTTCGGGCGTAATCCACAAACCTGATTTTGAATTTACCCACATCAACGGTTTGCCCCGGGTTGAATTTAATTTTCTGCACTTCAGGAGAATCATCGGCGGTGGTATCCTGAGCGGCTACATTCTGCATCATGCTTCGGTTTTCAGCAGCACGGTCGTTTTGCTCCTGTACATACGAACTACCACCCACATATAGATAGATATCACTTAACAATCCTGTTCTCACATCGGGATCTACCGACCACTGTATGTTTTCGGCGGTGGAAGTGGTAAGCATCGGATAGACTTCCGGGTTCATATAAAAAGGCTTGCCGCCGTCAACCGGTTCAAACTTGATTCGGTAGGTTTGCTGACCGCGACGCACCGAATTATCCAGCTCATACCCTTCGTAAGTCAGCATATATCGGTTATCAACGAGCACGGGCTCATTCAGGTTCAGCAGCAACATTTCCTCTTTTTGAGTTACTTTGAAGCCCTGCTCGTCCGTTACCTCTCCCTGTTCAACTGCAGCATTGTAATTGGCTGTTTTTTGATCCACGAGATAGGAGTTGTACGCTGACGATGCCAAAATTCCCACCAACAATAATCCAAAGCCCACGTGAGTAAGAGATCCACCAACAAGTTTAGGATTTTGAAAAGCAAGGCGAACCATCACCCAGGCATTCCCTACCACAGCGAAATATCCGCAGAACAGGTACACCATGTAATAGATATTCCGTACATCTCCAAGAATGATGGAGAGAATGGTCACTGCACTGGTTACCAACAATGGATTAATTAAAGCTGAAGCCAGTGATTCTGCGTCATATTTCTTCCAAAACAGATACTGCCCCAACACGGTGAAAATCGCCATAACCATGGCAATGGGCATACTCCAGTCATTATAAAAACTGATTTCCGGTGGGGTTGGATTCTCAACAAACAGCTTTCCAATGATCGGGGAGCTGGTTCCAAGAATAATTACCAAACCAAGGATAAGTAATAGCATAGCCCCGGTAACCGTCATAAACTCCCGGCTGAGGAATTTAGATTCTTTTTCGGGGGAAGGAAGTTCTTTATATCTCCAGAAAAATAGCCCCAGTCCCAATAGTGTTACAACAAGCATAAATGCCAGGAGCTGATTATACAATCCAAGATCCACAAAGCTGTGTACGGATGAGCTTCCCAGAATTCCGGATCGGGTCAGGAAGGTTTCATAGACAACCGCCACGTAAGCCAGAATAGCAAAAAGAATGGATGACTTCTGAGCTATGGAACTTTTTCGCTGAATAATCATGGTGTGAATGCCCGCCGTCCCGATTAACCAGGGGACCAGGGATGCGTTCTCTACAGGATCCCAGGCCCAGTATCCACCAAAGGAAAGCGTGACGTATGCCCAATAGCCTCCGAGAAAAATGGCCGTCAGTAAAGCTACATTTGCGCTGAGGGTCCAGGGTAAAGCAGGGCCAATCCACTCATTATACTTTTGTTTCCACAGTGCGGCCATGGCAAAGCAGTACGGGATGGTCATCATTGAAAAACCCACAAATAAAATGGGCGGGTGAATCATCATCCAGGGGCTTTTGAGTAAATCATTTAATCCGCTTCCATCTTGTGGGATGAAATCGGGGTTGGCCTGAAGGAATGGCGCATTCGGCATTTCTTCAGCGATGGTTCGGAATGGAGATGCCCCCAGTTTCAACCCAAAGATATCCCAGCCTAACAACATAGACAGTAAGAATACCTGGGTGAGTGTAAGGAAGAATAACACCGGAGCTTTGTAAGGGGCTCGCGTCCATTTCATCAACCCAAAACCAAAGAAGGCGGAAATCAGAATCCAAAGCATAAAGCTGCCTTCCTGTCCGCCATAAAAAGCCGACCAGAGATAGCGTGGAGCTAAATCAAGGCTGGTGTAGTTGAACACATAATAGTACTGAAACTGATGCTGGAAGATCAGGTACACCAAAATACCGGAAGCAACGACGAGAAAAGCTGCTTTTACAGCAAACAGCCAGTTTCCGATGCGCAGAGTTCGGTTCTCATCCCGGTTCGCCGAAATGAAATAAAAGATCATAGCCGCCAGAGAAGTAACGAAAGAGGCGGAGATCAGGATTTTACCAACGGTTCCTAACATAGATTTGCGTTATCCCTGAGAAGCTTCGCTGAATTGACTTGGGTCGGCATCGTTGTATTTAGAAGGGCACTTCATCAGCATTTCGTTTGCGTAGAAAGTATCGCCTCTCATTTCACCGATGACCACCAGCTGGTCAGCCTGTTCAAAATTATTGGGCTTGGGCTTGGAGTACACCACTTTTTTAGAAACGCCGTCTTCGTCCTTCATGTAGAAAACAAATTTTTTGGTTTCCAGAGAAAATTCAGCTCCCTTTTCTTCATCCCATGTACCGGGGATGTGGGCACTGCTCATTTCAGATGCGCCTTCAAAGGTTGTGTAGGTACTAATGCTTTCACCAAAGTTGTACATCAACAGAGAGGTAAACCCAACAATGGCTACAATTCCTATAATTAGTTTTGGTTTCATGCGTCGTTTGATGATTGAATTTGTTCTTCCAGTTTGCTCACTTTTTTATCTACCCGGAATAGAAAAAACAGGAGTACCAGCCATATGATCAGGCTCACTCCCAACACTACATATATTAATTCGTTTGAAGACATAAGTTGAATAAATGCGCCGGCCTCTTCTGCCCCGGGTGCTCCGCTCCAGTTATCAGAGTAAGCTTGAGTCAGGGTGTCAACGGCAGCGAGTGAATCTTCTTGCATCAATTTTTGAATTTATTTTAGACTGTAAACTTATGAATTCTCGATCTCGAATTGAACCTTTTTATACCTGTGAACCACATCGTAGATCCAGTATCCAAGAGCTATAAATCCGATAAATGCCGGGTATAAAATATAGCGAAGTTCATCGGCTGTTATCTCACTGAAAGCAGGATTTCCATCTGCTCCCGGGTGCAGGCTTGTTAATTGTCGCGGAACCACATACAACAAAAAAGGAATGGTGGTAACTGCAAAAATATTGTAAACGGCGGCTAATTTTGCGCGTTTCTGTTCGTCATCAAAAGCCGACCGGAGCATGAAATAAGCCACATAAATCATCAATGCCAGTGCAGCCAGGTTCATCTTTGGTTCGGCGAACGTCCACCACGATCCCCAGGTAAAACGAGCCCAGAGCGAACCGGTCAACAATCCGCATACGCCAAAAGCCACACCCACCGTCGCCGCCGATGAGGCTTTCATATCAAACTCGATTTCCGGCTCATTTAAATATTTAATGCTGTACCAAAAACTGATCAAAAAGAGAACGAACATCGTCATCCACATGGGTACGTGAAAAAAGATGTTGCGTGCCGTCTGTTCGAGAATGGGGATATCAGGAATTTCTATCAAAAAACCGCCTGCGATAACGAGGGTCATCCAGCCGGCTACTACGTATTTCCAGGGTTTCAATAGTATGCGAATTTTATTAACTATGGCTACGTTGTCTGAGTAAAATATACGAATTTACCCATCATTTTTTGAGTATATAATCTGTAAAACCTGTTATGAGTAACAACCAAAAATCCATCACCCTCACTCCCTCCTGGAAAGCTTTTTTCTGGCAGTATTTTTTTGGGGTGATTCTGATCCCGGCCTTAGTGGGAATTTACCTGATCTGGAAAACCCGGAAAGCACAGAATGGAATTTCCTATACCATCACTGACCGGAAGATCACCGTGGTTGATGGTCATATATCCCAGAATATTGACCTGGCCGATATCCGCAAGGTAGTAGCCGGTGAGAAGCGCTTTGGGGTGGGCTCGGTTATCCTCAAAACCAGCGGCCGTGAAGTTGAGCTTATCGGACTTAAAAACCCGGAAGCCATCAGCCAATCTATAGAAAAAGCCGTTGAAGCCGAGCTTAAACGACTTGCAGCCGAGAAAGAAGCCAAACCCCGGGAACCGGAATACGAACCCGGCTCTATGGATCGCCTGGAATATCTCACCGGACTTTGGCAGCAGGGACTTATGACTGACGAAGATTTCAAAGCTGAAAAGGAAAAGCTGCAGTAGTTAGGCCTCCGTTTCCACTTTAGGTATTCTCCCTTTTCTTATCTAAAGAAAATTATACCTGCCCCTCAATTATGACAGTGTTTTACAAAATTAAGTCGTTTATTGGACGCCTAATCAAAACATTCAGGTTACTTTTATGCATACTACTTTACTGAAATCAGCTTTATTAGCAGTTTTTATAACTGCTTTCTTTTCTACAGCACCCCTTGCCCAAGAAGCCAACTTTGAAGCCGCTGAACGTTTCACCGGTGATAAAATGGAAAAACTTATCGGGAATACTTCGGTATGGCCCCGCTGGATTGAGGACACCAACAATTTCTGGTACACCTACGAAAACGATGAAGGCAAAAACTGGTATTTCGTGAATGCCGAGCGTCCTTCCCAGCGATTGCTTTTTGACCAGGAGGAAATGGCTTCACAGTTGGCTGAAACTTTTGAGCGTCCGTTTAATGCCAAAGACCTGGACCTGAAAGACTTTGAGTACAACACCGACAAAGAGCGCTTCACTTTTCATGTTGACAGTATTCAGTTCACCTATAATCTGAATGGAAATAATTTAATTAAAGGCGATTCCCTTGAAAAAGAAGAACGGGAACCGTGGGCTACCTACTCCCCCGACAGCACCTGGATTGCCTTTGCCAAAAACCACAATCTTTACCTGATTCGCTCGGATGATGAGGACAGCACCGAAATCCAGCTTACCGATGACGGTGAGCGCTGGTTCAGCTATCAGGCCGATGAAGGCGATACCACCAGCAACAAGCGCCTGCGAACCAATGCCAACTTTTTTGATGATGAAAGCAAACTATACATCACACGTACCGATGACCGTAAAGTAAATGAGCTTTGGGTGATAAACAGTCTGGGAAAACGACCTGAACTGGAAACCTATAAGTACTCCATGCCCGGCGAAGAAGAAATAGGCATTTCACAGGTCGAAGTATTTGATATAGCAAGCCGCGAGCGTGTGATCATGGATACGGATAAGTGGGAAGATCAGGAGTTGCGAGCCAACTACGGGGATCATCAGACCGGTGATTACAAATCCACCCCCTCCGACAAATTATATATCTACCGTGAGAACCGAACTTCTGATAAAGTGGACATCCTGATCGGCGATACCGAAACCGGGGAAACCGAAGTTCTGCTTAGTGAAACCAGCAAGCCTTATTTCAACTGGAGTTTCCAGGAATTGGCCATTATCAATGATGGTGAAGAATACATTTGGTGGAGCGAGCGAACCGGCTGGGGACAACTTTATCGGTACGACTCTGAAGGTAACCTGAAGAACCGGATTACATCCGGCAATTTTGTGGTGGGCGATATTGTGAAAATCGACACTGCGGCCAACACCATTTACTTTGAAGGGTATGGCCGTGATGGTGATCACCCCTACTACGAACACCTGTACAGTGTTCGTTTTGATGGTTCGAATTTCAAACACCTCACCCCTGAAAATGCTGATCACAGCATTTCTGAGTCCGATAAAGACAACTATTTCGTAGATAACTATTCCCGCGTGAACATGCCTACCAAAACGGTTCTTCGTGATCGTAACGGGAAAGTGATACTGACCCTTCAGGAAGTGGATATGAGTAAAGCTGAAGCCATTGGCTGGAAAGCTCCGGAAGAATTCAGGATTAAAGCAGCGGATGGAGCCACCGACCTCTACGGCGTGATGTGGAAACCCTTCGACTTCGACTCTACCCGGTCTTACCCCATTATCTCGTATGTATATCCCGGTCCACAGACCGAACCCTTCCCAACCAGCTTTTCGCTTCAAGGTTATACCGGCCGTAATCAGGCGCTGGCTCAGCTTGGCTTTGTGGTAGTGGCGTTTGGAAATCGTGGTGGCAGTCCGGTTCGCTCCCGCTATTATCACACCTACGGATATGGTGATTTAAGAGATTACCCGCTGGCTGATAATAAATACGGTATCGAACAACTGGCTTCGCGCCATTCTTTTATTGACCAAAGCCGTGTTGGAATTTACGGTCACTCCGGTGGTGGCTTTATGAGTACGGCTGCACTGCTTACCTATCCTGACTTTTATGACGTGGCAGTTTCTTCTGCCGGTAATCACGACAATAACGTGTATAACCACTGGTGGAGCGAAACTCATAACGGAGTGAAAGAAACCCGAAAAACTGTTAAAGAGATGAACGAAGACAGCGTGGAAGTGGAGAAAGAAGAAATCACTTTTGACGGCCCGATTGAATCGAATGCAGATTTGGCGGGTAACCTGAAAGGACACCTGTTGTTAGTTCATGGTAACATTGATAACAACGTTCATCCGGCGAATACCCTTCGCCTGGCTGATGCCCTCATCAAAGCCGGCAAGCGGTTTGATATGATGATACTGCCCGGCCGCCGTCATGGCTTCGGACCTTATCAACCGTACTTTGAGCGGCAGAAGTGGTATTACTTCTCTCAGCATCTTTTGGGTGATTACCGAAGTAATGTGGATATGAATCTGCCGGAAGATTGATTGAACATCCAACAAGGAATATCCAAGGCTGAACGTTGAATTTAACTTGGAGCGTCTGTAAGTCCTCCAGGCGTTGCCCGGTTCTTAGTTTTTCAAACACCGAACGCTCCAAGGATCTGCGAACGCATGGAGGTTCTCTGGGCTTTTTCTTAGGGCTGAACGTCATCGCGGAAATACTTTATCCGCGATCTGCCTGTTTAGGCCTGATGAGTGTATTAGGGAGATCTCTGGTCAGGCCAGAGATGACATATCTTTTAATAACTTCAATTTATTAATAGAAGCCGGTTTCCAGAGGAGGCCGGCTTTTTTTGTGCAATTCTTTTTTAAAAAATTCCCTGAACTATTATGAATTTTTTACAAAAATATCTCTTTAATTAAGCGTGCAAATATCCACGGTAATTTTATTCAATTTCTATGAAACGTCTCTTTTCCCTGTTTATACTTTTGATCATTGGAACCTCTTACGCCTTTGGCCAGGCCAACTTTGAAGCCGCTGAGCGATTCACCGGAGAGAAAATGGAAAAACTCATCGGTGATACCTTCGTTTGGCCCCGGTGGATTGAAGACACGGATACATTCTGGTATCCCTTTGAAAATGCGGAAGGCACAAACTGGTACTTCGTGGATGCTGCACGCGGTTCACAAAGAGAACTGTTTGACCGTGATGAGCTTGCAGCACAGCTTTCTGAAACGTTTAACCGGCCCTTCAATTCCAAGGATCTTGACCTGAATGATTTCGATTACGACACCGACAAAGAACGATTCACCTTTCATGTAGACAGCATCAATTTCACCTTTAACCTGAATGGAGACCGTTTGGTGAAGGGCGATTCTTTAAGTGAGGAAAAAGAAGAAGACTGGGCTACCTATTCTCCGGATAGTACCTGGATTGCTTTTGCTAAAAATCACGACCTGTATGTAATGCGAGCTGATGATGAAGATAGTACCGAGATTCAGCTTACCGATGATGGTGAGCTGTGGTTCAGCTATCAGGCTGATGACAGTGACACCACCTCAAACGAAAGGTTGCGTTCTCGAGCCAACTGGTTTGAAGACTCGGAGAAATTATGGGTGAAGCGTCAGGATAAGAGAAAAGTGGATGAGCTGTGGGTGATTAACTCGCTTGGTAAACGACCGGAGCTCGAGACCTATAAGTACCCGATGCCCGGTGAAGAGGATATATACGTGGATGAAATCAAGGTATTTGATCCTGCTGCAGAAACATCCGTAACCCTGGATACCGACAAATGGGAAGATCAGTCGCTGGGTGGTGTTTATTTTAATGATGGCGGAATTTGGGAAACCCAAAAGTCGGATTACCTCTACATTCTGCGCCGCGACCGAACCTGGAGCAAGATTGATGTGCTGAAAGCCAATACCACATCCGGTGATGTTGAAGTGCTGTGGTCGGAAGAGAGTAAGCCCTATTTCAATACGCGTTATGCGCAGTTGGGAATCATTAACGAAGGAGAAGAATTTATCTGGTGGAGTGAGCGAACCGGATGGGGACAGCTTTACCGTTATGATTCGGATGGAAACCTGAAAAATGCGGTTACCTCCGGATACTATACCGTAGGGGATATTGCTAAAATTGACACGTCTGCCAAAACCATTTACTTCACAGCCTATGGGCGAGAAGACGGACAAAACCCCTATTTCGAAAATTTATACTCCGTTCGTTTTGACGGCTCAAGACTCCGCCACCTGACACCGGAAGATGCCAATCATAATATCAATGCCTCTGAAGAAGGAAACTACTTCGTGGATAACTACTCACGGGTAGATATGCCTACCAAAACAGTTGTCAGAAATGGAAACGGCGAAGCTATTCTGGAGCTACAACAAGTGGATATGACAGCTGCCGAGGATATTGGCTGGAGCGCGCCGGAAGAGTTTACCGTAAAAGCTGCCGATGGTGCTACCGACTTATATGGTGTAATCTGGAAACCCTTCGACTTTGATCCTGAAAAGGACTACCCGATTATCAGTTATGTATATCCCGGACCACAGACCGAACCCTTCCCTACCAGTTTTTCCGTAACCGGTTCCACCGGGAGAAATCAATCGCTGGCGCAACTGGGATTTGTGGTTGTAGCTTTTGGTCAGCGCGGGGGAAGCCCGATTCGCTCTAAATATTACCACAACTTCGGGTATGGAGATATGCGTGATTATCCCCTGGCAGACAATAAGTACGGGATAGAGCAACTGGCTTCCCGCCATTCTTTTATTGATCAGGACAAAGTGGGAATATTCGGGCATTCCGGTGGTGGATTTATGAGTACCGCTGCCCTCCTCACCTATCCTGATTTTTATGATGTTGCCGTTTCCTCAGCAGGGAATCACGACAACAACATCTATAATATTTGGTGGAGTGAAGTTCATAACGGTGTAAAAGAGAAGCGCAAGACCGTGAAGGAAATGAACGAAGACAGTGTGGAAGTGGAGAAGGAAGAAATCACCTTCGACGCGCCCATTGAATCGAATGCCGAACTGGCCGGAAACCTTAAGGGGCACCTGCTTCTGGTTCATGGCGATATGGATAACAACGTTCACCCTGCAAATACCATCCGCCTGGCTGATGCCCTCATCAAAGCCGGTAAGCGTTTTGACATGATGATTTTACCCGGCCGCCGACATGGATTTGGCCCATACAATCCCTACTTCCAGCGCATGATGTGGCATTACTTTGCTGAGCACCTGTTAGGTGATTACCGCCCGGATGTGATCGACTTTAATCTTCCGGAAGACTGATTGAACATTGAACAGGGAACACCCAACATTGAACTCAGAAGTTTTAACTTTTGGTGTTCGATGTTCCTTGTTGGGTATTTAACCGCCAGGCTTTTTCGTTGGGGGTGATGGTGAAGCTCCATAAGATGCCGGCGAGTGCCATCACTCCTCCATATACCATTATGAGTGGTTTAACGGTCATGATTCCGCTTTCCAGGATCAGGGAGGCAATGACCACCGAAAAGGAATTCCCAATGGTAAAAAGCAGCCATTCCGTACTGAATATTCGTCCGCGAAAGGTATCCTGGGTCCTTTTTTGAAGAAGTACGGTGCTGGAAACCCAGTTGGCTCCGGAAGCCGCATGGGCAAAAAGCACGAATAGCAACATAAGCCCGATACTGTTTACCACCCCTACCACCAGGTACATCACACCGCAAAACGTGATGGCGAGCCCCATCAACAGCACCCAGTCTTTTTCTTCTCGAAAGATCCTGCGGCCTATAATGGGGCCAATTCCTGTTCCAAATCCCCGTGCTGCGTACAACAAACCCAAACCAATACTTCCCATCATCAACACTTCTTCACTGACAATGATCAAAAGATATACAAGGCCTCCCAGAAACACCGTGGATGTGCCTTTTGCCAGCGAGGGGCGAAGAATGTGGCGGTTTTTCACCAGGTAGCTGAGTCCTTCTTTAATGCCCTTAAACGGATTACGGGTTCGGTACATTTCTTCCTTCGAAAGCCTCTTCTGAGGGATGACAGCCCTGTACACAAACCACGCCGATATCACATAACTGAATCCATCCAGAATCAGTACATTGGTAGTACCCAGCCATTCGGTTGCAAAACCACCGATGGCCATTCCCGTGGTAAAAATAATACTCCAGCTGGCCGTTGAAATAATATTGGCGTTGGTGAGATTATCTTCAGATGTGACATTGGGGATGGAGGAAGTCTTAGCCGGTTCAAACACGGCGGAAAGCATCATCTGAATCGCGGTCAAAACATAAGCCAGCCAGAGTGTGGCTGCAGAATCCACAAATATAATCCCCACAACAGCCACTCCACGCAGTAAATCACACCAGATCATGAGCTTTCTGCGGTTGAAGCGATCCGCTAAATAGCCTGCAAATGGGGAGAACAAAGCCAGGCTCAACATCTTTACGACGATAATCAGCCCAAGCAGAAATTCGGAATCGGAATAACGGCCGATGATGGCATACAGGGCAAGCAGCCCAAACCAATCCCCAAAGTTTGACACCGACTGGGCGATCCATAGCCGACGAAAATCTTTGTTTTCTTTTATGAGGTTAAGATACGGGCGGAGGTTTTTGGTCATAAATATAGCTGTCAGCTTTCAGACTTCAGCTGTCAGCATGAATTTTGAACATTATGATAATTTAGTTTTGTGCTGATGACTTTCTTTCAACAACCTTGAAGGTTCTGTAGATAATACTTCAATGTTCAGTGTTGGGTGTTCCTTGTTGGGTGTTCAATTCATTCAACACCGGTGCTGCCAAACCCGCCTTCTCCGCGATCCGTTTCATCCAGCTCATCTACTTCCAGCAGCGGGAGCTGTGTAACCGGAGCAATCACCATCTGGGCAATGCGGTCTCCATGATTAACCACAAATTCCTCCTCTCCGTGGTTAATGGCTATCACTTTCACTTCTCCCCTGTAATCCGCATCGATGGTTCCCGGAGCGTTCAGCATGGTGATGCCATTTCGGATGGCTAAACCGCTTCGTGGCCTGATTTGAGCTTCGTAGCCTTCAGGCAGTGCCATCTGCAATCCGGTCGGGATTAAGGTCCGTTCTCCCGGTTTAATCACGATGGGTGTTTCCACGGCTGCGCGCACGTCCATTCCGGCCGCGGCCACCGATTCATAATTTGGAAGCGGCAAGTCTTTGGCGTGATCCAGTTTTTTAATTAATACCTGTTTCATAATTCTTCGCGTGTGTATTCAATCATTCGTACAATTACATTTCCCCATAATACCTTTACCCTTGCTTCAAGCGGAACCCTGAGATCATCATCCAGAAACCAGGCTCTGAAATCGCCTGAGAAGCCAAACGGACCTTCAATATTTTCCGTGGTTCCATTCATCAGGTAAGCCTGTATCGGGCCATCAAAGGGGGCATAATTTCGTTTTTCCTTTTTGAGGGAGTTATCAGCGTAAATGTATCCCTTTTTCTTGGTCACATACACCGGCAGGGTGTAGTCTTCCTCGCTCCCGGCAAACAGGCGTGAAAAATAAAAGATGAGGTGACCTGAGGTAGCGGGATCTTCAAGATCCAGAGTATCCCGTGAATCATCTTCTTCGATGTAGTACACCTTGCCGATATCCCGATCGAACCAGTATTGGATTTCATCATACTCCCCTTCATCGATATTATCTTTCCAGTACTTCACTTCTACCGGCAGGCCTTTTTCATTCACATAAAACAAACTGTGAAACCGGTCCAGCTCATCTCCTACAAAAGGAATGGATGGATTCGACTCAATTTCTGTAAGGATGTGATTCAGTTCCCGCCCTTCATAAGTGGTGTCGCTCAGCAGTTCAACATTCACCCAACCCAGTTTCAAAAACCCATACTTCACTTCATACCGGAAGGTTTCCTTCACCGAAAAAAGCTCATCCATTGTTGGGGGTGTTGAGCTGGTATCAGGTAAGGTGTGCTGTCCGAAAGCGGGAGCCGTCAACACAAATAGTAATATGGGGAGGATGATTCTGGTCATAAAGTCAGTTAGCCAAACGGCAGGATTCGGACAATTATTTCTCCTCCGGTTCCTCTTCGGCTATAAAAGCCTCAAACGATTCTTCGTCATACCCCACCAGCACCGATTCATCTTTCATAAGCACCGGCCGCTTGATCATCACCTGGTGTTCCAGCAGTTGCTCAAACAGTTCCTCTTCCGACAGATCCTTATCGGCCAGGCCTAAATCTCTCCACTTGCGGCCTCGTTTATTCACCAATACGTCCAGCCCCACCTTAAACTCCAGTTCCTTCAGCTCATCTCGCGTCAACGGGTCCTTTTTTACATCGATGAACTCATACTCAACGTCGTGTTCGTCCATCCATTTTTTGGTGTCTCTGATCTTGTTGCAGTTTTTTATTCCGGCAATATGAAGCATCGTAGTATTATATCGTAGTATTATGATGAATGTTTTGTATTTTCAGTGAGGGAAAGATACGGTTTGTTTCCTGAAATTCGAACGTAATGAACGCAGAGTTCGTGCCTTTTTATGCTGAAGTTTTTTACCTCCCCGTTTTTACTGATCTCGCTGCTCCTGCTGGTGAGCTGTACCCGTAATGATGCCCAACGCGACTTCGAAAAGGAAGCCTATGCCCAGCCCCGGAATTATACCGAAACCACCAACCAGGGTGCGGTACAGAACCTGGATGAGGACGACTGGCGGACTTCCCCGCTTTTCCAGGGACTTATTGAGATCGTACCTCCCTACCCCAACCCGGTTACCACCGATCAGGCCATCCAGTTTGAGGTGGAAGTGACGGGAGTACAATCCGTAAACGGTTTGGAAGTATTGGTGAGGCTGCAAGACAACACTTTCCGCACGCTCTACACTGATTTTGAAACGCTGCAACCCGGGCTCACTACTTTTCAGATCAACCCTATCGAATTCTCGGAGTTTGGAAATCCTGAAGGAGCCCGCGGGCTGAACCGGGTGTACATCTTTAGTGCCAATCAGCAGATGATATCCTACGGGGATATTATGGTGGAATAGGTTTAAGAACATCCAACACGGAACATCCAATGTTGAACTTAGAACGGTTTGTAGGAGGTTCGTGTGTCATAGCTTACTCTTACTTTATTCTTACAAATGTTGGATGTTTACCGACTTCTCATAAGATAGGCCCTGTTGCATACTATTATCTTATACCTTTATCAGAATCTGATGCTGAACATAATTTCTAAATCAACATTTCTATTGCTTCTCTTGTATTCGAATACTTTGTTCGCCCAACAAGAAGTGACAATTACAGCAGGTGATACAACAGTTGTCAATTCAAGACTTATCTCATTTAATGCTTTTGCAGAGGCTGTTGGAGTTGACATCTTGAGTGAAACTGAGTACTCAGGTACAACTCATTTAAGATTGTGGGGACCCCTTTCCCATAGTTTTGCAGCACGTTTTTTAGATGTAAGTATCGAATCAGATCAGATATCAGGTAAATGGTATGCCACATGGATCAATAATTCCAGGCAAAAAAGTAAAAAAGAACTCTATAAGAAGTGGAATTGTACTTCTGACATATGCACAGTTTCAAATGACTTTGGATCACGATCCGGATGCTTAATTAAAGAGGCAGACACTGAAGCAATCCGAAGTATTCGAAACCTTGTGTTTGAATCAGGTTTTATTGAATTACTGAATCAACCCTTAGATAGGCGTGTACAGTTAGACGGTAAAAGCTTGCATGTGGAAATACTTAATGAAGAAGGATATCGATTTGTAAGTTTTATGCATTATCATATTCAACATCATCCCCAAAAACAGTTGATCGATAAAGCCAGAACTGTTTTAGGTTTATGGCAATAAAACTCGGTGAAAGCGTTTCAGTTCAGACGCCCTGAATGATCGAAACAGGCTGGACCGGAAGCGAGCGAAACTTGTTTGCAAGGAATTAATTTCGCTACTTCAATGAAATTACAATCCCCGCGCCGTTTAAACGCTGGGCCGTTGTAGCAAATAAAAGATAATCATGAATTTCGAACAGATTAAAGAACGAACAAGACCATTAGTCAACAAAGTGTCTCCTGTATCGGAGGGGTCATTAGATCTGATGAGTGACTTGATTGTAGTTGAGGTTTATGAAAAAGGAGATATGTTTATTGATAGAGGGAAAAAAAATAACAAGGAATACTTTGTTTACGAAGGCGTTTGCCGGAGCTTTTTGCTAAGTCCGGAAGGTGAGGAAGTAACTATATCTTATTTTCTTGAAGGCGATGTACTCTCTCCGAATAAAACGAGAACAGCTAATCAAATGTCTCACCTTAACTTTCAAGCGCTCACAAAATTAACTGTTGCCAGCCTAAACGCTGACGAGTTTGAGCAGCTCATGATAAACCATATTGACATTCGCGAGTTTGGCAATACGGTTTTACAAAATGAACTCCTTGCAAAAGTTGAAAAAGAAATAGCACTGGCCTCTCTGAACGCTAAAGAAAGGCTCATTCTTTTTAGAGAAAAATATCACTCTCTGGAAAATCTAATCTCACATGTTGACATTGCCTCCTATCTGGGAATTACAAATATTTCCCTCAGCAGACTTCGTAAAGGGCTCATGAAGTAAAAGGTCATCCTTTAACAAATGTTAATGGATACGAAGTCAACATCATCAATCTTTGTAGTGAACTTAAAAACAAAGAAAGATGAAGAACTTTTCAATTACCACCACACAAGGATTTAATGTAAATAAGATTAATCCACTATGGTATCTCACAATTGGGGTAGCTACCATGGCCCTAACTCACATGACCTTTAGTATTGAAGTCATGGCTTGGGTTTCAAGTGTTCCATTTTTAATTTATCTAAGTCTCACACAAGGCTGGAAGTCAAGATTAACCTTTTTCCTTGCTTTGGTTTTGGCTTGGTCCTTTGTTGTAACGAAGATTATTAGCGATCCAATTCCACTGGCGCTGGTCTTCCTCTACTCTATTCCAATTAGTTTATTTCACCTGCCGGGATACTTGATCTGGAGCAAATTTAAAGATCAGAAATATGCGCTGTTTCTATTTCCTGTCATCATGGTCATTATGGAATGGATTCAATACACCTTTACACCTCTTGCCAGTTGGGGAGTAGCTGCATATACCATGCACGACAATGTATCGCTTATTCAAACAGTATCTTTGTTTGGGTTGGCTGGTCTAAGCTTTCTGATTTATTGGGTTAATGTCTCAATTGCCAATATTATCATTAAACGAAAAATCTCTATCCCAACTTTTCAGCTTCCTTTAATTATGCTGTGCCTTTTTATTGTATTTGGCTCCATCCGATACGATATGAGCAAAGCCAATGGCAGCGACACTATAACTGTTGCAGCAGTTGGAACAGACTCGGAGGCAAGTGGTTTACCATTGCCAACTAAGGTAAGAACTGAACAGACTAAAACTGCATTATTTAAACGAACCAAAACTGCAGCGGAAGGTGGTGCTAAAATAATATCGTGGAACGAAGCTGCTATATTTATAATGCCTGAAGATGAGAAGGAATGGATTAACTCCATCAGGGAATTAGCCGCTGAACTCAATATCACTTTGGTCGCTTCTTATGTGTCGCCTATTTCACAATCTCCCTTGAGGTATGAGAATAAGTACCAGTTTATCGATTCGTCAGGAAACATTACGCATACATACCTCAAGCATCAACCCGTACCGGGAGAACCCGCTGTGCAGGGAAAGTCGCCTTTAAAAGTTGCTGATATAAAAGGAACAAAAGTCGGAGCCGCAATTTGCTATGATTATGATTTTCCGTATCTGGCAAAAGGATATGGTGAATTAGGGGCAGATATGGTTATTCTTCCGTCAAGTGATTGGAGAGGCATTGACCCACTGCATACGGAAATGGCAGCCTTTAGAGCTGTTGAGCAAGGTCACTCGGTTCTTCGTTCAACGCGTTTTGGGCTCTCTGCAGCAATTACACCATACGGTGAAATGGTTTCACAAATGAGCAGTTTTGACAACAATGATAAAATCATGTATTCACAGCTACCTACCAAAGGTGTCACTACATTATACTCAGTTATTCAAGATAGCTTCGTCTACCTGTGTATTGGATTCTTATTGTCGTTCATGGCTATTGCGTCTCGATCAAAAAATAAATAAAAACCTACAACAATAGATGATTGATTTAAATAGAAGTATGTTACTATTACTTGCTACAACTAAACCTAAACTGCATTAAAACGCAGTTTAGCCAAATCCTTAAACACCCATCTTTAAGTAAGTATCGCCATATAACCACGGCATCAAGCGGGCGCAACTCGCCCTGACCTTGCTTGATTTTAAGATTTAAGGTCATCTACAATTTCAGGGATAGCATTGAGCCGCTTATCCCGAAGGCCGTTCGGCACCTCTTCTGCAAGACATATAAGACAATTTTTTGTTCTGAATTTAGTACATTAAACAGGATAATAATTAAAGATTTCACCCATGTCTCACATTAAACTTGACCAGGATATTAGGTCACTCTCCGATTTTCGAGCAAACGCTGCATCTTATATAGAGCGTGTCAAATCAAAACGCCGACCACTTATTCTTACACAGCATGGCAAAAGTTCTGCCGTATTAATTGATGTAGAAGATTATCAAAAAATGTTGGATAAGATTGAGTTATTGGAAGAATTATCTGCTGCCCGAAAGGAATTAGATAATGGAGAAGGAATTAGTCATGATGAATTTATAGGCAAACTGAGATCACAATATTCATCATGAAAATTATTTGGTCGCCAACGGCAAGATACAAAACCAAAGAAATTCTCGAGTACATTTCTGAAGATAATCCGGATGCTGCTTTAACTCTTATTGATTTGATCGAGGAGAAAGTTGAAAATTTAAATCAAAATCCAGAGTCAGGAAGAGTGTTTCCACCAACAAATAATGACAAAATTCAAGAACTAATTGTCCATGAGAATTATGGGGTTATCTATGAGATCAATCCCGACCTAATTGAAGTTTTAACAGTTCGTCATTTCCGCCAAGATTTTTCGAATTATAAATTGTAATTCCTTCGGTGCCTAACAAGGCGTTTTAAATTGAACGCGGACCTGCCTCAGCCGGCAGGCATTCGAGGTGCGATGGAAACTTGCTTGCCAGAGATTAATTTTGCTACTTCTTCGAGTCACTCCCATTTCTGTTTTACCTGATACAAACAACAGCCTGACAAGGATTACCAATGGATAATGCAAAAATAACAGGTAGTGCCCCCATATTGTTGGTTAAAGATGTTGAGAAATCAGCCAATTATTATCGTGATAAAGTTGGCTTCAGCTACGACCGGTTTTGGGGTGAACCTCCCGGATTTTGCATTCTTCATCGTAATGGATTCAACCTGATGCTCAGCCGGGTCGAAGATGAACGCCATATCGTTCCCCACTACAAAGTGGTTCACAACATGTGGAATGTTTACTTCTGGGTAGATGACGCCAAAAAGTTCTATGATGAGCTGGTGGCATCGGGTGCTGAAATTGACTACCACCTGGAGGAAAAAGACTATGGCTGCCTGGAGTTTGGGATTCAGGACCCGGATGGGTATGACATTGCTTTTGGACAGGAGCTTTGATGCAATTGCTTAATACATGCACCTGCTGGCTAATATAAGATTAGGCTAAAAAGTAAACTGATCTCTTCAAACAAATAAAACAACCTGCAGGTAAGGTGCGTACACGTTCGAAACGTGTATAGGAAATTCATGGCATTCTTCACTTCTAAAAGAGAACGAAACCTTTGGCTCTGCACATTCTGTGTAGTATCTGCAATATATGCCACACTTGGGCTCTCGTCGATACTGGCTGATATATTCTATAACGAACTCTTCGGTATTATACTCTTCCTCACATGTATGATACTCATCGGCGTCATATTACTTACACAGGGACTTCAACTAAAACCTCATGGGTTTGATATTGGTATAGCAATCGGAATTTTTGTTGTTTACTTATTCATGTTCTTCAGAATGGCTATTCCTGAACGCAGCCATCTTATTGAGTATAGCGTATTGGCTGTCTTTATCTATGAAGCACTATCAGAGCGCCGGCATAACGGTCGGGGCCTTAAATTCACTGCAACAGCGGCTATTGTTATGACCTCGCTGATTGGAATATTTGATGAAAGCATTCAGATATTTCTACCCAATCGTGTATTTGATCCTCAGGATATGCTCTTTAACATGCTTGCAGCAACGATGGCTGTACTATCCGTATCCGGGTTAAGATGGTTTATTCTGTGGAGAAATAGGAATCGACAGCAGCGATAAATCAAGTGTTGCAGCGTACAATTGGTGTCAATTCCTATAAAAAAGTAATCCGCCGCCGCGGGTTCCCACAATGAATTCAGCAATGCCGTCGCCGTTTAAATCAGTAAAATGAGGGGCTGTGAGCTGGGCTGTAGCTACCTCAAAGGGCATCGGCTTTTTTGTGAACTGAGGCAGCTCTGGTGTCCCGGTGTTTTCAAAAAACACAATACCTTCGATTTTACTCCCTGAAAATAAATCAAGATCCCCATCTCCATCTATGTCATAAAAAGCAGGGGCACTCCGGTGCTGAACTTCCACATTCGGGAAAGCGTCATTCTCCAAACTAAACTCCGGGCTGCCTTCCGATCCAATGTTACGAAAGAGCTGTAGTCCGCCGCCTGACTCCCCCACTATCAGGTCAAGATCTCCGTCGGCATCAATGTCGGCGAGAGTAGGCACGGCATTACTGCCTCTTTCCAGTTCGGTGATGGTTTGGGTTTCAAGCTTAAATCCAGTTTCGGTATTCGTAAACAAGGCAATGTTTCCCTTCCAGTTACCAAGCAGAAGGTCATCCAGTCCGTCGCCATTCAAATCAGCCAGCACAGGCGCGTAATGATAAGCGGTGGGTAGATCCAAGGTTCCGGTCAGGTGAAATTCCGGAGCTGAGGTTGTGCCCCGGTTTTCAAATCGGTAAATAACGGATGTGTTTTGGTTGGAAGGATCGATCTTATTGGCCAGCAATAAATCCATATCTCCATCGCCATCCAGATCACCGGTGGCCGGAATGCTCTCATCTCCTACATCGATCATATCAATAAACTGTGTGGTTTGGAGGCTGAAATCCCCTTTCTCTTGTTCAAAGAAATACAGGTTGTCACTAAGGGTAAGGTTGGCATTGTAGGCCCCGCCCAAAACGCCCAGAAACAGGTCCACATCGCCATCCCCTTCCCAGTCGGCTAAGGTTGGAGCATTATACCCGCTGGTTTGAACCGGATTGGAGGGCGGAAACGGCTTGGGCTCGCCCCTGAAATCCGGATTTTCACACGTGCCGGTATTCTCTATAAGCAGAATACTCGGCTCAAAAAAATCACCCCAGAATAAATCCTGATCACCGTCCGAATCAATATCCATAAAAGCCATGGTGTTAGCCCCGTGCATGGTACCGAACTGTTTTACGATCTCAATGTCTTCAAACCGCTTGGTTAGCAGTTTGAAGCGCGGAATTTGGTTTTCATCCCTGCCTACTGATTCGTATCGCGCCAATGTACCATCCAGACTTCCTATAAACAGATCCAGGCGACCGTCGCAATCTATGTCAGTAACATTGGGGATATTCTGGCGGTCAGAGAAGATAGGCTCACCGTTTACATCCTTCAGGGAATCAGCGGCCAGCACAAAATTTGGATTTTCAGCATCACCTTCATTGCGGTAATAGCGGATATAGCTGTAGGGCTGTTCGGCCAATAAATCAAAATCTCCATCCTGATCCATATCCACAAAGCGAAACCACTCCCCGATGTCCAGGTTCTGGAATTTATTGGATCTCCACTTTAACGGACTTTTAGCATTGTTACCAAGATGCTCAAAGTAGATCAGCTCATCCGTCTGCTCCTGCACAAAAAAGTCAGGATCGCCATCACCGTCTATATCAGCAAATTGAGGCCTTGGTGCATTAGAACCGCCAATAAAGGGATGGTCGATAGCTGTTTCGTCTTCTGCATATACCACAAAAGGGTTGATGTGTTGTCGGTATCCCTCTGATTCTGAGTTGCTTGTTCCGGTGTTTTGCAGCGACGTACAGCCGGTTATCAGAAACAAAACGACAAACGGTAACAGAACCAAAGAATAATCAGGCATTTCCAATCTGAGCTTTTGAAGTATATTCATCACCAAATGCGGGTTCCTATTCCGGTTGAATTCATGCCGGTTTCTATGACTTTTTCAATCGTCAGCGTTTCTGTATTGATGATAACCACCGTTCCGGTATGTCCATCTTCTTCAGAACTGCCCTCGGGCTTATACGTGCCATCCATATTGTTATTGGTCACATATAAGTACTTGTCATCCGATGAAAGCACGGCTCCGTGAGGCTGAGCCAAGCCGTTTCCTTCAATAACCTTTTCAATTTTCTTGTTTTCCATATCCACAACGGTGACGGTATGGGCGCCTTTATTTCCAAAATAGACCCGCTTGCCATCGGCAGAATACACCGGGTGCCAAGGCTGTGCATGCACGGAAATGGTATCCGTCAATTGGGGCTTCAGCGGGTTTGACAGGTCAAAGACCAGCAGTTTACCCGAAACCTGACCGGTTGCCACCATGGTTTGTCCGTCCGGTGAAATAGCAAAATTCACCAATACGTGGTTGTTTCCCTCCAGCATGGTGAGTTCGGTTTCCCCTGTATCGTTATTTCTTGCCAGAATTTGATTAGCAGATAAACTCGCTATATAAGTGAATTTACCATCCGGCGAAGTTGCAAGAGCGTGAGGTCTGGAGAAGAATAAATCCACTTCTTCCTCAACATTCATATTTGCCCGACCTATCAATCCAAAACTCTGAGGCGGGTTCACGGCACTCATCGACCGGCCTACAAAAAGGAGATCTTTGTTTGGGTGCATGGCCATCAGTCCCGGAACTTCCAGTTCGGCTTCATCCACCAACTCATTATCACGATTGAATTTCAATACTTTATTTTCGCCAATCAGCGTAACATACCAGTATGTGCCATCGGAATCGGCTATAGCATGATGCGGTTTGGCGTTTTTAGAAAAACCGAGTTTCTGCAGGTCGATGGTTTCTACCAGAGAATTTGTTGCCACATCAAGAACCGAAAGCGTTGCCTCCCCCTGGTTACAGACATAAATCCGCTGCCCTTCCGTGCTTTGTTGGGCGTGTAAAGCTGTTCCCAAAAAAGCTGAAATGGCAAATATACTTATCACTGATAGTAACTTGTACACTGACTGCATTCGAACTCTCATTAAGTTTTAGATTGGTTATAAAAGAAAAGGCAACTTCATGTTGATCTCAGATGAGAATACATAAAGTTGCCTGATCAAATTTATTGTCTTTTACTGGTTGATCGCCTGCTGGTTTGTTTCCAGAATAAACAATCCTTCACGTCCACTGGTCATAACTACTACACCACTCTTGAAGTACGGGTAGTTACTCCACGTTCCGGAGAAACCGGGGGCGTCTTTGGTGAACGGATGCGTATCAAAGTGACCTACTCTCTGTGGATTGGCAGGATCGGTAACATCAATAACCTGTAATCCACTTACATAGTTAGACTGGTACATCATATTGTCTTTGATATAAAGGTTGTGGTCAGAAGATGCGTTTTCAATTAAATACTCACGCACAAACTGTGGATCATCAAGGTCAGTTACATCCCAAACTATGGTTCGGGTTTGGTCTACTTTACCCATCAATTCATCCAACTCATCATTCTGGAAGAAATAGCGGTGATCTTCTGTCAACCAGCCCTGGTGTACATATCCGTAATCAGGATAAGAAGCAGTAGAAAGTGCAACCGGATTTTCTTTGTCGGTTACATCCGCAATGCTGATGGCGGTTTCGTTTGCACCGATGCAGATTTCGCTGCCTTTGTGTTCCTCATCCGGTCCGTCATAGATTACGCACTGAGCATCGTGAGAATACCCGGTTCCGCTTCGGCCTGTTGAAGGATCAGAAAAGCATCCTGCAAAAGTCGGGTTAGCCGGATCCTGAATATTCACCATATGCAGTCCGCCACCACAGGTTTGTCCACCGCCACTGCTTCCAACAATAAAGGCATAACCGGATTCTTCATTAATAACTACGTTGTGGGCACTGTGAATTTTGTCGTAGTGATTGGTTTCTTCAAGCTGTAATGGCTCTCCGGCAAATTCACGCAATTGGGTCATGTCAAGCACCTGCATTCCATGTTCTCCGGCACCGTCTGCCACTACATAAGCGTGGTTTTTATACACTTTGATATCTCTCCATACATTGGCACGAGAGCCTTCGGTCATAGGCAGGTTTCCAACATAAATAGGATTAGCCGGGTCACTTATATCTACAAAAGAAGTCCCTTCATTTCGGCCTACAATTGCATATTCTTTTTCGGTGAGCGGATCAGTCCAACCCCACATATCGTTGAGACGAACTCCTCGCTCACCGCCAATAGCACTTATTGGCATGAAGGAAATCAGATCAACATTGCTACATCCGAATTGATCGGCTTTACCGTCGCTGCAATCAATGCGTCCGTTAGTAATTGGTTTCAGGACGTTACCGCTTTTGCCAATTACGAGGTTTTGAGTGGTCCACATTCCTTCTGCGTTTCTTTCGAGGATGGCTGCAGATCCGGCTCCGTAATCAGCTCCCACCAATCCGGCTACCGCAACATTACCTTCCACATCCAGCGTACCTGAGAAATAATCTCCTTTTTCCTGATCAGCCATCGCCATCTTGGAGGCTCCACTCCACATGCCATTGTCGTCCATATCAAACTGATAGATGGTTCCTCTTCCATCATTGGCATTCGGAGCTCCTATCCATACCCCTGATTCCACAAATGTGATAGACCCGCCAAACAGATATCCGGCCTGACCGTCAAAGGCTACCAGGCGTCCGCTTTCATTCCACATTCCATCTTCGTTACGGTAAACAAATACGGTTCCGGATGCACCTGCATTTCTCGGAGCACCTACCAAAATTTGATCTCCGTGAATGGCAATGGCATTACCAAACTGACTTCTCTGTGTGGTTTGATCGCTTGTCAGAGTTGCGGTGTGATTCCAGCTTCCGGAGCCATCGTTATTAAATACGTGAACGGTTCCTCCATCTCGCTGTGGAGCACCAACTACTAAATTCATTCCATCTACTGCCAGACTTGAACCAAAGTTTGAACCAGCTGTATCGGGATTCATAACGCTGGCAACTTCCATCCACTGACCGTTGTTGGCTCGGCGATATACAAATACCGCTCCCTTGCCATTTCCGTGATCAGGAGCTCCAACATACGCATGATCTCCTTTGAGCACTACACTTGAACCCAGCGAACTTTCAACGGTGTCAGCCGGTAAAGTAAACTGCCCGATCTGTGTCCAGCTTCCTGAATTCGATTGTTCAAACACAAAAGCCGCTCCGTGGCCGTCATTCATATCCGGAGCGCCAATCAGTACATATTTTCCATCGGCTGAAACCGAGGAACCGAAACCGTCACCAATCATACCATTGTCGGCCATTAGCATGGTTTCTTGTGCCCACTCTTCGCCGGATTTCGCAAAAATATAAACCGCTCCGGGCTGGTGATTATTAGACGGTTCACCGATAAATACAAAACCATTTGAAATAGAAACTGCCTGGGCAAAGCCAAACATAGCTTCAGATTCCCCATCGGGAGTAGTCTGAGCCTGTGCCGTAAACAAGGCAGTGGTTAGAAATAGCAAAAATAAACTCGAAAGTCGTTTCATGGAATCTTTGATTTGTTAATACTCAGGTAAAAAACTTAGCAGGGTGAATATAGTACCTGCTTGTGAAAAATCCAGAAAATAGAGAAAGGGGAAACATTTTTTAAAGAATGCCTCCCCTTCCGATAACGTATGGTTTATTCTTCAGTGCTTTTGAGCAGCGCCCAGGCGGTGGCTCCGATAAGCGCTGCCGTTCCGCCTAAGATCAGCGCCAGGTTTACATCCCGCTGAATGCGCTCAGCCTTAGATAAATAGTCGGACCCAATTCCTTTCTTTGCAATAATACCTTCCAGTTCTTTCACTCTGTTCTGTAATTCTTTCTTCGTTTTATTCTTCAAGCTCATAACTTCGATTGTTTTGATTTGACTTATAAATCTTTTTTGAGTGCTATACTTAAAACATAGAACCCCGTGCTTTTGTTTCATCATATGTTTTTTTGACAAAGTGAACCCGAGTAATGTTAGTAACGGTTTATTTAGAAGATGGATATAGCCTTTTTAAATCTACACTCGTTCAACCTGAAACTTTCCTTAACAAATAAGCATTTCAATTCGCAGGCAGAGATGCTATATTCCCAACCCCAAATTTGAACCTCAAAAAAGACAAAATGAGCGTATTAGTTGGAAATGATACCCGCCTGATTGTACAGGGATTTACCGGAAGCGAGGGTAGCTTCCATGCCGGACAAATGATGGAATACGGTACCAACGTTGTTGGTGGTGTAACTCCCGGAAAAGGTGGACAGACCCATTTAGACCGACCTGTTTTTAATACTGTGGCTGAAGCCGTAGATGAAGTTGATGCCAACACTTCCGTTATCTTTGTGCCTCCTGCATTTGCAGGTGATGCCATCACGGAAGCTGCCTTTGCCGGCATCAAAGTAATTATTTGTATTACTGAAGGCATCCCGGTTAAAGATATGATCGTGGCCAAGCAAATTGTAAACAGTCATGGTGCCACTTTAATCGGCCCTAACTGTCCGGGTGTTATTACTCCGGGTGAAGCTAAAGTCGGCATTATGCCCGGCAGCATTTTTACTCCGGGTAAAGTTGGGTTGATTTCCCGCTCCGGTACGCTCACTTATGAAGCCGTAGATCAGCTGACCAAAGAAGGACTCGGCCAAAGTACCGCTATCGGAATTGGTGGTGACCCGGTTATCGGAACCACGCACCTTGATGCCGTTAAAATGCTGAATGACGATCCCGATACAGACTCCATTGTACTGATTGGTGAAATTGGCGGAACGGCTGAAGAAGAAGCTGCGGAGTGGATCAAAGATAATTGTGATAAGCCGGTTGTGGCATTTATTGCAGGTTCAACAGCGCCTCCTGGACGACGAATGGGGCATGCCGGTGCCATTATTTCCGGCGGTAAAGGAACCGCTCAGGAGAAAAAGAAAGCCCTGGCTGAAGCGGGTATCACCGTTGTTGAAAGCCCGGCTGAAATTGGCATCACGCTGAAGAAAATGCTGGAAACAGCGTAAACCATTTCTTTCCTTTAGAATCTAAGCCTCTTCCCTTTTTGGGATGAGGCTTTTTTTTGTGTCAGAAAATCTCTTTCGATTCATTGGGAATGGCAATACTTTATCCGAAAGAACACAAACCTGATCTGCAATTATGAAATTTCTCTCTTTAACCTCAGCCATCTCTATTTTCATCGCCCTTTTAACCTTACAAACAATGCAGGTAGAGAAACCTGAGATAATTACCAAAGATCAATGGGGGGGTGAAGCCCCCGTCGGCGAGAAAGAAACTCATGAAATTAAGTATGTCACCATTCACCATGGCGGGGTGGAATTTGGTGAGGACAAAGACCCAATGGAATACATGCGTAACCTGCAGAAATTCAGCCAGGATGATAAAAACTGGATGGATATCCCCTATCACTTCTGCATCGACCTGGATGGTAACATCTACGAAGCCCGCCCTTTGCAATACCCGGGTGATACAAATACAGAGTATGATCCAACCGGACATGCCCTAATTAATGTAATGGGCAATTATGAAGTGCAGAAAATCAAGCCCGAGCAGATTGAGGCCATTGCTCATTTAAGTGCCTGGTTAGCACAAGAATATGAAGTACCCACCGATTCCATCGCTACCCATAAAGATCATTCTGACCAAACGGTATGTCCCGGCGAAGATCTGTATAAGTATTTTGAAGACGGCACCATTATAAACCGTATCGAAAAGTTGTTGAAAGAATAAAGTACAGGTTTATATAATAGTTCCGTCCGGGATCACCGTGTTCTTTTTCACAATCACAATACCATCGCGTACGTAGTGGTATTTGTGGTCGCCATCTTCGAGGTGGTTTCCTCCTACAATGCGTACATCATTCCCGATACACACATTTTTATCGATGATACAATTGCTGATGTAGCACCTTCGCCCGATTCCCATGGCCGGCTTTTCGGGCCCGGCATTTTCAATCACATCCCGATCCTGGAAATAGTCGTTACCCATAATAATAGAATACTCCACCGTACTTCCTTTCCCGATGCGGGATCGAATTCCAACCACCGACCGAACAATGCGGCTGGCTTCTATGATACACCCTTCGGCCATCAACGCATGCTCGAGCGTTGTGCCCATCAATTTTGAGGCCGGAAGCAAACGGGCGCGGGTATAGATAAAGTTGTCATTGTCGTAGAGGTTAAAATCGGGCACGGTATCAGCGAGGGCTAAATTTGCCTCAAAGAAAGACTGAATGGTACCAATATCTGTCCAGTAACCTCCATATTCATAACTGACAACTTTCTTACCGCCTTCCACGCATTTTGGAATCAGCTCTTTACCGAAATCAGTAGCATCCGGGTTGTCATCAAACAGCTTCTTCAGCATTTCCCGATTGAAAATATAAATACCCATGGATGCCAGGTAATCCTTGTCTTGCTTTTTGTACGGCTCCGGTACTTCCGACTTCCACTTGTCAAGCTCATCAGTAGATGGTTTTTCTACAAAATCTTCGATCACCCCGTTCGCATTGGTCTTCATAATTCCGAAACCGGTTGCATCGCTGGCATTTACCGGGATGGTGGCTACGGTAAGGTCAGCATCTTTCTCTTTATGCCGCTGCAGCATCTTGCTATAATCCATCTGGTACAGTTGGTCACCCGAAAGAATCAAAACGTGATCATGCTCATGGTTTTCCATGTGGTGAACCGATTGGCGTACCGCATCTGCGGTTCCCTGGAACCAGTCGGTGCTATCCGGCGTTTGTTCGGCGGCCAGGATATCCACAAAACCACTGCTGAAAGCGTCAAAGTTATAGGTGTTTTTAATGTGGCGATTCAGCGATGCAGAATTGAATTGGGTCAGCACATAAATTCTGCGGATATCCGAATTCAGGCAGTTTGAAATGGGAATATCGACCAACCGGTATTTCCCGCCCACAGGTACAGCGGGTTTGGATCGGTGATCGGTTAACGGGAATAACCGGGTTCCCCGGCCTCCGCCTAAAATAACTGCTATAACTGATGACCTTTTCATATTGAACCTATTTAGAAATTAACGCTTTGTACATTTTTATGTATTCCTGGGCCGACCGCTTCCACGAAAAATCCAGCTTCATGATCCGGCTCAATACCTCCGAATGTTGGGAAGAATCGACATATAAGTTTACGGCTCTGTCAATGGCTTCTGAAGCCGCTTCCAGGCTAAACTCATCGAATGTGATGCCGTAGCCATCGTCCTCCGAAATATCCACAACCGTATCTTTCAATCCTCCAACCGCACGAACGATGGGAACCGTTCCATAACGCATAGCAAACATTTGATTTAACCCGCACGGTTCTACTCGCGAAGGCATCAAAATGAAATCGGAGCCGGCGTACATCTGATGTGCCAGTTTTTCGTTGTATTCGAGGGTGGCATCAAAGTAGCCAACGTGATCGCCTTCCATGCTTGCAAAAATCTGATGAAGCTGTGGATCGCCGGTTCCCAACAACACAAAATTCACTTCCACATCCGAATACATCACACGCTTGAATAAATCAGGAAGTAAATCGGCTCCTTTTTCACGAACCAGTCGGCCAATAAAAGAAATAGTGGGTAACTCCGGATTCAGCCCAAATTCCCGGCACAAGTATTTTTTATTCTCAGCCTTTCCTTTCTTCCTGTTTCGGTAGCCAAAATTGTATTCGATCAATTCATCGGTATTCGGGTCCCAAACTTCGGTGTCAATCCCATTCACAATTCCGGTCGATTTCTTCCGCTCCTGCTGAAACAACAATTCCAGTCCGTTGCTCTCTTCCGCCAGCTCACTCATGTAATTTTTGGAAACCGTGGTAATCTGCCAGGCACATTTTAAACCGGATGCCAGTGAGTTGAGCCTTCCATCCCAATCTAACAAGCCAAGATTATCAATATTGAAAGCGGGTAATAACTTAAAGTTATCCAGCTCGTGTTCGCCGTGATATTCGGCATTATGAACTGTGAACACAGTTGGGATATCCGACAGATCCCGGTAGCGGTTGCACTGCGAAAGCATAAATGGAACCAAGCCTGTATGATGATCATGGCAATGCACCACTTCCGGCTTTTCATCCCGCACTCTCATCCATTCCAGCGCAGCAATCTGAAAACTCACGAATCGCTCAAGCTCGTCCCAGTATCCATGCCCCGACCACGGATCAATATAAATACCCGGCCGGTCGAACCTTCCCGGAATATCAATCACGTAAAACGGGAAGCCGAGTTTATCGTTCGTCATTTTCTGTACGGAGAATTTCACCTGATCGGCCGCCATGGAAAAGGCCTCTTCAAAAACCGTTTCGTATTCCTGTGATCCAATCCATTGATTGTCGTACTTCGGAATCACCACTTCACAATGATGGCCAAGCTGGTTCAGATATTTGGGAAGGGAACCAACTACATCCGCGAGTCCGCCGGCTTTGGCAGCGGGATAACATTCTGCACTCAAATGAATTATGCGCATCTGATTTGAAACCTGAGTCCTTATTATTCGTTACCGTTTATTATTATGGGAAATAAGAAATCTTTGGGCATCTTCCAAAATATACAGGGGCTTTCTTTCAAGTTACCTTTGCTTTTCTTAAGCTCTCCCGTCACATCAATCAATTTGAAATTAAAATACGATTATGGCAGTAATTGAAGTTAACAACGTCTTTAAATCGTTTGGTAAAACCAAGGCGGTAAACGACGTTAGTTTTGAGGTACATAAAGGGCGCATTTTCGGGCTGCTGGGGCCAAACGGGGCCGGCAAAACCACAACCATCCGGATGATTAATTACATCCTCTCTCCCGACAGCGGCAGCGTAACCTTAAACGGGAACATCGCAAGCCCGGAAACCCAAAAGGTAATTGGATACATGCCGGAAGAACGCGGGCTTTACAAAAAAATGAAGGTGCTGGATCAGCTGATGTACCTTACCCAGCTTAAAGGCATGAACTCAACTGATGCCAGAAAAGCCATTGATTACTGGCTGGATCGATTTGAAGCTTCCGACTGGAAAAAGAAGGAGATCAATGAACTCTCCAAAGGGATGTCCCAGAAGATACAGTTCATCGCTACCATTGCTCACGATCCTGATATCTATATTTTTGATGAGCCGTTTAGCGGACTTGATCCTATCAACAGCGAAACACTGAAAGAGATTATCATTGAGCTTCGCGAGAAAGGAAAAACCATTTTATTCTCTACTCACCGCATGGAACAGGTCGAGCAAATGTGTGACGATATTTGCCTGTTCAACCAGGGTGAAGCCGTACTGACCGGTAACCTGCGGGAAATCAAATCATCCTTCGGAGAAAATACCATTAACCTGGAGTTTGAAGGCGACAGTTCGTTCCTGGATACGCTGGATAATGTCCGCATCAACAACCGATCCACCAACTTTGCGGAAATTCGGGTGCTGGACGGACAGAATATGCAGGACATCCTGAAGGTAGCTATGGAGCATGCTGAAATTCACAAATTCGAACGCATTGAGCCATCATTAACAGAAATTTTTATCTCCACCGTTGGGGAAGACAACATCAAAAAAGGGGAGTTGGTATAATTATGAGTCTGCACAAAATTTGGTTAGTACTGAAAAGGGAATATCTCACCCGCGTTAAAAGTAAATCATTCATCATAGCCACCGCCTTAACTCCGCTTGCACTGGTGGCGTTTATCGGGATTGTGGTATACATCAGTATTTCAGAATCGGAAGTAGAAAAAAGAATCGGGATACTGGATAACACCAATGTATTGGTAGAGCGACTGGTTGACATCAATGAGACCCGCTATTTTGATGTAAGTGATATCCACGAAGACAGCCTCCGCGCCGATGTACTCGACGGCGATCTGGATGGATTCATCATTCTGAATGATCAGGTGATCTCGGAATCTCAAAGTCCCACCCTTATTTATGGAGGCAGCGGCGGTTTAAGCTTTATATCCGCGGTTCGTTCAGATTTGAGGGAAGCCGTGCGGGAAGAGAAACTCTCTCGCGAGAATGTGTCGGATAACATCCGGGAAATTTTTGAGACCCGGACCGGACTGGAGGCCGTCAAGCTGACTGAAGAAGGGGAGTCCGAGGATAACACCCTGTTTGCCTCTGCTCTGGGCTTCATACTCGGGCTGATGATCTTTATGGGCATTTTCATTTACGGATCCCTGCTGATGCGCAGCGTGATTGAGGAAAAAACCAACCGCGTGCTGGAAGTAATCGCTTCGTCGGTGAAACCGATTGAGCTGATGTTCGGGAAGCTATTCGGCGTTCTCGCCATGGCCCTCACCCAGTTCAGTATCTGGATTGTATTCTATATCGGTCTTTCTATTGCCGCCGCTCCGGTTGCGGGTATGATTATGGAAGCACAGATGAGCAACATCCCGGACGAAGCTGCACAAGCAGCAGCCTCCTCTTTCGATCCCTCCTCCCTGGAGCAGATGGTGGTAGATCCTATGGTATTTGTAAACTTCCTGATCTTCTTTTTCCTCGGGTTTATGATTTACAGTGCCGTGTTTGCCGCTATCGGTGCTGCGGTAGAAACCGAGCAGGATTCCCAGCAGTTTATGCTGCCGGTCGGTCTTCCGATTTTCGTCGGTTACTTCCTGAACACCAAAGTAATGGAAGCGCCCGACTCCGGACTTTCCCTGTTTGTTTCCCTGTTTCCGCTCACCGCCCCCATTAACATGATTACCCGGATTGCCGCCTCCCAGGTTCCCTTTTGGCAAATCATCGTGTCTATTTTGTTGATGATTCTGACCTTCCTGGGTATCATGTGGCTGGCGGCTAAAATCTACCGCGTGGGTATTTTGATGTACGGCAAAAAGCCCTCCTTCAAAGAGCTCGGCAAGTGGATTAAGCAAAGTTAAACAGAGGGAACCCTATTACTTCATTTTAAAAGGGACGGGCTTGCTCGTCCCTTTTTTGATTTCAGCTTGTATGGTTGCAATTAATTTCGCTACTTCAAAAAAATCATAGTTTCCTCGCGGCTTAGAATCTTTTTCGATATGCACATACAAAGTTCAAAATAATATGCCTCAGAATGAAGATGTACATATTATGATTAAGACGATTGAACAGGCTTACCAGTTTGTCAAAAAAGTAAAGGTTTGCACCATCTTCTCAAGTGATAAAGTCGAGCATGCCTCCCTTTGGGAACATGTTGATCTTCCTGAAAAGCAACCCGGAGAAAAGGGATGGGGAAAGAAGATGACGGCAGTTTGGACTTGGAAAAATCAGCTTCCGGCTCAGTATCCAAACGAAATATTCTATGGAAAAATCAATGGTGGGTTTGCGGTATTGATGGATATGGACTATATGGCCAGCCATCACTTTCCCCGGGCCTATAAAGATATTCAAACGCAAGATGGTCTTGCGCAGCATATTTACAGCAAAGTAGTTACAGAGCCATGGGATACCACATCACTTCGTAAGGCGACAATGCAGGAAGTTGGCTGTACTAAGAGTCAGTTTGACACGGCCCTAAAGAACCTTCAGGTAACTATGAATATTGCAAGATTAAACGATCCCCAAATTGAGCGAGATACGTGGGTAGCATTCAAGGAATTGTACCTCAATATTTGGAAGCAATGTGTAAACGATGATATTTAACGAATTAGAGAAATACTAAATAAAAGAACTGTGAAGGTGTTAGCCGGGTGATAATTTCATTTCGTTTAAATCAACATTCAAATTTAGTATAACAACTGCTTTGACGGCGGACGCAATTGTGGCTTTGGTTAAATTTCAAGTTCCTGTGTACTCAGGATTCAAATACTTAGCCTTTTAAAAATTATAATCCCAAGCCGGTTACGCGCCGGGTCGTTATATAGCTTACCATTCTATTATTTAGTCTGAACCCTTCATCTTATCTTGAACTATCAATAATGGTAAATTGGAGGGGCTGTAAGGACACTTGAAAAGAAATGAAAGCATGCCATACAGTATGCGATTTATTGATATACCATCCTGAACTAATATGAGACCTTGACAAAAAAACAAACAAAACAAATTCTCAGAGTAGTATTAATTGCCGCGTCCATAGGCTCTTTGTATTTCGTACCATGGCCTTTGGTTAAAGCATGGATACTTCCACTACCAGATACAGTTCAGGAACAAGTAGATGAGGCCATTGGTCATGGGTTTGACGGAATGATTGTGTATGTAGACCAATCAGGGAAACCGCCGGAATATTACACGGGTGGTTGGAAAGATAGAGAAAACAAAATTCCAGCCGACCCGAAATCTTTGTTCAAAATTGCCAGTATTAGCAAGTTATATACAGCTGTAGCAGCTACTAAGTTGGTCAAAGAAAAGCGTTTGTCTTTTGATAAAACGCTTACCGATTACATTCCAGAACTTAATGGTAGAATTGAAAATGCAGAAAAAATCACCTTGAGGATGATGATTCAACATCGTTCTGGTATTCCAAATTTTACAGATAACCCCGCTTTTTGGGACAACGAACAAGAAAATAGCAAAGATGCCCTGGATTTTGCCCTCGACCTGCCTGCCAGTTTTAAACCGGGTAAGGGATATGAATATTCAAACACGAATTATTTGTTGCTTCGCAGGATTATGGATGATGTTTTAGGGTATAACCACCATGAGTATATCAAAGAGAAAATATTAAGACCACTGGAGCTGGGAAACACCTATTTTTCGATTACTGAAGTCGATTTAGATGATGTTATGAGTGGATATTATGTTGGTTATAACGAAGACTTTAAAGCCAATGAGTATGGAATGTTAGCTACAGCAGAAGATGTGGGTATATTCTTGAGAGCCTTAAACGATGGTTCGGTATTTGACGAGGGAGAACAGGAAATCTATCCTTACGAATACAACCATGGAGGATTGGTCGTTGGTTATCAAAGCCTTGCAGAATATCACAAGGATATTGACGCGGTAGTGGTTCAATTTATTAATACAACAGATTTTAATGGTTATGAATGGAACTTATCGGAAATCAGTATTAACCGTATCGTAAAAATCATAAGTAAGAAAAATTAGCCCCAACTTTGCTTGATTTGAAGATTTCAGCTACTTCAGCCCCCTATTAAATTCAACAATAGATCGGAAAACGCATTGCGCCGCTTATACCGAATGTCATTAGGTGTATAACGTCAGCCATTATAGATTTGTAAAGGTAGCTGAGTTGCTATCTGATCGAAGTCTTTGTCATTATGCAGTAGCTCCACTTCATGTTCTATGCACCAACTTCCTATGAGCACATCTACCGTTTTTCGAATGGTAATACCTTTCGATCGAAGAAAGCGAAAATTTGAAGCTGCTTTTATAGCCAATGACTTCCCTCCGAGATGAACGCAATCTAAAGAATCAAGAGCTTGTTTGGCTAATCTAAACTCTTTATCACTATCAAAACCTTGTAAAATTTCGGTGAGGATAATATCTCCTACAAGAACAAACTGCTCTGAAAGAATACGGTCAAGGCTGTCAGTATGTTTTGTTGATACTCCGTTGAAATAATCAATCCAAACGCTTGTATCTACTAAAATCATTTCTCGTCAGTCCTCATATCATCTAAATCACCTTTCCAGTTCAATTTTCCTCGTAAATCTTTGATACTTTCTTGCTTTTTACGCTGGACTAATAATTTTAAGCCTTCTTCCACAGCATCTTTTTTCGTTTTAAATCGACTGACCTTCAAGGCTTCATCCATTAAGTCGTCATCGATTACAATATTCGTTCTCATAATTGTATAAATTATTTTATGTGTATTGAATCGAAATTTATACACATTACTTATTTAATCCTAACTTATTGTATACCTAATAAGCGCATTAATTCGGACACGGACCTGCCTGGGCTGGCGGGGCGCGATAGAACTTGTTTGCAAGCAATTAATTTTGCTACTTCAACCAAATCATAATCCCCGCGCCTTTTAAACGCTGGGTCGTCGTTTAGCGGCTTAACATAAACTTCAGCTACAAGATTGGAGGTAATATGACACCATATATCGATGGATTTGTACTTCCCGTTCCCCGAGTTCACCTGAATGAATACAAGAATGTGGCGGAAAAAGTAGCTGAGATTTGGAAGGAATATGGAGCACTCGCTTATTTCGAGTATGTCGGTGAAGATTTGAAGTTGGAAGGCACACGTTCGTTTATAGAACTTGTGGATTTGAAGGAAGACGAAGTAATTGTATTTGGATGGGTTTTATTTCCTTCGAAAGAAACTCGTGATTCAGCAAACAAGAAAGTCCCCAACGACCCAAGGATGGCGGAATTAGTAGCTCCGCTGACCGATCCTGAACGATTGATTTTTGATGCTGAACGAATGGTGTATGGAGGTTTTCAGTCGTTGGTTCAATCGTCATAATAATTTCAGGCTTCGATCTGCTACTTCCTCTTATACCCCGGTGTTTGTATAAAATACTTTGGCTCAAACAAGGCTTTGTCCTCCTCTGCATCCTCTTCCTGGAAAATAGAGAAAGCTCCGTTGTCCAGGTTAAAGCCGAGCATACGTCCCGATTTGGCCTTAATCATTACCGTAGATGAATTCCTTTCAAAATCATACGCATCTATCTCAAAACGGTGTTTGTGAATATTGGAATTCAACAGATGCTTGATTAAATCGTCTTTCTCGTTGGTGTAGAGCGTGAAGTCTTTGTTCTTGGTGTATAGGTGAAAACAATGATAGTAATCGGATTCATATTCATCCAAAAGCAGGTCCGATAACTGATATCGGTGCTCTCCTTTCACAATGATGGATGAGTCCGTTACCGCCATATTTGATTTCAATTCAGCCCCTCCGTTTATCTTCATAATAAAGGAAATGATCATCACCGCCCCTATCACAATAATGAATAGGGTCTCAATGGCGTGAGTTTCCAGGAAATCATTCAGATTAAAAACGATGTAGGTGAATGCAATTAGAAAAATAAGGGCAAAAAAACCGGAAGCACATCCCAGAAATAACTGTCGATTGGTGTATTTAAATTCTGCAGCCGCCATACATACTTTTAATTTAGAGAAGGCGGAATCTAAGTGAAATAATCTGTTCTTAGAAATAAGGTTTCGGTTTAGCGGAAAATTTCTGATTTCGTCAGCTTATTTCGATAGTTCTTCAAAATCTGTATAATATTCCTTGTCAAGCACATAGAAGGTTTTCGGAAGTACTTTTTTGGCCGGTAGATACGAAGTTACATCCGGCTGTGCATTTCTTGAATATTTTTTTGATAGGTACGGTGCTATGGAACATTCTACACAAGCCTTAAAACCCCCTCCCGTTGCCGATGGACAGGCTCCTTTCTTTAATCACCTGTTTAAGTTTAAGTCGGATACGCATGGATTTCTACAGGAGCAAAGCAAGAATATGGGACCTTTGTTTACGGTAAAGCTTCTTTCCAGGGATATTTATGTATTGAATCACCCGGATGCTATTCAGCACGTTCTGGCCGGTAATGCCCATAACTACAGTCGGATGAAGCCCTATTCCATCATGGTTGAGTTACTGGGCCGTGGACTGATTACTACCGAGGGTGATGAATGGAAACGCAGAAGGCGTATTGCTCAACCTTCTTTCCACAAAAGAAAAATGGGAGAGCTCTTTGATGAGATGCAGCAGACGATCACCCAATTTATTGAACAGAGAGAATATACCGGGACCCAATCAACCGATCTTGACAGGGAAATGAGCCAGATTACTATTGAGGTACTGAGCAATACCATTCTGAAGAACGACATTGAGTTTGAAACCGAGCAATTGAAAACCAACTTTGCACTTGCATGGGATTACCTGTCCCAGAAACGTTTCCGGTGGACCAAGCTGCTAAATAAACTACCCAGTAAAACAAAATCGAAAGGGCAGCGTGCAATAGCTGATTTAAAGAAATCCATCCTTGAAATCATCGAAAAACGCAGGACTTCATCAGGAGAGTTTAATGACCTGATGGATATGTTGATGAACGCTACCGATGAAGAAACCGGAGATAATCTTTCAAACGAAGAGTTACTGGATGAGGTAATCACGCTATTCACTGCCGGGCATGATACTACAGCCGTGGCTCTTACCTGGAGCCTTTACTGCCTGGCTCATCACCCCAAAGTGGAAGAAAAAGTTCTCGCAGAAATTGACCGGAACTGGAAAGAAGACGGCTTTCTCTTTGAAGATCTGCGTCATTTCCCCTACCTGAACATGTTTATACGAGAAGTGATGCGTTTATTCCCTCCGGTCTGGACCTTCGGTCGACGTTCGCTGGAGGAGGATGAAATTATGGGTTTTAAGATACCGGCCGATGCCTCTGTTACCCTCCCCTCCATACTCGTGCACCGTAACCCTGAATTCTGGGAGAAGCCCGATGATTTCTATCCTGAGCATTTTACAGAAGAGCGGGTTGCCGGAAGGCATAAATACGCTTACTTCCCTTTTGGGGGCGGACAAAGGCTCTGTATAGGCCAGCATTTTGCACTAATGGAAATACAGCTCGTGCTCATGTTCCTATTGCGAAAATACACAGTAACCCTTGCATCCAACAAACCCGCTGAACTCAATCTGTTGATTTCAACTAAGCCCAAAAATCCGATATGGGCAGTATTCACACCAAGAAATATTTAGTATGAAGAACGCTGCACATACCACCCTTCCCTGGCCTGCATTCAGAGATGATGTTAAAGATTTTCTGGATTTGGCTAAAGACCGTAACTATGCCTATGGTTTTTCAGAAGCAGACATCACCCGCATTCATGCTCAACTTCAGCAGAGAAAAGTATCAGGAGAAGAACCACACTCCCTGAGTGCTTACCTGATTTGGTGTTTGGGCAAAGCGGTAAGTGCACACCCTCAGGTTCAGGCCGTTAAGCATAAAAACAAACTGGTGGTGTTTGAGGATGTAGATGTGGCCATGATGATCGAGAAGGAACTGCCCGATGGAAAAACCTTTCCTTTTCCCTACATCTTTAAAGCGGTTCAGACCAAGTCTTTTGAAGAAATAAATACCGAGCTTCGTGAGGCTAAAGCACTGAGTTTTGAGTCCATCCGTAAAAGGAAAAAATCAGTTATCCCCCGTTTTCTTCCCAAGTTCCTCAGGTTATTTATCCTTAAGAAATTGCTCAACAACCCGTTTCGGGCAAAAGAAGTAAAAGGAACCATCGCGTTGACAAGTCTTGGCAACGTTCTGAGTAAGCGCAAATTTTGGCCGGTCCCAACCGGTCCATACCCAATAATTGTAGCCACAGGTGGCGTCTACGATTCCAAAGGCGTGCATTCACCCGGAGTAAAGAAGATGTTATGTTTTTCCTTTTCTCTTGATCATGATATCCTGGATGGGGCTCCGGTAGCCCGTTTTGGGAATACCTTTATTGAACTTTTGGAAAGTGCCTCCGGAATAGGGGAAAAAGTGTAGGCATCATGGAAAAAGCAGAAATCAAATACGGCTTTTGGCCTTATGTAGTTTACCCCGGAACAATGATCATCAGTCTGGGGATGTTTTTTGTACTAATGGCTAATGGCTTTGAGTTGCTTGCCAGTACCTATATTCCACTTACCTTTGGGGCCTTATCCATCATCTTTTTTGAGCTATACACTCCCCATCAAAAAGAATGGATTTTTGACAAGCATGATGTCATTAACGACTCGCTGTTCATGCTCACCGTCCAAACTATCCTGCCTAAAATCCTCAGCTTCCTCGTTGCCATTTTCATATTGCGGATGCTGGACTATTATGAACTCCAAATTACCGGACTGTGGCCCCATCACTGGTCTATAGCATTACAGGTAATTTTAATGGTGCTTATTGCCGATTTCTTTCGTTATTGGCTGCATAAGTTTTCCCATGAGATTCCATTTCTCTGGAAGTTTCACGCCGTTCACCATTCACCCAAAAAACTATACTGGCTTAATGTGGGGCGATTCCATCCTGTTGAAAAAGCACTGCAGTTTCTGGGCGATGCCATGCCGTTCATTATTGTAGGAGTTTCGGAAGAGGTGCTGGCGCTTTACTTTGTTTTTTATGCGGTTAATGGCTTTTTCCAACATTGCAATATCGAACTGGAAATGGGGCCACTCAACTATGTAATCAGCGGTCCACAACTACATCGTTGGCATCATTCCCGAAATATTGAAGAATCCAACACCAACTACGGAAACAACATTATTATATGGGATATTCTTTTTGGCACCTACTTTTTCCCAAAACACCGGCTTGTAGATGAACTTGGCCTGCTCAACAAAGAGTATCCATTAGATTACCTGTCCCAATTAAAAACTCCCTTCTCCGGTGAAATAGACAAAAAAGCCCTCCCCCTCCAAGGTATTTCCGGAATGATTTTGAATACCCTTCTGAAATTAAAAATGAAGTGGATTGAGATTACCCTTTATAACCCTTTGAAAGAACTTGCCCGATCACCTGAGAAAGTTCAGAAAGAAACGTTGTCTTCCATTCTTTTGGAGAATAAAAATACCGTTTATGGGAAAGAGTATAACTTTGATAGAATCACCGGTTACGAAAGTTATCGAGAGAAAGTACCGGTTAGTGAGTATGAGGACATCCGGGGCTTAATCGAAAAGCAGGATCTTGAGAAAACAACTTCACTAACTGCAGAATCTCCCCTTTTTTATAACCAAACGAGTGGAACAACTGGTCAACCTAAATACCTGCCTGTTTTAAAGAGAACCCTGGCATCGTTAAAGAAGACTCAACAGATATTTTCCCTGGTTCAGTACACAGCTTGTCCGGAAGCGTTTTACGGGAAGATCATAGGTTTGGTGAGCCCGGCTGTAGAAGGTTATATGCCTTCCGGTAATCCTTTTGGAAGTGCCTCCGGTCATATTTATAACACCATGCCCTGGCTTGCCCGTAAGAAATACGTTATTCCTAAAGAGGTATTTCAGATTAAAGACTATGAGATAAAATATTACATAGTATGCCGGCTGATGATCGAGGAAAAAGATGTGACGTACCTGGGAAGTGCCAACCCTTCCAGTTTTCACAAACTTCTGGATGTTATAAATCAAAATTTTAGCCACATTTGTAGCGACATCGCTTCAGGAACGTGCAAATACCTCGGAGATTTAGATCCTCGAATTATCGCTGCGGTAAACAGGAGACTAAAACCGAATTCAAAAAGAGCTGAAGAACTGGCTCACTTATTTAGCTCCGGCGATCAAATAGCCTACGAAGAAATCTGGCCTTACCTGAAGCTATTGATTACCTGGACCGGGGGAAGTTGTGGAATTTCATTGAAGAGTGTTCTTCCAAAATTCCGAAATGATATCCGTGTTATTGATCTTGGATATTTATCCAGCGAACTAAGAGCAACGGTTACGATAAACCCGGATACGAATGAAGGCGTGCCTACCATCGGAGAAAACTTTTTTGAGTTTGTTCACAGAGATGATTGGGAGAATGACCGCCCTGACTTTAAAACGATAGGAAGTTTAGAACAAGGAGAGCAATACTATATTTTTGTAACCACTCCCACCGGTTTGTATAGGTACAATATGAACGATATCGTTGAAATATCAGGTAAGTTTGAGAATACTCCCACTTTTCGCTTTATACAAAAAGGGAAAGGAGTTACGAATATAACCGGGGAGAAATTATATGTAAGCCAGGTCATTAATGCCGTTAAAAAAGCAGAACAAGAACTCGACCTTGATTTTCGTTTTTACCAAATGTTGGCTGATGAGAAATCGTCTTTATATGAATTATATATTGAACCCGGCGAGAGAATAATTCCTTCTATCTCAGAACTCAGCCGGGTTATTGATACAGCCCTGCAAGAACAGAATATAGAATACAAAACAAAAAGGGAGAGCGATCGGCTGCAGGAGTTAAATCTACATATTCTTGCGCATGGCTGTTATGAATCCTACAAAGATTTTTATTTGAAGCAAGGACAAAGAGAGGGGCAATTTAAACCTCAAATTTTACAGTACAAGAGTAACTTTGATTTTAAAATTCAGGAGTTTATTGCTGAATGAACATAGACAAACTCATAATCAAACCACTTGAGATCCCTTTCAATTCAAGCTTTGAACATAGTTCGGCCAAACGTAAAAAAACGCAGGCTGTTTTAGTCGCTGCCAGGACTAAAAAGGGAAACACGGGGCTTGGGGAAGGTTGCCCCCGGGTATATGTAACAGGAGAAACAGTGTATACATGCATCGATTTCTTTAATAAACATGCTCCTGAAATTAAACGCCATATCCATTCTATATCTGACCTGAAAAATTGGGTTTCTCATAATAAAACACTCATCGATAAAAACCCTTCGGCGTGGTGTGCCATTGAACTTTCCATCCTTGATGCGTTATCAAAAGACCAGAAAACATCGGTAGAAGCCACGGTTGAAGTACCTGAATTACAACCTGCTTTTCAGTACAGTGCTGTGATTGGGATGAGCAATGAAGCGGTAGCAAGGAAAAGGATTAAAAAGTTTAATGCACTGGGCTTTAAAGATTTAAAAGTAAAGATATCCGGGAACCTGACTAAGGATAACTCCATACTACAAACTGTCAAAGAAATTATCCCAACGGCAACCATCCGATTAGATGCCAATAACCTGTGGAATGTGCCGGAGCAAGCAGTGAAGTATCTTAAGGGACTTTCTTTCACTCCTTCAGCTATAGAAGAGCCTCTTGAAGCAGAGGACTTTGAAGGTCACAGAAAGTTTATTGAACAATCCGGAATTCCCGTAATCCTGGATGAATCTATTTACCTGGAAGAGCATTTAGAATCCATTCTGAGTTTTTCAGAAAACTTCATCATTAATCTGAGGGTATCAAAAATGGGAGGTATTCTAAGATCTTTGAAAATGGCTGAAATGGCCGCTGGTGCCGATATCCCTTTAGTCATTGGCTCACAAGTTGGTGAGACCAGTATCTTAACCCGAGCCGCCCTAACCATTTCAAGTACATACTCTGACCGGGTCAGGGCTATGGAAGGAGCTTATGGGACTTTACTTTTAGACAGAGATGTAACGGACAAGTCCCTCATGTTTGGCAAAAATGGAGTAATAAATACCCTTGAGAGCCTTGACTATAAAAAGTATGGTTTCGGCCTTGCCTATAAAAAAGAGTTCACGAAGATATAATCGCGTACTGCGGCTGGATTAATTCCCCATTACTCTACTGATCTTAACCTGCACCCTCGGGTCCATCTCCTCTTTTCTTCGGTCTTTAAGCACGTCAACCGTTTTCTTGGCAGACAGATACTGCACGGCATCCAGTGCCTGGTAACGAATTCTGGGGTCTCGGTCCGCCATGAGCATTTCTATGGTTTGATTCCAGTATTCCTGGTTTTTCTCATAGGTTAGCAGAATATTGAGTGCCTGTTTTTTGATGGAATACGGATAATCTCCCAGTGCCATCCGGTCAGCAATGGATATGGATTCTCGAGTGGTATCTGTTTGAACGGCAACCTGCAGAACGTTAATGGCTTTATCAGCTTCACCGCTTCTCTCCAATCGCTCGGTTAAGGATATCAGGTCATCGGATTCGGCCAGTTTACCGTAAGTGTTCAACGCCGTGGCAAATACAGTGTCTATTTCAGCCCTGATAAGCGTGTTTCTGACAGCATACCTGACCTGTTCGTTGCCGGGATAATCAGTAAGTGCCCTTATGGCCGACAACTTTGTCGCCAAATTATCAGAATTCAATTGGTCCAGGAAGTTTTGCTCGGTCCCGGATGCGCCCTGTGTTATTTCCCCTAAGGTGGCCAGCATGGCTGCACGAACTTCCGGTTCTCCCTCAGCTTCCAGAACATCCTGCAGGGCCAGCTGTAGATCCGGGTTATCGGTATAATCCCTGAGCTGGCGGGCTGCTTCTATCTTTTCATCGGGATTTGAGCTTCGAAGCTGACGAATCAAAAACATAAAGGGCTTTTGCTCCTTCAGAGTCAGATCAAAATCGGTTCGGGGATTCAAAGTCACATATTCTACTCCCGAGATCAGCTCTACTGCAACAGAATCGGATGCGCCTGTAAAGGTGATTTCTGACCGTGTGGTATCCATAAAACCATATTGAACCAGTTCAAGTCCGGCAAGGGTACCCACCGGCTCCGATTCCGCCTGAAAGTATAAAGTGAGCGAGGGCTCTAATTCATCGTACCGATAGTCCACTTGATAGGTATATCCTTTCTGAGCTTCCTCATCTTTATTCATAAGCGGTTCAGGCAATGCTTTCCAGTAAGTACCGGTTTGGTCATACCAGAAGTCGGCGTATTCACTCCAACCGCTTACACCCTGCATTTGCTGAATCAGTTTCGGCAATGATTCTCTGATGGTTTGTTTGAGAAATTCATCCTGCATATTTCCAATTCCGTGTACCCATTCATTCCAGCCTTGAATCGACTGCAGGTCATCCGGGTTCAACAGGGGTACGCTTTCATCGCTTTCAGTAACCAGAGCTTTCAAAAACTCATAGCGTGAATCGGGTACATCGAGGTAGCGATGATAATTCCCCAGCCACTGTTCTGCGATCCCTCTCTTCAATTGGGTGGACAGGCTTCCAAGGTTCTGGTATAAATAAATGACACCGGCTCCGGACTGAATTTCTTCCCAGTGATTATCAGGCAGCACAACAATGTGAAGAGCCGAATACGGGAACTCGTAGGAGAACGTGTTCTCATATTTCTTCAGGCTTTCAACGGCGATAGATAACAATCCCGACCGAACTCCCTCAAGTAATGCATTTTCGGATGCATGTATAGAGACTTCTTTCACCCCTGAACGGGCACTTTCTGTTTGGAAACTTCCAACCGAAAAGGTAATTCCAGATATCGGAACCGCAGTTTCTGAACTCCATTCAACCCGCTTTTCTTCGGTAGAAACAACTTCATCCCCTGCTGTATTTCCGTTAAACACAACCTGAAGATCTGCCGGAATCGTGAAACTTGCATTGATCACCGACTCCACTTCGGGGTGATCCGGGATGGGAATCCAATGGTGACGGGAACGGGGATTTAAAGACGTCCACAGGTTACCATAAACATCGGTATTAATTCCATAAGGAGAAGAACTCTCCCAGGTTACCAAAAAAGAGGTGCGTTGGCCTACATTCAGGGTGTCCTGCAACTGAATGATCAGCGAATCTGAACTCACCCTAAAATCAAGTGGCTGACCGTTGCTCGAAACTTCCTTTACATCAACATTGGATGTGTTGAAAACCACTTGCTTCAGGTCAGGCTGCCTGGAACTGATACGGTAGGTGCCTGTTGCTTTGATCAGTGCCGATGCCGTTTCCACTGTTACTTCCAAATCGATGCTCTTCAGCAAAAAAGGCAATTCGGGGTAAGCCTTATAGTCCCAGTTTACCGACGACTGACCAAAAATTGTGGCTACAAAAAGAAATGTAAAAAGCGTTGTAAATAGTCCTTTTTTCATTAGTTGGTGTGTGCTTCAAATATTTTCATTACTTCAGGGAAGAGGGCTTTGTTGGTGGAGAATCCGTTTCCTGAAAATATGGTTTCATTGCCTTCAATATCACTAAAAACTCCTCCGGCCTCCTGCATCACCGGAAGTAACGCAGCGGCATCCCAAATATTAAGTTCAGGATCATACATCAGGTCAGCCCGGCCGGTAGCCACCATCATGTGGCCGTAAGCATCTCCCCATGTTCTGTGTAGTTTGGTTTTGGTCATGAGTTCCTCAAAAATTTCCTGCTGCCCCATTTCCTTAAACCTGAAAATCTCGGTTACCAACAAGGTCGCATCTTCCAGCTTATCGGTTTTACGAACCTTGCAGGGTTCTCCATTTAAGGTAGCACCCTCTCCAATAGCTGCGGCACAAAGTTCCTCTAAAGCCGGAGCGTAAATGATGCCCACCTGTGGTTCATCATCCACTAAAACCCCAATCAGTGTAGTGTAAAATGGAATGCCGTGAATAAAGGATTTTGTTCCATCTATCGGATCCAGCACCCACTTAATGTTACTATCTTCGTTGGTTTTGCCGTATTCTTCACCAATGATACCGTGGTCAGGAAATCGTTTGAGGATTTCCTCCCGCATTATCTGTTCGGTTTCACGATCAGCTATGGTAACGGGGGAGTCATCATCTTTGCTAATGACTTCCACATTCTTTTTAAAATATTTTAAGGTATGATGTCCGCCAATTTTAGCAATTTCAGTTGCTGCTTGTAATAAATCTTGTATCATTGAATCCGATAATTCTTCAAACTTTTAACTAATCGCCTGCTTACTGCCAAAATTATGAGTATGAGAAAGGTTCTTCAAACAATTTTGATTCCGGCTTTGTGCATGCTTCCCGCATTGTCGTTTGCACAAAACGGAAAAGTACGGCTCAGCAATGAGAGTAAGTTAAGCATTAATGGAAAATCAAATGTGAATGATTTCAGGTGTGAATCGGAGCACGAGCTGCAGCAGGATTCCCTGGATTTTGACTATCACTTTTCAGCAGACACCATCACTGTGGATGGGGTTTCCCTGTTTCTGGAAATCAGCGAGTTTGATTGTGGAAAAAAGGCTATCAACCGTGATTTTCGAAGTACTTTAAAGTACAAGGAACATCCCTTTATACAAATTACGCTGAATGAATTGATTCTGGAGAATGAAGAGAACCCGGTTCCTAAAGCAGCCAATGTCACTATTACCATTGCCGGGGTTGAACGAAACTACGAAGTGCCTCTTAATGCTTTCTCCAGCAGCGAAGAAGGGGTATTGGTTGGAGGAAATAAAACACTTTATATGACCGATTTCGGCCTCACTCCTCCCTCTCCTCTTTTTGGACTCGTTCAGGTAAGCGATGAACTGGATATTGTGTTTGATTTGATAGTTCGGTTTGAGCCCTGATACTTCCTGTTCATCAATTTCATGAAACGAAGTACAATCTTATTCTGCATGCTCTCACATCATTCTATTAACCAGCCATGAATGGCTTCCTTGCGTACGGGAATTCACCTTTTTTGAAGGCAATACATTCACCCGAACTCACCATCTCTTTACTATCAAAAGCAAGGGTTTAAACCGGCCTTTAGGAATCAGAAAACCTGAGGCCTATGCTAATACTCAGGAGAACAGGTACTTTAAGAACTCAATGTTCATAAACAAAAAAAGGGCGAGCCTTTCACAGCCCGCCCCTTTCCTATGAGGTCGGTATATCAGAAGCTTACTACAGCTTCTAACATGATTCCGCTAAATTCTGCACCGGCATAGTCGCCTGTGAAACCATCATAAGTTTGTGTTACATACTCCAGTTTGGTGAGTACGTTTTCTGTTAAGAACCAGCCACCACCAATGTTGATTCTTGAAATATCAATTTCGTCTCCGCTTGGCTCTTCACCGGATACTGTGTTGTATCGGCCGCCTACGTAGAAGTTTTCATCCATTCCGAATCTGTACAGAAGTTCTGCACCAATTTGTGTATATGAACGAGTGTCTTCGCCGTTGTCGATAGCACCGGAAGCATTTTCAAATACTCCGTAGAACTCAAGTCCCTGGAACTTCACGAATGGGTTGATCATGATGGAGGTCATCTCTCCGGCAATTGGTCCACCCGGTGCGCGTCCTGAAACTGCGAATGAAGGTGCAAATCGGCCTGCGCGGAAGTTGCCCGGCTCAATTACGTTGTAGTAACGGGTACCGGCACGGTCGCCTGAGTACAGGTAGATAGAGGCGTTCTGTGAAACTCGGAACAGAGAACCAGTAAGTCGAACTCGTAAGTCATCATTAACCTGGCTGTCGTATCCAACTTTGGTTAAGAAAGAAGGTTTGGTTTTAACGGCACCTTCAACAGTACTTTGGTTCAGTTTACCATTGGTTAAGCCTACCATTCCAAAAATGTCGCCGGTGTAGTAGTACACTTCAGCACCTACTTCTGTGGTGAATGAATCCATGATGTAGTTACCTACAAATGGGTTCAGGATAGCCGAACCGTTGTCGCTGCGTCGGAAGTGGTTGTCACCATAGTTGTTTTCCATGTGACCTACTTTAATTCGGATATTGTCACTCAGACTTGAAAGGAATCCTTCCTCGATAAAGTCGAAGCTGTCAATCTGAATATATCCGCCTTTCACCCATGCTTCAGCGTGGTGTTGGGATGACAGATAAGTACGAAGGTGCATTCTCATACCGGGAGCAAGAGCAACGTCCAGATCCAAGTTAGAGGTAGCAAGGTTGAAGTTATTCTCTAAGTCTGCGAGACTTCCCGCATCGTTATCATGGCTTATGCCTTGAAACTGAAGTGCGTTAGAGCCACCGATTCGTACATAAACACCGTCGAAGGATTTATCTGTTGTGAATGGTGCTTCAAATACATTCAGGCCTGCTTTTGTAGCCGGCACAAAGTATTGAATGTTGTTGCGTTCCTGAGCTGATAAGTTCGTTGCCGAAAAGAAGGCAAGAACAAAAGCTGTAAGTACGGTTGTGAAATATTTTACGTTAGATTTCATGACCTTAGGATTTAGTGTTGTTGGTTTGTTAGTTAGTTGTTGTTTATTGAAATTTATTATTGAGCGAATTTTGCATTGAATTCCACATCTACCTTTTCCCCGGCTTTAATAGTGCCGAACATGGCAGTGGGTGGATCAACATTAAATTCAGTCATATCAATATTCTGCTTCCCGTTAAACAGGATGCTGCCGTCTGCCTGGAGTTGATATTCAACTTCCATCTGTACGTTCTTGGTTACACCAGCTATAGTGAGTTCACCGTTAGCAATTAGTGAAGCGGGTCCTTTATTCTCGATTTCAGTTAATGAAAAAGTAATATTCGGATGCTTCTTCACTTTCAGTGCATCATCAATTCGTTTGTCCATTCCACCTTTTCCACTGTTAATCTCTTCAGCTACAACATCGAATTGCAGGCTTGAAATTGAGACCAGGGAATCGCCGGATACTTCTATGGTAGCCGAACCGGAGAACTCATCAGCAGGAGCTTCCCAGTCGTGTACATTTGAAGTTCCCCAAACGATGATTTCACTTTCGTCTGGTACTATTTGATAGGTTTGCGCGAAAAGTGCTGTACTTAACAGCAGTGTTAGTATGAATGAAAATGTAGTCTTTAACATATCGACCTCTTTAGGTTTAAATCTGAGTTCATTAATTAACTCACCACAAAGAAATCATATTTTCATGAAGGGAATGTGAAGAAAAAAGTAAATAATTCTTTTATCAAGTCATTTAGCTACAATAAGTTACAAGCTGCTTAAAACCAGCCATTGTGAAGATTATGTGAAGAACTTAGAGTTATTTTCTTACTCCACAGGAAGTCCTTCCATTTTCATAATCTTGAGGGCATTTGTAGTTGGGCAAGGTCCCTCTTTAATTTTATACTCAAAGCTCATTCTCCCATTCTCAATGGTTTCAGCAAAATGCCAGTTGCTCAGTTCCGGTATTTCTTTTTCCAGGGATGCTAATTCCAAGTCGTGGGTAGAAACCATCCCGACTCCATGCTTACCGGCAATTTCTTTAAGAAAAGCTGTACTCCCCTGAAATCGCTCTCTGTTGTTTGTACCCTTAAAAATTTCATCCACAAAATAGAACAGCGGAAGCTCTTCCTCATTCCCGAGCTTATCAAGCAGCGTTCGGAGTCGTCTCACCTCCGCATAGAAATGAGATAATCCCCCTTCCAGGGAATCCTTCACATTGATACTGGTGAATACACGAAACAGGTTAGTCTTAAGTGCAACTGCATTAACAGGGGCTCCGGCAAAAGCGAGGCATAAATTAATGCCAACCGTTCTGAGGAAAGTACTTTTACCGGCCATATTGGAACCGGTAATCAAAAACAGATCTTTCCCCTCTTCCACTTTAAAATTATTAGTCACTTTTTGATTGGCCGGAATTAGCGGATGCCCTAACTCTTTAGCCTCAAACAGTATCTCAGAATCGTTGGTCAGCTCGGGAAAGGTGTACGCCCGGTGTAAAGCCCCAAAGTTAGCCAAGGAGTTGAGCGCTTCCAGTTCATAAAAAGTATCCAGCCATTCTGTAAGACGAGGTTCAAACTCTTTTTTCAGTTTTTCCATCTTCATGGAATAGTACATATCCCAGGGAAGGATCAAATTTACCAGCGGCCACACCACCTGATTGGCCTGAAGAGAGGCAGCTCCCGTTAGCTTCTCTACTTTTCTCAGGTAAACCGAGGGCTTGGTTTCAGCGGATTGAAAAACTTTTAAAAGTTGAGCCAAACTCTGCTTATTTGAAACCTCGAACTCCTCCACATGCAACAACAATTCCCGGAAACGACCCAGCATTTTTTCCATTTGGTATGCAGCATCAAACAGTCCGGCTATCTTGTCGCTGCTCAATTTGTAGTAGCTCAGATACATTAACAAAGAAGCCAGTGGTGCAATCACCGGGAGCATACCGATCCATGCTAAAGTTGCCATCGTAAGCGTGGAAACAGATAATCCCGAAAGTATCAGCAACGGCAGCTTGTATCCGGTTCGCTCCGGCTGCCTGAGCCAGACAAGCATTTGTTTTTCCGTCCAGTCTTTCTCTGAAGTGTGACTTTGCGTATATCGGCCAATCACAGAAAGTTTATCCCTGAAGGCTTGCAGGGGTATGAGGTCCTGAACCAATTCTTGCCGCTGCATAATATCTTCTTCAACAGGAAACTCATTCATCAACCAGTTTAGTAATTTCTGTGAACCTCCCTCATATAAAGATGTATCAACCATATGATGCAGGGAGTAATTTCCCACTATATCCAAGTCGTTGGCAAAAGAATGATCTTTCAGATCCTTATCATATCTTCTTTTGGGGATTCCTTTCCAGTCCAGCTGCAACCGGGCAATATGCTGTTGCTTGACTTCTTTGAGATATCCCAACTTCTCTATGGCTTTATGCACTTTCTGATGTCGGTCGGCCAGATACAAAAACCCAATGATTCCCACTAAGATCCCGAAAACATATACATAGTCGTTTATGGCTCCGGATGTGAAGTAACCAAAAGCCAAAATTGCGAAGAATGTGACTCCCCTAACCCACGAGTAACGGTGACTGTATTCTTCCAACCGTTCTGTTTTTTGGGCAATATGCTCACAGAATCGCTGTAGTCTTTGTATTTGTTTTTTTCTGCTCATAATGAATTACATGGGTTTGACTGTTCTTCAGTCATCAAAGTGGAGTGAGGATAAAAAAAGAATCACCCAAAAACTTCCTTCACTTTCAGTACAGCTAAACAATTGGTAATATCCAACCGAATTAAATTTACGGATATGGATTATTTCGCACACGAAACGGCTGTTATTGATGATGGTGCTGTCATCGGAAAGGGAACCAAAATATGGCATTTCACCCATGTAATGCCTGATGCCGAGCTGGGAGAAAACTGCAACCTGGGCCAGAACGTCGTTGTTTCACCAAAAGTAAAACTTGGTCGCAACGTAAAGGTTCAGAACAATGTATCCATTTACACGGGTGTGATCTGCGAAGATGATGTCTTCCTGGGACCTTCCATGGTGTTCACCAATATCGTAAATCCCAGAAGTGCTGTCGTCCGGCGGGATGAGTATGTGGAAACGCAGGTGAGAAAAGGTGCTTCCATCGGGGCCAACGCTACTGTTATCTGTGGAAATGAACTGGGCAAGTATTGTTTGATTGGTGCCGGAGCCGTAATCACGAAGCCGGTTCCTCCCTATGCGTTAATGGTTGGAAATCCCGCCAAACAAATTGGATGGGTCAGCGAATTCGGGCACCGTCTGCACTTTGGGGATGACGGCAGAGCCACTTGTCCGGAATCGGGAGATCAGTATCGGCTGCTTGGCGGAGAAGTAACAAAAGGCGAAAATTAGCCTTTAACCAATTCAGCAACTGTCGCCCCCCATCCGCTCCGGTCACTGGCCAGACTGTATGATTCCACATGCGGGTTTCGATCCAACAAACTGTGCACGGTTCGTCTCAACACCCCTTTTCCCTTCCCATGGATAATTCGGATTGAATAAATCTCTTTTTCCCGGCAGGCCTCTATGTAATCCGGTATCAAATCCCCCAGTTCTTTCGGATTAAAGAGATGTAAATCAAGGACTCCGTTAATTGGTATTTCGATAGGGTCTGGTTCGTTCATTCGTTATTCGTTATTCGTTATTCGTTATTCGTTATTCGTTATTCGTTATTCGTTATTCGTTATTCGTTCTTGGTCACTGATAACTGTTCACTGGTCACTGGTCACTGGTCACTGGTCACTGGTCACTTAACATAGTCCACAACCTTTCTTTCTGTCACTACTTTCTTAATAAAATCCACTACTTTCTGATGGTCGGGGTGAACCGCGTAGGCTTTAAGGTCTTCTTCAGATGTACATTCCGTTGTCAAAACCACATCACAAATTGCCTGATCGTTTCCTTCCATTATATTGATGCCCACTTCCGCACTGATCAATTCCTCAATTTTATTGGGCAGATCTTCCAGCAGTTTCTTCATCACTTCTGCATTCTCATCTTTGGTTTTACCTTCAGCTACTTCTTTAAGCTTCCACATTACTACATGTTTGATCATATTTTAGGTGTTAGGTGTTAGGTGTTAGTCGTTAGTCGTTAGTCGTTAGTCGTTGGTCGTTGGTCGTTAGTCACTGGTCACTGGTCACTGGTCATGAATATCTATTTAAACCATCGTAATTCCCAAAGTACGGCCTTTCAAAATGCAATGTTCCTTGTTCAAGGTTCGAAGTTCTCCCGCTGTCAATTAATAGCAGGAACCCTTAACTTTGGGGTTCTGTTTAAATGGCACAGGCTCGTCCTGTTCTCCAAGATTTATAAATCAGAAATATTGAAAACATTGGATTTAGATAAAATCACTGCCGAAGAGATCGGCGAAGACCACATCAGCAACGGAGTTAACACTCCCCTGCGTGATGATGCTTTTGAAAAAACCGACGAAGAGAAAATTGAAATTATTCAAGAGCATTTCGCAGAAATAATGCATGCTTTGGGGCTCGACTTAACCGACGACAGCCTGAAAGGCACCCCATACCGTGTGGCAAAGATGTATGTTAAAGAAATTTTTGAGGGATTGAATCCCAAGAATAAGCCGGTAGCCCGTCAGTTTAATAACAATTACGACTATCAGGGTATGCTTGTGGAAAAAAACATTCAGGTGACTTCTTTTTGTGAACACCACTTTCTTCCCTTCATCGGGAAAGCCCATGTTGGATATATTTCTTCCGGCAAAAAAGTGATCGGACTTTCAAAAATCAACCGAATTGTAGATTACTACTCCCGCCGACCTCAGGTTCAGGAGCGACTCACCCTACAAATTGCCGATGAACTGCAGGAAGCGTTAGAAACAGACGATGTAGCTGTTTTTATAGACAGCAAGCACCTGTGCGTTTCAACCCGAGGCATTAAAGACCAGAGCAGCAGTACCATTACGGCTGAATATCGCGGCGCCTTCCAAAATGAAGACACCCAACAGAAATTCATCGATTACATTACAACCAACACCGAGATCCAATAATCGCTGTGGCTGAAAAAGGCACCCAACAACTTCACGTTTACAACACCCTCTCCCGAAAGAAAGAACCGTTTGAACCACTGAACCCGCCTCATGTGGGCATGTATGTTTGTGGTCCCACGGTGTATGGAGATGCTCACCTGGGTCATGCCAAAAGCTATGTCTCTTTCGATGTGGTGCTTCGCTATCTCCGTTATTTGGGATATAAAGTACGCTATGTTCAGAACATCACCGACGTAGGTCATTTAGTGGATGACGCTGAAGAAGGTGAAGACAAACTCAGCAAGCAGGCGCGTATTGAGAAAGTACAGCCCATGGAAATTGCCGAGAAGTACACTTATACCTACTTCCGGGATATGGATGCACTGAATGTACTCCGGCCAGATATTGCACCTCGCGCAACGGGACATATCCCAGAGCAGATTGCCATGGTGAAAAAGCTGATCGAAAACGGCCATGCTTATGAGGTAAACGGAAATGTCTATTTTGATGTATCCTCCGATGAGGAATACGGCAAGCTGAGTGGTCGTAAAACCGAAGATGCTGAATCAGGAACCCGTGTTGAAACGGCTTCCGATAAGAAGAGTCCGGAAGATTTTGCCCTTTGGAAGAAAGCGGAAGATAAGCACATCATGAAGTGGGATTCACCATGGGGAGTTGGCTATCCGGGCTGGCATATTGAATGTTCGGCTATGAGTACCAAGTATCTTGGAGAAAGTTTTGATATTCATGGCGGCGGACTCGAAAATCAGTTTCCGCACCATGAATGTGAAATTGCCCAAGCCGAATGTGCTCATGATAAAAACTTTGTGAAATACTGGCTGCATAATAACATGGTAACGCTGGAAGGCCAGAAGATGGGGAAATCGCTTGGAAATGCGATTAACCTGCATGAGTTTTTTACGGGTGATCATAAACTTCTGACCCGAGCCTGGCCACCGGAAGTCATTCGGTTCTTCCTGCTTCAAAGTCATTACCGAAGCACTACTGATTTTTCTGAAGAGGCTTTATCCGGAGCTGAATCCGGCTTGAAGAACCTTCACTCCATGATACAGACTATCGAACAAACAGAGCCCGGTGATGGAAAGGAATTTGATCTAAAGAGCTTTAAAGAAGCATTTGAGTCATCGATGAATGATGATTTCAACTCGGCTCAGGCTATCGCCATTTTGTTTGAGAAGCTGAAGGAAATCCGAAAGCGTATCAACGATGGAAACTCACCTTCTAACCTGGATGAGATAAAAGTATTTCTGCACAGCGTTGTGGAAGAAGTGCTCGGAATTTGGCCGAAGGAGGAAGCCGGCAGAGACGAACAATTAACCAGCGATTTAATTGAGATGTTAATTGAGATTCGTAAGGATGCCAGAGCCAATAAGAATTTTGAGCTTTCAGACAAAATCCGGGACGACCTGAACGAACTGGGTGTTCAGCTTATGGACGGCAAAGATGGTACTTCCTTCGAAATTGACAAATGAACTGGCTGAGCAACATATTCAGCCTGTTGATTGTCAGCTTAGTGAAATTTTATCAGGCAGCTATATCACCCTGGTTGGGAAAAAGTTGCCGATACTCCCCCACTTGTTCCCGTTACATGATTGAGGCGGTTGAAGAATGGGGACCTTTAAAAGGATTTTGGATGGGCATTAAACGAATCGGGCGATGCCATCCCTGGGGCGGTGATGGATATGATCCGGTTCCTAAAAAAACATCGAATACAGAACAAGAAACAACGAACAACGAACTTTAGATTATTCGGTCATTCAGAGTGAAAGTGAAGAATCTTCAAAACTCAGATTGACTAACCACCTATTATGGCAAACATCACATTCAAAGAACGAAAAACTGTAGAACAAGTTGAAGAAGGAACCGAGCTGGCTCCTAAATTCCAGGAAGACGGACTGATTCCTGTAGTAACCACCGATTACGAATCCGGTGAATTGCTGATGCACGGTTATATGAACGAGGAAGCCTTCAAGAAGACCATCGAACTGGGCGAAGCTGTGTATTACAGCCGAAGCCGTGAAACGCTATGGCATAAAGGCGCCACATCCGGGCTCACTCAAATCATCAAAGAAATGCGCATTGATGATGATCAGGATTGTGTATGGCTGCGGGTAGAAGTACAGGGTAATGGCGCAAGCTGCCACGTAGGATATCGCTCCTGCTTCTACCGGAGTGTACCCACCGGCGAAGAATTTTCGCAGAAAGATGGAGAGCTAAACTTTGAGGAAGACGAAAAAGTCTTTGATCCCAAAGAAGTATATGGTGATGCACCAAATCCCACCAAGCTCTGATTTTTGATTTAGTTAGATTTTAAAATAGCCCGGATTCTTAACTGAGTCCGGGCTTTTCTTTTTCTTAAAAGCACTTCAATAAAAAAACCCGAACTCCAAAAGGAGCCGGGTTCATAGTGTTAAATCAGGAGAGAAATTTAAGCCGGTTCAAACTCCATTCGCTCTGGTTCGAATGCTTCATCTAACGGGGTGTCTGCTAAATGATTAGTGTAATTACTGATGGCTTTAAGGGCAATAATCAGGTTTATTTCCAGGGCATTTTGTTTGGTATATCCTGCATCGAGGAATGCCTGAGCGTCTGCATCTGACAGGTGTCCGCGGTTTTGTACGGCTTTTCTTGTGTATGTAACAAGGGCATCAAATTTTTCATCCGGTAATGGTTCTCCATTTCGGACAGCTGTTACAATATCCTCATTCGTATTCAACTGGTTTTTGAGTATGGTTGAATGGATGGCTGAGCAGTAATGGCATTCGTTTTCAATGCTTACAGCTAATATAGCCAGCTGCTGTTCTTTAGGGGAGAAACTGGTGTTTCCTACAATTTCATCCAGCTTTAAATAGCCTTCCAGAACGGCCGGGGCTTCCGCAAATTCTCCCAGCAGATTGGGAACAAAACCGAATTTCTCTTTTGCTCCTTTTAGAAATGGTTGTGCTGATTCCGGTGCGTTCTCTTCGTTATAAATAGTAAAGTCCATAATCGTAATTCTTAATTAATAGTAATTCTTCTTTTCATTGTAATAGTACACGGGATTGATGGGTTAGCCGGAATAGATATTACCCGGTGGTACCTGAGAAAAGAACAATCACACTGATAGGAAATGCTTATATGGAAATCTAATACTCTGGGTGAGACTTTAGTTTGGCCGGAATTTACTGGTTTACTGAAATTGAATCCCGGTACTCTTCCAGGGATGACCGCTCCCATGCATCTGATTGGATATACTTCAGCAATACCCATAACTCCTCTACATCCATGAACCCGGGTTTACTCCCAATTATGGTATGATCGGGCTGTAGGAAAATAGTCGTCGGCGTAGCATTCAATTTCATCTTTTTGCTGAACGCTTTGGAAGTCATCCTTTGTCCGTTAAACGTGAGTTTTTCTTTTGATTCGATATCGATGCGAACGGGGTAAAAGTAAGTGCTCAGTAAAGATTGTATAGTTGAGTCGGTAAAAACCTCGCGGTGCATTCTCTTGCAGATCCCACACCAATCCGCTTCCATAAACAAGAAGAGGTCTTTCTCGTTTTCAGCGGTTAGTTGTCTTGCTTCTTCAAAATCATACCACTGCATAGCTGCAGTCGCATTTTGTTGCCCGTGAGCCGGACAGGCTCCAACTAATAGAAGCACCATCACCGTAAAAAACTTACATGAGTTATTCGCCGGTGCCATAGATAAATCCGTTTTGGTTTGGGCTGAAACTGAAGAAAACAGAAGCAGATAACACAAAAGATGTGGTTGGCTGGGTTCCGTTCAGCTGCTGATAAACCGGCAGCTCTCCATAAACACGCAGGTTAACCCAATCATGTACCTGATAGCCAACTCCGGTTTTAACGCTAAGCCATTCCCCTCCGGTATTTGGCAGGCGAAAATCGTTAAGCTGATCCCGGGTAGTACTGCGGAATTTAATCTGTCCATCATACGACCATCGGTCCCACATTGCACCTGATACACCGGCAATTGCTACGAATTCGTTGCCAAATGTATAGTTATCCGACTCATTGAATCGCTCCGCGGTTCCGGTGTATCTATAGCTCCCGTTCAGAAACACATTCATATTCAGGGTTCTTATGGCACGGGATACAAACATCCATCCTACCCCATCCCATGCTCCGGTTCCGGGCTGCATATCTGCATTTAAGGCTACATTATTCGCTTCCAGAGAAGTAGTACCAAAAGGAATTTTTGCACCGACTCCCAAACTAAACTGGTAGGGGTTCCATAAATCCTGATTTATGAGGTGATACTTCATCATCACCATTCCATCCCCTATTCCGCTCGTAGTTATGGTGCTGGAATTCCCCTGGGTTTGCAGTCCGGTAGTTCGGCTTTTTTCTATATAGGTAAAAGTGCCGGTAACACTCAGTCTGTCACTGATTCCATAACTCAACTCAAGCAATGCCGTGTTGGTAATTCTTTCCTGAGTTCGGTTATTCAACTCATTTGCACCGCTGTATAAGCTTGAAATATTATTGTACTCCCAGGTCAAGCCACCCATAAAGCCTCCACCGGGTACCGTTGCAAAATTCTGAGAGCTTATAAGCGGAGCTCCTGCACAACTGCAGGTTTGAGCTTGAAGAACGGGATTATACACCGACATCAACAAAATGACGAGGGATGCTAAACCGGAAAATTCAATTGCGGGAGACCCCGAACTCATAATTATTACAGCTTTAGAATTAATACACCAACTAACTGTGATGTACAGACGCAATGCAGCACTATCCTCTTACCAAAATGGAATTGCGTAAGATTTTTAAGATTGTATGCATCATAACTTTAGATTATACAATTTTAATGCACCAACAAAACCAGATATGCTCAGACAGCTATTCCCTATAATTTTTGTATTTGGAGTATTTTTCGGTGCTTGCAATCAGGTCAGTACGGATTCTGAATCCAACACTGAAACCCCGGATGATCCCGATTCGGAATGGCTCATCCCCTCCGATGAAATAGTTGATGGCGGCCCGGGAAAAGATGGAATCCCCTCCGTTGATGACCCTCAGTTTGCACCCGTAAGTGAGATCAATTACATACAAGACGATCGGTTAGTGATAGGATTAAAAGTGGGCAATGAAGTCAGAGCTTATCCTCACCAGATTTTAGACTGGCATGAAATTATTAATGATGAAATCGGAGACACCTACTTCTCCGTTATCTATTGTCCCCTTACGGGAACCGGGATCGTACTGGATCGGGTGATTGAAGATGAGGTTACAGAGTTTGGCGTTTCAGGGTTATTGTTCAGAAACAATCTAATTGCCTACGACCGCAAAACAGATACGCACTATTCTCAAATGCAGCTCCGGGGAGTAAAAGGTCCACTGAAAGGAGAAACTCTGGATTCTTCTTTTTCTACTGTCCAAACTACTTGGAAGACCTGGAAAGCCATGTATCCGGAATCAAAAGTAGTTACCAAAGAAACCGGATTTGGAAGATTCTATAACGGCTATGCCTATGGAGAAAGTTATTTAACCGATGAAGACTATATCCTCTTCCCTGTAAAGCATGAAAACGACCGACTGCCCGGAAAAACGGTGGTTCATGCCTTTCTGCCTGAAGATGTAACCGGCAACCCCGGTGATGAACTGGATGTGAGGGTTTTTGCGAAGAATGAAATGTCGGAAGAGATCAGTGTCTTAAATGAAGACTACGCCGGTAATCATATTGTGGCTGCCGGGAGTCAAACTCACGGATTTGTGGTCAGCTTCAGGAGAGAATTATCTGACGGAACCATCCCCGATTTTGAGTCTATACAAGATGAACTACCTGTTATTATGACTGACGCAGAAGGTAATAAATGGAATATTTTTGGTGAGGCGATAAGCGGCCCCAGAGAAGGCGAAACCTTAACCCCAACCAAGTCTTACGATGGATATTGGTTCGCCATAGCTGATATGTTTCCCAATGCATGTGTGTACCCAAGTACCGGTTGTAAGGGGTATGTGGATAGATGATGCCCACCAATCACCAAAGAATCCTATACGATACTTAATATCATTGCTTCAAAATCTCATCCCGTACCACTTTGCTATAGGTCTGCCCTATGGGTATTTCATGCTCATCCACGGTAATTGTATTTCCCTGAATGGTTTTGATTTTGCTTACCGCTACAATGAAAGAACGATGTACCCTCAAAAATGAAGGTTGAGGAAGCAGCTCTTCCAAATCTGAAATCTTTTCGTGAACCAAAAGCTCTTCCCCCTTCATACCTAAAGAAGAGTAATTCCCTTTGGCTTCCACATACAAAATATCATCCATGTTCACCTGATGGTATTCCTTATCACCCTTTACAAAAAAGCGCGCCGGCGACTTCCCCCCTTCTTCTTGCTGATGCTCTTTTACACCTGTATCTGAAGATGTTGAGGAAACCGCTTTATTAACCGCCTTCAGAAAACGCTCAAAACTGAACGGCTTAACCAGATAATCTTCCACCGCCAACTCAAAGCCCTCAAGAGCATGTTCTTTGTAGGCCGTGGTTACAATTACCTTTGGCGGATTCTGAAGAGTGCGAAGGAAGTCAAAGCCTTTGAGTTTGGGCATGTTCAAATCAAGGAACATCAAATCCGCTTTGTTCGAGTTCAGCCACTCCATTGCTTCCAGCGCGTCGTAGCACTGAGCCACTACCTCGAGGTGAGGGAGCCGCCCACAAAAGGTGCTTACCAGGTCGTGAGCCAGTGGTTCGTCATCTACAATTATACATTTGATCATGATTCATAAAGCTCAAGGATTACTGTAAATACGCCTTCTTCTTTCTCTATCTCCAGTTTGTGTTGGTCGGGATATAATAACTCCAGGCGTTTCTTCAGGTTTTCAAGTCCGATACCCTTCTCTGTTTCTTCGGTTTGTTCATCGAAATTGTTGCTGATCCTGAATACAATCTTTTTATCGTCTTCGAAAACAGAAGCATGTATAAACGCTCCCTCCCTCATGGTTTCCACTCCATGCTTGAACGCATTTTCAAGGGGCAATATCAACAGCAATGGCGCTATTGTTGCTTCCGTTTCCTCAGGTTTTTCGAATTTGATAACTACCTCTTTCTGATACCTGATTTTATGCAAATCGATATAGCGTTGCAGATACTCAATCTCTTCTTTCAGAGGCACTCTGTCTTTTTTCCCTTCATAGATGGTATAGCGCATCATATCCGACAGTTTCAGAATAACGTCCGGTGCCTTGTCAGATTGATGTACCACCAGCGAATAGAGATTGTTTAGCGTGTTGAAGAAAAAATGAGGGTTAACCTGACTTCTCAACAAGGCCAGTTCCGCTTTGGCTTTCTCGGCTTTCAGAGTTCGGAACCATTTCCATTGCTCATAAAACCAAAGCGTTAAAAGAACGGGAACCGGAAGTAAAAACAAGCTCAGTGCCCATACTTTATAAGTGCTTTCATACAATTCAAAGCTCCCCGTGAATAGCCTCGCGTATAAAAAGAATAGTGCCGACCCCCCGTATAAACCGACAATCAGCCATCGGTACTTTTGGAAAAATTCCGGTAGAATAAAATAGAATAGCATCAGCCAGAAAGAGATCATCAGCAAAATCATCAGTGGATTATCCTGAAGATTACTGGTGAAATATCCGATACTGAAAATCACAATGGCCAGAATGCCAAAACCTGCCCCGACCCTAATCAGCGATCCTCCCTTTGCCAGGTATTTATGGATCGCAAGGGAAATGAAGAAAGCATAAAACAAGAATCCAAGTGTATTCGATATCCACGCCCCGGAGGGTACCCTGATCAGGTCTATGTATTCCATAAACAAGATCATTGCATAAGTGATAGCCGGCCCTATGACAAATGCCTGATATTTCGTCCAATCTTTTTTCATGATTCAAAATAGGATAAATCCGGCATTCATTCTCTGCCTATGGGTGAACGATATCGGTTTTAACATGAATCCAACTGTTTGCCGCATCAACCGGATTTATGCCTGTTTACTCACGGTCCATATCAAGAATACTATTGTTCGTCCAATCCGGTAAACAAAGCAAATCTGCCTGCGTAGCTTCGCTCAAATTCAACAAAAATGAGTCGCTATGAACACCCTTCACATTCAAAGCATATCTAAAACTTATCCCAACGGAACCAAAGCGCTAAATGACGTATCCATGACCATAGAGAATGGGATGTTTGGTCTTCTTGGAGCCAATGGAGCAGGAAAGTCTTCCCTGATGCGAACCATTGCCACACTGCAATCTCCGTCTTCAGGGAGTATACATTTTAACGGCGATGACATCCATTCTAACCCGGATACAGTGCGAAAAGGACTTGGTTATCTCCCCCAGGAATTTGGCGTATATCCCAAGATATCGGCGGTAGAATTATTACATCATATTGGTGTGCTTAAGGGACTTCTAAAGAAAAAAGAACGTAGTGATCAAGTTGAACAACTTCTTCACCAAACCAATTTATGGGAGCACCGAAAAAAGCACGTCCATACCTATTCGGGAGGTATGCGTCAGCGTTTTGGTATTGCCCAAGCCCTGCTTGGAGATCCGAAAATCATTATTGTCGATGAACCTACGGCCGGGTTGGATCCCGAAGAACGGCATCGGTTTCTGAATCTTCTGAGTAAAATCGGTGAGAATATCATCGTCATTCTTTCCACTCATATAGTCGCCGATATATACAACCTCTGCTCCAATATGGCTATTCTGGATCGCGGCAGCATACTGATTCACGGCAATCCTGCTGATCTTGTAGAAAGTTTGGACGGACAAATATGGAGGAAGACGATTCCCTCCGGTGAACTCCCCCGCTATCGTGAAAACTATGACGTGATTTCCACGCGACTGGTAGCCGGTGAGACTCAGATTCACATAAAGGCAAAACACGTACCCGACATCGATTTTGAAGCAGTTTCTCCAAACCTGGAAGATTTCTATTTCTCTATCGTGCCAAAAACAGAACCGCAAACTATGGGCTTATCATGATCGCAGCATTATTCAGATTCGAACTTGTCTACCAGAAAAAGCTGTGGGCACTACCCGTAGCTATGATCCTGTTCTTCCTTAGTGGTTTGCAGATTGGCGGTCAAGCTTTTGCCCCCGACCTCGTTGACTTCAATGCACCGTACCAAATCAGCTATTATACCTCCGTTTTTACACTCGGAGCTGTTTTTGCCATCATGTTTTTTGTGATCAACGGAGTATTGCGGGACCGTGCCTACCAGATGCAAGAGATTATCTTCAGCACCGGTGTTCAAAAGCACCAATTTTTTATGAGCCGGTTTGCCGGGGTGTTTGTGTTCAGTATTCTGTCCGTAAGTCCACTTTTGCTTGGAATGATGACAGGCTCGCTCCTCTTTGATTTGGACCCCGATCGCCTGTCTCCATTTTCGGTTTCTCCCTATTTCTGGAATTGGCTGGTATTCGTGCTACCTAATGTTCTCATCTGTTCTGCCTTTATCTTTTCTGTGGGGCTTCTTTCTAAAAACCGGATGTCGATATACGCATCGGCCATCCTGGTATATGTACTTTATTTTGTTTGTTCCTTTTTCTTCGACTCCCCGATGCTGGCCGGTTCAACGCCCACCCACACCGATAGTATGACGCTGGCTGCATTGGGTGACCCATTTGGGATATCAGCTTTTATGGAGCAAAGTCAGTACCTCACTCCTCTTCAAAAAAATACAGTCTGGGTAACACTGAGTGGAAATTTCCTGCTCAACCGTTTACTCTGGATAGGCATCTCTTTCGCAATGTTAGGTCTTTCCTATCGGTTGTTTTCATTCCGGACATCCCAACAAGGAAAAAAGGATTCCACCTCCGGTAAAGTAGCACTTGAAAAAAATGATGCGAAAGACACCGTTTACCATCCGGTAAAACCATCATTAAACAGCAGCCGTCTTTTTTGGCATAGTTTCATTGCTCAGAGTAAAATAGGGATCAAACAGCTGTTCAAAAGCCTGCCCTTTCAGGCTATGCTCGCTTTCATCATATTTGTTATTGGAGCCGAGTTTTCTTCTAAGCTCATTGAGGGAGGCAGCTACTCCGAAAGTTTATTTCCGGTCACAGCCATTTTAGCCGGTTTAAATAATACCGCTTTATTCATCTTCGGTGTAATGCTGGTTATTTTCTATAGCGGCGAGTGGGGATGGAAAGAGCGAAGTGAGAATATGCATCTCATTCTGGATGCAACTCCCGCATCCAATGCCTCTTTCTTTTGGTCCAAGGTTTCGGTGCTGCTTTTCATCCCGTTTATATTTATCACCCTCGAAATTGTTATTGCCATCGTTTTCCAATTAGTGATGGATTATACCGTCATTGATACGGGCACCTACCTGTCACTATACTACTTCCAGGGAATTCCCCTCGCTTTCTACATTCTGTTCGGGCTGTTTGTGCAAGCACTCTCACCTGATAAGTATTTAGGGATGGCCATCACCGGACTTTTTGTTGCCATTTTCGCCACCCCTCTGTCCGGATCTCTTGGCATTGAACATCCGTTGTTGAAAGTAGGCGCCATGCCATCGGTTACCTTTTCGGATATGACCGGAGTCAGTAATAATGCCGGGACCTTTTACTTGTTTTCCACGCACTGGCTGATACTGGGACTACTTTTGTCTCTGATAGCACTTCACGTTTGGAGACGGGGTATCACCGAACGATTTCTTATTCATGCCAGACAGATATTCAGAAGTTGGCCTAAGCAACGATTAGCCATTGCCACAGTTCTTGGAATAGCTTTCTTGTGTACTTCGGGGATGATCTTGTACAAAACCAATATCGAAACAGTATACCTGTCATCGGGTGAAAGACTGGATCGATGGGCCGACTATGAGAAGAAGTACAAACATTACGATGAAGAAAAGTGGTTGTATCCCGTTGCTATAACCACAAATGTAGCGCTCTATCCGGAAAAAAGAAGCTACACGGTAGATGCTGTTTACACTTTAACGAACAAAAGTGATACCGTTGTTAACAGGGCTCTGATCATAGAAAAGAAGAGCATAACCGATATTCAGCTCGAAGGTGCAACCCTCATCAACCACGATGCCACACTTGGTATCTATGAATTTCTCTTCAACAAGCCGGTACTCCCCGGTGATAAGGTCGCCCTCACATTCACTGCAGAAAGCGAACAAGAAGGACTCCGTTCCGGAAAAGACCTGGTGGAAAACGGTAGTTATGTGCATCTGAGGGATTTTAGTCCTTATTTGGGCTATACGGATAACCTGGAAGTTTCCGACAAAACAGAACGTGAGAAACGCGGCCTCCCCCACCGCGAAAAAGAGCAGCCTTCCGATGCGGATTTTGATGTTATGGAATCCGGTTTTGGGCGGATTGATTTCGAAACCATTCTTTCTGTTCCTGCTGAGCAAACCGGAATTACTGTCGGAGAGCTTGAAGATAAATGGATAGAAAACGGGAGAAACTACTACCGATACAAAACTGAAACCCCGGTGGCTCCGGCCATCAGCTATCATGCTGCTGCTTATGAAATTGAACAGGAAGACTATAAGGGTATCCGGCTTGAGCATTACTTTCATCCCGGCCATGATTTCAACAATCGAACCATCATGAAGAGCATGAAGCAAACGCTGGACTATGCCGGAAAGGAGTTTGGAGCGTATCCCTTCGACTATCTCCGTATTGCTGAGATACCGTCCCATTGGAGATTCGGAGGCTATGCAGCAGCCGGAACAATCAGTATGGTTGAAGATAATCTGTACCTGGTGGATGAACGTAATCCTGAAGCTTTCAGTCTGGTTGCTAAACGCACCATTCACGAAGTAGCGCACCAGTGGTGGGGACATATGCTTAGCACTCAAAGCGTGAGCGGAGGTGCCATTTTTGTAGAAGGCTTTGCCAAGTACACCGAAGCCGCTGTAATGGAAAAATATTATGGCATGACCTCCCTCTATCAACTAAGTGAATCCGCCAATCATACCTATTTCAATGGTCGCTCTTACGCTTCTACACCGGAAGAACCCCTTTACCTGGAGCAAGGGGAACACTACATGCTATATGGCAAAAGTTACATAGTGATGTATGCCCTGAAGGAGCTGATTGGTGAAGAGAACGTCAATCAAGTACTGAAAACATTGGTAAACCGACACAAAAACGAAATCGATGCTACTGTTACTTCACCGGAGTTCTTAAATGAAATCTATAAATTCACACCGGAGGAATATCATAGCCTGATTGGTGACTGGTTTAAGAAAATCATCACCTATGATCTCTCCGTAGAAAATGCTGAATCGGATAAAATAAGTGATGACCGGTATGAGATACGTATTACCATAGACGCCGGAAAGCATGAATTATTGGAAGGAGTTGAATCTCCCGTTTCTATGAACGAACCTATTCCATTAGGAATATTTAGCGCTCATCCTTCTGAAGCTTCAGAGGGTCAGATATTATTCCTGGAATCCGAAAACATTGAAGACGGAAAGCAGCAAATAACTATTCAAACAGAAACGCTTCCCCGTTACGTATGTATTGATCCCTACGGAACCCGGCCGGATCTTGTACGGCAGGATAACTGTTTGGAGATGGATTGAACATCATCCTGTTCAAGTACAGGGAATGCTAACCATTGTCATCAAATCTGTTAACTTCGGATTCAGCACGATGGTGGGAGGATTCATAAACCGTGATTCCTCTTTTCACCCATCGGAAAAGCCCATATACCATCAGCGACCAGGCTACGAAGATGAGCTCAAGGTAAATCAGGTACACCGGCCACTCGGGTAAAATGCTGAAGAAGGTGGTTCCCGGGGGCTTGCCCATAACATACAGGTAGTTGCTGCCCAGCAGGAGATTGATTCCTCCAATCACTAAAGCCACAAAATTGAGTGCTACAACAGATCGCCCAACATCTCTTAACTTCAGATCCCAACCCCACTCAATAGCCGGATACAGTGCCACAAGCACTAACAAGAGATGCACCATCCAGTAACGAATGGCATCGTAATGAAACAGAGAGAATTGAACGGAGGGCGTCAGATTTGCCTGAGACACGCCTAATACCACCCAGAAGAATAACACAGACCAGGTATTCCTGTCGCTTTTCATATATACCCATACAAGTACAAAGGGAAGGAAATTGCACATATGCAGAGGGATGTCGTTGGTAACATCAAAGGTTCCGGTGTACATATTCAGGGGAATCTTCATAAGCTGAGAGAGGGACATCATCACAGCCATAACCAAAAGCACCTTTCGCTGCACTTCCCGGCTTCGGGTTCTCATAAAAGGGATAAACCAGATGCAAAATCCAAAAAACAACAGGAGCACTGTAAAATGCTCTGCCGAGTAGGACGAAAACAGGTAGGTTGTATCAAAAAAGGTATTCAAAAATCTATTTCTTTTGCTTTAACTGAACTCAGACGCATAACTGTATAAAAGCTGTTGTTAAACTCATCAATTTCAGTTTTAAAAACAAAGCAGCACTTGCCGGAAAATCTGGCATTGGCCGGGCTTGGATTACGAAGGTTCTGAATATTTAGTGTAGTTCTGCTTTACTTTATTAAAAAGCTGAATAAGCAGCAGTGAAGTAGCACAGAAATAACACCACTGATGCAGGAATCATCACCATTTTTTCTTTTTTACTTACTGATAAAAGATTCCCGAGAATGCTAAACATAAACATTAAAGCAAATCCTGCAACGATATATGCACTTACTCCCTCAGGAATAAGACTTATATAATTCAAACTTAGCAGTGAAAGTATTCCAATAAGTAGAATAATGGCAGAAACAGCAGATGCCTTTCGAAGTGAGTCCGGAAGGTCTTTGTTAAAACCACCCCATGCATACTCACCAAGGGGTTTTCCACTTGCCAATGCAATCTGAAAAATCATCAGTAAAAAGGTGCATATGCTGCCTGTAAGTATTGTTAATATCTTAAGATTGATGCGTTCTGAAAAGCGTACAGTTGCCACTTCTGTTGTATTCTGCAAATCTACCCCACAGCTAATGGAGTGAAGGTTTTTTATTGAATAAAACCGAAGTTTTCGGCCTTCTAATTTATACTCCAGATGTTCTCCTGTTTCCAATAAACCTATTACTTTTTCTATGGATTGCCCCGGCTGAATCAACCCGCATAATATTTCGATTTCTTTCTCCGCCTCTATCCAAAAAATGCTGCCGGCAATACCAGCTAATACTATAATTAAGGTAATAATATTCGTTTTCATAGCTTAGCGTATCTTCCTCCATGATTTAAAGAATGTACTCAGAATCATCCTATCGATTCCATATTTACCTGATCCAAGAACTAAGCTATACAAACAGGTACTAATGAAAAATAAGAGCGTACTTATATTTTGTGGCATCAAGAATGGGTTGGCCATTAAATTCTCTGCCACTACCCATAACAATGAAAGGCTAATTAGCCGGGTTGTAAATCCTGCCGATAGAAAAGCACCCTGCACCCAATATTCCATGCGTTCTAACCATGGTAGCAATTCCACAACTCTTGGACTTAAAGACCGGATTATTTCAATGGTTTCGGCATCCATCATTTGTATTTCTGATATTGGTAAACCAATTATTTGTCTGCCAACATCAAATAAGATAAAGTATCCAAATAGTACGCGAGGAATTAGCATCAACACATTTACCGATTTCGACTCGATGTGTACTTTCTGAAACAACACATTCATACGCATTTCCACTTTGGTAATTAGGTGAAGTACATGATCTTTAGTGAATGTAGCTCTTAGCTTTAACCAATATCGTTTTATTGATTCCATTTTCACCTTGATTAGCAGAAATGTTGGTTTGTTATGGTTGTTTTATTTGTTGTACTTCTTGGTTAAAAAAGTCCTGTAAGCGATGAGTGCCGTGGCGGGTGGCAATACTTTCGCGCGCCATAAGTGTGAGAAAGAATTCAAGCGGACCAAATTTTTGCCCGGGAAGAAAAATCTTAGCTGTATGTAGTATCAATAACCTGATCCAGCCCGGAAGGTGAACAATATTAGCCGGTTTATTCCACGCGCATAAAGCCATTTCTGCTATCTCATTTTGAGTAAGAATATCTGGTCCGCCTACCGATATCTCTTTTTCTTTCTGAGCAATAGCCCGTACACACACTTCCGAAAGGTCAGCCCCGTGGATAGGGTTTAGCTTTGACTCTCCGTTCCCGAACAACACAACCCTGCCTTTCTCAGCCATGTAGAGCACCTCCCGTAGATCCGAAAAAAATCCACTGGGTCGAATGACGGTATATTCTAATCCCGATGCTTTGAGGGCATCCACAAATCGTTCTTTAGCTTCGGTGATCTTAAGATGGCGTAGCTTGTCACCGTCTATAACAGATACGTATATAAATTTTCTAACCCCGGTTCGTTGTGCTTCCTTCAGCAGGTTTAAATTTGCCTGGTAATCGACATCCATATAGGTAAGCCCATCTTTTTGGCGGGTGATACCAACAGTTGATATCACTGTCTCAACATTCTTACAAACGCCACTCAGTGTTTCTGGCCGGGTTACTTCAGCCTGCACTATCTTGATATTTCGGTAATTCAGATCTTCTAACTTTTCCGGAGCTCGAACCAAAGCTATAGCTGGTATCTTCCAGCTATGCAGTTCTTCAAGTATATATTTTCCGAGATAGCCACTGGCTCCGGCAACTAAGATTTTTGTCATGGTGCATTCCTTTTTTGATTGCAAGGCCAAGATCAGCAGCCAGCATCTTATAATCGTGCGAAATGATATTTTCGGCGCTTTTTATGAAATCTCGGACTTTTTAGAAAAGAGAAAGGGCTGGTAGCAACAGAATGAGAAGACTAAACCACTCTGCACTGAAAGTTAAGGGTTTTCAAACCCCTGGCTGGAACCAATGAAGGAAGTAATTAAAATGAGAGTATAGGTAACTTCTTATTCTGAGGCCTAAGCTTCGACCTCTTTTCCCTAAAATCGGGACTCCTTCTCAAGGAGAGACTTTTTCCAGGCTTCTTTAAAAACCTATTCCTATGTAAGACTCTGATGTGTTATGTGCGTCTTTCTCCTTGTGAAGGAGAAAACAAATGAGGTCAGAAATGTAGATCCTGTTGCAGATTAAGACTCAGTGCAGGCTTAGAATCAAGTCTCCTACTGATGCTCCTTCAGCCATTTCCGAGGGGTAATACCAGTTTTCTTTTTGAAGTAATCATTGAAAGTGGATTTAGAATTAAACCCACTTTCAAAAGCTAAGCCCAGTAAGGTAAAATTCTGATTAGCGGGATCCAATGCCTTCTGCTTAAAACACTCCAGCCGGAAATTATTAACATAATCGTTGAAGCTTACCCCCACCTGATCATTCAGCATCCATGATAGTTTATTTGGGTGAAGTTCAGCTTCAGCAGCCAGGGTTCTCAAAGTCAATGCCGTATCAAGGTAGCGTTCGTCCTTATGCATTAAATGATCGAGTTTTTCTATAGCCATTTCGATCTCTTGAGGCTGCATCAATGCTCGGGCATCAACCTCATTATTTTTATGCGCACTTCCGTTACTCAGCTCCTGCCTTGATCGTTTACTGGGTAACCGGGATGGTTCAAATGTCTTTTTGACCAACTCTTTAAAACCATCTGTTTCCTGAATTTTGTCAAGAAAGGGGCGGCTCAGGAAGTTTGCAAACTGACCTCTTTTATCTACAACAGCACGTTGAAGAAGTTCCAGTGCTTTTTCTTGAGCCCCAAATTGCGTATATAAAAACACAGGCCAGGGCATAATTGAAATTCCTTCTTCCTCTACAACCTCATCAATTTCCTCAAGCTTGATGTCATGATCGGCAGGATGGTCGGTCAGTGTGTACAGCATCCTACTTGATTTCGGAGAAACTGCCAATGCCGTATTTTCTAAATAGGTCTCCAACTCCTCCTCTCGCTTTAATTTGATCAGGCAAAGTTGCTTCATGGCAATGGCATGCGTAAAATCAGGATTGATCCCCAGAGAGGATTCTATACTTGCAAGGGCCGATTCATAATCTTCCTGCAAATAATGAATGTTCGCTTTGGTAAAATGATGGTTGGGTGAAAGTGGATCCAGCTGAAGGATATGTTTTGTATGATCCATGGCTTCATCGAACCAGCCAATGGCCGTATATAATTCAGCCAACCCTTCCTCGGCTTCCGTATAAGAAGGATTTAAAGCCATTGACCTTTGATATAGCTTTTCTGCTTCCCGGTAATTCCAGTGCCCCCAAAATTCAAGTGTCGCTTTGCTGTAGTATCCCAGAAATGACTGATCGTCGATCTCAAATCCGCGACCAATATAATCCGCTGCCATGTCAAGCGATGAAATATTCGGGGTCCATGATCCAAACATTGCATGGCAATAACCCGCTCCAAAATAAGGCCACGCAAAATCCGGAGCCATCTCTATGCATTGCTGATAAAACTTCATCGCATTTTCGATCCCTTCACGGTCCCAACGCAAGTGATTATAGCGAGCCTTTAAGTAGAGATTATAGGCCTGGATATTTTGAGTGGGTACATCCACCAGGTGTTCCCCGATCTCCAGGTGACCAAAATTTTCCCTGATCTGTTCCGCGATGGTTAAGCTAATCTCATCCTGAAGCTCAAAGATATCCTCAATATCACGATCAAAGCGCCCCGACCATATTTGAAATCCATCTGTCGTTTGTATCAGCTGCGCTGATATCCGAACTTTTTTTCGTGACCGACGCACACTGCCCTCCAGCACCGTGGAAACCCCTAATTGATTGCCGATGTGCCTTACATCCATCTGCCTGCCTTTGAAGACAAATGAAGAGGTTCGGGCACTCACCTTTAAACCCTCAATTCGGCTTAAAGCATTAATGATATCCTCGGTAATACCGTCACTGAAATATTCATTTTCAGGATCTGCACTCAGGTTCAGAAATGGCAGAATAGCTATGGATTTATTATCGATCAAAAAAAGTAGGTGTTTTAGTACTACCCGTTATTCATATATATGGGAAGAAGATATAAAAACATGGGAATAAAGGAACAGAGATAAAAAGGTCAGACGATAGGTGTCAATAATATCCTTTACCGCAACTCAGACACGGGGAGCCGTCCTTGTATTATTTCTAATTGGATTAACCCCCCCCTTTTATAATCAGCATGTAATGGGAGCATAGCCTCAGCTGAGCATCCGTGAACAGAGCTCCAGTTAGGGGACAAAGCCGAATACTATAACCTATTGTATCAAATTACCAAAACCTATTGTATCAAATTACCAAGTACCTCCACTCTCATTTTAATCCCATCAATTATTCCAGTTGATATTGAAGTCCATTCGGCATTAGAAAAAAGAGCGTTAAGAAGATGACGAAATGAAGCGTGAAGAAACCCCGAGCATTCGGGGCGCAGGCACTTGATCTACAGGCAAACCCGGCCGGGGAGCATTGATTTCTTTTAGCGGAGTGTAGCCATCTTTAGCTCTTTTTTCGCAGTCGCCCCGATCAATCGGGGTTGGTTCTTTTGTCGGTACAAAAGAACAAGGAAAACAATGACAGGCAACCAAGTCCTTTCCTGCACGAGAAGCCGGAGCTTCCGGGACAGCAATGCGAAGATGGACCTTCGCAACAAGGTAAAAATAAAGCCACCGTTCTGATTTTTCTCCATAGCACCCTTAAAGTCCAAAATCTCACCAATACGTCCGCATTTTCATTTCAGGACGTTTGACCTGCTATTTCTTACGATCATTGATCTGTCGATTCGATAAAGTGGATTTTAAAGACTGAATCTTTCGACAAATATCAAATCATTCATTTAATCATTTAAAATTCAGAACAATGAAAAACCTACTTATTATTGTTTTTACACTGGCCTCATTTAGCGCTTTTGCTCAAACCAGCTCACCGGAGGATAAAGAAACTGAAGTCACCCATAAGTGGAGGGTAAGTATGCCTTATATCGTTCCAGATGAGATTATCTTTGGATATGGAAAGCGAACTAGTATTCAAATGGTAGAATTGCATGTAAAACGTAACCTTGATGACAAAAACATCATTGGAGTGAAGTTCGCTACTTGGCGATTATTTCAACCCATGGGAATCACCTGGTGGCAGGGTGTTGTGGATAAAATAGAATCTGGGACTGAATATTACGATGGATACCTAAGAGAAACAGGAATTGGCGTCTCATACCAACGCATGCTTTGGAAAGGGCTTTTTGCATCTGTTGAAGTGCTACCACAAATTCAAACCTATACCGATTTAGACGGTAAAAAAATCAAAAATGGATTTAAGCTTTATAACTCGGTTCATTTGGGTTATCACGCAGCATTTGGGAAGAAAAAACGATTTTTCATAGAACCTCAGGTTCATATCAACCAGTGGATGTTCGACAACAACTCGCCTGCTGGATTTAAGGAGTTCGATGACAAATATGGAAATTTCTTCTTTTTTGAGCCGAATATTTACTTAGGGTGGAAATTTTAAAGTTTAGCGGCCTCATAGCAGCGATGGGATATGCCCAAAAGAATAACTCCACTAAAAAAGACTAATAACCTGATACTATGTTTAAATCCAAACAAGGCAAGAAAGAAATACTTCAACTGTACGATGCAAAGCTGGATAGCCTAAAGATTGAATACGAATACTTAACGGTACAAACCAGTTTTGGAAAGACCAACATCATAGCTACTGGAGATCCTGCGAATCCGCCGATCATAATTGTTCATGGTTCGAATGGTTGTGCCCCTATTGCTCTGGAGACCTATGCTAATCTGCATAAGAAATTCAGGGTTTTTGCGGTGGATGTACTGGCTCAACCCAATAAAAGTGCCGAGACGCGCTTGAGTATGAAAGATGATTCCTATGGAAAATGGATGAATGAACTCATCGCTGACCTAAAGATTGAATCAGTAACTATGGCAGGATTCTCTTTTGGCGGATTGATCATTCTTAAAACGCTGGAATACGATGAGAGCAACATCAAAGAAGTGTATCTCTCATCACCGGCTTATATCGTAAATGGAAATCCATTGAAGGCCATTTTCAAAGTTTTCATCCCTATGAAAAGGTACATGAAAACTAAAAAAGTAAAGTATGTCGAGAAGTTTCTGTCCCACTTGTTCACCGATCGGGATGAGTTTGCTATCGAATTTCTTTCCAAAGTCTTTTTAGAATTTGAGATGGACTTTACCCCGGTTCCTGTCATAGATACTAAGGCAGCCAAAGAAATCACAACACCCATTACCCTTTTCGCAGCTGAAAACGACATCCTGTTTCCCGGAAAGAAAATGATAAAACGGGCAGCAAAGATATTTCCGTCGCTTAGAAAAAGCACGCTTCTTGAACATTCAAAACATGTTCAAAACAAAGAACAAAATGAAATGATTGAACAAGAGATTATGAGATAAGGAGCACTGGATACAACAAGAAGCACCCGAAAAGACTACTCAGGTTATTCTAAACTGGCTCGATAAAAAGAAAAATGAAAGCGATTAAATGTTTGAAATACGGAGGGTCTGAAAACCTGGTACTGGCAGATGTTGAAAAGCCAAACCCAAAAAACAATGAGGTGCTGATAGAAATAAAAGCTACCTCAGTCACAGCCAGCGACGTGCTCATACGAAGATTGGATGAGCCGCTCATTCCAAAATTTATACTTCAAACCATCTTCGGTTTTGGGAAACCACGCAACCCCATTTTGGGGATGGTATCATCGGGTGTTGTAGAAGCTAAGGGGAAAAATGTTTCGTCATTCAATGTTGGAGATGAAGTATTTGCTTATGGCTCTGTTTCACCAACAAAGCGGCATTTTGGTTCTTATGCCGAATATATATGCCTGCCCGAAGACTGGAGTATCGCCCTGAAACCGGCAAGCATCAGTCATAATGAGGCTGCCGCGACTCCCTATGGTGGCTTACTGGCTATACATCTGCTGAGCAAAACCTCCATTCAGAAAGGTGATGAAGTTTTAATCTACGGGGCTTCAGGCAGTATTGGGACCATGGCAGTGCAGTTAGCCAAAATTGCCGGCGCGAACGTAACCGCTGTTTGCAGCCGCAAAAACTTTGACCTGGTCAAATCGCTGGGTAGTGATCAGGTGATTGATTACACCCTGCAGGGCGCTGATAAACAGTTATCCACTTATAAATATGTATTAGATGCAGTCGGAAACTCAAAGTCTTCAATACTTAAAGAAAAAAGCAAAAAGGCGTTACATGTAAATGGTAAATACATATCCATTGATACCGGTGTCCCCAAAACCCCCAGAAGTGCTTTTCTACAATTGAAAAACTATCTCGCAGCAGGGAAGATCAAACCGGTCATTGATAGAGTCTTCCCATTAGAAAAAATGGCCGAGGCCCACGATTATGTTGAACTCGGGCATAAGCGAGGTGATGTTATTATCAGTGTCTCCCATTGACATTACTGAGAACAAAACAAAAACAATCATCATAATTCATTATGACTAAATCTCAAGAATCACTTAAAAAAGATGCCCGAATAACCGGTCTATTCTATCTATCACTTGTAATTTTCGGTGTATTAGGTTTTCTGGTATTTCATCCCAAAATATTTATTGCAGACGACCCCGCAGCAACCCTTCAAAATATTATCGGTAATGAATCGATTCTACGAATCCGACTGCTGCTGGAATTAGGGATAGTTCTGTCACAGGTTCTGACTGCGGTATGGTTTTACAAATTATTCAGAACCATTCGTGAGTGGGCTTCCTGGTCTGTAGCGATCTGGGGTACCGTTAATGCTGTGGTAATTTTGATAAGTGCAATTTCAATGGGATCAATGATCAATGTTGCAGCATCTTCTCTGTCGACCGAAGAGCAGATCCTGTTGATTTCAGTTTTACACAATATTATTAGTAATGCATGGGCTGCCGGAAGCCTCTTTTTTGGACTATGGCTCATTCCAATGGGATATATCGTTACCCATTCACGCCGAATGCCTATTTGGTTAGGATATATGTTAATTATTGGTGGTTTCGGTTATATACTGAGCACATTGCTCCATTACTCAGGAATACAGTCTGCATTCATTGAATACCTAACCATTCCCGCTACTATCGGCGAATTCTGGATGATCGGTTACCTACTCATTTTTGGAATCAGATCAGATGCCCCTGTATAATCAAAGTAAATGTAGTAGGTCATCATTTCTTAAACACAATAACCATTAACGAAATAGATCCTAATTCAATATGAAACTTCACTTAATAATCTTATTAACCTTCACGCTACTTATTGCCTGCAAGAGTTCAACGAAGCCCACCATTACCCAACAACCTACACTTGATGACTATCAAATTGGTGAAACATGGGTTTGGAAATATAAAGGAGTAACGACTGAGGGAGAAGTACGTTCAGATGGCACCGACAAACGAATGATCGTACAAATGAATGAAGGTTTAGGCATGACCATAAGCAATGACACCATTCCACTCACCGACATCGTTAAGGTGGATGAGAGCGAAACACCTAAGTACGACTGGCCATTGAAAGTTGGTAAAACATGGAAATATGAAAACAGCTGGACTAGTCAGGATGGTACTACCGGAACACAGAGTCAGCAAGCCGAAGTGTTATCCTATCAGGAAGAAACGGTAGAAGCCGGAACATTTATGGCTTATACCATCAAATACACCGGTAAAACTACAAATTCCAGAGGGTATAATGCGGATGAAGAAGAGATTTGGTTGTATGCTCCGTCAGTAAAAAACTTTATTAAACTGACTCAGTCTCAAGGGGATTTTTTGTATGTCGAGGAACTCATTGAATATTCTAAACCCAATTGATCAGGAAAGACAGATGTGCAGTTTATACCTGATAAAGACCACTTTTTCCGCATACGTGAGGTCATCCCCACTTATATCAAATTGCACCTTTATTTCTAAGCTTGGCTGCTTAGACTGACTTAAAACAGGATATAAATTAAAAAATCATCATCGCTAAGCTCATTATTACAAACCAGGATCTATGATGTAAACTCTTCACTGGAATACTCATATTTTTTCTAACTTTGCCCCTTTGATCATCAACCAAATACAAAGGGTCACTTCCCCCAACGCTGCCGATAAGCCAACGATCCATCCAAAAATGACCTTGTGTTCAGGATATAAAATAAATCCAAAGCTTTCGATCAGGTAGCCGAATGAGGCGCCGATCATGAGGATGCCCAAGACTTTTGGGAAGTGAAGTGATTTCATCAGCAAATAGCCCAGTAGGAAACAGTGAATTCCGAACGCTACTCCGGCCAGAATATATCCCAAATGATGGGCTTCCATAAAAAACATGGATAATTCACTTAGCTGAATCTGAGAAAATTGACTGGTAAGTCCATCACTTTCCAAAACGTTAAGAGCCGCTACATGATTAAGTAAATTTGCAGTTGCTACTCCCGGATGCGCTATCAACCTGAAACATGCCATGATCAATGCGAGGGGTTTATTCACCGACTTCAACAATAGGTATAGCAATACTGAAATCGCAATATCTGTAGAAAACGCGATCAGGTCTGTAACCAGTCCCCATCTAAACAATGCTGAATTAGCCAGGATATTATTCGCAGTGGCGATCGCATCGCCGGCAATAAATACGGATTCTCTTGCCACACCCTGAGCGAATCCCGCACAAAATATTACGATCAGATACAGCACTCCGGTAATTCTGCCTATTTTCTTTTCATTATACATGAGTAGTTCCTCCTTGAATTGCCAATATGATATTTCCCTGTTTATGACCTGATTCTGCATGGATATGAGCCTCCTTGATTTCTTCCATACTGTATGTTTTTTCAATGACCGCCTTGAGCTTTTTTGATTTGATCAGGTCTTTGATCTCATCCAATAGTTCCTGGGATTCTTTTGTGACTCCAGTATATACTTTATGACCTTTTCGGAACGTGTTCATCATCATGGCTCGCATCAACCCAAGATTAAATGCAGTTGATATAAAGTGACCTTCTGAGCTTAATAACGGCTTAACACTCCTATAGCTCAGATTGCCTACGGTATCAAAAACGATATCATGCTTTTGAGGATGGTCCGTGAGCCTCTCTTTTTTGTAATCAATAACCTGATCTGCACCGATCTCGCGCACTAATTTCACATTCCGGGTGCTGCAAACTCCGATTACGGTAGCACCTTTTCCTTTGGCTATCTGCACAGCATAACTACCCACACTCCCGGAGGCCCCATTTATTAATACCCGACCTCCCTTTTTCAGTCCCCCCTGTTTCAGAAAGAACAATGCGGTCATCGCCCCGATTGGAATAGCTGCCAGTGAATCATCTTCAATATCTCCGTCAGCCCTGGAGATCACACTATCCTCACTCAATACGATAAATTCTGAATGAGCGCCGGTCTTCAATCCGGTACTCCCAAAAACTTTATCGCCCGGCTTAAATCGTGTTACACTCCCTCCTGTTTCAATAACCTCCCCGTAAAATTCCTGCCCCAAAACCTTCCTTTTTGGGGTGAATAGTCCATTCATAAAACGAACCATCATAGGGTCAGCTTTTCTCAGGTGCCAATCAGCAGCCGTAACGGAACTGCTTATAACTTTTATTAATAATTCATTCCGGGAGGGTTCAGGAGTGCTGGTTTTTATCAACTTCAGAACATCCGGGCTACCGTAGGATTCATATATAATGGACTTCATAGTGTTCCTCTTATTTTAGGATTCGTAAGCAATGACCGTTTATTCAGAAATTGAAGAGATCTTCGTAAGATCATTGCCTGTGAGTAAGGTTAGGTTTTGCGTAATCTTCGATATATCCCAGTCCCACCATTTCAGCTTTAGCAACTCATCGATTTTTTCTTGGGGGAATCTGTATCTGATTAGTTTAGCCGGATTACCACCTACTATGCTGTAGGGTTCAACATCATTCACTACGGTAGTATTGGTAGCTATGATCGCTCCATCTCCAATTTTAATACCTGCAGTAATCGTAGCGTTATGACCAACCCAGACATCATTACCGATTACAGTATCACCTTTATATGGATATACTTTGTCCTCCATAGCATCTTCCCACCCATTACCGAAGATGGCAAACGGGTACGTTGATATGGCATCTGTCAGGTGATTGGCTCCATTCATAATGAATGAGACTCCCGAGGCGATCATGCAAAATTTACCGATCTTCAGTTTATCACCGGTGAAATCGAAATGATATTTCACGTTTCGCATGAAGTTCTGAACATCTTCCAGGTCATCGTAATAGGTATAATCGCCTACTTCGATACCAGGATGGTTTACAAGATTCTTTAGAAAACACAGCTTTTTGTGATGTGCTAAAGGAAATAAAGTGTCTTTATCAGGACCGTACATACCTGGAGAGTTAATTTCTGTTATCTACGGTGCTAAGATGGAGCTATAACTTCCATGAATCGTTCGGATATACGTATTCGGACTTTTTTTTGTACATCCGAACTTTAGGATAAGGTGTTAAATTCAGACACTATTACTTTAATTAGTGAATAAGGGAAGAATAGCCGGGCTAACAGGTTCCGAAATTCCTGTATCAGGTAGTTATTGCTGTTCTTTCAGCCAGCGTCGGGGAGTAAGGCCGGTGCTTTTTTTGAAATAATCGTTAAATGTGGTTTTTGAATTGAATCCACATTCGAATGCAATGCCCAGTAAAGTCAGGTTTTGGTTCTCTGGTAGCACAGCCATTTTTTTAAAATGTTCCAGCCGGTAAGAGTTGATGAAATGATGGAAGTTCGCTCTTTTATCCTGATTAATTAACCAGGATAGTTTGTTGGAACTCGTGTTAATATGATCCGCCAGATTGGTCAGCGAAAGTGTTGGATCAAGATATAACTCTTCTACCTCCATGCTTTTATCCAAGGCGCTTATCAGTTCCTTATGTTCTTCCTTATCGGTAATTAATGGTCTTGAATCAGATGAGTCTTCATATATCTCGCTTAGTAATGGGAATTTTTGGGGAAGGAACTCCTTAAGATTTTTGTACTCTTCCCGGGTCCTCAGTTTTGCTAAAAAAGGATCGTAGTTAAAGCAGATATATTTTCCATGCTTTTGATTCAGTCCCTCTTCCAACATTTCAAAAGCCTGATCATAATTCTCTGCCAGTGTAAGAAAATATAACCGCCAGGGATGGATGGTCTCATCAGCCAGAAACGGCTGCTCATAATCTGAAATGGGTTCATGGTGGTACAGGCGATAAAGAGTGGTATAGTAATCCATAAATGGTAACTCGCTAAACTCTTCCAATATCTCCTCAAGCTCCGCCCGGTTATCTGTCAAAATCAAGGCGGCTGCTTTCAACTGTACAGCAAATATCCATTTAGGGTCTTGCTTTAACACCTTATCCATTTGTTGAATGGCTTTTTCATATTCGCCAGAGAAGTATAAGATGTTCCCCTTCATAAAGGTATGATTGAGGGAAAGAGGATTGATCTCCAGAGCACGGTCAATATGGATCATGGCTTCATCAAATTGTCCCACCATGATATACATGCCTGCAATAGCCTCTATAGCTTCGGCATTATTGGGGCTCAGTTCCATGGAACGTTTGAAATGATCAATGGCACCGCTGTGGTCCCACTCAATCATCATGTCTATTGATGCCATTGCTAAATGATAATCTAAAGAGTCACTGTTCACTTCCACGGCTTTTTCAAGGTACTTATAGACTTCAGATCTGGCTTCTTCTCCCGAGCTCCAGAAAAGCATATAAGTATAGCAGAATACAATTCCATAGTAGGCCCTGAATAATTCCGGATCTAACTGAATGGCCTTTCGATAGTGTTCTATAGCTCGTAGTAATGCATCATTTGTCCATTTTAGTTGCTCATGCCGACCTTTCAGGTAATAGTCGTAGGCATCAAAATTATTGGAATCGGCAGAAACCAGCGACGGCTGTAATTCGATGTGACCAAAATTCTCTCTGATTTTATCTGCCACCAGTAAACTGATCTCATCCTGAAGCTTAAAGATATCCTCAAGCTGGCGATCGTATTTCATACTCCAAATCTGAAATCCGTCACTCGTACGGACCAGCCGAACCGATATCCTCACATCCATCCCTGATTTCCTGACACTTCCCTCCAGAATGGTAGCTACTCCAAGTTGATTCCCTATCGCCCTCACATCCAAGTGCTTGCCTTTAAACATAAAACTTGATGTTCGTGCGATAACCTTCAGTCCTTTTGTTTTTGACAAAGCCAGGATGATTTCCTCCGTAATCCCATCACTGAAATATTCATTATCCTTATCAGGACTTAAATTGATAAAGGGTAATATTGCAACGGATTTGTCCGTCATAAGGGCTTTAGACACACCATTAGAGATTACAAGCGAAATGATAATAGGTAATCAGGTATTAACTATCCAATGACAGAAATTGATTGAGTCAGGATTTAAGATGGAATGAAAATGAATAGGCATGAGTCCGAATCAATACATTCGGACGATGGACGCTCCAGCTTCCAATATGAAAATGGAGCTACATAATGAATACCAAACAATTCAATACTATGAATCTGTAATATTGCACCTGTCAAAAAGCCAAGCCATCGCATAAAACATTTCAAGCGGATGAGCCAAAACAAAAAAAGCCTGACCCGCTTTTCGCGAATCAGGCTTTGGTAAGCTCCCCGGGCTGGATTCGAACCAGCGACCAATTGATTAACAGTCAACTGCTCTGCCACTGAGCTACCGAGGAATATGTGTAGCTTTTTGACTTTATTTACTTCAATAAATAAAAAAGCCCCGTTGAAGGGGCGACAAATATAAAGACATTATCCGCCTACTTTCAACACTTTTCTTCACTTTTTATAGAAAACTTTCTGAAGCACCAATCCCGCCGCGGGAGCGGTATAAGTAGGAATATCTGATTTGGGATTTCTCAGTGCTTCCTCAAATTGATCCGGCGTCATTTTATTCTGTGCTACACGCACCATTGTTCCGATCAAACGTCTTACCATATTCCGCAAAAACCGGTTGGCCCTGATGTGATATTTGATCACCTCTCCCTCTTCCTCAAACTCCGAAAGCTGAATTTCACACAGAGTCGTCATGTTATCCTCATTAAATTTTGAGAACCCTGCAAAATCAAATTCACCCTTTAGCAAAGCCGCACATTCTTCGAGTTTGGTATAATCAATGGGTTGATTGAGCTGCCATGAATATCGCTCTTTAAGCGGCATCCATCTTTTTGTGATGGTGTATTCGTACTGCCGACCTGTGGCATCAAACCGGGCATGGAAGTCATCCGCTACTTCCTCAATACCCGTGATCTGAATTTCTTTCCCTATCAGCTTGTTTGTTTTATAGATCAGATCTTCAACATCAACGTCTTCAGACAGATCTAAATGTGCCGTTTGCCCGGTGGCATGGACGCCGGCATCGGTTCTGCCCTGTCCGATTATGTTCATATCGGTTTGCAGAATCGTAGAGAATGCATCCTCAATGGTTTGTTCAACAGTAGGAGCATTGGGTTGAATTTGCCACCCGGAAAAATCGGTGCCGTCGTACTCAATCGTAAGTAGGTATCTTTGCATGCTTGCAATATATGAATGAGTTTCAACATTCTTGAAATTAGAAATTACATATTCAGATTAGTCCCGAATTTTATCATCTTTGGTCAACAACAGAAGTCCGAAATCTTGAAGTTATATTATGCGCATTGAGTTAGATATTAAGCTTGGTTTCAAAAACGTGATGATTCGTCCTAAACGCTCTACCCTCAAATCCCGCGCGGACGTTTCGCTGGAACGAACCTTTAAATTTCTGCATGCCAAAAAAGGCTGGACGGGTATCCCGGTAATGGCCGCTAACATGGACACCACTGGTACTTTCGAAATGGCCACGGCACTGGCCGAGCATAAAATGTTCACCGCCATCCACAAGCACTACTCCATAGAGCAATGGAAAGCTTTTTTAGATGCAGCTGAGGAGTCCATCACAGAACATATAGCCGTGAGCACCGGAACCGGATCGGCGGATATGGAAAAACTCAATGAGCTGATGAACCAGTTTCCCCAACTTCGGTTTATCTGTATTGATGTGGCTAACGGTTATTCAGAGCACTTCGTGAAATTTGTGAAGAAAGTACGGGAAAAATATCCTGATAAAGTAATCATAGCCGGCAATGTGGTAACCGGAGAAATGGTGGAAGAACTGCTACTGGCCGGGGCTGATATTATAAAAGTGGGAATCGGGCCGGGTTCGGTTTGTACTACACGACTCAAAACCGGCGTCGGATTCCCCCAGCTTTCAGCGATCATTGAATGTGCCGATGCCGCCCATGGGTTAGGTGGACAAATTATTTCTGACGGTGGTTGTAAATCCCCCGGCGATGTAGCCAAAGCCTTTGGCGGCGGTGCCGATTTTGTGATGCTCGGTGGTATGTTTTCCGGTCACAAAGAAAGTGGCGGCGAATTGGTTGAGGAAGATGGGGAGAAATTTAAAACTTTCTACGGCATGAGCTCAGAAACCGCGATGGAAAAATACTCTGGCGGTGTGGCCGAATACCGCGCCTCCGAAGGTAAAACCGTAAAAGTGCCCTATCGCGGACCTGTAGAAGACACCGTTCAGGACATACTTGGCGGTGTGCGATCTACCTGCACCTATGTAGGAGCCAAAAAACTGAAAGAGCTAACCAAACGCACAACCTTCATCCGGGTTCAGGAACAGTTAAATGAGATGTTTTCGGAGTAAAGTCAAAACGTGTTAATGTGTTTACGTTTTACATCATAACGTAAACACATTAACACATGGCACTTTTAATCACTCTTTATTCAACAACCGAAATATAATCGCCAGCTGGCCGGTATGATATGCGTTGTGTTCCAGAACCAGCAGAGCTTCGCGGAGTAGTGTTTGTCCATCTCCGTGAGGGATTTCAGTCTGAAGGTCATTCTTTGGATTCAGGATGAAATTCATCATCTCATTGCGCTCATCAAAAAACTGCTTTTTCAACTCTTCCCACTCCTCTTCACTGGCCGGGGCCTGTTCCATGGGCCAGTAATCATCAGGCCAGGTCATTCTCTCGTAATGGCTGTTTCGGCTGAAGTCCAGAATATCATATTGAGCTACGCGCAGATGAAAAAACTGCTCGTAGAAAGAATACGGGAGTCCGGCCGGGCGCTTGCCTAAATCTTCAAAGTCAACTTCCTCCAGCAAATCCTCAATTTTTATAAAGGCCTGTCCGCCTTCCAGCTGATGAATTAAATGTTCCCGCGTTACCCGCTCCGAATGCTGTTCCATTAAGTACTTTGGCTTTTGTTTGGTTTGAATTCATCCCATAAATACATGTTATGTGAGAATCATTCAACCTAAGCATTAATTCCCCAACCACCATCTTACCATCGACAACCCTCTCTTCCAGTACAGAAGCGAGGGGGTTCAGCCCTTCGATGCCACATCAGCCAATCGCGATGCCGTGAACGACTCGCTTGTTTACCCGAATACACCTAACCCTCAACCACCATCTTACCATCGGCAATCATCTCTTCAGGTACAAAAGCGAAGGGGTTCAGCCCTTCGATACTATTTCAACCAACCGCGATGCCGTAAACGACTCGCTTGTTTACCGGAAACCATCACTCCCTAAATTACTAATTCTCCACATACAACCATCTCTTCCTGCGTACAAATCAAGGTGTTTACCTCATTACAAAACATATCCTTTCTTAAAGGCGAAAATACTTTGTAAGGAATTAGCTTGAAATCGCTCTAACAAGAGAGATTGAACAGATACCGCATCATGCCTAAAACTTATAACATGATCTGGGTACACATTGTATTCCGGACTAAAGAAAGCAAGCCATTCCTCTCCTGGGAGATAAGAAATGCCGTATGTGACTTTATCAAGAAAGAGGGAAACCGAAGGGGATTCTTCGTTGATACCGTAAATGGAGTCAGAGACCATTTGCATGTGTTACTCAGGATCAGAACTACACAAACCGTAGCGGATGCTGTCAACTGTATTAAAGGTGCCTCCTCTCGATGGCTAAATTTACAATACAACTGGAAATATGGTTTCGAATGGCAGGAAGGATACGGCGTCTTCTCTGTAAGTATTGATGATATAAACAAGATCAGAGCCTATATCTATAATCAGGAGAAACATCATAAATCCAAGACATGCATTCCTCAATTTGAAGAAACACGGTCCCGTACTCAGACAAGTGCGATGCCGTGAACGACTCGCTTGTTTACTGGAAACCATTTAATCCCCAACCAACATCTTACCACTGGCAACACTCTCTTCCAGTACGCAAGCGAAGGGGTTCAGCCCTTCAATGCTACATCAACCCATCACAATGCCGTAAACAACTCGCTTGCTTACCCGATTACGCCTAACCCTCAACCACCATCTTTCCATCAGCAACTATCCCTTCCAGTACACAAGTGAAGGGGTTCAGCCCTTCGATAGTTAATCACCCTAAAAAATTGCAGATTCATATCGCCGTCAGATTGTTTAATTTCCGTCATCCACATTAAACCTATTTTATTCCATGAACACTTTTTTAAAGCTGTTGATCTTCTTTTTCATCCTGATAATAGGATTCGCCGGGCTGGCTTTTTACTGGACGTTCTACAAACCCCTGCCTGATTATGAGGAAACCATTTCGCTGAGCGGACTTTCTGAAGAGGTCCAAGTCCATTGGGATGCTTACGGTGTTCCGCATATCTTCGCGAATAACGAAGATGATTTATACTATGCTTTGGGGTATGTTCACGCCCAGGATCGTCTGTGGCAAATGACGCTCACCCAGATTGCCGCCGAAGGTCGTTTTGCAGAATTTTTTGGAGAGGATGAGGAGCTGATTGAGCTGGACAAATATCAGCGGACGCTTGGGTTTTGGAAAATAGCACAGCAGCTGGTGGACACGCTCGGACAAGAAGAACGGGAGGTGCTTAATGCATATACCCATGGAGTGAATGCTTTTGTGGATAACAACACGAACCGACTGCCTGTGGAGTTTTCGCTGACCGGAATTCAGCCGCTGAGATGGACACCGGCTCGATCTCTGGCCGTCAGCCGGCTGATGGGATGGGAATTGAATATGGGGTGGTGGAGTGAAGTTACCTACGGATACCTCCGGGAAAAACTCCCCGCCAATCAGTTTGAACAACTTCAATTGCGTTTTCCTGATTCGGCTCCAACTTCCCTGGATGATGAAGAGTCGATGGGTTACTCCTCTGCCCTGATGCCCATGCTTCATCAGGAAATTAAGAAAAGGGAGCTCCTCGAAATGGAAGGCACCCATGTAGGAAGTAACGCCTGGGTAATTGACGGTTCCAAATCAGAGACCGGTTACCCGATGCTGGCAGGCGACCCTCATCTGGGGCTGGATATGCCGGGCAAGTGGTATGAAGTGCACCTGAACCTGAACGGCAAGAATGTATCCGGGGCAACGTTGGCCGGAGTACCGGCGGTTATCATCGGGCAGAATGATCAGATAGCTTGGTCATTTACCAGCATCATGAGTGATGACACCGACTTTTTCCTCGAGCAAACCGATCCGCTGGACCGTGGCCGATATGTTGCCGATTCCCTCAATGACACCACTGCTACGTATCGCTCATTTGATAAAATCAGAGAAATCATCAAAGTGAAAGATGGTGATGACCGGTCGTTTGAAATTAGATACACCAAGCACGGACCCGTTATTTCTGATATCTATCCTGTGCAGGAGCTCACCGAAGATAAGGTGATCTCCATGCAATGGACCGGCTACGAAATGAGCAACGAAATGCGGACGCTGTACCAAATCAACTGGGCTGAGGATTTCCAGGATTTTAAAGACGCCCTCCCTTCATTTGGAGTACCGGGATTGAATCTGATGTATGGAGATGTGGAAGGAAATATTGCCATGTACTCGGTAGCTAAACTCCCCATTCGTAGCGGAGATCCCATCACATTACGGGAAGGTTGGGATCCGGCTCAGGACTGGCAGGGATTCATTCCCCACGATCAAATGCCCCGACTTATCAACCCCGAGGACGGCTGGATTGCCAATGCCAACAACAAAATCACTACCGACAGTTACCCTTATTATATTGCAACTTTTTGGGAGCCGCCTTCAAGAATTGAGCGAATCGAGCAGGTGCTAACAGCTGATTCAACCTTGGGATACAACCAGTTTCAAAGCTTGCAAAATGATTCCTATTCGGCCTTTGCAGCAAAACTCACCCCCAAGATTCTGGAGATCATCAAAAACCAGGATGCCTATAACTTTGACCTCCCCGTCTCATACCTTGAGAATTGGAATTATAAGTACGATTTGAAATCCACAGCTGCCTCAATATTTGATGTGTTTTTCGTCAACTTCACGGAGAATACGCTGAAAGATGATTTTGGTGATGTGGTCTATTCCAATTTCATTCATCATGAGAATATCCCGGTTCGCACCATGTCATCACTCATCGATACCGAAAGTTCGTTCTTTGATGACCTGACCACCGAATCGGTTGAGACGAAAGAAGATATGGTTGTGAAGAGTATGCAGGATGCTATCCTGTTTTTGAGTGATTCTTTAGGAAGCGAACCCTTTGAATGGAGGTGGGAACAGCTGCATACATTGATGCTGGAACCGCCGCTTTTATCACGCGCAGCTGAAGACCCCGAATCTCCAAATGCTTTGAAACTTATTGTTGATAATGTACTCAGTAAAGGACCCTACAAAGTTCCGAGTCATGGAATGAGCGTAAACAACGGTCAATACAGGTGGAATAATGCTTTTGAGATGATTCTCGGCCCATCCATTCGCCGCATTTCTGACCTATCCGATATGAGCAGAAGTAAAAGCATCCTCCCTACCGGTCAGTCGGGCAATCCTTTATCCGACCATTACGGCGACCAAACCGACATGTGGCTGGATGGTCAGTACCGGTGGTTGTATCAGGACTCTACCCTTTTTGAAGAAGCTGATATCCGAACCATGCGGTTGGTGCCTGTGGAGTAAATCTGCGTAATTGTTTTATTCTAACATCTCTTATCAACGATGCCGTAAACGACTCGCTTGCTTACCTGAATACATCTCGACCTTGGACAACTTCTAACACAAAGCAACCAGCTCTTCCAGTACCCAAGCGAAGGGGTTTAGCCCTTCCATACTAAGCCAATCTACCGCGATGCCGTGAACAACTCGCTTGCTTACTTGAATCCATCTCATCCTTGGACAACTTCTAACACAAAGCAACCAGCTCTTCCAGTACCCAAGCGAAGGGGTTTAGCCCTTCGCGAAGCGTGATGTACCGCATATGTTTTCACCCTCGCTGCATTCACCAATTTTAACAAATCCATCCGCAACAAGAATTTATGAAGCAGCGTATTTCTGCACCGCGTATATTCCGTTCTTAACCTAATTTAATCCTGCTATGAAACCACGCATACTTTACCTTTTATCAGCCCTCCTCATTTCCTCCTTTATAACAGCATCTTGTGTTCAGAAACAAACCGAATTCTCTGTTGAGTACGAGAAATTCACTCTGGATAACGGCTTGGAAGTCATTTTTCATAAAGACCATTCAGACCCGGTTGTGGCCGTGGCTTTGACTTTCCACGTAGGTTCTGCCCGTGAAATTGAAGGACGTACCGGTTTTGCTCACCTCTTTGAACATTTGCTGTTTCTGGAATCTGAGAACTTAGGTAAAGGCGGATTGGATAAAATGAGCAGCCGCATCGGCGGTTCAGGTGCAAACGGTTCCACCAGCCGCGATCGTACCAATTATTTCCAGACGGTGCCAAAAGATGCCCTGGAGAAAATGATTTGGGCTGAAGCCGATAAGCTCGGCTACTTCATTAATACCGTGACTGAAGCTGTACTGGCGAAAGAGAAACAGGTGGTGAAAAATGAAAAGCGTCAGGGTGTGGACAATGCCCCTTATGGTCATGCTAACTATGTAGTGGGAAAGAATATGTATCCGGCCGAACATCCTTACAACTGGCAGGTCATCGGTTCGCTGGAAGATCTCCAAAATGCTACGCTTCAGGATGTGAAGGATTTCTATAACCGATGGTACGTTCCCAACAATGCGACTCTTGTGATCGCCGGAGATTTTGATTCAGAGCAAGCCAAAGCCTGGATCCACAGGTATTTTGATGAAATTCCACGGGGTGAAGACATTGAGCCTTTACCGGATATGCCGGCCGACCTGGATCAAACAAAGAAAAAATATTACGAAGACAATTTCGCCCGACTTCCGGAATTACGACTCGTTTGGCCCGGTGTGGATTTATATCATGAGGATGCCTATGCGTTGGATATCCTGACGGAACTGCTTGCTGATGGCAAAAAAGCTCCGCTGTATAAGGTATTGGTTGAGGAGCAGGAACTGACCTCTAACGTATATATGAATAGCGGAAACTCTGAGCTTGCCGGGGAAATTACCTTCATCACCCGTGCATATCCCAATACTGATTTGGATGATGTTGCAGGAGCGGTCAACGAAGCTTTTATGAGGTTTGAAGATGAGGGATTTATCCAGGCCGACCTGGACCGGATTAAAGCCGGCATAGAAACCGATTTTTATAACGGGCTTTCCAGCGTGTTAGGGAAAGCATTTCAGCTAGCCCAATACAATATCTTTGCGGGTGATCCCGGGTACATCAACAAGGATATTCAGAAAACCCTCGCGGTCACTAAAGAAGATGTGATGAGGGTTTATCAGGAATATATAAAAGGCCAATATTTTGTAGCCACCAGCTTTGTGCCTCAAGGAGGAGCTGACCTGGCTTTGGATGGTTCAGAACCGGCTGAAGTTGTGGAAGAAGAAATCGTGCAGAATGGGGAAGGCGAAAGCTTTAGCCTGCCCGAAGAAACTGCCTATGAGAAAACGCCATCCATTTTTGACCGATCTGTAGAACCACCCTATGGTGAAAGTCCGGATTTGAAAGTACCGGAAATCTGGGAAACGGAACTCGCCAATGGATTGGATGTATATGGGATCGAGAATTATGAGCTTCCTCTGGTTGAATTTGAGATTACGATCAAAGGTGGTTTGATGCTTGAAAATCCCGAAAAAACCGGCGTGGCCAATTTGCTTGCCGAACTACTGACAAAAGGCACGGCCAATAAAACGCCGGAAGAACTGGAACAGGCCATCGATGAGCTGGGTGCCAGCATCAATATCTTCTCAGGCCGTCAGTCTATCACCATCAGGGGGAATTCCCTGGCGCGTAACTATGATGAAACCATGGCTTTGGTAGAAGAAATGCTGCTGGAGCCCCGCTGGGATGAGCGTGAATTTGAACTGGCCAAGCAAAGTACAATGAGCCAGATTGCTCAGCAGAGTGCCAACCCGAACAGTATTGCAACAAATACCTTCAACAAGCTGCTTTACGGTGAAGACCACATTTTATCCTTCAACCCAATTGGAACCACTTCAAGTATCGAGGCTATTACACTGGATGACCTGAAAGCATATTATGAGAACTACATATCTCCTTCTGTGGCCGATATGCACGTAGTAGGAGCAATTGATCAGGGTGAAGTTGTTGCATCTCTTGACAACTTAAATGACCGCTGGGAAGCCAAAGAGGTAGAACTCCCGGAATTTGAAACCCCGGAGCCGCCTTCAGCATCCAACGTGTATTTTTATGATGTACCTGATGCCAAACAATCGGTACTGAGATTCGGTTACCTGGCTATGCCGGAAACCCATCCCGATTTCTATCCTGCTGAGGTGATGAACTACAAGCTGGGCGGTGGCGGATTTGCTTCACGCTTCACCCAGGAACTGCGGGAAGGAAAAGGCTATACCTATGGGATCGGGTCCGGCTTTTCCGGCTCAGACATCGCCGGACCTTTCGTGATTTCGAGCGGAGTCCGAACCAATGTCACTTATGAATCGGCCGCATTGGTCAAAGAAATCCTCGAAGATTATCCTGACACTTTCACCGAAGAAGACCTTAAAAACACCAAAAGCTTTTTACTGAAAAGTAATGCCCGCCGGTTTGAAACTTTAGGCGCAAAACTGAACCTGTTAGAAAATATCAGTGCCTATGGCTGGTCGCCTGATTACATCAAACAGCGGGAAGAAGTGGTGAAAAACATGACGCAAGAACGCATTCAAGAGCTGGCCCGAACTTATGCCAATCCCGATAAAATGATCTGGCTGGTGGTAGGAGATGCCAAAACACAAATGGATCGCCTGGAACAATTAGGCTTTGGAACCCCCATACTGGTAAACGAATACTTTAAAGAAGGAAATTAGGAATGAGTATTGAGGAATGAGTATTGAGATGTTAGGACGGAGTCAACAAACCCTCTCAATACTCAATTCTCTTAACTCACAACTATCCAACTCAATACCCAATATAACTCTGTCCTTCTTTCAGCTCGATGATGCCATCTTTGGTGGTGAATTTTACCGGTATGGAAATAAATCCTCCTCCTCTTTTGGCTTTCTTGACTGTAAAATGCAGATGCGGCCCGGTTGCATATCCGGTAGCACCGGAATACCCGATTAGCTGACCGGTTCGAACCTCCTGCCCTAATCGCACTTCCACGCCTTGGTGCCTCAGGTGTGAGTAATCGGCAAAGGTTCCGTCATCATGCAAAATGGTAATAAAATTGGCGAACGGCATCATATCTTCCGAGCCCCCACCGCGGTTATTCTTTTCCTCCATCATCACCACTTTCCCGCTTCGTGCGGCATAGATTTCCGTTCCGGTTGGCATGTTAAAATCGAGGGCATGCCGGGAATCTCCGTAATGAGAAAAGGTTCCACCAAATCCCTGATCCACTTTGTAGGATTCTCCGATTGGGAAAGGTAATCGATAGGCAAATGAATCGTTATGGCGGGCAAATATATTCCCCATGTAATACCGGTACCTTGTATTTAAATTCCAGCCCTCTTTTAAATCCTTATAAGTAAATCTTACCAAAAGCCGGTTACTGTTTGCGGGGAGAAAGTCAACGAGCGAAAGCTTTTTTTGGGGTTCCAGTTTGTCGATGTCCGCATCAAGCTCTATAGTTACGGGATATAAATTCGTATTTCTGGCGTGAAGCTCAATGTGCTCTTCCTTCTCAATACGAAAAACCTCAACCGATCCCTTGTCCTGAGATAACAATCCGGCAATCAGAAACAATATTACCCAAAATGACTTCATACTGATTTCTTATTCTTAGGTATTTTGCTGAACTTCGATGTCAACGAATTTATTCTCATGGATCTTTCTGTCATTCACTTACTGCTCATTTTAAGTGCTTCACTCGATGGGGAGTCTAACGAAAGCCGTATTTATTTAAAAATAAAAAACGGCGATCAACAAGCATTCCGAAAGTTTTTTGATGCCCATCACGATGAATTATACAGATATTTAACCTCCAAAGGCGTAGCAAAAGAAGCGACCGAAGACCTGATCCAGAAAGCCTTTGTTTATATTTGGGAAAACCGGGCTTCCATCGAAGAGCATAAGTCGCTCCGGGCCTATCTTTTCCGGATTGCCTACACGCGGATGCTCAACCTTTTTCGGGATAATGAAAAATTCGATCAGAACAAGGAAATCCGGGAGTTGGATTACCCTGATTCCAGCTCTCAACCCGATCAGGATATTCATCAAAGAGAATTAAACAAAACCATCGAAGAGGCAATATCAGCAATGCCTGAAAAGCGACAAAACGTTTTCCGGCTCTGTTTCATGCAGGAATTCACCTATAAAGAAGCCGCTGAGTTCCTGGATGTATCGGTCAAAACCGTGGAAAATCATATGGGACTTGCCCTGAAAGATCTCCGTTCATCCCTGTCAAAAGCAGCCGAAGATTACTTGTAAATCTTCTGTAAGACTCCTGTTATTCATAGATTTACGCTCTCAATAACTTGGTACTCCTTTTTTTATCATCAATTCAGCAGAAAATTATTTACTATATGATTGGGGGAACTTTGAATTTGATGTGTAATAGTAGTGAACACATAATTAACTGAACCATTATGAAATCACTATTCAAAAAAATACCTACTACTGTACTCCCACTCTTAATGGTAGCAGCCATGTTTTCTGCCTGTACCCTGGATGATATCTCCAAAGACATCGACAACCAGGAACTGACTGCAGAAGAAATTGAAGCAGCTACCCAGATTATGGGAGAGGCCTTATCTGATGATAATGACGGCGTTTTCTCCAGCCTGAACGATGCACTAACCACCGTTTCATCTTCAGGCTTTGGAAATGACAGCCAGATGAAGGGGCATGACGACGACAGAAACTCCGGTCGGGGTAACGAAAGCAATTACCAGTACGAATACGATCGGGAAACCGGTACGCATACCATCAGCTTTAACCGGGAAGTGAATAACCCGAATTTCAAGAAAAGCTTGTCGGCTGTATTAACTTATGTATTCACCGATGTTAACGGAGAGTATATTGCTGCACCCCGACAAAATCGTGAACGCATTGAGAATATCGATTTCACTTCCGACAAAAACGGTAGCACACAAAGTCGATTCCGAAATTCGGAATTCAGCCGTGCTGATACCTTCGCATTCACCGGCCTGAGCGATGCCAGCTCCATACTTACCATCGATGGGAAACACTACGGCAATGGTTCCATTGACGGTGTAACCCGGGACGGTGACACTTTCGAACGCTCTTTTGTTAACGAAATCAATTTCCTTGATATACAAGTGAATAAGGACACTGTTGCCGCATACGGTTCATTAACTCAAGGAGTGACCGGAACCCTCAATTATGTGCTGACTATCTTCCGTAGCAGCAATGGACAAGGTTCTTCCAAAACGGTTACCGGAACCATCGAAATGGATGGTGACGGAACTGCTCTCCTTCGCTTTGCTAACGTAAACCGTTTGTTTAAAGTGAATCTGCGCACCGGGTTTGTCAGCGACGACGAGGTTGATATTGAATCAGCCGTTGCAGCCGTTGACACGTTGAATCAAACCGTAACGCTCCGAAATGATTTATTGGTCATAGTTTCTGACCGTACCGAAATTGAAGGTGAAGACGGACTGGATTCACTCGAAGCCGTTGCAAGAGCTCTTGATGCCGGCGAAAGCGTTATTGCTGAAGTGGAAGGATACCGGAATCCTGATAACAGATCTGAATTCATTGCTGAAGAAATCGAATTCGAATTTGCTGAAGATGATGATGAAGACGACGATGACAACGACGATGATGATTAACCTTAACTGATACTTCAAACATTACCGTGCAGACCTTTGACCGGGTCTGCACGGATTCTTTTAGATTCAACAACCCATAATGGCAGACAATCAAAATATATCACCCGATGATCAGGACCTTCAACTGGCTCGAATTATTGGAGAGGCATTGCCTGATTTAGCGGTTTTGGAGAATACTTCAAACCCTTTGCTTTCCCAGTTGTTAGCCTACAAAAGTTCGGCGAGCCAACCGGCTGAACCGATAAGCTCTGAAGCCGTTTGGGATTCAATTCAATCCGAGATAAATGAATCCTCGGGTTCCGCCCGCATTTTACATTTCTCCCCGACAATCCGGAGATATGCTGTCGCAGCAGCTGTGGTGATGGTTGCCTTAGTAGGAAGCTTCTTCTATCAACAACTTACGGCACCAGCCCTGGTTGGGGAAAGTTTTGCTACAGCAGAAACCTTGACCTTACCGGATGGTTCTGCCGTCACCCTTCGCCCCTACTCTGCCTTATTCGCCGTTGATGTTTCTGATGAGTCAGCCGAATACAAACTGACGGGAGAAGCGTATTTTGAGGTATCCCACGATCCTTCCCGAACATTTTCGGTTCGTACCGACCAGTCTGAAGTGCGTGTATTGGGAACCCGGTTTATTCTTAGTGACTGGGGTAGCACTTCTACGGTATACCTGCAGGAAGGCCGAATTCAATACACAGCACTCAACAGCCGACAATCGGTACAACTGGAACCGGGACAATCTTCTTCCATCAGTGAAACCACGACCACTCCGCAAGTAACCACTACAGAAGAAACCCCCTTTACTGACTGGCTGAATAATGAACTCGTATTTCAAAACAAACCGGTTCAATCAGTATTTAATGAGCTAGAACAGCATTTCAATATCACCATTCAGGCGCAACCTGCCATTCTTCAGGAAAATCTGAGTGGCTCTATTCCTCTCGATGAACTTGATTCCGTACTCGGTGATCTTGAGCTGGTTCTGGGAGGCGCATTCTCAGAAACCGGGCAAAATTCATACGTTTTCAAACCTAATTCCTAATGGGAAAGCAATGGCTTGTTTTATTATTTGGCATGATCGTTTGTCTCGGCTTAACCCGGCAGGCATACGCTCAGTACGACTTTGATCAAGCGTCGGTTCTCGAAATCATTCAGGAAATTGAAGACAACGAAGCATACCGGTTTCTATACCGGGAATCGCAACTCACCGGCATCAGCTTAAGCTTTTCGGCTACCTCAGCCACTATTATTGATTCACTGCGAACCCATTTATATGACGTTAATATTGCCATAGAAGCTGACACTTCCAGAAAGCAGATTATTCTCTACCAGCAGACCACATCTTCTTCCCAAAAGTTATCCGTTACAGGTCAGGTTGTGGATGCCAGAACCGGCGAACGACTTCCCTATGCTACTATATTCTATGAAATAAACGGGCGAAAGCAAGGAGTGGCAGCCAATGCATCCGGGGTTTTCAACATTAAAGATGCCTACTCAGGAAGATCGGTTACTTTACACTGCTCCTTCCTTGGTTATGAAAACGGTCGCGTAAAGCTTAGCATGGATGAGCAAACTGCTTTCAGGGATCTCACCTTTCGCCTGCAACCGGTTGCTCTGCAATCAAATGATATCATCGTAACCGGATTTACCTATCCGGCCGGTTCCGACAGCATCTATCGTAATTTTGTAAATGCCGGGGTACTCAATCCTTTAGGTGAAAACAATACCACTAAAGCCCTACAGGCACTGCCGGCCGTAACCAATGGAACAGCTTTGAATAACGGAATTAACGTGCGGGGCAGCTCCGCCGATGCCACTCATATTCTGCTGGATGGTATTACCATTTATAATCAAAGTCACCTGTTTGGGCTTTTGGACAGCTTCAATCCCAATGCCTTGCAAACCTCTGGTTTTTTCTATGATGTGACCCCGGCCCAGTTTCAATCCTCTCCCGGCGGAACTATTAATATGCTTACAAAGACAGGCTCATTGAATGACTTTAGTGCTTCTGTCGGACTTAGTAACACGGCCTTCAATGCAACACTGCAGGGACCTTTTTCTTCAGGTAAAAGTAGCTGGCTGCTTTCCGGTCGTACTTCCTATATGAATTCCCTGAACTGGTTCCGCAATGATAACCTGATTGCCTACGGGCTAAATATCGATCGCCCCAACAACCTTTCCGGCGATGATGTAACCGACATTGACTCGCGACTGGTTTTTCCGGGCAGTTATGATGCTTCGTTCTTCGACTTGCATGGCAAGATGTATGTTGAATTCGAAAACGGGAGCCGGCTAATTGCCGGAGCCTATTATGGTGCCGATGATGTCTCTCAGGATGCAGAGCGGCTGGTGAGAAGGTTCAACCCAAATACTCCATCCCAGCGCTTTAGTTTGGAAGAAGTACAGACGCTAAATAAATGGGGTAATTTCAGTTCCAGCTTAGCCTATAAATCCCCGGTCTCTGAACGGATCTACAGCAGCTCTTTAGCGGCGGTTAGCATTTATAATTCTGAGTTCAGTAAAGATGATTTTGTATATAATCGGATTCAGGAAAACGGTGCCAACATACAGGTTTTCACTTATCCGCTTCAAAACCAAAGCGTGTTCAACGAGATAAAGCTGGATCAAACATTTGATTTGGTACTGCCAAATACTCAATGGACCGTAGGGGCTTCCTACCAGCATTTCATGGGGGAATATTTCGAAGAATCATTCGACCGGCCGGGATTTCTCACCACCTTTGAAGCGGGCTTAGCCGACCTTTACGCCCAGCTTGATTTTACCTCACTGGATGTAATAGATGTTCATTTCGGATCTCGACTGCACTACTATAACAATGGAAATTATCTTTACTACTCGCCCCGGATAAAGTTCAAGTTCTTAAATGAACGAGCCATATCCCTTGGTCTTGGATACAGCCGAAATTACCAGTTTACCCATCGGCTCTCGTTCTATAATATCAGCAGTCCCGATGTATGGATTATCAGTACGAAGGAACAGCCACCCACTACTTCCGATTATTTCACAGCCGGTATGTATTTCCGGTTTCTTGATAACACCCTTTTCCAGATGGAGGGATATCATAAGTCTCTGGTAAACGCTCGGCTATTTGACATTAATGCCCAAACCCTTACCAATAGTTTTAATGCGCCTCCCTGGTTTTACGGGAATGATGGAACTGCAAAAGGGTTAGAGTTTTTACTTAAAAACCGATTTCAGAAGCTAACGCTTACTCATTCATATGCTCTTTCTGAATCCACCTTCCGGAATCCGGATATATTTGATGGAGAGGAGTTTTATACCGAATGGGACCGCACACACAGCTTCCATTCTGCCGTTGAGTACAGGATTATCCCAAACTTAAAGACGTTCCTGAGCCTCACTCTTGCTTCCGGAACCCCAAATCGCCTTCACTTTCTGCAGATTGAAGAACAGGAGCGACTGGGAAATTATCGAAGAGTGGATGCAGGATTTGAGTATAAAGCAGAATTAGAGGGAGTGGTGATGGAAATCGGGGCGTCTGTATTTAACTTGTTTGATCATCAAAATGCCTGGTATCGAGAATTGGATCTGGTAATTGACACCTCCGTACCTCCTTCTCAACGCCGCCTCAGCTCTCAGGCCGTTAATGTGTATGATTTAGGAATTCAGCCCTCTTTTAATCTGATGGTTAGGTTTTAAAGGTGTTAGGTGTTAGGTTTTAGGTTTTAGTTAGACATTTAGAGCGATAGAGATCAACCTTTGCCCTGAAATGTTTACCAAGCATTGAATAGTAAAGATCCTTCTCACTTACCATCCCAACCCTATTTCAAACATCCATTCGCTCAATATGACGTCCCTAACTAACACCTAACACCTTGCGACTAAAACCTTCCCCCTAAACAACCGCATCCACCTCAATTTCCACCATCAAGTCCGGATGGATAAGCCGGGAAACCTCTACCAGTGTAGCTGCAGGTTTGACTTCCCCGAAAAACTCCTGATGGGCTCTCCCGAATTCCTCCCATTGGTCTATATCCGTAATAAAAGTCCTCGTCCGAACTACATCCTCCAGTGAAGCGCCAGCTTTTTTCAGTGCCCTCTCAATATTCAGGATACATTGTTTGGTCTGGAGATAAATGTCATCTTTTCCCACAACGTCCCCGTTTTCATCAATGCCTGTTGTGCCCGATACAAAAATCTGATTCCCGGTCTTCACCGCTCTACTGTATCCTACTTTATCTTCCCACTCCGCCCCGGAGGATATATTCGTTCGCATTTTATCCTTTTTCTGAGTTCTGAATAATCTATTTAAAGTTCATCATTTTATGAATATGGGAGCGAGTTTTAAGCCCAAATATAATATCGTTTTCCAGGACCTTCCTGATTTGGCCTAGGTTACAAGAATCGGGTGATCTTCTTCTTTGAATAACTGCTTGAGATAAGCTATCGCTTTTTCTTTGTCCTGATATTTAGTGTCAATAAGATAGGCTTTGGGATTCTCCAAAACTTTGCCGGTAGCACTGAATTGCCAATACCGATCTGTAAAACAAAGTTCCTCCATATCTTTATAGTAAATAACTTTTGAATTAATCACTCCATAGCGGGTCATCTTTTCGCTATCAAATACTATATGGTGACGAAAGCTATAAAACATAGTATATAGCATACCTATACAAAAAAGAATCATAATTGCTCCAAAAAGAAGCGCCTGATTTTTACCCATATATTCCCACAACTCTGTCATTCCATAGAAAAGATACCCGACAGCACCAATACAGATGACTCCTGCAATCAGCTGATAAATTTTCCACCCCTTCTTTACCTCAAGTACTACTTTTTCATTCTCCATTGTACCCTTAATTAATTGGTGTTTCTGTAAAATAAACCTCCTCAGGAAGATGTCAATACAGATAGGCTTTTTGCCAAGTTTATTAATTCTCGTTCGAACCGGAGAAAATGATAAGAAATACTTGTCGAGCCCTTCGCCAAACGACCCACCCCAACCCTCCCTATGGCGCTACGCTTATATGGAGGGGGCGCTTAATTAAAGAGTATACCCTTGGCCCATATTCCTTTTAATTCACCAACTATCCCCAACGAGTCCTCTTTCCCTGCGGCCCCAGCTAAGGATTGGAATGTAGTGCAGGCTCGCCGGAGGGAGAGAGACAGAGAGAGGGTCCTCTATGAAAGAGCCCATCATTTCACCTCACCACCTCCAAAATCTTCTTCAGCACCCGATCCATATCCACCAGCTCCTCATTTTTTATCCGAAGCACTTTTAATCCCAATCCATTAAGTACTACATCCCGTTGATAATCATACTCCTTTTGGAAATCATGGACTTTGCCGTCCAGTTCTACAACCAGGTTTAGTTCCGCACAATAGAAATCGGCGATATAGAAATACCGGCGGTTATTATGTTGCTCGAGCACAAAAGGTTTCTGTCGAAGAAATTTATATCCACCCAGTTGGCGGTTTCTTACATACTTCCACAATATATTCTCGAAAGGCGTTGCCTTCTTTCGCAGCTCTCTGGCTATTTCGGTTATGGTTTTTTGGGTGAGATTCATGATTGAATTAGAATCTTTTGCTCGAAAACCGCAAGTTTGTTGTCCAAACGTTATAGTCTCTCGCCAAACGACCCACCCCGGCCCTCCCTATTGCGCTGCGCTTATAGGGAGGGGGCGCTTAATTAAAGAGTATTCCCATAACCTATATCTTTCTCACCACACCAACTCTCACCAACGAGTCCTCTTTCCCTGCTGCCCCAGCTAAGGATTGGGATGTTGTACAGGCGCGACGGAGGGAGAGAGACAGAGAGAGGGTCCTGTATTAAAGGGCAACCAACTACCCCAAACAAAAAAAGGGCAGACAAACTGTCCGCCCTACGGTTAAAATACTCTAAAACAAGTGTGAGGTTCAGCACGTGTTATACTTCTCTTGTTTATCTTCTCACTCCGGGCTTAGATCATTAGGGAAATAGAGTTTAAATCTTGTGCCTTTGCCTACTTCACTTTCAACTTCTACCCTGCCGCCGTGCAATTTGACGAGCTTCTCGGTTACTTTTAATCCCAAACCGGTTCCCTTTTCGTTCTTCGTTCCGTACTCGCTGGGGTGATCGAGTGGTGAAAATAAATCCCGCTTAACTTCATCGGTCATCCCAACTCCCTCATCCTGTACAGTCAGCACCCAATCATCCCGGGACTTTTCTAACCGGACGGTAATCTCCCCCTTCTCATTGGAAAATTTTATCGCATTTGAAATCAAGTTTCTAATCATGGTCGTTATCATGCTTTCATCTGCTCTAATTTGGGAATGCTCTCCAAAATCAAACTTCAGCTTCAGCTCTTTATTTGAAAGACTTGCCTGGTAGAAATCGGATAAGTGCCGACCTACCCTTTTAATGTCTATAGAAGTAATATCTAAATTCAGATCCCCCGTTTGCAGCCTGGACCATTTCAACAAATCGTCCAGAGTAGTACTCATTCCTTTGGATGATGTATAAATAAGGTTCAGGAATTTTTTGAATTTTTCAGCTTCAAATGTTCCTTCCTCTAATGCTTTTACCGATAGATCAGAAAAACCAATAATGGTATTTAGTGGTGACTTCAGATCGTGGCCAATAATGGCGTTAATATCGTTTGTGGCCTTAAGCAGTTGTTCAAGCTTTTCATTCTTTTCCTTCAGCTGATCTTCCATTAGCTTGCGCATACTCAGATCCTGAAATACACCGTACAGCTTATAGGCCTCTCCTTTCTCATCCACTTGTGTTTTGCCAATGGCTCGCACCCATTTCCGGTTTCCTTTTGCAGTAACTAAGGTGAGCTCAAGGTCATATCCTTCACCGGTTTGTATAGCATAATTAACTGCCTCTGTGATGGCCGGACGGTCTTCTTCTGCGTAAAAATTTATAGCTTCCTCTACGCTCAGTTTCGTCCTTAAGGGCAGTTCATGAATACGATAAACTTCATCAGTAAAAAACAATTCCTGTGTCCTGATATCAAGTTCCCATCCCCCTACCGAAGCCAGCTTATTTGTGTCCTTCAGAAGCTTCTCAAGCTTCTTTCGGTCGGTAATTTCCCTGGAAGATGTTTGCAGATTTGCCACTTCCCCTTCCTCATTCAGTATAGGTTCCGTAGCCGTTTCAAACCAAATATACTCTCCATCTTTCCGCTTAATCCGGTAATGAACATGATGTACTTGTTCCCCCTTTAAAGCTCTTTCATGAGATTCTTTCTGAATTTTTTGTAAATCATCGGGATGGAATAATTCATATGGGGTAGTACCTAACAGCTCATCTTCTGTGTACCCCAAAATCTTTTTCACGGAAGGAGATACATATTCATAGGTACCATCCGGCTCGTGTAAGCAAACGAGATCAGCGGTGTTGTGAGAAATAAGCCGGAAACGGTCTCTGCTTTTCTTTAGCTCGTTTTGATAGGCCTGCTTTTCAAACTCTGAACTTAGCCATTGCCCCAGCAGCCTGACCATATCTTCATCAGCTTGTCCAAGCGGTTCCTTCCTTGGCTTAGAACTGGAAAAATTTATGGTTCCGATGGCTTCTTCATCTACAATTAGGGGTACTCCTATATAACTTTCAAGGCTGAACTTAGTATAGCAAGGATGCGCATTATGAGGAGAAGTTTTCATCTCATTAATACATACTACATCATCCGCCTTCAGGGTGATGCTGCAGTAGGTTTCCCTGAGATCAAATTGCATCCCAACTTCGAGATCGGCCGTTTCCGGATAATACTGGTGGATGGTATAGGTGCCACCTTCGACGCGGCTCACGATACCAATTTCAAACCCAAGTAAGTCGGTAGTGAGTTTGAGAGCATTCTTCATTTTGGCTTCAAAATCCTTTTCCTCATTGGCCACAATTGCTGCAACAAGACGTAACCTTTTAGTGAGCAGGGATATTTCCTCACTCCTTCTCTTTTCCCGGGTCAAATCTTTTATGGCGGCAAGGTAGCCAATCGTCTCTCCATCATCGTCTTTAACCACACTGCCAACAGATTCAGCCGGGAATATTTCTCCATTCTTTCGACGGTACAGGACTTCATATACCTCTGCTTTCACATCCGAATCCGGATTAAACCTCGCTTCTCCTGCATCGCTGAAATCCTGTTCTGAAGAATAAAGAAGAGATGTTTCTTTTCCCTTTACTTCACCACGCTTATACCCGAACAACTTCACGAAAGCCGAATTAACCGAAATAATTCTTCGATTAATATCTGTCACCACCATCGCATCAGGAATGGAATTGAAAGCAGAGAAAAAGTGATGCCTTCGAAGTCCGGTTTTATTATTTGATTCTTTTTCCAAAAATTTCTGCGGTTTAGTTCTCTTTAGTTTTTGGCTGCCCCTTCGGTAAAATATTTATAGATATAAATCAGAATACTGAGTGACCGGAAAAAGGTATTACCGATGATATTACGAATCCATTAAAAATAACTAAACATAATCTAAGATAAAGTAATTACTTATAACCAGTTTTTAATTATCTTATTTCAGCTTTAGGTCAATCTACAATTGATTTGTTCTAAGATTTCGAATGAACAATAAATAGTCTTATGACAAAAAAGAAAGGTTTTTTCAGGGTATTGCTGGTTGAAGACAACGAATCGCATGCTGAACTGATAGAAGAAAAAATAAGCACGCTCCAGGAAGACATTGTCGTTACCAAAACGGACAACAGAGACGATCTGATTGCTATTGTCAGGAATGATGAAACAGATTTAGTGTTATGTGATTATTATCTCCCCGGTTATTCCGGACTTGAAGTGTTAAGTGTGGTGCGGGAAATTAATCAGGAGCTGCCGTTCATTTTAATAACCGGATATCTGCCTGAGAAATTAGCTGTTGAAGCTATGAGGGATGGTGCTTCGGATTACATCATGAAGGATAATGCAGATCGGTTACTTCCGGCTATTGTAAGAGAGCTAAGAAATTATTCCCGACTTAAAGAAAGCCAAAGGGTCCTCGCAAAAAATCAGAAAACCATAGACAGAGCTTATCAGCTGGCTGCAATCGGGCACTGGGAATATGATGTAAAACAAGACAAGAGGTTCTGGTCAGATACGGTAAAATCGATCCACCGGGTGGACGACAGTTTTGATCCGAATGCTGAGACTACCTTCCCTTTTATAAGGGATGACCATGACAGAGACCTTTTGCTGAATGCATTAAATGAATCCATTGAAAACGGCACACCCTATGAAACCGAACTTGAAGTTCAAACTCCGGACGGGGAACATCGATGGGTACGAATCATGTGGGAAAGTGAAATGGAAAACGGCGAGTGTATTCGCATTTTGGGGAGCGTTCAGGACATTCATGGTGAGAAGTTAAGAAAAGAGAAACTGCAAGAAGCCCTCAAAGAAAAGAACACGCTTCTTAATGAAATTCACCACCGGGTAAAGAATAATCTCGCCGTAATTTCCGGAATGTTGCATTTGCAAGCCTTTGGAGAAAATGATGAGCGGCTTCAGAGTAAATTATTTGACAGTGTGAGTCGCATCAACTCAATGGCAGCTGTGCATGAGATCCTATACAAGTCTGAAACTTTTTCGAGATTAGACTTCAGTGAAAGTATTAACAAGCTTGTATCAAGCATTACCTCTGTATTTCAATCTGATACCGAACTCAATGTTCACCTGAATATTGACAAGAACCTGGAACTGAATATCAATCAGGCTATCCCGCTTTCTTTAACCATCAACGAAGTTATTACCAATACCATTAAGCACGCCTACGGGAAAGACGAATCTGGTGATTTGTATATTTCGCTCACTAATGAGGGTGACAAAATACAGCTGGTGATTGAAGATTATGGCAAAGGCATTCCTGATGGCTTTGAACCGGACGATAATACGCTTGGTTTCAATCTTATTGGAGCACTCACCGAACAATTGGAAGGTATCTTCTCTTACAAAGGAACCGGAAAAGGTACCAAATTTGAATTATGCTTTTCTAAATCTGAAAAGAAAGGCAGTAGCAACGCTCTTATTTAATTACAACACCCGTTGTAAAACCCCGGTCATCGCGAGGAGTATTATAAGTGAAGCAGGATTCCTCTTTCTTTCGACGAAGCGATCTCCTTGATTTATTTGGGATATCTATTTCAGCAAGCATGAGAAGAAGCCCTCTCACCCGTGGACTATTTCAACACATAAGTATCGTTTGGCAAAGCCTCTGGAAAAGCTATTGAAACTGCTTACACTGCTATCTATATATTTTCAAAAACCGTCTATATGATGAAAACAAAAAAGCCATCACACTCTTTCGAATATGATGGCTTTGAAGTATAAAGTGGAGGTGCGGGGAGTCGAACCCCGGTCCGGGAAGGTAGACCTGTTAGCATCTACATGTGTAGGTACTGATTGGTATTTCGGGTGAAGCCGAGCCCAGTACCTAAGCGACTTCAACCTATTCTGCTAAAGTTTCACGCAAACGCGGCAGAAGGCACGCTTACGATATCCTGTCTTGTATGACGTCCGGGCTGGCAATGACAGGCACTTAACCAGCGGGACGGCTTAGCAGTTTATGCTGCTAAACGGTATGAGTAATTATTGTCAATTACTTTTGATCCATAATGATTGTTATTACGAGAATCATTGGACACTCTCGACACGCAACCAACGGTGATACTCAACCCGTCGAATCCAGAACACCCCCAATACGTCAATGAACTGCTTATAAGATACGAAATCTATAGCTTCTTATTGTAGTGGAAACTCGTTAATCGTTATTGGTTATTCGTTATATTGAAAATACACGAATAACGATTAACCAATAACGAACTTATGAAATTTGGCAAGGTAGATAATCCCGGCGAAATCGACTTTTCCCTCCCACCGGATCACCCCGACACGCTTCGGGTATTAAATCAAAAAGGTGGCGGTGATTTTGATGCTTATGTGGGGTGTGCCAAATGGAATAAGAAAGACCTGAAAGGGTTTTATCCGCGGGGAACCAAAGATGAACTGGAGTACTATTCCCGGCAGTTTAATTCTATTGAGCTGAATGCCACGTTTTACGGGAATAAAGGGCCGGAACAGTCAGAAACATGGGCTGAAAAAACCCCGGACAACTTCAAATTCTTTCCCAAAGTGGTAAATACCATCAGTCACTTTAAACGATTAAAGAATATTGAGGCTCCACTGGAGGAATATCTCCATGGTATGCGGGGTTTTGGGGATCAGCTGGAAATGATTTTCCTGCAGCTTCGGGACGATTTCAAACCGAAAGATTTTGACCGTATTCAACGACTGGTGGAAATCTGGCCGGATGAAATTCCGCTTGCCATCGAATTGCGACACACGGATTGGTACAATGATGCTGCAGTAGCAAGTCAGGTGTACCAGCTCTTTGAAGAAAACGGGGTAGCCAATATCATCACAGACACCGCCGGGCGCCGGGACTTACTGCATATGCGCCTTACGTCCCCCGCAGCTTTTATCCGGTATGTAGGCGCCAATCACACCAGCGACTATGACCGTCTGGATGATTGGGTGGAACGTCTCAAATTCTGGAAAGAGCAAGGACTCGAAAAACTATACTTCTTTGTGCATCAGAACCTGGAGAAAGAATCGCCTATGCTGTCCAAGCATTTCATCAAAGCCATAAACAAAGAGCTGGGAACCAACCTGGATATCCCCGGCGAAGCCGAACAAGGTGATTTGGGGTTGTAGAAAAAACCCACCCCGTCATTGCGAATACTATGACTAAATCAAGTGTATTAGGCTGATTTTTTGTATTTCTTGATCATCTTTTGAATGTGCTTTGGATCATACTCTGCTTGATTATTCCACATGGCACAGTACAGACGAATCAGTTTATTGATGATGTTGTTGATGGCGACCAGTTCGTGTTTACCCTCGGCGAGTTTCTGCTCGTAGTAGTCGTGGTAGTGGGGGTTGTGGTTGGCGACACTGCGGGCTGCTTGGTGCATCAATCGCCGCATCTCGGAGTTTCCGTACCCGGTGGATCGGTTCGGGCTTTTGACGGAGCTTCCAGAGCTTCGGCTATGAGGAGCAAAGCCGAATCGGGAAGAGATTTTTCGGGCATTCAATTGGTCTTGCTCAGCAAACAAGCTTAGCCAAAACCGTCCCGTTACCGGACCGATTCCGGGAGCTGTCCTCATGGTTTGGTAGCGCTTGGACAGCGCTGGGTCCTGACGAATCAACTCGTTCATCGTCTGCTCGAGTTGGTCGATATGCTGGGTGAGAAGTTGAATCTGTTGGTTCCACATCTCGGTTAGCTGGCTCATATCCGCATCATGAAAATCGGCTTCGGTGAGCTTACTTTTGAGGGCTGCCCGCTGATCCACCATCTTGCGTCGTTCGGCCTGAAGCCGTTTTATTTGCCCGACAGCCGGTATTGGGGCCTCCGTCAGGTGCAGCCGGTCACTGAAGCGATCACCATATTCGGCCAGTTGGCTGGCATCCCATTGATCGGTCTTGCGGTGATGTTCGAAGCTAACTTTGTCAAGAGCGGTGGTTTTAACAACCGCATGGGACCAGCCTTCGGTAGTGGTCCACCGCAGCAGGTGCTCTCCGTAGCGGCCGGTGTGTTCACTCACCAGCATGGTTTGTGAAGGGTCAGCTTCCTGGTCTGTCAGCCACTCCCCGATGTGGGCAAAGCTTGCGGAAGTATTTTTTACTTCTTTGTGGAGCATCTATCCGGTTTTTCGGTCCAGCAAGCACAGGTCTAAGAGTAATTTTGAAATATCAATACCTACTATAAAGCGCCATTTAATTGTAATTTCCATAGCAATTCCTCTATTTTATGGTCGGTTGATAAGCTGCCGAGTAGTTACCGTCCCGCCTCTTTTAAAAAGGTGCACTTTCCATACTATATGGGCTTAGATAACTACCTGCCATGACAGGCTTTGATTCGCAAAATGGGTTTTACCCAGAGGAGACAAGAGATTGCCTGTCATGGTTCGGTAGCTTTTTATTTTGTTAGTAGCTAACCAACAAAATATTTCATCGGAAGTCTAAAAGAGGAGCCTGCACAGCCGAACGCCGGGCTGGGATGCATAACGACGCGGCAATCTCCCTGAACTGGCATCCCAAGTGGATTATGGAGATCGCGTCGTCGATATACGGAAAGCTCGTATCAACAACACCGGCTCCTCGCGATGACGGGTTTAAACACTCCTCCGGTACTAAAACAAACTCACGCGATGCCGTAAACGACTCGCTTACTTACCGGAATACACCTAACCATAACCACCCTTTTTCCACAGGCAACCAGCCCTTCCGGTACACAAGCGAAGGGGTTCAGCCCTTCACACCTAAACCAACCAAACGATTATCACCAACGTTAAGAACGACAATAGGAAATTAAAGAGAATTATGACCGGCCTTAGAAAAAAGAGCGTAAAGAAAGAGACGAAATGAAGCGTTAAAAAATAAATCACTCCGCTGAGGACCAAAGAAGCCACCTCCAAGAGAAATGGAGCTTTGATTTATTTTAGCGTAATGCAGTCACTTTTAGCTCTTTTTTCGCCCGCCTTGATCTTTTGGTTCGTTTTGGATCAAGCCAAAATGAACATGAAACCGGCGGGTTATTAAATAAGGGAAATAATAAATTGAACAACCCTTCACGCCTACACTAACGAAGCGATGCCGTAAACGACTCGCTTACATACCGGAATACATCCAACCACACCCACCCTCTTTCCACAGGCAACCACCCCTTCCGGTACACAAGCGAAGGGGTTCAGCCCTTCGCTACCCCTACCAACCAATCAAACAGCCCTTTATTGAAAAGAACCCGGAGTAATACTTTCTTAACATTTGGGAATGAATTAAGCGCTAACTTTCTTTGCAATAGTTCGTGTAAGTAGCTCAAAATTTCAGACGACTCAAACTTCATGTACCGCACACTCTTACTGGCATTATTATTTATCATCGGGGGATTCGCATCTGTTAAAGCACAGCAACCTGCTTCTTTAAATGGATACATCACTGATTCTGAAACCGGGGAAACGCTCATCAGTGCAAATATTGGCTTTCAGGAAATCAACAAAGGTACAGCCTCCAATACATTAGGGTATTATTCGCTGCCGAATATTCAGCCCGGCACCTATACCCTTTTTTGTAGTTACATAGGGTACAAACCATATCGACAACAAATTACACTTGAGCCCGGAGAGAACCTGAGACTGGATGTTGAGCTGGTTCCCGAAAGTGTGGAGCTGGATGAAATTGTGGTACGCTCCAGCCGCGAGGAAGAAGAACAGAAGAACATCGGAACCGTGCAGGTTGATGCCAAGCTGATCCAGGAGCTTCCGTCTGTTTTCGAAGCCGACGTTTTTCGCTCCATCCAGCTGCTGCCCGGCGTTAAAGCTGCCTCTGATTTTTCGAGCGGTTTATATATCCGTGGGGGAAGTCCTGATCAAACCCTGATCCTGTTAGACCGAACTACTGTATACAACCCCAGTCACTTTTTTGGCTTCTTCTCCACCTTCAATCCCGATGCCATAAAAGACGTGCGATTATACAAAGGCGGATACCCGGCTGAATATGGCGGTCGATTGGGTTCAGTCCTGACTATCTACAACAAAGACGGAAACCGGAATGAAATGGACGGTACTGCAACCGTTGGATTACTGGCTTCCCGGGCGTCGATTGAAGGGCCATACAGCAAAGGGTCCTGGATGTTTTCAGCTCGGCGTTCTACCCTTGAGCCCCTGCTGGCCGGACTTCGTCAAACTACGGATAACGTGCCCAGTCAATTTTACTTCTATGATTTTAACGGAAAAGTGAATTTTGATGCCACCAAAAACGATAAGCTGTCCCTCGCCTTTTATGCCGGGCAGGATCAGGTAACTTTCCCCTTCGCCGATGACGCGGAATTTGACCTGAATTATGGAAATCAGACATTGAGCGGAAACTGGACGCACATCTTTTCAGAAAAACTGTTCTCTAACTTTGTACTTACCGGCTCCCGGTACTTCAATTTCCCGGGGTTTGATTTTGCAGGAACCAAATTCACGCGTTCTAATAACATCTATGATTTTTCCCTGAAGGCCGACCTTGAATATTTGCCCGGTAACAATCACACCATCGAAACTGGGATCTGGTCCGGAATTTTCACCTTCAAACTGCAGGATACCTTTGATGGGCAGGACACCTTTGGGAGCCGTATCCAGAATCAATATGCATCATTTTATATACAGGATGAATGGCGACCCAATGACCAATGGATTTTCACCCCGGGGGTACGCATGAACTATTTTTCGGATGGAGATTATGTGCGTATTGAACCCCGTTTCTCCATGGAATACAGGCCGGGAAGCCGGGTACGCCTTCAGGCTGCCTATGGCCGGTACAATCAGTTCCTCACCCTGGTAACCAACGAAGCCTTTTCCGGCTTTGATGTGTGGCTGACTTCCGCCGAAGGTGTCTCCCCTGCTTACGGAGATCAGTTCGTACTCGGAGCTAAAACCATCCCTTTTGAAGACTACGGTCTTGATATCGAAGTCTATTACCGAACCATGGAAGACTTATTTGAGCTGGATCCCTTTCTTCCCGATGTAGCCGGACTTTTATATGAGGATTTATTCCGTGTGGGTGACGGAAGTGCCTACGGAGTTGAAGTGTTCTTTGAAAAGAGAGCCGGAGATTTCACCGGGTTTATCGGTTATACACTGGGCTACACCTGGAGACGATATCCGGGTTACAATTCTGAGATTACCGAACAGGGGCAAACCGCTCGTTTCTACCCCCCAAAATACGACCGCCGCCACGATATCAACCTGGTTGGGAATTATGAGTTCAATGAACGCTGGAAAGTCACCGCTTCTTTTAACTTTGCCACCGGCCAATCTTACACCAAGGTTTTAGGCAGATACGTCCAGCTCGATTTACCGTGGACTTTTGACGATCGTAACACCTTCACCGTTGGGCGGGTGAATGCCTCACGGCTTCCAAGCTATCACCGAATGGATGTATCGTTCTCACGAAAAGGTAAGTTCTTTGACCTGGGCGATTCAGAGCTACAGCTGCAACTCATCAACGTGTATTCCCGCCGTAACGTTTGGTTCTACAGCTTCGACTTTGATGAGAATCCGGTGGAGCGTAACCCTGTTTACCTGCTGCCCATTCTGCCCTCAATTTCTTACACCGTCAACTTTTAGTAACATGAAGAAACTAACGCTATTAATATTCTTTGCTTCGGCTCTTATCATTTCGTGCAATGTCTATCCGCAAGATGATTATGAGGAATTTTACGTGGTGGAATCATACCTGGTAGCCAATCGTCAACTACCCCAGGTTCGGCTTTCTACCACCGTCCCGGCTGATGAAGTATATGATTTTGAGGAAGCCGCTGTTAACAATGCTATTATAGAAGTTCGTCTGTTGACAAGCGGACCTGAGAGTGCCGTTGAGCAGTCTTTTACCTACTCCAATTCAGAACCCGGTATCTATCAATCCGACCAAAATCATGCGGTCATTCCTGAACGAACGTATCAGTTGCACATTTCTTTCCCCGGTTCCAACGATGTTATTACTGCTCAAACCATCATTCCGGGAAGCTTTGAGATTTTAGGTGGTGTTGCGGAGTCTGTGGTCTATCAATCCACCCAACAGCTTGAAATTACGCTGAGTGAAAGCTCATATCCCGGCCGGCAGAATATTTTTGTATTTAATGCCATCAGCTTCGAACCTGATGCCGAGGATCTCACACCCTTTTATTCGGACGTGTTTCAGGACAGTGATGACCCTGAAGAAGACATAACCCTGCTTTCCAATAACAGTTCTGGGATTATCAACGAGGGTAATTTTGAGGTCAACCCGGATGGCTCGGTTACGGTCAAGTATCCCTGGATCGGCATCGCTTTTTATGGGCTGAATGATATTGTCGCCAACACCTTAGACGATAACGTTTATGACTTTGTGCGATCTCAACAAGTACAGCTGGGCGGTTCCACTCTTTCTCCCGGTGAAATCCAAAACGTCATCTATCATGTAGATGGTGGTATTGGTGTGTTCGGCTCCCTTGCTTCAGATACGGTAACCACGAATGTGGAACGGAATCCCAATCTTTAGTTAGAATGAATATCTCAGTGAGACAACCCAGGTGTTTACCGAGGTTAAATTGCTTCTGAAGTTATTTAATATACTTAAGCCGGACTCATGGCTCAGCATGAAACCCAGAAACAGGCTTTGGTTGTAATCAAAAGCATCTGTTGTAATTGTACTTATCTGAGGAACAACAAAGATTAATTCCGGATTTTCAAAATCAGTAAGATCCGGCATTGTTGTTTCTTTAGTCTTTAACCTGCTATACCTCGCGTTCAGGTTTGCCCCTCCCCATACATTGAAATACTTGGTTACGGCATATGAAGTATAAATCGGTATTTGCGCTCCCGCTTCCTGGGTAAAATGATCCTTTCCGACTCCTCTGAAATTTTCAATATCGAAGCTTTCATAATCCGAAAACCCATAATATGGATTGATTCCTGTAAAAAAATTCAGATCATCACTGTCAAGCTTGATCATATACCCCACAGATATCGTCCCTCCCCAGAGCTTGTCATCAACCTCTACCGCAGGGTAATCGTCAAGATCTTCATCTGTAAGCGTAACTTGCCCGTTTGTAGTTTCCAAAAGCTCGGAACGAAATCTTTGTTGTTGGCTGGATGTTCCCTCGCTATACAAAGCCCGGATACTTGCAAACAAATAGTCATTATCCGTCACCCAGCTTACCGGCTTATTGATATACCCGGAATACCTGAATTGGAGCGGGTCAACGTTATCGACAAAAATCCGCTCAATTTCCCTCTCAAAAATAGCATCCCGAAACTCTGAATCTCTGTAGTCGTCTACATCGGTGATGGCGTTTTGTGCGGTAAACTCATCGGTCTCGCGGGTATAACTGTTTTTTTGAATGAAAATCTTATGTCTGCTATCTATGCCATTGTTATATGAATGGAGACTCAGACCAACAGTAATTCTTTCAGTTGTAGTTATATTAAAAGACCGTGTATCTGTTTCGTTGTTACTCTGAAAGCTAAACTGAAGGGTATCAGCTACAGTTAATGTTCTATCTTCAACCTGAACACGTTCAGAAATCACATCTGACTTCATGTTCACTTTTGAATACCCCAAAAAGCCCCCGATTGAAAAGTTCTTACCTCCCGGTGTTGTGATTATCTTCGAAAAGCTTAGATCAGCCTGACTTTCGGTTCGGTTATTTGTAAAATCTCTGGAATTATAAGAAGTTCGGGTATATTCAGAAACCCGATCTCCTTCCTCATTGCTACTTGTATCCAGAAACGAATCCTCTAAGTCACCTGTAGCATTAGTCTGGGTGAAATTTCCACCAAATGAAAAAAGCCACTTACTTTTAGTCAGAAAAGATAACCTGAAATTATCCGGCCGCTCAGATGGAGAAATGACCGTGCTCACAAATGCATTATCCAATTCACCAGCCCGGGCTGGATTGAAGAGTACTTTTTGTATATCATCATCAACCAGAAACAAGTAGTTCTCAGATATGCTTTGTTGATAAGGAGTGAAATCTCCTAATTGCTGATATGGCAAATGTTGCACTTCATTAACCGGTTGTGCCATTAATGGATTAAAGAAAGTCGCAACAAATAAAAAGGCAGCAATAAACTTATTCATACTTTGTTTTTTGATTATTGCTAAGTCTATGAAATATCTGTAACTAATTCCTAAGAAATTGGACGTATGAGATTATCCTCTTTATTGATTTTATTTCTGATGGTCACATTGGCCTTCCCAAAATCTGCACCGGCCCAAAGTTCCGGAGAGTTCGAAATTGCCCGTGCTAAATATCGCGGAGGCGGAGACTGGTATAATGATCCTTCTGCTTTGGAGAATCTTATTTCCTTTACCAAGAGTAATGTCCCAATCCAAATAGCAGATTCCTACACGGATATATCTCTCGGAAGCGCCGACCTCCATTCCTACCCTTTTGTTTTTCTCACCGGCCACGGAAACATTGCCCTAACTTCAACGGAAGCTCGAAACGTACGCGAATACCTGCAGAATGGCGGTTTTTTGTACATAGATGATGACTACGGACTGGATGAGTACATCCGCCCGGCCATGAAAGAGGTTTTTCCCGATGAAGAGTTTATCGAGATTCCCTTCAATCATCCCATCTACGATCAGATTTATACTTTTGAGAATGGGCTGCCCAAAATCCACGAGCATGATGGCAAACCTCCGCAGGGATTTGGGATTTTTTATGAAGGACGGCTGGTGGTGTTTTTCAGTTATGAGTCTAACCTCGGGGATGGCTGGGCAGATTCCGATGTACACAACACCCCACAATCACTTCGACAAAAAGCTTTGCAAATGGGCACAAATATTTTAGTATATGCCCTCACGTCTAACTAACATACTTCTATCATGAAAACGCTTGTTCCATATTTATTTTTTCGGGGAAACTGCGAAGAAGCCATGAACTACTACAAAGAGTGCCTGGATGGTGAGATCACCGCTTTGCAACGGTTTGGAGATACTGAAATGCCGGTGGATGACGATCACAAACAAAAAATCATGCACGGCGAACTTAAAGCGGATGGTATCCAGATGATGTTTTCGGACGGCGCACCTCATAAGGATATAACAGAAGGTGATAACGTGCAGCTGAACATAAATATAGATTCTGAAGAAGAGCAGGATAGGCTGTTTGAACTGCTTTCAGAAGGTGGCGAAGTGACCATGCCGTTGGAAACAACCTTTTGGGGCGCCCGCTACGGCATGCTCAAAGACAAATTCGGAATCCGCTGGATGCTAAATTGTGAGTTGGGTGAGTGAATAGTGAAAAGTGATAAAGTGATGTGGTGAGGAGGCTGATTCAGTTAATCGAGGTAAAGTCAAAAAATAATGGCCAACCCACCTTATCACTCCCCTTCAATTGAATAATTTCTTCAGAACTGTTTTTACCTGTTTCACATCTTCATCTCCTATTTCGAAGTAGAAAGTGGCGCGAATGGTTTTGGGGCCGAAAGGGATCATGACAATGCCTTCTTCCTGAAGTCTTTCAACGGCAGAAACAGCATCTTCTTCCAGTACATCAAAAATGAGGATGTTGGTTTGCAGGTTATCCATATCGATGGCCAGTTTGCTACACCCGGCAATAGTCTCAGCCACATCACGGGCTCTCCGATGATCATCTTTCAGAAGCGGCCAGTGGTTATCCACCCCGTATTCAGCGGCAGCTGCAAGCAGCCCTACCTGTCGCATTCCTCCACCCCACATTTTGCGGTAGCGCCGGGCTTTGGCAATGTTCATTTTTGAGGAAAGCAGCATAGACCCAACCGGAGCACCCAATCCTTTAGAAAAGCAAACTGAAATGGTATCGGCAATGGTTCCAAAATATTCCGGTTTAATATCGGTGGCCGTCATCGCATTCCAGATGCGGGCTCCGTCCAGGTGCACAGCCAGCTCATGTTCATCGGCAAACTCTTTAATCTCGCTCAGCTCCTCCTTCGAATAGCATACGCCGCCACCCTTATTCGTTGTATTTTCGATACATACAACTTTCGTTCGGGGCTCCCAATCAAAATTTCCGCGTACTTTATTTTCTAAAACCGCTCTGTCTAGCTTCCCTTGTTTACCCTGCAATGTGGTTACCTGAACTCCCGAAAGTGCCGGAGCTGCCGAGGTTTCATAATTGAAAATATGACCTTTTTCATCAATCAGTATTTCATCTCCGGGTTCGGTTAACACTTTAATGCCCAGTTGATTACTCATGGTTCCGCTTGGCACAAACAGTCCGGCTTCCATTCCAAAAAGAGCAGCTATTTTCTGCTGAAATTTATTCACTGTCGGGTCAGATTCGAACACATCATCCCCAACCTCAGCCTCCGTCATGGCCTTTAACATTTCGGGAGTCGGACGTGTTACTGTGTCGCTGCGTAAATCAATCATACTTTCATTTTGCTTTTTCAATTTCAAGGAATATAATCAATACCTGATGCGAACATAAGTAACGCTCACTCAGCTCATGAAAAAAAGTATAAAAGTTCAGCTCGGTCTTTCGGGTTACTCAGTACCGCCGGAGGTTATCTGTATTGAAGATTGAAGCCAAATACGATGTCATTATTGCCGGCGGTGGTTTATCCGGACTCAGCCTTGCCTGGTACCTGGCAAAAGGAAATTACAAAGGAGAAGTGCTGGTAACGGACTCAACCTTTGCTCCCACCAACGATAAAACCTGGTGCTTTTGGTCCAATAAAGAGCCGCCATTCCGGGATGTCATTTACAAAAAATGGAAGAAAACCTGGGTTTCGGTTTTAGACTACAGCACCTTTCGTTATCTCAACGAGTACAGTTATTACTGCATCCGAAGTGGGGATTTCAGGGAATACGTGCTCAGGGAACTGAAAAAGCACAAGAACTTTGATCTACTGGAAGACAATATCCTAGATTTTTCCTCCAATCAAAGTAAGGCGGTGATGCTTACCAAAGGTGGCGACAGTTACATTGCCAACTATATATTTCAGAGCATCATGAAACCCAAAGACCTTGACCGGTCGCAAATTAAATACCCGCTTATTCAGCATTTCTTGGGATGGGAAATCAAAACCTATGAGCCCGCCTTTGACCCGGAAACCTTCACCATAATGGATTTCGATAATGAGTTTGAGCCCGGCGTTGGTTTTATGTACGTACTACCCTACACACAGAGCAAGGCCCTGCTGGAGTTCACGGTTTTTTCGGAAGACGTGCTGAAAAAGAAAAAGTACAAGAAAAAGATTAAGCATTATCTCCTGCATGAGCTCGGTCTCGACAAAGATCATTATGAAATCAGGCGCAAAGAATATGGGGAAATTCCAATGGAAGACCGTCCTCATGTACCGTACTATGACAAAAACATTATCAATTTAGGGTCGGTGGGAGGTCAAACAAAACCCAGTACAGGCTACACCTTTACCCGAATTCAGGACTACACTCAAAAGCTGGCTCAAAATCTCATTCAGGGATTTGAACCCCTTCCTCCGCAACAGTCTAAGCTAAAGTATCGATATTACGACCTGTTGCTGCTCCATATTCTTTCCAACTCCACTAACGACAGCCTCAGGGTATTCAGGTCACTATTCAAGAAAAATAACTTTGATGATATTTTCCGTTTTCTCGGTGAAGACACCAACCTTCGTCAGGATTTAAAAATAATGTCTTCTGTGCCTTATATCCCCTTTTTTAAGGCTATTTGGAAGAATTTATGAAACGATAGCTCCCTCACATCCATTTTAATGAGTGAATTGAATTCAAAGAAAATTCAGATATTATTATGGAAAAAGAAAAGCTTCAAGATTATACAACCGACCTTTACGCATTATTAAAACACACGCAGAAAGCAGTTAAAACTCAGAAAAGCTCCAGTAAAGTAGATCACACCAAAGCCGTGGATTTACTACATGATATAGATGTGGCATTAACGGAACAACTAAATGAATTCGATGGAATGGAAGATTTGCTGAACGATGGCACAGCTTCAACCATCAAAGAGAAATTAGCAACCGTTTCAGGTTCACTGGCCGGGTTGATGGATACACAACGGGAAGATCCGGTATCCAAAATGCTGCGTGATGATTACACCGCACTCAGTATGATTGCCTCCGGCTACACGATGCTTCACACAGCTGCATTAGGAGCCGGCGAAGATCATTTAGCAGAGTTCACAAAATCCAGCCTGACAACAATAGCTGCTCTTATCACAGAAACAAGCCGTGTTATGCCCCATGTGGTTGCAAGTGAATTAGATGTTGAGCAGATAGCTGAAGCCGCCGAAACCAATACTCAGGAATGCTGGAACCCTGAAACCATGATGGCCGAAGCATAATTTAGAATGACTTTACTCATGCTACAGAGCCCGGTTGCCGCCGGGCTTTTTTATTCTGTAAACAGAAATTGTGAGAGCATCGTAAGTGCAGCCGTCTCGGCCCTGAGCCTGTTTTTCCCCAGCGAAATCATTTGAGCATGCTTCTTTTTTGCCAATTCAACTTCTCTGTCTGAGAAGCCCCCTTCTGGGCCCACAAGCAATAAATTCTTGTCGTAACTTAAGCTCTCAGCTTGGCGATTATCTGCTTCCACATGGGCCATCACTGGATGGTAGGTGAGATAGTGATCGAAAACATCGTCCAGGGAATTCAGGTAATGCACCTCTGGCAGCCATCTTCTTTTGCTTTGTTTGAAGGCGCTTAATACAATGGATTGCAGTCGTTCTTCATTTATTCTGGATCGCTCGGAATGATCTGCATTAAAGATGCATATTTCCCACGCTCCGAGCTCCACCGCCTTCTCTACCGCAAACTCCAGCCGGTCTCTTTTCTTTATGGCTCCAAAAACCAGTACTTTTTTGATCGTTGGCTCCGGTTCCGAATTGGTTTCCAGGATATTCGCCAATACTGATTTCTTGGAGATGGATGAGACCTGAGCTTTATACAAATTGCCCTTTCCATCAGAAGCATACAATTCATCACCTACGTTAAACCGCAGCACTTTGGAAGCGTGCGCAGCTTCCTGATCAACCAATTCCAATCGGTTAGCAGATATGTGTTCAGGGTGTGCGAAAAATACGTTGTCCATCATTCAGTTCACTAAACTTATTGTAAATCGGGAAACACCGGTTCATCGAGTAAGGAAGTTAATCGGCCCTGGAAGCCTTCTTGTAATATGCGCCGGGCTCAAATTCCGTATCCCCGGTTTCAAACATCAACTCGATATACGGAATGCAAAGTCCACACCCACAGCTGCAAAAATCTTCAGCCTGAAGTTCTTTTACGGATGTAATACCGTGCTCTTCAGCATGGTCTTTCACTTCTTTGAAGCTCCGGCTGTGGCATATACATCGGTTGACTAAATATCGGCTCATGGTTGCTTGAAATGCTTACCTAACTTGAGATCCTGTCCCTGGTAATTACTGTCAATTTCCTCGCCATATACAAAATCCGGTTTCTCGGCATTAGGCTCAAACTGCATGCTGAACATGGTCTGACCATCCTCAATCATAAACGGGACATCATGTGAGCGAACTTCAAGCACTGCCCTTGCTCCCTGGTCTTCCACCGATCCGCCAAAACCACTGTCAAAGAATCCTGCATAATGTGTTCGCAGCTCTCCCGAGCCAGTATCATAAGCCATCATCTCGCAAGCAAGGTGAGCCGGAACCCGAATTCGTTCTTTGGATGCAAAAATATAAAAGGCCTCCGGTTCAAGGATAAGCTGATCGTTCTGCTGGGCATAAATCGGCTCCCAAAATTCCTCCACTTCATAATGCCCGATATTCTCCAGGTCGATATAATTATTGTGCTTCTTCGCCTTATATCCGATTATATCGCCCTTCTTCCCCTTCAGGTCAACACTCATAAACAAGCCTTGCTTAACCTTGATCTTCTCCATGGAAACAGGCACTCTTTGTTCATCAAACAGCAGTGGATCTGCTGCATGCACCCGTAGTAAATCCTGATCGGGAAGTACTTCAAATCCATGCCGAACGCGCAACTGATTCAACCTTTGTCCGGTTTTCACTTTTATAGAGAATGATTTTGGGACCACCTCCAGGTACATTTTTCCACGATAGCCGGGGGTAACTTCTTCAAAACGATGCGAATAATCGGTGATGACCCGCGTGAATACATCCAGCCGGCCGGTGGAGCTTTTAGGATTTGCCTTGGCCGAAAGATTTTCGACCGTACCCAGCTTGACTTCACTCTCTTCTTTATTTCCGTTGAACAGTCCCTTTTGAATCGTGTTGTTTGATTCGGGCATGTTCAGTTCTTCCAATAAAGGAATGATGTACACGCAATTTTGCTCCAGCACCGCTCCGTCTGTAATCGGTACTTCATACATTTTCAGTTTTTCCACCTTCTCTTCCACCGAATCATTCTCGGGAAGAAAGCTGCAGCGAACTCGATACGCAATCTCACCAAGACGAAGATCGATGGAGTTGGGTTGAAACTGATTATCCTGAATGGGATAGTTTGGATCAGATGTTATAATCCCAAGTGCGTGAAGTAACTTGAGTTTTTGAACCGGTAAAATTCCTTTTGTACGAAGCTGAACTTCTTTCAGAGTCTCAGGCATATTCAAATAGCGTGCTTATTTTCGACTGAAGATAACGACCACGTTCCAATATTCAATATTGAATCACAAGTTTTCAGGCTAAACACACTCACTTGAGCCAATCACCATAAAGATCCGGACGGCGGTCTCTTAGAAAAAGCTTTTTTGCATGTGATCTTTGCACTTCGGCAAGATCCAATTCTGCGTACAAAACCTCTTCGGTTCCTTCCCCGGCCCTGGCTATTATCTCACCCGCGGGATTGCATACGAATGATTCCCCGGCAAAAGTAAGTTTTGGCTCTTCCCCCACGCGGTTGCACAAAGCCACGAAATATCCATTCTGGAAAGCAGCCGTTCTGACTTCGGCTTCATATAAACCTTCCGGCCATTCACCCACCGAACCCGCCTGGGGTATGAAAACCACATCAGCACCGGACAAAGCCAGCGCCCGCATATATTCAGGGTAATGCCTGTCGTAACAAATGGCGATGCCGATTTTACCGAATGGGGTTTCATAAACAGGAGCTCCGTTATCCCCCGGTGTATAATATTGCTGCTCATGAAAACAGGCATACTCTGTGATATGCACCATGCGTGTGGTTCCCAAAATGGAGCCGTCGGTACTAATAACTGGTGAGCTGTCGTAGAGAGCATCTCCATCTTTCTCATACAGATTTAAGATGATGACCGCGCCGAATTCTTTTGCTAGTTCTGAAAAGGCATCCGTGGTCTTCCCGGGGATGGATTCTGCAAATTCCGATGGTTTTTCAGGATTTTGAAATTGTGGATAGAAAGGCTCAAACGCCAGCTCTGCAAAGCAAATGACATTGGCACCGGCCTCGGCTGCTTTCCTGGCCGAATCCAGTCCCTTTTTTAGATTCGCTTCTTTGTTCTCAGAACAGGATTGCTGTATTAGTGCAATATTCATCATGCCTATTTTAATAGTGTCATTTTACGGGTGATAACTTCATCTCCCACCCGCAGGCGATAATAATAAATTCCACCGGCCAATCCATCCGCATTCCAAGAAATAATATAAGTGCCGGCTGGTTTTGGGCTATCCTCTAATCTATGGACTTTCTGTCCCATCACATTAAATACCGTGAGTGAAACCCCGGCACCTTCCTTTAGTGTATATTGAATGTGAGTTACCGGGTTGAAAGGATTCGGATAATTCTGATCTAAACTAAATTGGTCAACCTTGTCTTTCTTTTCAATACTTACGGAATTCGTGGTCTTCAATAAAATACCAAAGCGGGGTGATGATTCTTCAACAGCCTGCTGAATTACCGGAGATTTAAGTACACTTGTATAACTTTTCTTCCCGTCGGCCTTTACCTCAAAGGAATAAGATTGTTCCTCTTCCATTAGCACCGAAGCTCCGGTTTCATAATCAATCAGGGTGAAATCCCAATCCTCCGGTATGTTGTGAAAATTATGCCATCGTAAGGTATAGGTTCCGCTTATTCCGCCATCAAAAACTGCAAGTTCATACTTTTGATGTTCAGAGGGATTCATTGCCCTTGCGTCCTGCACCAGCAAATCGTACCGGTAGTCGTTGCGGGTTCTGATAAAACTTAGGTACGGGCTTCCATCAAAGGGAATCATTTTGCTCCCGTCAAACCCGTCCGGTTGGTCGGATGATTGCGGACTGAAAAACAACTTATTGGAAATATCTTTCTGTCCGTTTGGAGCCTCCAGGTGCAGCTCAATTTGCCTGAACGTAGTATTTCCTCGCTTCGAAAAATAAGAGGCATCTGCCGCATCGGAAGTTTTAGCTGAAGTCGGGATGGTAATCTGGGTTGTGGAACTGTCATTTCTTTCGGCAAAAAAGCCGGCCCAGCTGCTTACAACCGTTTCGGTTCCAAAGTTAACCGTGTTCAAGCCATTGGAATCATAAAAGTAGAGCGGACTTTTTAATCCACCATTAACACCCCCGCTGCCATTTCCCTCGATGTCATCAAGGTTTATGTTGCTCAAAAAAGGATTTCCGATAAGGGTGAATGAACTACTGACGCCCACAATTACATCCGAGTCAGGTTCGGTGCCGGAAGCGTCAAGCATAAGGGGAAGCTCCGTACTTCCATTCATTGTATTATCAAAAAAGTAGGCAATAAATCCCAGCCCATCTCCCCATGAGGCAAAAATATTCTCTGGAACAAGATACCCGTTCCCCGACGCGCCGTTGGAAGCAGGATTGATGTAAATATTAGGATCGGCGGCTTCATTCTCCCCGCCGGCAATTCCCTGAATAGCCGTGTCATCCATGATTTCTGTTACCGCCGCATCCTTCACCGGAAAAGACAATACTCTCCACCCGGCCTCGCCGGAAATTTCAACCCTGGAGGCAATGGGCTCAATGCTGATCTTAAAATTCCGGCTGCTTGTAAATGAATAGCTTGAGTCCTCGGACATAGTTATGGTTGTATCTTCATCCACATCAATAAAATCCAGCTTCCATAGACTCGAAATATTCTTGAAGTCCGCCCAGATGATCGTGAACTCACCGGAAAAACCGGCATCTTCCACTTCCAGATCATAGACCTGTACCGTATCGGGGTATAAATTCCGGGCATCCTGAACCAGGCGCTCGCTGCCATTGCCAAAGTCTTGCAGAAAAAACAAATAGGAATCAGTTGTTGAAATCGGAGCCAGCTTTGCACCATCGTATCCATCTTTTCCTTCGGATCCGTTGGCATGAAAGTAGAGCTTGTTGCTAACATCAGCGACTCCGTTGGACGCCACCAGTTTCAGTGAGATTTCCCGGTAGGTGATACTTTCACTTTGAGCAACCGCTGCCGGACTAAAAAATGCCCCAATCAAGAAGAAAAGCAGATTGATACTATGTATAAGATGACCGATCAACGGCAAAGAATTTGGTTTATATAAAAAAGGTGCCCGATGTTGAGCACCTGATGACTTGATTAAATGTAACCGGTTTTTATAAACCTGATTCCTCTTGCCTCTTTTTGCGATCGCGTAATTTTTTGAGGGCATAGCCTCCGCCTGCAGCAGCCAACAATCCAAGTCCTCCGTCAATTGGTGCCTGACTTGGGTTGGCAGGTAAACCAGGCTGAGCAACCACAATTATTGATAAGGCAAGTAAAAAAACTATTGCAATAAAGATATAAATGAGGGTTTTCATAATCTGAAATTTTGAATTTGAGACGATGAATGCTGAATCACATGAAGCAATCAACATCCGTAATTCATCATCAACAATTTATTTAATTAGAGTCATTTGATGGATCATCACCTGGTTTCCGGCCTGCAGGCGATAATGATATATCCCACTTGCCATGTCGGCGGCATTCCAACTTACCCGGTATGTACCCACCGGTTTTGTTTCATTAACAAGAGTAGCAACTTGCTGGCCCATTACATTATACACCGTTAAAGTAACAGTCGCTGACTTTGATACGCTATATTCAATTGTTGTATTTGGGTTGAACGGGTTCGGATAATTTTGTTTTAAAGCAAAAGTTTGAGGCTCATCCGCTTTTTCCGTACTTGTAGTTGTACTGGTTTTCAGCGTAATAGAGAATCGTGAGTTTACTTCTTCCGCAGAAGCTTCCATTGCTGCAAGATTCAGAACACTGACTGTCCGGACTTTCTGTACCGCTTCTACATTGAATTCGTAGGAGCTTCCCGGAATCATATTCATAGTATTTCCGGTTTCAAAGTCGGTTAGCGTAAATGACCAATCATCGGGAATGTTAGTCATCTCTGGCCAGCTTAGAGTATAAGTACCCCTAACGCCCTCATCACCCAATGCAAGCTCATATTTCTGTTCTGTTTCAGGATTAAGCGGGCGGGCATCCTGAACAAATAGTTCACTACCCTTACCAAAATCGTTTATGAATGAGATAAATGGCGATCCGTTCAAAGGGATAAGTTTTCCTCCATCAAAACCATCACGACCTTCTATAGACTGGTTAGAGAAATATAGTTTTAATGAACGATCGACCTGATTGTCCGGAGCTTCTAATAACAATTCTATTTCTCTGAATTCCTTTGTCTTTTCTTTAGAGAAGTAGGAAGCTGTAGCCACATCTGAAGTTTTACCCGCCCCCGGGAAAGTTAATTGAGTCGTAGAACCACTATTTCGCTGAATAAAAAACCCGGACCATGTACTGATCACCTCTCCATTTGAGGAGCCGAAGTTTTCTGTTATCCAGCTTCCGCTTTCATCAGTAGCTATTCCATCATCCCAAAAACTTGCAGGACTTACCAATCCATCATTGACCCCTTCGCCTGAATCATTTCCAGTGAGTTGATCAAGTTCAAAATTACTGGTAAAAGGGTTTCCAACTAATGTCCATGTATCAGAAATTGTTACATCCACATCTCCTGAAGGTTCAGTTCCGAATGCATCCAAGATGATTGGAAGTTCTGAACTTCCATTTGAGCTATTATCGTAGAAGAAGATAATGAATCCCAAACCATCGCCCCAAGGAGTTGTAACATTTGTTGGAGTAGTATATCCATTCTGGCCAGTGCCGTCGGATGCGGTATTGATAAATAAGTTTGGATCTGCCCCGGCATTATCGCCACCTGAAATACCCTGAACGGCCGTATTGTCAGATATATCAGCTACGGTTCCATCTTCAATTGGCAAGGAAAGTAGTCGCCACCCCGCATTGCCCGTTATTTCCACAGAAGGCTGAAAATAGGTACCATCAATTCGGGTTCCGGGAGAAAAGGAAGAAGCATCATCTGTATCGGCGGTTTCGTGATCTTCAAAATCTCCGGTCAAATCCGGGCTACGGGTTTCGGACTGATCAGTAGCTCCTGAATAGGTGTAATTGATTATTTCGATACCAGAATCATTCTTCAGGATAACATCATCGCCACCATTATTCAGACTAAGGCCACCGGCAGTTTGCGTAAGTGCTCCACCAAAGTCACCTGTTGGGGTGCCACCCCCAAATATCACAACAGCTTGAAGTGGTTTTAAAACGGTAGGGTTTGTAAAAGTGTGAGTAGTTCCGTTAGCGTCTTCTACAGTCCAGTCGCTAATATCTAACTCGGTAGTTCCAGTATTTACAAATTCTAAAAATTCATCTTCTCCTGTATCAGTTGTTCCATCACCATTTGCATCACCATCCGGATCAGCCAAAATTTCATTTATTACAATGTCCGGAGTTTCTAAAGTGGTTGCATCATCTTCAGGAACCGTACCATCTGTTTTGTAGTCTATATCCGAACCTGAATTTGTATAAGGATAAATCTTAAAGTAGTAGGTGGTCGTTTCATCCAAACCGGTGAAAGAAGCAGATTCTTCTCCAAAAGCTACATTAAGTGCTCCGGAACCATCAGAGATATCCAAATCGTCAGAAACTGATGATGCGTCACTCGGACTTGAAATCGCTCCAAAACTTACATTACTAACTTTTATCAGATAAGCATCCGGTAAGGGAGATCCTGTTGCATCTGTCCAGGATAGATCCGCAGAATTGATAGAACCTGAAACTGAAAAAGAAGTGGCATGATTTGCAGGCTCGGATTTTAAAGTATTTTCGACAACTGTAATATCATCAAATGAAAACCCATCCCCAGCACCGTTAGCATCCATTCCTATTCTCAATCGGAACTCTGATGTAGAAGAAACATCAATATTTAATTCATTCAAAGTTTCCGGTAAACTTCCCATACTATTTTGATCATATTCTTTAATCAAAGTATAAGTTGGACTACCTGAACTTGGATTATTCGAATAATAAATATTTAAGCTTTCACCAGAACTATTTGCCCCGTTACCACGCTTATCTAAATCAATACTAAGGTCAACACCATCGACGGATGAAACGTCGATTACAGGAGAGTACCAATACGCATAATCAATCCCATCACCGGCATCACCATTTCCATCAACATCATCTCCAATAAAGGCTTCTGAGTCAACTTCGAAACTATTTGTTGTACCATCAGTTTCCAAGGTAGCTCCAACATCAATTACCCAATCAACACCAGTAGTATCAAATGTAGTCCCTATTGAGGTTCCCGTTGCACCCTTCCCGTTTTGTCCTGTAAAGTCTTCAGAATAGAGTGTCTGCCCCAGCACCCCCGATGAAAAAATAAGGAGCAGTGAAAGTGTGAAAAGCAGTGTCGTAGTCTTTTTCATAGAAATGGCATAGTTCTGAATAGTTAATGCATCACCCCTCTAAAACAGTTTAAAGAGCAATTAAAATGACAATCGGCAAATACAATTTCTGTTAAGAAACTGTTGCTATTTCTTTACCCTTTTCTAAAAAAACACTATTCAGCGTTATTATCCCTCTCCCGAACAAATATTATAGAGTTCTAATAAAACTCTGCGTACTCCCTTTGTCCTTCCTTCCTTTCCAAAAATAGAAAAAGCCGGATTTTGGATATCCGGCTTCAGTCAAAATAGTAGGCAAACAAAAAAGCCCCCGCACATTTATTTGGTGCGGGGGCTTTATAAAATCTTACTTTTTCTTCTTGTGTCTGTTTTTTCTCAGACGCTTTTTACGCTTATGCTTGGCTATTTTGGCGCGCTTTCTTTTTTTACCGCTTGGCATAAATACTCACCTACATATTGTTTTATAAAAATTACTATTGTTCGAACAGTTCAGAAAATAAGAAGTTTTAACAGGTTTTCTAAATCAATTTTCAACCATGTGTGCTTCGTTGACTGCTTCTTTAAAATCTTTCGACATTTTCAGCATCGGGGCATATTGTTCCGGCACAATAACTTCTTCATTCGTTTTTGGATTTCGGGCTACTCTCTGAGCTCGCTTAACAACTTTAAAACTGCCAAATCCTCTCAGCTCAATATTCTCGCCTCTCTTCATAGCGTCAATAACAGTTTCCATAAAACCGTTTACAACCGCCTCTGTTTCTACTTTCGTTAACCCAACAGATGAAGAAATTACATCTACGATATCTGCTTTAGTCATAATCTAAAAGGTTATTTAATAATTTGTCTATGGTTTCTTAAAAAATACAATAATGAAAACAAAGCTTCTGAAAAATCGTTCACAAGTTTGAATAAAATACGCAGTTAACTTTTACTGACAGCAACATTTTCACCATCTGATGAAAGTAAACACGGCTTTTCCCTGTTCCGTTTACTTCATCAATCATCCTGTTTACAGAAGCGCCCGCTTCCCTTGCACAGCTTTCACAAATGTTAACCCTTTAATATTCCCAAATGTTTTTTACTTTCAGCCTGCCCTCTTAACATATTCTTAACCTATAAAATTTTATTCATGGAAGTATTTGAACAAGTTGTAAACTGGCTGAACAACCTGGTTTGGTCAACCCCGGAAAAATTTCCTCTCATGGTTGTGGTGCTGTTGGGATTTGGAATCTTCATCACCCTTCGCCTTGGCTTTGTGCAAATAAGACGCTTTGCCCATGGTATCAAATCTGTAATGGGAATTTATGATAACCCCGATGATACCGGCGACGTCAATCACTTCCAGGCGCTTACCACCGCTCTTTCAGCAACCGTAGGTATTGGTAATATTGCCGGTGTTGCTATTGCCATCCATTATGGTGGGCCCGGTGCTCTTTTTTGGATGTGGGTTACCGCTTTCTTTGGTATGGCCATTAAATACACGGAATGTACACTTGCTGTTAAATACCGAATTCAAAATGCCGATGGCTCCGTATCCGGTGGTCCTATGTATTATATAGAAAAAGGACTCGGCTCCAACTGGAAATGGCTGGCCGTCTTTTTCGCCGCTATGGCAGTAATTTGCTCCTTCCTTACCGGTAATGCCGTTCAGGCCAACACCGTTGCTGACACCATGTACAGCACCTTCCAGATCCCAAGCTGGGCTTCCGGTTTATTTACCGCAACTTTTGTAGGTATCGTGATTGTAGGTGGTATCAAGCGTATTGGGCAGGTTACCTCTCGATTGATGCCCATCATGGCTCTTATCTATGTATTAGGTGCACTTATCATTCTTGCCATTAATGCCGATGACGTGATTCCTGCCTTCGGAACCATCTTTACTTCTGCCTTTACTCCCGAAGCCGGACTGTTTGGTGTAGGTTCAGGGTTATTCCTTACCACTTTGGTTTGGGGAATAAAACGAGGGTTATTTTCCAATGAGGCGGGTCAGGGTTCGGCCCCGATTGCTCACGGTGCTGCTAAAACGGAAGAACCTGTTCGTGAAGGTGTGGTAGCACTGCTTGAACCGTTTATTGATACCATCGTAGTTTGTACTATGACCGGACTTGTAATCGTAAGTACCGGAGTTTGGGAAGAACGCCACGACATGGTTTATGAGCCCGGAAACAGTAATAATGCTGTTGAAATCACCGATGGAAGTAACACCCTGTTGATTGAAGATGGTGAGCCTGTTAACGGTACCGTTGAACGTAATGACTTTCCCACCGGCAAGTTTTTTATCGATGAAGATCAGACTACTGCCTTCTCAGGTACCCTTGTAATGGTTGACGGCGTTGGTGTTTTCACAAACGAAGCCGGTGAAGAAATAGATAATATCTATACCAGCATTATTGAAAACGGGGCCCCGCTAACTTCCCTTGGTTTTAAGAAAGGTCTTGCACCTATTTTCCCTTACGGAGATTATATCGTAACCATATGCGTGCTCCTTTTCGGAGTCTCTACAGCCATCAGCTGGAGTTACTATGGAGATAGATCCATACAGTATCTGGCTGGCGACAAATCCATCATTTACTACAAAGTCGTGTATCTGGGGATGCACTTCCTCGGGGCCATATTCCCGCTGGCTACGGTTTGGGCAATCGGTGATATTGCGCTTGGTTTGATGACCTTCCCGAACATCATCGCCCTGTTTGCCCTTTCAGGTTCTGTTGCGGTAGCCAGTAAGAAGTACTTCAACAAAATGGACGAGCTCGAAGCTAAAGGTGAAATTTAAACATGGAACAGGTTACTGAAATAGATCACCCGGTTGTAAAGCGGTATCTGAGTATCCTCCGGGATAAAAATACAGAGACCGCTCCCTTCCGGCGTGCTATGGGAACGATCGGTACCATCCTTGCAGCTGAGGCACTTACCGACCTTCCCCTTCAGGAATACGAAGTAGAAACCCCCATCCAAACTGCGACCGGCTATAAGCCGGCCGCCGAGGTTTTTGTGATTCCCATCCTCCGGGCCGGATTAAGTTTAGTGGATGGCATCATAAGTTTTATGCCCGATGCTAAAGTAGGGCACATTGGGGTGTACAGAGACGAGGAAACCCATCAGCCGGTTAACTATTACCATAATTTTCCCGGTGGATTAAAGGGAGCATATACACTCGTTGTCGACCCGATGCTTGCCACAGGTGGAAGTGGTTCCCATGCCATCAAATTCCTGAAAGAGAATGGAGCAGATAACATTCGGTTTGTTTCACTGATTTCAGCCCCGGAAGGCATCAAACGACTTCGGGAAGACCATCCGGATGTTCCTATTATTACGGCCGCTATCGATGAAAGGCTGAATGAGAATGCCTTTATTGTTCCCGGGCTTGGAGATGCCGGTGACCGCTACTTTGGCACCCTGTAGTTCTATACAATCATCAGCAGGCAGACAATAGCTACAGCTTAAACCGTTATCAGCACATGAAGATTACACACTTGTTCATACTGCCCGTTATGCTGATGCTATCCGGTTCAGGGTGTGGCGAACTTACCGAGTTTGAGAATAAGCAGGTTCAGGAAGCACTGAGCGATTCCTTATTCACTACCACTGAAAGCTGGGGAATTAATATGGAGATCATGGAAGACGGGAAGCTTAAGTTGAAGCTGTCAGGAACCTATGCCTCTTCCATCAAGAATGAGAATCAAAACATCACCAAAATTTCGGGCCCGGTTTACATCGAAATATTTGATGAGGAAGGGAAACCGGACACTTATGTTTACACCGACAGTGCCGTTCATCTTCCTGATAAATCCGCTTTTGAGATGTTTGGAAGCGTTCGTGTAAATGCCCCCGAAGGCAAAAAGCTTCGCTCTGAATATCTGAAATGGGAACGGCAGAAAGACCGGGTAAGTACTCCGGAATTCGTCATCTTCATTTCCCCGCCCGACAGTATCGCAGCCGAGGGATTCTTTGGCGATTCAGATCTGACCAACTATACCCTTAATGAAGGCGGCGGACGTGCAGTCATTGATTAGGTATATTCTAACGCATCGTAATTGTATATTCGGTTCATGAATAAATTTCTTTCCTCCTTTACCAAAGCCGGATCTGCTCTTGTTCTTACGCTGCTTCTTCTGCAGCCGTTGTCTGTATTTGGTCAAAGTGTTATTAACATCGAATCCTTCAGTCGGGCCGTTGGTGCCACTTTGGATGGCGAGCAAATTCAGAAATTATATAACGCCCGGCTCACCACCGGAAATATCGAGATGGTTTGCGATAGTGCATGGCGGTTCATAAACAGAAATGAAATCCGTGCTTTCGGAAACATCCAAATTGAAACACCGGATGAGACTATCTGGAGCGATACCCTTTACTACTACACGAATCGTGACCTGAGTTTACTACGCGGTCGGGTGATTATCATGCAAGACAGCACCACTCTTTTTGGGAAGAGGGTGGACTATAATTTTTTCACCAAGGTCGCCTATTTTGATAATGGAATTCGGCTGGAAGATCAGGATGGTACGCTGATTGCTGAACGTGGCACCTATTTCCAAAACCAAGACAGTGCTATTTTTAAAGGAAATGTTCAGTTATCAGACTCCGCTCAGTATGCGGAAGGGGATAGCTTATTCATCAATCGATCCACTCAATACCTGCAGCTGTACGATAATATTTTTGTAGCTGACAGTACTAACAACGGTACACTAACCGGAGATTATCTGGAAGCCGATTCTACCGGCAGGCGCTTTGTGGATGGCAATGGCTATATGCGAAAAATCAGTTCTGACACCACCGATACCACCCACATTTTTGGTGATCAGCTGTTACTGTTGGAACGGGATTCAACCAACCTGATTCGTGGATACGAGAACGTCAGAGTTTGGTCCCGAAAATTCTCATCCGTTTCTGACACTCTTTTGTATGATTCCTCAACGGAAGTTTTTGAGCTGATATCCAATCCCATTGCCTGGCATGATAATATTCAGCTTACCGGCCCCTATATCTCAGTCCAAATGGACAGCAATGAAGTACAACAGCTGAAATCATATCATAAAACCATCGCTGTTCAGGAAGACAGTGCCACCGGGCGCCTGCACCAAATAAAAGGGGACACATTGATTGCTGGCTTTACGGAAGGAAATATTTCACGTATTAAAATTTATCCAAACAGCCAGGTTTTATATCATACCAAGAATGAAGCTGACGAACCGGATGGCGCTGTAGAATATTCATCCCCGCAAACGGTGATGTACTTCAGCAACGGAGACCTGCAACGCGTAGTAGCCGGCAAGAATGATGGCTATTTCTTTGAAGAATTCTCCGGACTGTCTGACCGAAAGTTAGACGGCTTTGCCTGGAATCCGGAGCGCCGCCCAGAACGCCCCAAAATGGAGGCCGTCCCGCGTTTCCCACCCGTTCCCAAAGAACGCCCTTTTGAACTGCCCAATAGATACCTGGAATACATCAACAAGGGAAACTAAAAGTCAGAACATTGCTTTTACATTTCTGAATCGTGAAGGCATTTCCTGCCGCTCTGAATTACAATCATGGTAATCCTGAAATCAAGCTAATCAAGGTTGAGAAACTATTTTTGAACCTTGATTTATAGGATTTATAGGATTCTTGGATTTACTTGATTAAATCCAAGCTTCACATTTCGGAAAAGGCAGAATAAGTAAACAAGGAACACTTCAATATCGAATGTTCAGTGTTCCTTGCCTGCCTGCCGGCAAAGACAGGTTCAATGTTCTTCAGGCTTCCTGAAGCTCCAGATTCTGCTCAACCACTCGTTTTTGAACATCATGAGGAACCTGGGCATAGTGAGAGAACTCACGCGTATAGGTTGCACTTCCCTGGGTCATGGATTTCAGTCGGGTTGAATAGTGATCCAGCTCTTCCAGCGGCACATGGGCTTTTATCTTCTGAATCGAACCCTCTCCATCCATTCCCTGAATCTGCCCGCGCCGGGTGCTCAGGTCGCTCATCACGTCCCCCATAAAGTCGGAAGGAACGGTAACTTCAATTTCATAAACCGGCTCCATCAGCTGAGGATTTGCCTGCATAAAACCATCCCGGAATGCCATTCGGGCTGCCGTTTTGAAGGCCGCTTCGTTGGAATCTACCGAGTGCATCGATCCGTCAAAAACGGAAACCCGGATATCACGAGCTCGACAACCACTCATAGGACCGTTCTCCATTTTCTCCATCACTCCTTTGAGAATAGCCGGCATAAACCGGTTATCAATCACCCCACCCACAATGCAGTTCTGAAACACCAGCTTGCCGCCCCAATCCAGTTCGTGCTCCTGAACATCCCGAACCTTGAGGTCACTCGGTGGAGGCATTCCTTCTGTGTATGGCTCAATCAAAAGATGAACCTCCGCAAATTGCCCGGCTCCACCTGATTGTTTTTTGTGTTTGTATTGAGACTTCACTCCTTTGGTAATGGTTTCTCGATATGGAATTTTTGGAGTGATGAATTCCACATCCAGCTTAAACCGGTTCTTTAGCTGATCTTCAATCACGGCCAGATGTTCCTCACCCTGACCATGAATTATAACCTGCCGCAGTTCCTGACTGTGCTCAATAACCACCGAAGGATCTTCCCGGTGAATCTGATGGAGCGCATGTCCCAGCTTATCCTCCTCTCCCTCCTTCTTCAGCTTCACGGCTGTACGTATTGTTGTTGGAGGAAACTGGATACCTTGTAGTTTAACTTCATGCCCTTTTTCGTGGAGGGTGTCGTTGACTTCTCCATCCTTCAGCTTCACCACAGCTCCGATATCTCCGGTTTGAATTTCACTTATCTCGATACGCTTATGCCCTTCAGTCAGGAATAAGCTTCCAAGGCGTACTGAGGAATCATTGGAGCTGTTGATCAAATCCATTCCCGGCCTGATGGAACCGCCGTAAGTTTTGAAATAGATCAAATCTCCGACATGTGACTCGGAATGCGTCTTGAATAAAAACATCACGGGCTTGCCTTCCGGGTCCAGTTCAAAAACTTCTCCATCTTCAGTTTTTGGAGGATTTCCTTCCAGTGGATTAGGAGCCACATCATCGAGGAATCCCATTACCCGGCCGGTTCCCATATTCTTGGCCGCACAGTTTACAAACAGTGGAAAAATCTGACCGTTTACCAGTGAGATATGTAATCCCTTTTGCATTTGTTCTTCGTCCAGCTCCCCTTGCTCAAAATAGATGTCCATCAGGGTTTCGTCATTTTCGGCAATGGTTTCAACCAGTTCCTGATGCAGCTGCTGGGCACGGGCCTGTTGCGATTCAGGGATCGGCAGTTTATCCGGCTTGCCCCCTTTCTCGGGGAATTCGTACATCGTCATGCGAAGAACATCGATGATTGCGTGGAAATCAGGTCCTTCACTGAATGGATACTGCACCACGGTTACCTGGCGTCCAAAATGTTCTTTGGCTTCGTCAACAGTCTTCCAGAAATCAGACTGATCCGTATCCGGTTTATTGACAACAAACATGGAAGGCACGCTGTACTTTTGAACGTATTTCCAGAGTGAATCGGTAGCTGTTTCAACCCCCTGTTCCGAGTTTAGCACAAAAATAGCGGTATCTGCGATACGAACGGCTCCCGCCACCTCCCCGATATAATCCGATGTTCCAGGTGTGTCGATAAGATTAATTTTATGGCCCCGCCAGTCCAGGTTCATGAAAGACGAGAAAATTGATTTCTGCTTTTCCTTTTCCAGGCTGTGGTAATCAGAAACGGTATTCTTTTCTTCTATCGATCCTCGTCGGTTAATGGCTCCGGCTTCGAAAAGCATCGTTTCGGCTAACGTTGTTTTTCCGGAGCCTGAATGCCCCAACAGAACAACATTACGGATACGGGTAGGATTATAAACTTTCATGGTAACTCCTTTTTCTCATTTTTCAACTGCTACTAAATATCTAAAACACGAAATAATTAATTACTTTTAGTGCCTTGGTGCTTTAGTGGCAAAATTTCTGCTATGTTTATTGATAGCAGCTTAACTTGTCAAAAAGCGCGACCAGCTTTTGCGCCAAAAATTCAATGAACAGTACCCATTCTTTTTGAATAGAATGTGAAGATCAAAAATAAACGGAGTCACGAATAAATCAACATGAAAAAGATTTTATTAATACAGACCGGGGGAACCATTGCCATGAACGCTAAAGGAGCTGGTGTTGAGCTGGATCCGGAGCGGTGGTCGAAGGTGTTGTATGAAGAGATTCCGGAGTTAAACGAAATTGCTGAGATTGTCACTTTCCCCCTTTTCTTCGAGGATAGTTCGGATTTGAATGCCTGGCACTGGGTGAAACTGGCCGGTTGTATTGAAGAAAAATATGATGAGTTCGACGGGTTTGTGATTCTGCACGGAACCGATACTATGGCTTATTCTGCATCGGCTCTTAGCTTTGGGCTGAAGAACCTGGGCAAGCCCGTCATCTTTACCGGATCGCAGCTGCCCATGAGTACCATTCGCAGTGATGCCCGCCGGAACCTGGTAAACGCCATCGAATTGGCTACGATGGATTTTAAGGAAGTCGGCATCTGTTTCAACGATGCACTTTATCGTGGGAATCGAGCCACCAAACTCAGTATTGGCGATTTTGATGCTTTCGGCTCTCCCAACTTCTCCCCTCTTGCTGATATAGGAATTCAGATTGAATCCCTCGTTCAGGAGCAATTCGGAAACGGGAATTTTGAGAACGTAGCCAAATATTCCGATGAGGTTTTTGTGCTTACGGCTCACCCCAACCTGAATCCCAAGCTTTTGATGGATTTGAAGCTGGACAACGTGTGTGCAGTAATTCTTCGGGCATTCGGAAGCGGGAATTTCTGCGTGAAAGGTGAAAAGAGCCTGCTTCCTTTTCTGGATAAATGCAGGGATCAAGATGTGATTATAGCCATCGTCTCCCAAGCCGATTATGATTCGGTCGATCTCACCCAATACTCCGCAGGGCGAGCAGCTTTAGAACACGGTGCCATTAGTGGGAATGATCTTACCTTGGAAGCCGCTGTAACCAAACTCATGTTTTTATTAGCACATTACGATTCCAAAACCGATATTGAACAACGTTTCCAGCAATCGCTGGCCGGGGAACTGTAATAGGTTTTAGGTGTTAGTCTCAAGGTTTTAGGAAGGCTTCATCCAAAACCTAACACCTAAAACTTGCACCTAACACCTTCACCATGTTTTTTATTTTTGATGTAGAGACCGTTCCGGATTTTGATTTCATACGCCGGGTACTTAATGACCAGGATTCTGATCAGGAGCTGTTACTGGAAAAGGCGAGTGAGGAATTAGCCAGAAATAAATCAGGTTTCCTTCCTCCTATGTATCACCGAATGGTTTCTTGGGTTGGACTTTGGATTGAGAATACCGGCGGACCTAAACAAAAAGTGGCCTGGAGTGGCGAGGATGAAAAGGAAGGTCTCAAACAGATTTTTGATGCAATAGGTACCTATAAAGACTTTGGCCTAATTCACCATAACGGAAAAGGTTTTGATATTCCTGTGCTAACCTACCGTGCGATGAAGCACGGACTACAAATGCCGGTTCGTATGCACGATTATGATATTCGCTACCGCTACAGCCGGCACAATGTAGACCTGGTAGATGAATTCAGTAATTACGGAGCTAGTTCCTGGCCCAAACTCAAACATTTGGGTCAGCTTATTGGCATTCCCTTCAAACAAACCGGGGAGGGAAATGAAGTGCTGGCGATGTTCCAACGGGGTGAACTTGACCTGATTGAGCATTACTGCTACGAAGATGTAATGGCCACCTATATCGTGTGGCTGTACCACCAATACACAGCAGGACATATTCCCGAAGACCAGTTCAATAACCTGAAAGACCGGGCAATGAGTAAGTTGGAAGAGATTCAGTCCGGCCCGCCTACGTAGATTCGCTACGACGCAGAGCGTCATAGCGAGGTGGTTTTTCATCATGAGGATGAAGCTTATGCTGATTAAGAATCAGCTATTTTTACTTCACCACTCGTTCTGACGCTCTGCGTCGGAACGAACTTACCCCCGATATACATCAATATCTACATATCCCGTTGAATCACAATTATAATCCCCATAAGAAGAATACCTCCAATCCGATTCTCTCCGAACCAATCCTGCTTTGACCGGATTGTAGTGAATGTAATTCAACTTTTGCTCCATAACTTCATCTGAAAATATTTGTTTTGGGTGAAAACCCTCCGCCCAAAGTTGATATTCCCTGTCTGTTCTATTGTTAACTCTTGCTTCCTTTAATCTATTTAACCAATACTTATTTCCATCTTCAATCATAGAATCAATAATCTGACGTGCCGTAAATGATTTAAATCCTGCAATACACTTAGAAAGATTATTTCCTTTCGAAATGAAATGTATATGATTCGACATAATCACATAAGCGTAAAGCTTGATTCTCCTCTCTCTGCTCAGAAAATTTAACCCATCTAACAAAATATCCCGAAATCGTTTTTCACTTAATAAGTTGTACCCATTGACGATCGATGATGTAATGAAATACGGGTATCTCTCATCTAATATTTTATATCGGCTTCTACCCATTTTCAATCTTTTTTATTGGTAAGAGCGATTGGAAGTCAATTCCTTACAGAATAATTTTCCTTGCCTTATTAGCCACGACGCAGAGCGTCTTAGCCAGAGAGTAGTTTAAATTCGGTAGTAGCTCGTTGGGCACTTATTCGACATAGCTGGTTTTTTCCCTCGTTCTGACGCTCTGCGTCGGAACGAACCCTTCTTACCATATTATACCACCCGGTCCGGGTCGCTGTAATCAGGGGTATCTCCCCGATAGCCAAAAATAGTTTTAATCAGCTTCACCGACCACTTGCTTTGGTTCTTGATATACCACTGATCGGCAGCGCGACGTGCCCCCAATCCCCAGCTGGGGTATGGGTGAATGGTATCCGCAATGCCCCGCATAGATACCCCGTTTTTAATCGCCACGGCATATTCAGAGATAAATTCTCCGGCATGAGCTCCCACTGCTGTAGCTCCAAGGATTTTACCCGATAATTTCTTAGCGAAGACTTTAACCAGGCCGGTAGTCTCTCCTTCAGCCACCGCCCGATCGATTTTGGAATAAGGAAATCGATAAACCTCATATTTTTCGCCTTCCTCTTTTAGCTGCTTCTCCGTTTTGCCAACATGAGCCAATTCCGGATCTGTAAAGGTGACCCACGACACCATATCTTTTTCAATCTTCATGGGTACTACTTTTAGCAGAGCTTTTGTAGCTGCGATCTTGGCCATATGCTCGCTCATATGGGTGAACTGATATCGTCCCGTCACATCGCCGGCGGCATAAATATTAGATTGACTGCTTCGGCAGGATTCATCTACTACAATGTTCCCTTTATCTGTTTTTACTCCGGCTGCTTCCAAGTTCAGTGAAGAGGTATTGGCTCTTCGTCCCGTTGCCATTAAAAGAGCATCCCCTTCAATCACTTTCTCTTCGCCCTTAATTTCAACCTGTACTTTAATTCTATTTCCGTCCTGCATCACCTTTTTTACTGAAGCGTTCAATTGGTAATTCACGCCCTGTTTCTTCAACTCATCGTGTAGTATGTCAACCAACTCCGGATCGTCATTCGCTAAAATTCGGTCGGCCATATCAATAATGGTAACTTCTGATCCCAGGTTTACAAAAGCCTGAGACATTTCCGTACCAATAGGTCCGCCACCGATAATCAGTAACTCTTCAGGTAAATCTTCTATCTCAAAAAGGCTTTCATTTGTCAGGTAGTCCACCTCTTCGATTCCATCTATCGGTGGCACAAATGCTTTGGCTCCGGTAGCAATAATGAAATATTTGGATGATACTGCTCTTGTTCTGCCATCCTTATATTCAATTTCAATGGTATGATCATCTTTAAAAGAAGCCAGCCCGTGAACCACTTCAATGCCCATGTCTTCAAAAATCTCCGGCCGGTCCGCATCGTGATACACTTCTTTGCGGACGTGGTCCACGTGTTGCATCACCTTTTTGAAATCGATATTCGGCTCGGCATCAATCAGCCCGTACTTTCCGGCATCTTTAATTTGGCAAGCCACTTTTCCGGCTTTGAGCAGGGTTTTGGAAGGAATACAGCCCGTCCATGTGCAATCGCCACCTAACCGGTCGGCTTCAACCATCATGGTTTTTGCTCCAAAATTAGCCGCTATCCCCGAAGCTGTTAAGCCGGCAGCTCCCCCGCCAATTACAATCATATCAAAATCATATCCAGCCATAAATCAATGTCTCCTTTTTAGATAGAGATGACCTAACCATCTGTATGCTTACTTCATTTCATACAATATATCTTTACTCATCATATAAAATGCAAGCACTTCGGAGATCAATAATTTACAGCCGGATTGATTAACTGATTTTGTTATGCACGCACTGTAGGCATGGGTTTATCGGAGTTTTCGTCTTCTTCCTTGTTTTTTCTGAGTACTGCCTGAGCAGAGGCAAGGTGTGCCACAGGTACCCGGAATGGGGAACAGGACACATAATCCAAACCGGTGTTGTATGCAAAATGAACGCTGGATGGATCTCCACCGTGTTCACCGCAAATTCCCACTTTTAGTGTTGAGTTCACCATTCTGCCCAAACGCGTTCCGGCCTGAACAAACTGCCCCACTCCTTCTTCATCCAACACCTGGAAAGGGTCCTGCTTCAGAATGCCCCTTTCAATATAATCCGGTAAGAATTTTGCGGCATCATCACGGCTGAAACCATAGGTTAGCTGTGTCAGGTCATTGGTTCCAAAGGAGAAGAAATCTGCTTTTTCAGCTATTTGATCCGCCAAAATAGCCGCTCTTGGTATCTCGATCATGGTTCCTACTTTGTAATCCAGTTCTACACCGGCATCAGCCAGTATCTCTTGGGCAACTCTGTCAACAACCTCCCGCTGGTTCACAAATTCCTCTACGCTTCCTACCAGAGGAATCATTATTTCGGGGAACACTTCCTTGCCTTGTTCAACCAATTCTATAGCCGCTTCAATAATAGCGCGGGTCTGCATTTCGGTTATTTCAGGGTAGGTGATTCCCAACCGGCAACCACGGTGTCCTAACATGGGGTTGAACTCTTTCAACTGGTTTACTTTCTGCAGGAGCTTGTCTGGTGTCACTCCCAGCTCGCCGGCCACTTTTCCGATTTCCTCTTTTTCCTGTGGAAGAAATTCATGAAGTGGCGGATCGAGCAGCCGAATAGTAACAGGTAGTCCTTCCATAGCCTCAAAAATTTCAGCAAAATCCTGCTTCTGGAATGGAAGTAAGTTGCTTAAAGCTGCAACACGCTCTTCTTTAGACTCCGCTATAATCATTTTACGCATAAAATTGACGCGACCGGGCTTAAAGAACATATGTTCGGTGCGGGCAAGACCAATACCTTTTGCTCCGTAAGAGCGGGCAACCTGTGCATCCTCCGGAGTTTCAGCATTGGTTCGGACTTTCATCAGCTCAATATCAGTTACCCAATCCATAAAGGTTTGGTATTCCTCACTGAACTCAGGTTTAGACAACTCTTTTTTACCCAGTATCACTTTCCCGGTATTACCATTCAGTGAAATCCAATCGCCTTCTTTTACCGTTACCTCTCCATTGGTAAACGATCGTGTTTTGTAATTGATCACAATATCACTGCAACCGGCCACGCAAGGTTTACCCCATCCGCGGGCCACAACAGCGGCGTGACTGGTCATCCCTCCTCGGGATGTTAGAATACCTTCAGCAGAAGACATTCCACCCACATCTTCCGGGCTGGTTTCAATCCTGACCAGGATAACGGGCTCGTTGTCCTTACCTGCTTCTTCGGCTTTTTTAGAATCGAACACAACTTTCCCTACCGCTGCTCCTGGAGAAGCCGGTAACCCGCTTCCCAGTATGGTATTTTCTGCCTGCTCCCCATCTTTAAACTGAGGATGCAAAAGCTGTTCGATGTGTTCCGGGTCAACCAGGTCCCGAATAGCTTCATCTTTGGAAAGGATCTTTTCTTCAACTAAATCGACCGCAATTTTGACTGCAGCAGCTCCTGTTCGTTTTCCGTTTCTGGTTTGGAGAATAAACAGGTTGCCATCCTGAATAGTAAACTCAATGTCCTGCATATTTTTATAATGCGATTCAAGACTTCCGGTATAGCTAACCAGTTCCTTATAGATCTCAGGATTTCTTTCTTCTAACTCTGCAATAGGGTTTGGCGTACGGATCCCTGCTACAACATCTTCACCCTGGGCATTCAGCAGGAACTCACCATATAGCTTTGATTCGCCGGTAGCCGGGTTTCGGGTAAAGCAAACGCCCGTTCCGCTTTTCTCTCCCATATTTCCAAACACCATAGCCTGCACGTTTACCGCCGTGCCTATTAAACCATGAATATTACTGATTTGACGGTACTTTATAGCTCGTGCGCTATTCCACGAATTGAACACGGCATTTATGGCAAACCGGAGTTGCTCCATGGGATCATCCGGAAACATGTGCCCGGTTATTTTTCGATAAATCGCTTTATACCGATCCGTTAACTCCCGTAGGTGAGATGCGGTCAATTCAAGGTCTTCTTTAACGCCCACTTCTTTCTTCAGCTTCTCAATAGCTTCTTCAAAATGATCGTGGGTTACCCCCATCACCACATCCCCAAACATATCAATAAACCGGCGGTAACTGTCGTAAGCAAATCGCTCGTTGCCCGTTTTTCTGATAATCGCTTCTACAACTTCATCATTAATTCCAAGATTAAGAATAGTATCCATCATTCCCGGCATGGAAACGGCGGCACCCGATCGTACCGAAATCAACAAAGGGTCCTCTTCATTACCCAGCTTTAAGCCCATCTCGGTTTCAATATGTTTAACCCCTTCCCTAACCTGATCAATCAGGTTTTCGGGCCATTCCATTCGGTTGTCAATTGTTTTCTTACATGCCTCTGTAGAAATGGTAAATCCGGGAGGAACCGGAATTCCGATGGTGCTCATTTCAGCAAGATTTGCTCCTTTACCCCCCAACAGATGTTTCATTTCTCTATTTCCATCTGTGCTGAATTTACCGAAGCGATAAACAAATTTTTCAAAATTAGCCATAGCAATACCTCTCTGTACTTTGTGATTATAAACAAGGCCTTTTGCCCGGCTGATGTACCGACTTCATTCAACCCAGCCTCTAAGACCGAACAGTTGTAGTATTCAAAAGTAATGTGAAGGGTTTATGTATATGGCTCAGAAAAGCGATGAAGAGGCTCTTTCAGCCCGGAAGTTCGTTGGAATCTATTTCGGGAGCCACATCTTCGATCTTATTTTTAACTTTTTGATAGGTTGACCAGGCCCCATAGCCAATCATCATTACCACCACCCCATACACCCACCAGGGTACATTTTCGCCGGCAATGATTAAATACAGATAAGCGGATATGAAAAAGAACGTAGAACTCAGTGCCGGTAAAACAATCGACTTTTGCTGCCGGTAATTCTTTACTAACCAGCCGATACTCAGCGTAAAAAAAGGAATCGCTCCTACATAAATACTCCCAAAAATTATGGGGTTCACCCCGTAATCTTCCCCCAGAGTAAAAAACCATTCCTTTGCAATTTCAAAAAATTCAGCCATAGATCAGCAAGTTTTAAATTGTGTAATAGTTGCGAACGAATATAGACTAATTAGCCTTGTTTTGATGATATTAAGCATTAAATTCTTACCGTATAATACGAGATAATGCATTGAACAGATTTAGAAATTACATATCTGTTGCTTTTTTGCTGCTTGCAGTAGCAGGATTGCTTTCTTCTATGGCTCACTACCATAGTGATGGCTTGGAATGTCTGCATCATGCCAACGAACAGCATTATACCGAATCTGATCCCGTTTGCCCGGTTTGTACGATAAGTTCTTACACTTCGGATACAAATCCGGCACCTTTCATTCACATTTTGGAATATCAGGAAGTGCTGATTTCGGTAATGGATTTCCACTTTTCCGATGAACCATTCACTCCTCTTCTGGGTCGTTCCCCACCCGCATTGATTTAAGTAAGCCACTAAATCCGGCCGCATTTTGGCCCGTTATATTATTTACCAACTTATTTAAATCATTTTACCCATGAAAAAAGTATCCTTTTTATCAGCGGCTAAAGCTGTATTAACACTATTTATTTTCGCAGGAATTTTAACCGCATGCTCAAACTCTACCTCTTCAGATGACCATGAACACGGGGATGCTGAAGGGTTCCGTTTAAAAATGAATGGACAAACCATCGTAGAACAACTTCCGGAACAGGATCTTACCGGTGAATTTGAGTTAGAACCCGGTCAGGAGACTGACTTAATCACCATTTACTTCATAGATCATGATGGAGAAGAGTTCCAGCCTGAGGAAGATTCATATTCCCTTGGCCATGAGTTTGAAGAGTCTGGTATTGCAGAATTTGAACAACATGCTGAAGACGGAAAATGGAGTTTTCATCTTCATGCCGAAGCTGAAGGGATTACGGATCTGAGACTTATGCTCATGCATAATGGTCATGATGATCTCACCTCCCAAGGTATTCACGTTCATGTTGAAGCATCTGGACAGTGAAAATACGTAGCTTAATACTGTTACTCGCGGGAGCTTTCTTTTTAGGAAGTGCTCCCGTTGAGGACAGTTATTTATTGTCCGGACTCATCACAGATGCTGATACCGGCGAGCCCATATCCTTTGCCTACGTTCATATTGAAGAACTAAACCGAACAGCCGTAGCTAATGCTGACGGCAGATATGAAATTAAAAACGTACCCGCAGGGAACTTTACTCTCTCTATCCATAGGATAGGGTACCGAACGCAAACTCAGGAAATCAGCATTAAAGAAGCTGATGAAGTAGTTAACATCCAACTGCGGCCTACCGTCTTAGGCTCTCAATCCGTAGATGTGGTTGGAGAGCAGGAAGATCTTGAAGGATCAAATCTTGAACACGCCTCAAAAAAAGTTTTTGGATCCGACCTTCGCAGAAATCTCGGAAACACCCTTTCTGAGACTTTATCCAATTTAGCAGGTTTTGATGAACGTAAAATGGGTTCAGCTCCCGGTCGGCCGGTAATACGGGGACTTGGAGATGAACGCGTTTTGATACTACAAGATGGTATTCGGTCCGGTGATGTATCGGCCCAATCTTCCGACCATGCCGTGACTATCGATCCTATTTCAGCACAGGAAGTTGAAATTGCGCGGGGACCTCAGGCATTGGCTTATGGAGCAAATGCAATCGGGGGAGTAATTAATGTCGTGCGAAATCAAATTGAAACCACGGTTCCCTCAAAAACAACCGGCAGCGTAACGCTGAACGGAGAATCTGTAAGTACCGGAATTTCCGGGGCTATCGATGCTACTGTTCCGTATAAAGATTTTGCCCTCAGCTTAAATCTCAATGGCCGCACCGCCAGTGATGTTGGAACCCCATTGGGTCAAATTGAAAATACCTATTACCGTTCAACCAATGACGCCGTCGGGTTGAGCTGGGTGCAGGACTGGGGATATTTAGGAGGAGCATTCAGCACGTACCTCAACAATTACGGGATTCCGCCTGATCCCAACGGTCATCCCAATGGAGTGGATATTGAGATGGAGAAATTTCAGTATGATTTCAAATCGGAAATTCTCGTTCGTAATGATTTCATCCAGGTAATTGAAGGCGATTTTTCCATCAAAAATTATACCCATCGTGAAATCGAATCTAACGGATCACTGGGCACTCAGTTTGGCCTGGTTACGACCAATGCCGAAGTAAAAGCAACGCATAATTCGCTTGGTTTCCTTGATAAAGGCACGTTTGGAGTATGGGGTGAACTTGAAGACTATGCAGTGATAGGAGCAAGTACACCGGATGCCAACAGCTATAAAATCGGTGCTTATATCATTGAAGAGAAAGACATCAATAAATTACACCTTGAAGCCGGTCTTCGCTTCGATTGGGTACTGAATAAGCCCTTGGAAAATGATCCAAATTCAAGCATTGGTAATATCAGGGAACGATCTTTCCCGGCATTATCGAGTTCTTTCGCTGCTATTTATTCATTAGGAAAAGGTTTTTCTGCCGGTACAAGTTTGCTTCATTCATTCAGAGCACCTTCACTTGAAGAACTGTATTCTGAAGGGCCTCACCTTGCTTCCTATTCTTATGAAATTGGCAATCCTGATCTTGAACCGGAACGAGGCTTGGCTAAGGAATTATTTCTCAGGTACCAGTCAGACAAAGCCAGTGCTGAGGCTGCCTTATTCCACAATTCCTTCAATAACTATTTGTATGCCAGAGATACCGGCCAAAGAAATAACAGCCGGCCTGATTTAAACAATTATCAGTTTGTGGGAACCGAGGCTGTATTGTACGGGGCTGAGTTTTCAGGCGAATACCAGTTTCTCCTGAATTTTGTAATCGATGCATCCATCAGCTACACCCTTGGAGAGCGAAATGTTTCTGAACAGGAACAAGCCACATCAGGTTATAACGGTGACACCCGACCCCTTCCTCAAATTCCTCCTTTCAAAGTGAAATCATCTCTTAAGTATGCCAAAGGTGGATTTGAAATAGGAAGCAGAGTTAGGTTTTCAGCGGAGCAAACGCGTACCGGTGAATTCGAAACCCCAACCGACCGTTACCTGTTGGTAGATGCTTTCTCTCAATACCGGTTAGAAGGTGGAAAGCTTCTGCATACCTTTTCGGTGAATGTGAACAACCTGCTAAACACTGAATATTATGATCACCTTTCCCGTATCAAAGACCTGAGACCACAGCCCGGCATTAATGTAAGCCTGCTCTATCGCCTCTATTTCTAACAAGCCCTGAAAATAAAAGCCCTGGAAGGTTCAGTTCCAGGGCCTTAGCTTTAGGTTTCAGCTTTAAGGAGTAAAAATCGACTAACTGTTAGGGTATAAACATTAATCTCACCTTTAAGCTGATTACAAGAGTAACCGCAACGGGATTTGTTACACTTTTTTTTAAAAAAATTTTCTCCCCCTTCAAATCACTGCTTTTCAGTATTTTACGAGTGAATTTTTTCAGGCTGAATAAATTTATTTTAAGATTTTGATAAATCTCTGTGAGTCTATATTCTCCAGCGAATAATCATTCATAAAAATAGCCCGTGACTTACGTTAGCTTTTTGGAGACTCCCATCGGTTTTCTCCGCATCCTGTCGAATGGTGATGGTATCACTGAAATCAAATTCATGGATTTTGACGGGCCTGAAGATCCTGATGTTCACACCGAATCTGCCAAAACTCAACTCCGGGAATATTTTGAAGGTCTTCGGGCCTCTTTTCAGTTAGAGCTGCTTCCACAGGGGACCGGGTTTGAGCAAAAAGTCTGGAAACAGCTGCTGGAAATTCCACAGGGGTCAACCACTTCCTATGGGGCTATTGCAAAAAAAATTGGGGATGAAAAAGCATCCCAGGCAGTAGGTAAAGCAAACGGTAAAAACCCGATAGCCATTGTCATTCCCTGTCACCGTGTAGTAGGGGCTGATAATAAACTCACGGGTTATGCTGGCGGTGCAGAGCGAAAGGAGTGGCTCCTTAAGCATGAAGGTGCCCTTCTGCTATAACTATTTTTTACGGTGAAATATCCCGCTAACCATTACATTCCGTCCAATTCTTTCAATCATCCTTTCACACTATGAAATTTTTATCCTCACTTTTTTTATTGATTGCCACCTTTTCAGTGCCCGTACTGGCACAAATGCCGGATGCTCCCAACCGTTCGGAAGGAGAAGGTCCGTATGAACGATTGATCATCCGCGGGGTGAACCTGATTGACGGCACCGGCTCTCCCGCTACCGGTCCGGTAGATATCGTGGTTGAAGGAAACCGAATAGCATCTATCCAAACCGTCGGCTATCCCAATTTACCTATTAACGAAAACCGACGACCGGAAGCCGATGAGAATACAAAAGTAATTGACGCTGAAGGCATGTTTATGCTCCCCGGCTTTTTCGATATGCATGCACATACCGGAGGTGGAGCACAGGGAACAACTCCTGAGTATGTATATAAACTCTGGCTGGCTCACGGCATCACTTCCATCCGGGAACCGGGCTCTTTTAACGGAATGGACTGGACACTCCGCCATAAAGAGAGAAGTGAGAAAAATGAAATTACAGCCCCCCGAATTTCGGCCTGGATAGGGTTTGGCATGGGGCACGACGGTCCTATCACTACTGCGGCACAAGCCCGTAAATGGGTGCAAATGATTCACAAAGAAGGAGCCGATGGCATCAAGTTTTTTGGGGCTTCCCCAAAGGTATATGCTGCTGCAATTGACGAGGCAAATAAACTCGGACTGGGTACAATGACCCACCACGCGCAGACCCGGGTGGTTTACAATGACGCGCTAAAGTCGGCACAGCTGGGGCTTACCTCCATGACCCACTGGTATGGGCTGCCCGAATCCATGTTTGAAGACAGAATCATCCAGGATTACCCGCTCGACTACAACTACAACAACGAGCAGCATCGGTTCGAAGAAGCCGGAAATCTGTGGAAACAAGCCGCAGCTCCCGGTTCTGAGACCTGGGAATCGGTGATGGATGAAATGATAGAACTCGACTTCACCCTGAATCCAACTTTCACTATTTACGAAGCTAATCGTGACCTGAGTGCCCAGCGCCGGGCCGACTGGCATGAAAGATATACGCTTCCCTCTTTATGGAAGTTTTATGCCCCAAGCCGCATTTCCCATGGTTCATACTGGATTGAGTGGGGTACCGAACAGGAAATAGCCTGGAAAGAAAACTTTGATCTGTGGTTGCAGTTTGTGAACGAATACAAGAATAAAGGCGGTCGTGTTACTCTCGGCTCTGATGCAGGCTACATCTACAAATTGTATGGCTTCGGGTACATTCAGGAAATGGAGCTTTTCAGAGAAGCCGGTTTCCACCCGCTGGAAATCTTTCAATCTGCCTCCTTAAAGGCAGCGGAAGTGTTGGGTGTGGATGATGAGCTTGGAACCATTGAGGTTGGAAAACTCGCAGATATGGTAATTGTTGACGCCAATCCTATGAAAAATCTGAAAGTACTTTATGGCACCGGTGCTATTTATGTGAATGGTGAAAACCAGCCCGTTCGCAAGGGCGGCATTCGTTATACCATCAAAGACGGAATTGTTTTTGATGCCAAGGAGCTACTCAAAGACGTAGCTGAAATGGTTGAAGCTGCTAAAGCCGAAGAAGATTTCGAAATTACTCAACCCGGTTTAGACTGGTAAAGAAAACCACGGAGTTCACCGAGCAGCATTGAGCTTTTCTGTGCACTCCGTGGTTTAGCATTACATACCCGGCAGCAACATTACCGCATTTTGCACCATACGGCTGGGCCCAACCCAGAACATGCGGTACTGGGTGTTATCCAACAGGAACACCACTTTCCCGCTTCCCATGTTTTCTACCGCCGCAAAAGCTTTTCCGGCTGCTTTTTCTTTATTCTCTTCGGAGGCATAACCCGAAGCCAATACTTCATCCGCTTCTTTCACATAGTATCCTACCGTTTGGTATGAGGTTGAAGGCACAAGTCCATCATCACCAAATTTCAATGAGTAAAGCCGCTCCGGCATTCCAAAAGCCAGCGGGTTTGTATTATCAACCATCGCTTTGAAAGCAGATCCCGGAATGCGCTCAAGGCCAAATACATCCTCTCTGTTTGCATACTTGGTGTACGCTTTCGGGTCAACCTTAGTGGTATCTTCATTCTCTTCTTCAAAGAGTTCCACATCGGTAAAACCTGATTTATCTTTGGTCAGCCATGAGGCACTCCCTTCCGTACCTATCAGTACCCCTCCGCGACGTACCCAATCTTTCACAGCTTCCATTTCATTTTCGCCCCAAACGCTGCTCAATCCACCCCAGGCTCCAGGCATCAGAATTACATCGTATTCATCCAGATCGCTGCTTGAAAAACTTCCCGAGCGAATCCGGCTTATGCCCAACTCGGTCCACTGATCAAATAAAAACCAAAGCTGACCTGCAGTGTAGGAACTGAAGGGAGAATCTACCATCAAAGCTACGTTGGGTTTCTCTACGGGCTGGCTGTCGCCGGATGCCAAATCCATTCCTTTACTCATCCGTCCGGTGTTAAATCCTTTCACCACAACATTGGCTTCTTCTGCAATTTTCTGCATGTCGGAGGCCATGCGGTCTCTTTTCTCATAATTTCTTCCCACCAACACAATAAGCGAGCCTTCTGAATAAGACTTATTCCCATCATTAAAACTGCGGCGTGCGCTGCGGACGTTATAGTCCATATCCCACAGCTTGGCGAGTGCTTTGGGTGCATGCCGTTGTTCCCAGTCAATCACATAGGCATACTGCGCACCGGAATTCTCCAGTCCGGATTCATACTCTAACTCTTCGGTAACCATTTCCGTGGAGGCCCCGACACCCCGTGTTGTCCACGCAGCGTCCAGGTTATAGGCAAGTGGCACCGACCATGTAGCCATGTCGTACATAACCGAATCTTCAATTTCCATCTGCTTTCTGAACAGGGTGTTGATGAATAAATGCTTAGGTTGATCGGTCTTGATAACGAAATCGCCGGCGGTAAATCTTCTGTTGGAGGAACTTCCATCCCAATAGCTGTATGAATCCCGTTGCGTGAAGTCCTCGGTAGCCTGCTCAACTTTCACCCCGTGCTTCAGCATCAGGTTTACCACCTGGTAGGTGTAGTCGTTTTCGTTATTTGGCAGAATGTAGGCTTTTGTATTTCCTTTTTGAGCCGACTGTGAAACCGATTCCTGAAAATAACCCAACAATCCCTGTTTATTCTCAACAGCCGTCTTTACGATGGAAACTCCATTGGTGTAATGATCAAAAACCCGTTGCCGGAGAGTCAGCACATAGCCATCATCGGTTTCAACTGCACGTCCGCCCCGACTGTGGCCTCCCTGTTCAGCCAGCATCCCGATTCCTCCCATAATACTTGGGTAAGAGGAGCCATATCCCGGATAAAAGAAGTCAAAAGCTTCACGGGTCGCATAATTAACACTGGCCTCATCCAGTTCTTCTATTAAACCGCGGCCGAAAGTATCTGCCCATTTATCGTATTCAGACGGTAGCTCCAGGTTTCTGGGAGTGGTACCCGGCATGGCAAAATAGTTGTTATTAAATCCCTGCTCGTGAAAATCCATATGCACCTGGGGCATCCATTGCTGGTAAGCGGCAATTCTTCCCTTCGATTCAGGGTGAACCAGCCATACCCAATCACGGTTCAGGTCAAACCAATAGTGGTTTGTTCGACCTCCGGGCCAAATTTCATCATGCTCCAGATCATCTGCATTCGTATTAAGTACATTTGCCCGGGAAGATTTGTACCAGTACACATACCGGTCGCGCCCGTCCGGATTAATCATCGGGTCAATAATAACTACCGAATTTTGCAGCCAATTTTCCGTTCCCTGATCGGCTCCGGCCACCAGTCGGTATGCGGTTTGCATTGCTGCCTCACTGCTTGATGGCTCATTCCCGTGCACATTGTAGCTGAGCCACACAACCACCGGTTTATCATCAATTCCGGTGGATTCAGGGTTATTCGCCAGCTCAAGATTGGCCTGCCGGATTGACTCGATGTTGCCCTGATTTTCCTCCGAGCTGATGACAGCATAATACAATCCCCGCCCTTCATATGTAGTGCCGTACTTGTGGAATGTCAATCTGCCGGATTCTTCAGCCAGCTGTTTAAAGTAATCCATCACCCGGTGGTGAAAAGTATATTCCTCACCCAGTTCATATCCCAGGAATTCTGCAGGAGAGGTGATCTCTGAATCATAACTAAGGTTGGGGTGAAACTGGAACCGTTCGTAGGCAAATTCATCCTGGGCTAATGCCTGGTTTGACGCCAATAAAAAGAAGCCTGATACGAAGAGAAGTTTTAGCAGTGATTTCATAGTGTGGTTTTTTAGCGTTCAGCGGTCAGATAACTGATGGCTTTGTATTTAAAGTTGGCCTTATAATAAGAGTATTCCGTTAAGAATAAAGTCTTTTGCTTTTTGAGGATTTATCTCAATTTTGAGATATGAAAAAAGCGCTAAAAGTTTTTTTAATATTTGTTATATCTGTAGTAATTCTTGCAGGAGTCGCCGCCTTCATTGCCTCCACCTTTTTGACCACTCCCCTTAAGAAAGCCCTTACTGAAGAATTCAGTCGCCAAACCGATCAGGATTTCATCCTCGATTTTTCCGCCTTCGATATCAGCCTTTTGCGGCGTTCTATTACGGTTGATTCTATAGTAGTTCGCCCCGATAGTGCTTCTCCTCACATCAGAAAAATTTCAGCATCATCGGTATCCATCGCAGGAATTCATTGGTTTAGCCTAATTAATAAACCCTTTCCAAATTTTGAACGGATTATTATTCAGCAGCCTGATGTAGAACTCTATTCCCGCGACTTTTCTTCTTCAGCATTTGCCAACTCCGGGAATAACCCCACCGATGATATAACAAAAAAACTAGCCACTTTTGATTTGATAATTAATAAAGGGAAAGGCCGAATCATCAGGCCCAACAAGCAGGAAATTTTTCGGGTTGATGACATTTCCGTTGAAGCCAGAGACGTAAACATAAACGAGCTTCTGGATGGTTCTCAGCTTATTTTTATGGATAATTTGATCATCAACGGCTCGGGTTTGCGACTGTCGATGGAGAAGAAACTGTACGAAATAACAGCCGGTGATTTCAGCTTCAACAAAAAATCCCAGTATGCCTCACTGGCTGATTTCACCCTTACTCCACTCGCCCCAAAATACCGGTTCTCTGAAATCAAAAACCGGCAAATCGATCGAATTGACTTAAACATTCCCGGTATAGAATTCATCGGCTTTGATATGGCATCCCTGGCGAACCAACACTTCGAACTGGACTCGCTCCACATTTCAGGAGCGCGCATGGAAGTATTTCGGGATAAATACAAAGAACGTCCACCCGGCATTCACCCCAAACCCTTGCTCTATGAAATAGCCACCTCAACGGATTTCTCTTTCGGATTGAATAAAGCCGTTATTTCAAATGCCAATATCACCTATGAAGAGCATAAACCTCCGGCTCAAAAAACCGGAAGCATTACGTTTAATAACATCAACGCTTCGATACAGGATTTCAGAACAGAAAGCCACCCAAAATTTAGGGAGGACTCCCTCAAGCTGGATGTAGAGACATTGTTCATGAACACCTCAAGAATGACCTTAGACGTTCGATATGCCACCTTTGACAGAAACAACACCCACACGGTAACCGTCAACCTGGATAGCTTTGACCCAAAGGAAGCAGGCGATATGCTGCAAAACGTAGGCTTTGTAAAAATTGAAGACGGACTGATTGAAAGCCTTAACGCCAACTATTCACTTAACTCTAAGTCAGCTTTCGGAGATGTGAGATTACTTTATCGGGATTTGAAAGTGTCCTTCCTCAATAAAGACAACCCTGAAAAAACCGGATTGAAACAGCAGTTTGGAGATTTCATCGCCAATACATTTGTGCTGAAATCAGATAACCTTGGGGAAAATGCCCGGACTGGTGAAATCAGTTTTGAACGGGATATTGAAAAGTCGATTTTCGCTTATTGGTGGAAGTCTTTGTTAGATGGAATTAAAGAAGTGATCAAATAAACCCATGAAAACCAACCTCACCCCTCCTGTCTTTGAAGATGTAAAGGAAGCTCGGCAACGAATTTCCGAACATATACACCGAACCCCTGTTTTAAACAGCAAGCAGGTGAACCAGAAAACGGGCGGTCAAATTTTTTTTAAATGTGAAAACTTTCAGAAAGTCGGTGCTTTCAAGTTCCGGGGCGCAAGCAATGCAATTTTTTCTTTAAGTGATGATGAAGCTGCTAAGGGAGTGGCTACGCATTCTTCCGGAAACCATGCACAGGCATTGGCTTTAGCTGCCAAGCTTCGGGGAATTCCTGCATACGTAGTTATGCCTGAAAATGCTCCAAAAGTGAAAGTGAAAGCTGTTAAAAACTATGGAGCCGAAGTTACTTTCTGCGAATCCACCCTGGAGGCCCGCGAATCCACCCTTGAGAAAGTTGTAGCTCAAACCGGGGCCACGTTCATTCATCCCTATGATGATGCAAGAATTGTAGCCGGACAAGGTACGGCTGCCCTGGAATTGCTGGAAGATCATCCCGACCTGGATATGATTATAGCTCCTGTGGGCGGCGGTGGATTATTGAGCGGAACCGCATTAGCCGCTAAATCCATTAAGCCTGATATACAAGTTATTGGAGCCGAACCTGCAAATGCTGACGATGCCTTTCGCTCATTCCAAAAAGGCGAGCTTATTCCCGTTAAAAACCCGGACACGATCGCCGATGGGCTTCGAACTTCATTAGGAGAACTACCCTTTTCACTAATCCGAAAGTATGTGGATGACATTGTAACCGTCCCTGAAGAATCTATTATTGAAGCAATGCGCTATGTGTGGGAGCGCATGAACATGATCATCGAAGCCTCCTGTGCGGTGCCTGTAGCGGCCGTTTTTGATGGAAAGGTAGATGTGAAAGGGAAGAAAGTGGCCATTATCATTACCGGTGGAAATGTAGATTTGGATAACCTGCCGTGGTGATCACTTTCTCAATCGGTCAGACAACATAGTTCGTTTAAGAAATAAGTCTATCATTTTCTTTTTTACGATGTGAAACAATTCCCTGCGTAAATTCGTCCTTAGGTAAACAATCTATTGCCATGGGAAAAAAAGAAGACAACAAAACACGCTCTTTCACTAACGATCTGGACCGCAATTTTGATGATGATCACGACCCGGATTTTGATTTAGACGAATACATTCGCCGGCAAAGTCAGCCCACCGCACAAATGCCGCTACAGGAAGAAGCAAAAGATCCTGATCGCTACCTTTTCAAAAATGGTGTCCTCATATTCATCGTATTTGCTGCGGCTTTTTTATGGTTTAATAGCTGGAGTGATGCAGAATCCTGGAGTTCCATTTTTGGTGGTAATGATCAGGCCGCTGAGGTAACAGCCGGAGTTCCGGGTCTCGATCAACCTGAAATTTCCATACCGGAGCCTCCTCAGGTTCCATCGGCACCCGGGGTTGAAGCTCCACCCGCCCCTCCTGCTTCTTCACTGGATATGACTATTACAGAATATTTATCTGTACTGCAGGATCGCGGCTATCTTGGGGATGAAATCTCGGGGTTTTCGGCCCGACAACTTTATGACGCCAATGTCCCTGTTTCTTATCTCGATGAACTTCAGAATGCCGGTTTTCTGGAAAACCTCTCCTTCGTTTATATCACCAACTATTTCCAAAACCAGATTCCGCTAACCTATCTCGAAAGTCTGCATGATGCCGGTGTGTATGAAGAGCTTTCGTTTGTGGATGTGACCGCTTTTTACAACGATAACATACCCACTGAGTACCTGGTAACCTTAAATGAAGCCGGATATCTTGAAGACTTATCTTTTGTGTATGTAACCAATTTTTATAATGCCGGTGTAACCGTTGAATTCCTGGATCAGCTGAAAGAGCAGGGGCTTTATGAAGATCTCAATTTCCTGGATATCGTTGATCTTTATCAGCGGGAAAACAGCGACGGTTAAACCTATTGAGTAATCGACTATGAAAACAAAGTATAGAAACAGTGAAACAGATCCTGATTTTGATCTGGATGAATATATTCGCGAGAAAAGTCAGGAACCTGATAATGTTGCCTTTCAACCCTTGCCTCCGGAAGATGCTGATGGGACCATGTTTAAAAACGCCGTACTGATTTTCATGGTGTTTGCAGCATCATTCCTTTGGTACCACGATTGGAGTCCTGCCCAGGCCTGGTCTTCCGTTTTTGGGAGTGATCAGCAAAGTGTGAACGTCAATATTCCCGATATCAACATTAATATCCCTGATATTGACATTCCTGAGATGGCTCCTTTACCGGACTTTAATTTTGAAGGAGGTTTTGCTGATTATTTAGTTGCCATAAATGATGCCGGCTTGGATGACATCTATTCGAACTCAGGATATCAGGCCTTATACCAAACCGGGGTGCCTATCGAGTACCTGGAACAGCTAAACGAGGCCGCGTATCTGGAGAATGACTTCTCCTATTCTGCCGTCATTGGTCTCTATAACAGTGGTGTTCCCATGGATTACATTAATGGACTGAACGATCTAAACTTGCTGGATGAATTCTCCTATTCAGCAATTATTGGATTATATAATTCCGGAGTTTCTTTAGACTATATTTCCAGCTTGAATGAGGCAGGTTACCTGGACGACTTTTCATATTCCGCAATAATTGGTCTCTATAACGGAGGGGTTTCTATCGATTACCTAAATGCCCTAAGCGAAAGTAATTTTATTGATCAATTTTCATATTCAGCTGTTATAGGAATGTACAATGGTGGGGTAAGCATTGATTATCTGAATCAGCTTTCTGAGAATAATTACCTTGATCAATTCTCCTACTCAGCAATCATCGGGATGTACAATGCAGGCGTAACCGTAGATTACATAAACGGGTTAGCTGAAAGAGATTTGCTGGATGATTTGAACTACTCTGATATTATCAGGATGTACAATACGGACAGGTAAAGTTTTTTAAGCTACAAATTCTAAATGGGCAGTGAGCAGTGAGCAGTGAGCAGTGAGCAGTGAGCAGTGAGCAGTGAGCAGTGAGCAGTGAGCAAGATTTGAAATTTGCAGCTTGGAATTTGGAATTTGGAATTTGGAATTTGAAGCTTGGAGCTTGGAGCTTGGAGCTTGGAGCTTGAAATTTAAATAACCTTGGGTTGGTCTAAATCCCTGAACTGTAATTCGTACAAATGACTGTACAGCCCGTTTTGGCCTATCAATTCAACATGGGTTCCCTGTTCCACAATCTTACCTTCATCCAGCACCAGGATTCTGTCAGCATGCTGAACCGTGGATAAGCGGTGAGCAATCACAAACGTGGTTCGGTTGGTCATGAGTCTCAATAAAGCCTCCTGAACCTGGGCCTCTGATTCGGAATCCAAAGAAGAAGTGGCTTCATCCAATAATAGAATAGCCGGATTCTTAAGAATAGCCCGTGCTATAGCCAGCCTTTGGCGCTGCCCGCCACTCAGTTTCACTCCTTTTTCACCAATTAATGAGTCGTAACCGTTTTCGGTTTGCATGATGAACTCATGGGCATTGGCATCCCTGGCAGCTTGAAGAACTTCTTCTTCGGTGGCATCCAGTTTTCCATAGGTGATGTTCTCCCGAATGGTGGTTCCAAACAAATGCACCTCTTGCGGTACTATAGAAATATGTTTGCGAAGGGATTTGAATTTCACATCCTGAATATTGGTGCCATCCACATAGATACTGCCTTTCTGAGGATCATAGAAACGGGGAATGAGATTGAGCAATGTTGTTTTACCCGCCCCGCTTGGTCCCACCAGGGCAATGGTTTTACCAGCTTCAACTTTAAATGAGATCCCTTTCAGCACCTCTTTCTCTCCCTCATAACTGAACCATAGGTCTTTCACTTGCACTTCCCCATTTACTCCTTCGATGTCATGAGCATCAGGGTTATTCTCTATTTCGGGGGTTTCTTCAAGCAGCTCAAAAATACGCTCTGATGCCCCTGCTGCTGTATTTACAGCCGTATATAGTCTGGAAGTTTGACTAATGGATCTTGAAATGTTCAGGGCATAGATAATGAAAGCAACTAAATCTCCGGCAGTGAGCCGATCAGCCAGAACTTCCTTTCCTCCATACCAGAAAATGATCACCAAAGTACTCATAAACATAATGCCGACACCCGACCAGAAAAGCTGAGTCAGTACCATCTTGCGCCTGGCCGTCTTAAATAATTTCTCAACTGCGGTTTGATATCGGCCTACCTCATAGTCTTCCCGTACAAAAGCTTTTACCAGCCGAACAGCCCCGAGGGCATCTTCGGCAACGGCTGTGGAATCGGCAAGTTCATCCTGAATGTCTTTGGAGAGATGGCGAATTTTCTGCCCGAAATAACGGGTTGCAAGTGTAACGAAAGGCACGGTCACAAAAATCACCATACTTAAACGCCAGTTCAGAACTACCATCAACGAAACCGAGCCAATCAAAGAAAAAGAAATGGTGAGTAATTGAGGCAGTGAATCCGTCAATGCCGTTCGGATGGAGCCTACATCATTTGTTAACCGCGAGGTGATTTCCCCCAGTCTGCGCTCCGCAAAAAACTTGAATCCCAGCCGATGCAGGTGTTCATACACTTTTTTTCGTAAATCGGTGACCACCCGCTCACCCACCCATTCCAGGTGATAATTCCCAAAAAATGAAAACGCAGCTTGCAGTATGAACAGCCCAAACAAACCGATAGCCAGCCAGTTCAGCAGTTCGTTATTGCCGGATTCAAATACCGCGTCCAGTAATTCACGAAGTCCTAACGGAACTGTGAGCCATACCGCTGATGCCAGTAAAGTAACAACCGTCGCCGCATAGAAACGAAGCCGGTACGGTTTGCTCAGCGCAAATATCTGCTTCAGCGTTTGCCAAAGCGATTTTATGGATTTATGATCGTTCTCGGATTTCTTAGTCATGGGCTTGGTTTGATGGAATCAACAATAAAGCACCTGTTTTTGGTTTCCGCAATAGTATCCAAATATCGTGCCGCAATATTAATCTCTGCCATTTAAATAAATGCAATTCATTTGAGATTTTTTGTCTTCAAATCACTATCTATACTAAAACTTAAATCTATTTTTCAGATTATGGATAGTGAAATTCTGACGTGGATTTTTTTAATCGGGGGCGTTCTTTTGATGTTTCTCGAAGCCGCCCTTCCCGGAGGCGTTGCTTTCCTGCTTGGCTTTAGTGGTTTAGGAGTTGGTATCCTTCGGTACTTTGGCTTTTTGCAGGATCCTTTTACCGCAGCTTTTGTGTGGCTGATGTCATCAACCATTCTGACTATCGCCATCCGGCCTTTTATCAACAAATATTTTAAAGGGGAAACTTCCTATAAATTCGCCGATGAAGATTACGAGGCCATGGATCAGATTGCTGAAGTCACAGAGCCTATCAACGATCTGGATAATGAAGGCCGTATTCGGTTTCAGGGGATATCCTGGCAGGCTCGTTCGCTGGAGGGTGATATTCCGACCGGCGTACAGGTGCGCATCAAGTACCGGGATAACACAACCTGGATTGTAGAGCCGGTAGATATCATCGACTCAAAGAAAAATCAACTTAAAGACTCAAACCAAAGCTAATATGTTGTGGACCACAATTTTAGTAATCATCGTTTTATCCTACTTCGTGCTCACCCGGCTGTTTCAGATTGTGGAGATGCGAGAGGAAGTTATTCAGGAACGGCTGGGTAAATACAAGAAGACACTTAAACCGGGTTTTCACTTTCTGATTCCTTTTGTTGACCGGCCGGCTTACAGCCAGGAAATGCGGGAACAGGTGCTGGATGTACCAAGCCAAACCTGTATCACCAAAGACAATATTGAAGTGGCCGTGGATGGACTGGTTTACCTCAAGGTTATGAATTCACACAAAGCCAGCTACGGTATCTCGGATTACCAGGCAGCGGCTGTGAACCTTGCCCAGACCACCATGCGGAGCGAAATCGGTAAAATGACCCTGGATGACACTTTCTCGGAACGGGAAAAAATGAATGAGAACATTGTTCGTGAAATTGATAAGGCTGCTGATCCCTGGGGCATTAAAGTAATGCGATACGAAATCAAGAATATCAGACCCTCCGGTGAGATTGTGGACACTATGGAGCGACAAATGGAGGCCGAACGAGCGAAACGCGCTGAGATTACAAACTCTGAAGGTCACCGGCAGGCGCGTATCTATGAATCGGAAGGTGAACAACAAAGCCAGGTACTGATTTCAGAGGCCCAAAGACAGCGACGTATAAATGAAGCCAAGGGTCGGGCTAAAGAAATTGAACTGGTTGCCAATGCAACGGCCAAAGGCCTTCGAAGAGTAGCAGAAGCCATTGATAAACCCGGTGGTGAGCTGGCCGTAAAAACTAAACTGGTAGAACAGTACATCAAGCAATTTGGGAATATCATCCAAAACTCCAATGTATCCGTTCTGCCTACCGAAACAGCAAATCTTAAAACCTTTTTTGAAGGGGTAAGTACCATTAGCGATCATACCAAAAATCCATCCACCAAAAGAACCAGAACATCTAATAAAGGAGAGCAATAATCATGGAAATCATGGAGACAATCAGTCAGGTTTTATTGGGTGCATTTTCGGTTTATGTGATGTACAAATTCATACGTTCGCTGCGGCTGGTACCTAACCAGTATGCATACATTGTTGAACGCTTGGGTAATTATCAGAAAACACTTGGGCCGGGATTTCACGCCCTTATCCCTTTTGTTGACAAAGTGGTTTATAAGCAGGACTTGCGAGAAGAAACCATTGAGGTAGAACCCCAGGAGTGCTTCACTAAAGACAACGTGAAGGTTGAAGTTGATGGAGTCATTTACCTGAGCGTTATGGATCCTGTAAATGCCAGTTATGGGGTAACTAACTACCGATATGCGGCCGTACAGCTGGCCCAAACTACTACACGATCGGTTCTGGGTAATATGGAACTGGATCAAACCTTTGAAGAACGGGCTGCCATGAGCCGTGAAGTGGTGAGTGTGCTCAGCGAAGTAGAACAGCTTTGGGGAATAAAGGTGCACCGGTATGAGATCAAGAACATTCTTACTCCCCGAACTGTCCAGAAAGCCATGGAGCGCCAGATGACAGCAGAACGGGATCGCCGGGCCATCATTGCAACTTCTGAGGGCGTGAAAGGCTCTAAAGTAAATGATGCCGAAGGTATGAGAGCCGAAATCATCAATATTTCAGAAGCGGAAATGCAGCGGCGCATCAACGAAGCTGAGGGACAGGCAGAAGAAATATTAGCGATTGCCGAAGCTACGGCTAAATCCATTGAGGAAATTGCCGGTGCCCTTGCTCAACCCAAAGGAACCGAAGCTATGCGGCTTCAGCTTTCAGAGCAATATCTGGATGTACTATCCGGACTGGGCCGGGATGAAAACAACGTGATTTTACCTAAAGATATCTCCAACTACGATGCCATAATGGAGGGATTATCGCTGGGTGAAATAACGGCTAACAAAAAAGAAAGCTGAGATATAAAACCGGTTAACCATTTCAGGGCAATTCATAAATCATGAATTGCCCTTTTTTATTATTTATATTATTTGCCGCTGACAAGACTAATATTTGAAACTATCAATTCACTACAAAAAATCAGGAAATGAACGCATTAGATTCGGCTGTACAAAACAAAATTAACGAATGGTTGGAAGGAAGTTATGACGAGGAAACCAAAGCAGCTATCCGCCAAAAACTGGATGACAAGCAATTTGATGAGCTGACCGATGCGTTCTACAAAGACCTGGAATTTGGCACCGGCGGACTTCGCGGAATTATGGGTATCGGTTCAAACCGGGTCAACAAATACACCTTTGGAATAGCCACTCAGGGGCTCAGCAATTTCCTGAAGAAAGAATACCCAGGCCGGGAACTAAAGGTAGCAATTGCTCACGACTGCCGGAATAATTCCGAGAAACTGGCTAAAGTAGTGGCTGATGTGTTTTCAGCTAATGGCATAAAAGTGTTCTTTTTTGATGCCCTCCGTCCTACCCCCGAACTTTCTTTCGCCATTCGAGAATTAGGATGCCAAAGCGGGGTAATGCTGACCGCTTCTCACAATCCCAAAGAGTATAACGGCTACAAAGCCTACGATGCCAATGGTGGTCAGTTTGTGTATCCGTACGACAAAATGGTGATGGAAGAAGTGCAAAAAATCAAAAACGTTAATGAGGTCAATTTTGACGGGAACGATGATCTGGTTGAAGTAATCGGCCGGGATATGGACGAAAAGTACCTGAAAGCACTGGCGGACCTATCGGTTTCAAAGGAGGCTATAAAACGACAAAAAGATCTGAAAATCGTTTTCTCTCCCATCCATGGTACCTCCCGAAAACTGGTTCCGGACGTGTTGAAAAGATATGGCTTCGAAAATGTTACTCTTGTAGAAGAGCAAATGACGGTTGACGGCAACTTCCCTACCGTTGTGTATCCGAATCCGGAGGAGAAAGAAGCCTTGAACATGGCATTGGAAAAGGCCAAAGAAATTGACGCCGACCTGGTGATGGCTACCGACCCTGATGCGGATCGGGTGGGCATTGCCGTAAAAAACATGAACGGAGATTTTGTACTCTTGAACGGCAATCAGACCGGTTCTCTCATCATCAATTACATGCTTACCGCTTGGGAAGAGGCCAGAAAAATCACCGGAAATGAGTATATCGTTAAAACCGTGGTTACCTCATACCTTATCGACCGAATAGCCAAATCCAAAGGAGTTGAATGTTTCAATACGCTCACCGGCTTCAAATATATTGGCGAGCTGATGACCCAGCTTGAGGGGAAAAAACAGTTTATAGCCGGTGGCGAAGAAAGCTACGGCTACCTGATTGGCGATCATGTAAGGGACAAAGATGCTGTGGTTTCCTGTGCCATTATTGCTGAGATGACCGCTTTCTATAAAGATCAGGGTACCAGCTTATACGAGGCTATGCTTGATATGTATGTTGAACACGGATTATTCCGGGAAAACCTGGTTTCCGTTACTAAGAAAGGAAAATCGGGCGCAGAAGAAATTCAGCAAATGATGATGAATTTCAGAGCAAATCCACCGAAAAAGTTAGGGGGTTCACAGGTGGTGACGGTTAAAGATTACCAAACAGCCAAAGAGAAAAACATGGCTACCGGTGAGATTAAGGACATTGACCTCCCCAAATCGAACGTCCTTCAGTTTATTACGGAAGACGGTGCTATCGTTTCGGCAAGGCCTTCGGGTACGGAGCCTAAAATTAAATTCTACTGCAGCGTAAATACCAACCTGATGAGTGCAGAAGATTACAATCAAGTAGCTTCCACTCTCGACAAAAAAATAGAGATGATGATTGAAGGACTGAAGAATTAGCTTCTTATCTCTACATCAAAATTCGTGAATTATTAAATCGTGCAGGATAGGTGTAAGCGGGCTTTACTTTCATGGTAAAACCTTATTAATTATTCAGTATGATTTACAATATTTGTGGAACACCACAGGTCTGATTTTGTTGTAATAGTACAGTTCAATCTAAATTAATGAGGTTATTATTATGAGTGTAGTGAAAAGAGATACCATTGAGAAACTTATCAATGAAACCAAAGACATCAACGTCACTATATTCTTACCAACTCATAAAACCGGCGAAGAAGGCAAGCAAGATTCCATACGACTTAAGAATCTCATCCAAAAAGCAAAAAGTGAACTCATAGAAAAGGGATGGCAAGAGAACAAAGCTGAAGAACTCTTTAAGAAAGTTCAGTCCAAAACCGAAGAGAATCAGTTTTGGTTGCATCAGGATAAGGGCTTGGCGTTATACATCAACGAAGATTATTTCGACTTTTTTAAGATCCCTGTGAGTCCTGAAGAAAATTATTATATCGCTGAAAACTTTTTAATTACTCCCCTTCTCGAGCTTCAAAATCATCACGGCATTTACCATGTGCTGATGCTGAGCCAGAATGAGACCAAAATGTTTAAGGTTGCCCCGGACGTAACTACCAAAGTTGAGTTTGAAAGTGTGCCCACCAGTATGGAAGAACACCTCAAGTACCACGTTCATGAACGTTCAATACAGCAGCATACCGGTACCTCGGGTAAGAACGCGATGTTCCACGGACAAGGCGGAGATGCCAATGAGGATGATAAGGAGCTGGAGCTCTTCATTAAGCATATTGAAAACAAGGTTACCAAGTACCTGAAAAAGGAAAACGGGCCGCTTATTCTCGCAGGGCCTGAAAAGATGGTTGCTTACTACAAAAAGGCCAACAAATATTCTAACGTTTTAGACGAATCCATCAGAGGTAATGTTGATAATAAAAGCGCGCAGGAAATAGCTGATGAATCCTGGGAGATTGCAAGAAATTATTTCCAACAAGATATCCAAAGTGATATAGAGCGTTTCAACGACCTGCAGGGCAGCGCGTTAATTTCCACGGAGATCGAGGAAATTGTGAAGAGTGCCTATTACGGTAAAGTGGATACTTTATTTGTGCCCATGGGTCATCGCCAGTTCGGTGTGTTCCATCCTGATGAAAACCGGGTGGATATGTCAGAATCACTGAATGGTGAAGCCGTAGATCTGATTAACTATGCGGCCATTTCGGCCATCCGTACCGGAAGTACGCTGTATGGATTGCCACAGGCTGAAGTTCCCAAGAATTCAGGATTAGCCGCTATTTATCGCTATAAAAGCTAATCTCACACCTTTTTCCCGGGCCGGAATGAATGACAAATTCTTCCGGCCTTTTTTATTTCCTGGTAAGTAGCACCGGAAATTCAACATCAAAACGGTTCCCACGGTCCCCTTCATCGGAAATTGAAAAACTTCCCCCCTTTTTCTTAAGTAATCGGTGAATAGCGCGAAGGTTCATAGACGTTACTTTTTGGTCGGACTCAATTTCGTTATTGAAAACCTGTCTGATTTGATTGTTCGTTAACTTTGATCCCGTATTTTTTATCGTGATTAACAAATGATTGGAACCGGAAGCACACCTGTATTCCTGCCTCACCATAATCATCTCTCCCGGAAGCGTGAACCGAATCACGTTTGAAATAAGATTACCTATAACCGGCAGCACATTCTTTTTGGGAAATGGCAGATCCTCGCATTGCGGGTGATTTGCGATCGTCAGGTCAATATCATGTATATCAGCCTGAGATTTATATAACTCACTTAGTTTGGCTTTCAGGCTAAGCAAAGTGAGTTCATTATCTTTTAATTTTCGCTCCCCATTCCTCTTTTTGTAAGACAGCCTTTTATTGGCAATGCCGAGTAAATTATCCCCTGCCTTTTCAATCAAATCAAGATAGCGGGTTATTTCACTTACCTTTTCATCGGTATCCTGATCTTTAATAAGCTGAACCAATCCAATTATGCCGCCAATAGGTCCGCGAATATCATGATTTAACCTGCGTTTGAAATTATAGCCCGCAATCAACCTGCTTTCTAATTTCATAATTCGTTTTCGGGCTTCAAGCCGTTCCACAATCTCATCGGAAATAATTCTGAGCTGTTCAGCTCTATCCGGGCTGATTTCTTTCTTATTTGGATCCAGCATGCACAGCGCCCCTATCTTGAATCCCTTATGGGTTATGAGAGGTATTCCAAAATAGTATTTCAGCCTGGGAGGATAGGCTACATAGTCCCGCTCCTGAAATCGTCGGTCCTCACTAAGGTCTTTTACTTCAAAAGTATGATCATTTAGAATGGTGTATTGGCAAATTCCTTCTTCTCTTGGCATTTGGTGCACATCCAGACCATAGGAAGAGATGGTCCACTGGGTGAAGGAATCGATGATGTTTACAAGACAGATCTCAGTTTGGGCAACTTTTGCAGCCAGCTTAGTTAAATCTTTAAGGGAATGACTTAACCCGGAGTAATCTAAATCAAATGCTGACAGTTCTACAATCCGCTCAAATTCCTTATCAGGAATAGGATTCATTACACTGGTTTCCATGCGCACGCCAATTTGTTCTATAGATTATTCGTGTTATCGAACAAATGCGTAAAAACTTAAACGTTTATTTCGGAATTTTGTGAAAGATTACCGCTCAGAGAAGTTCGAAATTCTTTCCTGCTTTTTGCAGTACTATCCCATCCATTTCCAGCTGAAGCAGGGAAACCAATAACCGGCTGGTATTCACTCCTATCGCATCACTTAAATCATCTACCTGAAAGGGTTTTTCTTCCAGCGCCTCGCAGATTTTAACGGCTGTTTCATCCAGCTCTCTATCGCGCCAGCTTACTTTTTTCTCTTCCTGAACTGATGACTCCGGGGAATGTTCTATGGGCAGCTCTTCCAGAATATCATCCACGGTTTGTACCAGTTTAGCCACGCCTCTCTTAATAAGGTAATTACATCCGGTTCCTGATGGATTGCCCAACGGGTGGGGCACTGCAAACACTTCCCGGTTTTGGTCGAGGCCAAGATCAGCTGTGATCATACTTCCTCCCTTCAGGCCCGATTCCACCACCAAAACTCCCAGGCTCATCCCACTTACAATTCGGTTCCGGACCGGGAAGTTACCGGCATCAGGATTAGTACCCGGTGGAAACTCGGTGATCACGGCCCCACCTGATTTCACAATTCGATTCGCTAAATCAGCATTCTTTTTGGGATACAGGTTGTCAATTCCCGAACCCAAAACAGCAACAGTCAGTGCTTTAAACTCTATGGCCGTTTGGTGTGCGATGGAATCAATTCCATAGGCCAGCCCACTGAAAATACAGAGTCCATGCTCCGCCAGCTCACCGGTTAACTTCTTTGCCATATTCCGGCCGTAGGCTGAGGTATTTCGGGTGCCTACCACAGCTACTCCCGGTTTAGACAGAGCTTCGGGGTTGCCCTTGATCCACAACAGAGCAGGAGGATCATAAATCTGTTTTAACAACGGAGGGTATTCAGGGTCAGCCAGCGTTATGATATTCGACCCGCTTTTTTCCGTTTCTTCTAAAAGATGATCTACTTTCTCCCAGTCGTCAAAGGAAAGGATGGAAAGAGCCGAAGCTTCTCCGATGCCTTCAACCGATCTGAGTTTGCGTTTGCCAAGGCTGAATATCTCCTCAGGATCATCTATGTTTTTAAGCAGTTTATAAATGCGCCGGCTTCCAAACCCCGGTATTACGCTCAGCGCTACCAGTACCCTATGTTTCTTCTTTTTCTTTCCCATGTTGAATGTATTCCCATAATTTCTCTCTCAGCTCATCTACCCCATGACCTGTAGCTGACGAAATAGGAATAACGGGAATTTCATCATCAAAGTGAAGCTCTTCTTCTAACTCAAACCCTTGTTTTAAATCCATCTTGGTGATGGCAAGAATGCGGGGCTTATCAAGCAGGTCTTTTCGGTAAGACCTCAGCTCACTCAGCAGCGCCTCGTATTCATACTTGATATCCGTCATAACGCTGACCATAAACAACAGCACATTATTACGTTCTATATGCCGGAGAAATTGAATTCCCAGCCCTTTCCCTTCATGGGCTTCTTCAATAATTCCGGGAATATCTGCCATTACAAAACTCCGAAAATCCTCAAACTTCACCACTCCAAGATTAGGCTCCAGCGTGGTAAAAGGATAATCCGCAATTTTAGGCTTTGCATGAGACAGTGCTGAAAGTAAGGTGCTCTTTCCTGCATTTGGGAAGCCCACCAGGCCAACATCTGCAATCAGTTTCAGTTCCAGTTCAACGGCACGTTCTTCACCGGGTTTACCTTCCTGTGCATGCTGTGGGGTTTGGTTGGTAGAGCTGCGGAAATGCCAGTTTCCCAGACCGCCTTTGCCACCTTTGGCAATCACCAGTTTTTCTTCATGGTCGGTGATTTCACCCAGTCTTTCTTTGGTGTCAGCATCAAATACAACCGTACCGAGCGGTACTTCCAGGAGCTCATCTTCGCCTGCAGCACCGGAGCTTTTACTCTTTGAACCGTTCTCCCCATTCCCGGCTTTCACATATTTTCGATAACGAAGGTCAAGAATGGTATTCAATTGTTCATTCCCAACCAGGATAACATCGCCACCCTTACCGCCATCTCCGCCGTCAGGTCCTCCTTTGGGGACATACTTTTCCCGTCTGAAGTGAGCAGAGCCATCTCCACCCCTTCCGGCCGTTACATAAATTTTAGCGTAGTCAGCAAAGCGCATATAAGAATTTAACCGTTATAGATTAGCAACTTCTCCCTTGTTGTGCTCGGCATTTTTACCAACTCCAGATGCCACATATTTTGGAAAAGTTTGATAATTAGATTTAAAGATTTTCAAAAACAAATTCACTCATCAGCTGATAGAGATGCTTTCTTGCATTTCCACCATAAATACTATGAGCTTTGTTGGGATAAATCATGGTTTCAAAGTCAACGTCAGCCTCTATCAACGCATCTATCATTTCAACAGAATTCTGGAAGTGAACGTTGTCATCCCCGGTACCATGAATCAGTAAATAATTGCCTGTAATCTGGTCCACTTTTGTCAGGGGCGCCCCTTCGTTATATCCTTCAGGATTCATTTGAGGAGTCTGCATGTATCGTTCGGTGTAGATAGTATCATAAAAACGCCAGCTGGTGACCGGTGCTACCGCAATGGCCGTAGTAAATATGTCAGAACCTTCAGCCAATGCTAACGATGACATATACCCGCCATAACTCCAGCCCCAAATTCCGATGCGGTTTTCGTCAACATACGGCCATTCTGCAATCTGTTTGGCGGCTGCTATCTGGTCGGCCGTTTCTAACTGGCCCAGTTTTTTATACACCTGCTTTTTGAATTGTCGGCCCCGGGCACCTGTTCCCCGGTTGTCTACAGAAACCACAACATATCCCTGGTTTGCAAGGTACTGATGCCACATGGGTCGCTGTCCGCTTCCAAAAGCTTTTGTTACTGTCTGGCTGCCGGGACCTCCATATACATACATAAGCACAGGGTATTTTTTGTTTGAATCGAAATCTACCGGTTTCAGTACATAAGCGTTCAGGCTGGTGCCATTAACGTCCAGTGTAATAAATTCCTTTTCTACATAGCTGTATTCTTCCAGGGTCTTGCTCAGGCCGGTATTGTCCTTGATAGTTCTCACACTTCGGCCATTACTTCGATGCAAACTTACCACAGGAGGCTTATTATAATCTGACCAGGTATCAATATAGTACTTGAAGTCCCGGCTCATATTAATATCATGCCAGCCATCTCCTTTCGTCAGCTTCTCTTTTTTCTTTCCATCAATCCTGATGCTGTACAAATGGCGTTCCAGTGGCGACTGCTCGGCACTCACGTAGTACAACTCATACATCCGTTCGTTATGTCCAATCAGTTCGGTTACGTCCCAGTTGCCGGATGTAATCTGCTCAAGCTGTCTGCCCTGCATGTTATACAGGTACACATGGTTATAACCGCTCTTATCGCTGGTGGTTATAAACTGCTCTCCGTTACTTAAAAAATAAAGGTCATCGTGTACATCCAGCCAGGTATCGCTTTGCTCTGTGAGGATTACTCTTGTTGAACCGGTTTCTGCATTGGCGATCAGTAAGTCCTGCTTATTCTGCAGTCGGTTCATACGGCGAATAGCCAATCGGCTGTTATCCCGGGTCCAGTTAATTCGCGGGATGTACTGATCAGTCTCCTCTCCTACATCCATCGTTACTGTTTCACCGGAATCAAGATGGTACACATGAATGGATACAATGGAATTTTGCTCTCCGGCCTTAGGGTATTTAAACTCTACTTCTTCCGGGTAGAGAGAGCCCCAGTTGGTCATAAAAAATTCTTTCACCCGCTCTTCATCAAAGCGATAAAAAGCGATCCGATCTCCTTCAGGCGACCAAAACCAGGCTTTAGCAAAACCAAACTCTTCTTCGTAAACCCAGTCGGCGGCACCGTTAATAATCTTGTTGAACTCACCATCGGAGGTGATTTGAATTTCCTCGCCGGTTGATAAATCAACCCAAACCAAATTGTTATTTCGCACAAAAGCGGCACGATCGGCTGAGGGTGAAAGTTCAGCATACTGTTGTTTCTCATCTGATGCTGTCAGTTTCGAAAAATCCCCTGACTCAAATTCATACACATAATAATTCTCGCGGGTACTTCGGCGCCAGATTTGTTCCACATCGGTTTTTATCAGCAGCTTCGATTCATCCGAAGAAAACTGATAACCCTGCACGCGAATGGTATCGCCACCGGCATCAGTAAACTCATTACCGTTAAACAATACCTCTTCAGAACCATCCACGATGTTATAGCGAATGATTTGATTGTTACGGGTAGCCGAATAGTATTCGCCGTCATTCATCCAGCGAACATTTTGCACGTTATTTGGAGAAAACGTACCGTCGAAAATATGTTCAAACTCGATAGCTTTTTTGTCCTGAGCAACGGTTGCTGTAGCAACAGAACAAAGCGCCAACAATATAATTGAGAGTCTAAGTGCCTTCATAAATGATAAATTTGGGTTAAAAAAGAAAAGAACGCCGGTTGAGCATTCTTTTCTGTTGTAAAGTTTAATAAGGGTTAGTTCTTATGGAGAACCAGCTTCAGTAGTTTGGTAAGCTTTGCTTTCATCTTGGTTCGTGGGAGAATGAAATCCAGAAATCCATGTTCCAGCAGGTATTCTGCCGTTTGGAAACCTTCCGGCAGATCTCGGCCGATAGTCTGCCTGATTACACGCGGCCCGGCAAATCCAATCAAAGCGCCGGGTTCAGCGATATTAAAATCACCCAGCATAGCATAACTGGCGGTTACCCCACCGGTAGTCGGGTCTGTCATATAAGAAATGTAAGGAATTCCGGCTTCTTCAAGCTGGGCCAGTTTGGCTGATGTTTTAGCCATCTGCATCAAGCTGAGTACACTTTCCATCATACGGGCACCGCCGGTTTGAGAGATAATCATCAGAGGGATTTTATTCTCACGAGCATGATCGATAGCAACCCCCAGTCGCTCGCCCACAACCGATCCCATACTTCCTCCGATAAAAGAGAAATCCATACAGGCCACAACCAGGTCGAGCTTATTCATTTTACCCACTCCAACTCGTGCGGCATCACTTAATCCGGTCTTTTCCTGATACTCTTCCAGCCGGTCTTTGTATTTCTTTCGGTCTTCAAACTCCAATGGGTCGGTAGGCTGAATTTCTTGCCCGATTTCCTTGAATTTTCCTTTATCAAAGATAATCTCAAAGTACTTCTCACTTCCAATTCTGAAGTGATAGCCACTCAGAGGATCTACCCAAAGATTATCCTCCAGCTCGCGCTTATGGATTGTTTCACCGGTTGTAGGAACTTTAATCCAAACCCCTTCCGGCATTTCCTTTTTGGTGTTGGTCTGAATGTTTTCGTCTTTTCTTTTAAACCAGGACATAAACTGTGTTTTGTGAATTTTTCAGAGAGATAAAATAAAGATTCTGAGGGTTAATTCTGAATCTGTTTATACGGATGTATTATTAACCTGACTACTGCTCAAATAATTTGATTCCAGCTCTTCGGCAGTGGTTTTTTTGAAAAACTGTTTCCCCGATGAGCTATTGAAAAGAGCGATCAGAGCATTAGCCGAAATGTTTCTGGTTTCCAGCACTTCAAGTCCCTCAAGTTTGTCTTTATGTAAACGGTCAATTCCGGTTCCAATAATCTTTTCGCCCGGATTCAGCATCGGCTCAATTTCGGTAAGCTCCAGAATTTCTGAACCGGATACAGCTGAAAGCTCCCCGGCAACCTCAAACTTTTGATGATACAAGTGCTTACGCCGCGCATTAATCACAGCATGGACCGTTCCCTCACCGGCCGATTGAGCAAATCCAGCCAGTGTATTTCCGGCATAAACGTCAACATTCAAACCGAACAGCATTCCTTTGACCGCACTGGCGGCAATTCGGAGACCCGTGTAGGAACCGGGGCCAGTGCTCACCAAAACAGCATCCAGGTCAGCTATACTAAAGTCATGCTCCTTCATCAATTCACGGACGTAGAGAAACAACAGTTCGGAATGTGAACCTTTTCGCTCCGTCCTTTTCTCATGGATCTCCCCTCCATCATCCTGAAAGGAAACTGAGCAAATGTTTGTAGCTGTTTCGAAAGCGAGTATCATAAATGATTACTAAAAAGTCTTTATCTGACAGTTAAAACCTGTCTTTGTTTTTACATCCGGATTCTTACCCTGCCAATTTCAGCATGCAGGCTTTGCAGGAATGAACGGTATGAATACTATCTCAGCTCGTTAATCACCAACTGTCCTTTATTGAAAATCCCAACAGCTCTTCCCTTCAATTGCTTATGCAGGTAGGGAGAGTTCTTTGATTTGGATCGAACGTTTTTCGGAGTGAAGGTCCATTCTTCATCGGTATTGAAGAAGGTGAGGTTGGCTTCTGCTCCTTCTTTAATCTCCGGAGATTCCAGATTCAAAATCTTGCGCGGATTATATACCAGTTTATCCATCAGCTGCTGCAAGTCCAGTTTTTTGGTTTGAAGCAACCGCTGATTCGTTATCGACCAGGCCGTTTCCAGCCCGATAATTCCATTGGGGGCGTAAATGAATTCTACTTCTTTCTCCTCGATGGCATGCGGTGCATGATCGGTACAAATGGCATCGATAGTTCCATCCACCAAGCCTTCTACCATAGCATCCACATCTTCCTGAGTTCGAAGCGGTGGGTGCATTTTAAAGTTGGTATCAAAATGTTGCTTCTCAATTTCTTCATCGGTCAGGTCAAAGTGATGCGCACAGACTTCCGTAGTTACGTTAATTCCCTTCTTCTTAGCCTGACGCACCAGATCCACCGCCCCTTTGGTACTGATGTGCGCAACATGAATATGTCCACCTGTGTATTCCGCCAGCATGATATCGCGGGCAATCATCACTTCTTCAGCAATTCCTGGCGTTCCATCCAAGCCAAGCCGGGTTGCTACCTTGCCTTCGTTCATATGTCCGGGACGGGAAAGGGCCAGATCTTCTTCATGATTGATTATGGGCAGGCCCAGCATCGACGAGTATTCCAAAGCCACGCGCATTACCTGTGAATCGTAAACCGGATCACCATCATCGCTAAAAGCAACCGCACCGCCTTCTTTCAGATCGGCCATTTCAGCAATGGATTTCCCTTTTCGCTCTTTGGTTACGCACGCAATCGGGTGAACATCAACCGGAAGCTTCTCCGCTTTTTTGATGATATACTCAACCACGTCACGGGTATGTGTTGCCGGTTTGGTGTTAGGCATACAAGCCACAGCCGTAAAACCTCCAAACGCAGCGGCATCGCATCCGGTTTTAATGGTTTCTTTGTGTTCAAAGCCCGGCTCGCGCAAATGCACATGCATGTCCATCCAGCCCGGAGAAACAAAGGCTCCTTCAAAATCGTGAGATTCTTCCCCTTTCCCGGCTTTGAGTCCACTACCAATTTCTTTAATTACTCCTTCCTCAATACGGATATCTACGGTGTCTTTACCTTTCTGGGAGTTGCTAACGGGCTTCAGGTTTCTGAGGAGCATGAATTTGTTTTTGAGCTTTCAAGTTCGACCGCAAATATACCGTGATTCGGTGCTAAAGCACAAAGGGACTTTGGCCTGATTTATTTATTTCAAAACATCCATCAATGTACAAGCACGGATTGAAATCCGTTGCTTGAATAAAGGATAACAGCCTTATCAATTTAGAAATTTTTGTAAGGAATCAGCCTGAAATAGCTCTTACTAAAGAATTGATCAAAAGTAGTACTATGCCAAAAACATTGAATCAGGTTTGGGTACACGCCGTTTGGAGTACAAAAGACCGACTACCACTACTAAAGAGATATTTCAGAGGAGAACTGAACATTTACATTAAAGAAAACTCCTTGGAATGGGGTATTCAGGTTGATGTCGTGAATGGTATGCAAGACCATCTGCATGTTCTATTCAAACTTCCAACGACCGTTTCAGTAGCTGATGCCATTAAACAAATGAAAGGTGCTTCATCAAGGTGGGTAAATGAGAACTATTACCCAACCGGTAAATTTGAATGGCAACAAGGGTATGGTGTATTTTCAGTTGGGAGAAATGAGATTAACAGGGTTAGAAATTACATCTACAATCAGGAATACCATCACCAGAATCGCTCTTTTCAGGATGAAATAAAACAATTTGATATCAGAAGAATGTAGTCCTTTATTAAAGCGAAGGATTTCAATCCTCCTTACATTGATTTTATTTTAGATTTTTCAATTCATCACCCCTATGCCCGATAAACAAATTCCGTTTCTTTTTGATATCCCATCCGTTGCCGAGCTCACCGAGAAGATCAAGAACCTGCTGGAGCAGAATTTTGTGGATATTTTGGTGGAAGGCGAAACCAGCAACGTCAATCAAAGCCGGAACGGGCACTATTATTTCACCCTCAAAGATGCCGATGCTTCCCTTCCCTGTGTAATATGGAGAAGCACTGCTCAACGACTGGGCATTAATCTAACCGATGGTCAACAGATAGTAGTCGGTGGCGACATCCAGGTGTATGCTCCCCATGGCCGCTATCAGATGATTGTGAATCTGGTTCAGCAAGCCGGCATTGGAAAGCTTCAGCAGGCTTTTGAAAAGCTGAAGGCAAAGCTGAAAGAAGAAGGTTTGTTTGATGACACCCACAAAGTAGCACTTCCCAAATTTCCCGAACGCATCGGGGTGGTGACATCCGCGACCGGTGCCGCTTTTCAGGACATCCGTTCTACCCTGGAAAAAAGATGGCCGCTTGCTGAAGTGAAACTTTATCACGCCAGTGTGCAGGGCGTGAATGCTGCGCCGGAAATCGTGGATGGCATCAATTACTTCTCCAATCACAAGAATGTGGATATCCTGATTATAGGACGTGGCGGCGGTTCCCTGGAAGACCTTTGGCCGTTTAATGAAGAATCCGTTGCCCGTGCTGTCTATCATTGTGAAGTTCCGGTCATCAGTGCGGTGGGACACGAAGTTGATTTTTCCATCTCCGATTTTGTAGCCGATGCCCGGGCCGCTACACCAACACAAGCTGCTGTACTTGCCGTCCCCGACATTAACGAAATCCGGTTTATGGTAGAAGATTATGCCAAAAAACTGGAGGTAAATACTACCGGAGCCATTGAGTTATATAAAGATAAAGTGGCAAATATGGCGAAGTCGCACGCCTTGCTGGCTGTAAAGCAGAAGATGGAATCAGCACGCTCGCGTATTCTCACTCTGAATGAAAAGCTGGAACACCGAACGGAATCGTTGGTTCGGAACCGAAAAGAACATCTCACCAAATTATTTCACTCCCTGGATAAGCAAAACCCTAACGAACCCCTCGAAAAAGGTTTTGCACGTGTATGGCAGGACGGAAAATGGATCCGTGAATCGAAAGCTTTCAAAAAAGCTGCGGGCTTTGACTTAGAATGGAAAGACGCAAAAGTGACTCTTGAAGAATAAGAACCACATAACGGTTTTGGGAGCCGGTGTTTCCGGTCTGACAACCGCCATTGTGCTTGCCGAGCATGGCTTCAAGGTAAACATCATTACAAAAGAACTTCCCAAACAAACCACTTCGGCCGTAGCTGCCGCCATCTGGTTTCCTTATGAAGCCTACCCGACAAACAAAGTAAACAGTTGGAGCCGCAGGTCGCTTTTAAGATTCAAGCATCTTGCCCAGAATGAAGACTCCGGGGTCTCTTTCATCCCCTTCACAGCCTATCTCGACACCCGCCAAAAACCGTGGTGGCTGGATGCTTTACCTGGCGAGAATATCCTTGATGACGACGTTCAGCATCCGGTTCACCCCGGATACAAAGGATACACCCTTAATGTGCCTTTGATAGAAACTCCCATCTACCTGGAATACCTTTTGAATCGTTTTAAAGAATCAGGCGGGGAAATAATCAAGCAGGAAGTTACCTCTGTTGAAGAACTTGAAGCATACTTCCCGGTGGTGAATTGCACCGGACTGGACGCAAAGCATTTGTTTAATGACGAGCAACTGTACCCCATTCAGGGACAGGTTGTGAGAGTAGCTCCAGATCAGAAGATTCAGGGAATGGCTACTGAATATGAGCTTGGCGATCAGGAAATGGCATACATTATTCCCCGGAGAGATGGGATCATCTTAGGTGGTTCTGCCAAAAAGCATCAAACTTCTACCAAAGCTGATCCCTCCCTTACAGAACGAATCCTTACATATTGCTCGGAATTTGAACCTGCTGTTTTGGAACTGCCGGTATTGGATGTGAAAGTTGGATTGCGGCCCGGAAGACCAGAAATCCGACTGGAAAAGGATCCGCAATTGCCGGTAATTCATAATTATGGACATGGCGGTGCCGGCTATACGGTATCTTGGGGATGTGCAGAAGAGGTATTGAAACTCCTCTGATCACTTCCCGGTTTCTTCATCAATTCTTTACCTGGATGCGCTACCCTTCAAAAGTTCGAATTTCAGGGCTTTGACATCTGGCTCCGGCATTTAATACCTTTTGAGAAGTTATACTGACTGTTGCTTAAGACAGATAAAGGAACTGTCGATAACCACAGGGTAAATTTCAGAAACAATAATCATTTAAAAATAAATTTTTCCAAGAGAATGGTCTCCAGAATAGGTTTTACGATTGCAGTGTTCGCTGCATTTTTTTTGAACGCTAATGCACAAGAGAACAGCAACTTTAATTTTTCAGGGAATGCCAGGTTTGCTTATGTCAGCTCCTCCGGTGAAGCACTGGAGCATTTTGAAGGCACCTCATTTTTAAGAGTTCGGGTTGGGGCATTTTACTCCATCAATGAAAACCATGGCTTCAAAGCCCGGTTGGCTACCACTCAGTCTTCTGAATTACCGGAAGTCAGCTTTACGATACAAGCCGATGGCGGTGGACTTGATCGCGGAAGTATCTCTTTCGATGAATTTTACTATCGTTTCAAGAGTGAGCAAACCGAGGTAAAAGCCGGACGTTTTCAGCATTACCCAAAAGTTCTTACTAACGCCGGAAGAAGTAATTTCCGCTTTATGAGCAACAACATAAACATTCACTGGGTGGATGGGATTTATGTGAAAAGGAACCTGAATGAAGACTGGTACGGAGAGATTTTAGGTGAATATCAGCCTCGCGACCATACCTCTTATTCTTATCGCGGAGCGCTTAATTTTGGAAATAATGAGCACAACCTGGCCTCCTATTTAGGACTGGAGAACCGAAACCGCGATGATAACAACTTCATACAAAAAGGATTTGGGCTATTTGTAGCGCCGAATGCTTATTTCAAATCCGGTGGTTACAGCACGTACCTGACTGTAATGAGTCGCTTGGTTTACGACCTCCCCAAGCCCGATGCCCTTAACGGAGGAAGTTTTAGAGTTGCGGCCGAAATTGGCCAAAACCTGAATACGACCTTTGAAGACGGAACCAGTGCTGTGCTTTCTTTGGGCATACATAATTTCGCAGGCAAGCACCAGTTTATGGTTGAGTTTGCCAAAACGGATTCTGACTGGCTTACTCCCAATGTATATGGACCTAATTCCGATGAAGTTGAATTCAGATATCGATACTTCATCACTGATGATTTAAATATCGACTTCCGGTACCGAATTCGTGAGTCCCGAAGTGATTTTGTGGATACGAACTACAACTTCTTTGCCCGGGCTACATACTCTTTCTAAAGAACATCAGGATATTACGCTTCCTGTTTAGGATAACAGCCGAGGACCTTTAACTCCTCGGCTTTTTTATTGAGTTCATCTAAACCGGCAGAAACTTCCGGATCGTCTATATTGGCAAGAATATCCAGGTAGAAAGAATACTTCCAGGGTTCATTCAGCCTGGGGCGCGATTCCAGCTTGGCCATGTTGATTTTATGCTTATGCAAAATATTCAGGCATTCTATCAAAGAGCCCTCATCGTTTGATGTCACCATCATCAGGGAGGTTTTAGCGGGTATTTGCACATCAACCTGAACCGGCTCTTTAGCGGCTACCACAAAGCGGGTATAGTTTTCTTTTTGATTGGCAATGTCGTGTTCAATCACATGTAGTCCGTATAAATCGGCCGCATGGGCTCCGGCAATAGCTGCCTGGGATAAGTCGCCGTCTTCCAGCACTTTTTTGGCCGACATGGCCGTATCCAAATACGACTCCACCTTACACCGCGGAAGCTTGGATAAAAACTGCGAGCACTGCGCAATAGCCTGGGGGTGCGACATGATCCGCCGGATTTTACCTAATTCTACTTGTTCTACGGCCATCAAGCAGTGAACTACCTTCAGAATTTCCTCTCCCACAATATGGAGTTTTTCATTTCCCAGAATGTCATAAGTGTCGTTGATGGAGCCGGCCGTGGTATTTTCTATGGGCAACAATGCATAATCCACCTTGTCGTCCAAAACAGCCTGTGCTGCCTGCTGAAAGGTGTCATAGCCAATGGCATCCACCGTTGAATAACGATCGCTAAAGTGACGAGTAGCAGCCTGATGACTGTAAGCCCCATCGGTTCCCTGGTAAGAAACCCGAATGACTTCTCCCTCCGATTTCTCATTCTGATGATCTACCAGTGAGTGTGTCTGAAAGCGTACCGAGTTGGTGATGATTTCCCGAAACAGGTGCTCAGCATAGTATCGATCAAGGCCGACTTCATGGGCCAAATCCCGAATCCGGTTTAATAGCTGCTCTTCCCTTTCAAGGTCCCGGATGCCCTGTTCATTTTTGAGCTTCATATCCGAGACCTCCTTTACTAATCCCTGTCGCTGAGCCAGCGCTTTAAGAATAGTCCGGTCTATATCATCCAGCTGCTTGCGGATGGAGTCTAATTCATCTGACATATCAATATTCCTATCTGTGAGTGACTATGGAAAGTAGTAAATGTGATGGGGATTTAAAGAAGGAATTTTGGGGTGATGAATGGGTTCTGCCGACTCTGATATTTTCACTTCAGATTATTCAACCTTGATTAGGAGGATTTTGGGATTGCCTTGATTCGATGATCCTTAACCCCGAATACAAACTGCCTTTTTTGCGGGAAGGAAGGAACAAGAATTGGCTATTTGGCAGAATACCCAAAATTAGCTATTGTGGAAAATCACCCGAATTAAAATTCATGATTATGACTAAGCTTTTCTTTATCCCACTCCTCACTGTATTATTTCTATTTCCTGCCCAGGTCCCGACCACCAATGTAGATGCTTTTTGGGATGAAATGAGCCGAACCGTAGCAGAGGGTGAATTTGATGAATATGCTGCCCTATATCATGAAGATGCTGTTTTGGTAAATGGCATTTCCGGTGAAAGTTACCCCATTTCAAGTGCCTTAGATGGCTGGAAGCAAGGCTTTTTGGATACCAAAGCCGGGAAAATGAAAGCCGGTGTAGAGTTTCGCTTCAGTAAAAGAATGCACAGCGAAACCACCGCTCATGACACCGGCATTTTTAACTACTATTCGCAAATGGAAGAACAGGAACCCCAGCTGATTTATGTTCACTTTCAGGGACTATTGGTAAAAAAGGACGGCGAATGGAAACTGGTGATGGAGCACCAGGAGTCGATGGCGACTGAGGAAGAGTGGGAGAAATTGAAGTAGTACCATTGGTCCGATTTATTAAAACTTTTCTTTCGATCCTCCGTAGTTTGCAGTCATGATCTATGCTATTACCGTGCTCGCCATCTCGTGGCTGATTGTCTATTTATCGGAGAAAAAGAACCTTTTAACTATTTGGTTTACGCCGCTGAGTCAAAGGACTAAAGAGTTCGTCAGCGGATTTCTCATTCTTGCGATTTTGAGTGCCATCACTCAATTACTCTTCGGATACTTAAGTGGTGTAAGCTGGCAACTCAATGATAGCATCACCCCTGAACTTATTATTAATTCCGCTTTTTATGATCTGAAATCTGTTTTATTTGAGGAACTCACGTTCAGAGGCATCATTCTCTACCTGCTTCTCAGATATACCGGAAAAAGACAAACTTCCCTGCTCCTAACAGCAGCCGCATTTGGGGTTTATCATTGGTTTACTTTTGGGGTAATGGGAAACATCATGGCAATGATTGTGGTTTTCATTACAACCGGGTACATGGGTTATGTTTTCGCCGTTTCCTATGAAAAAACAAACTCCATCATTCTTCCCATAGCTCTTCACCTTGGGTGGAATGTTATAAACAACACCATGTTTTCAAACGGCCCCAACGGAATTCAACTTTTAGAAGCTGTTCAGGGACAAATGCCTTTTGAACTTGGAGGTTATTCAGGTTTAATCAGTTTGAGCTGGTACCTGTTAATTCCTTCAGTCGTTCTGGTCATTCTTCACAAATTCTATACCCCTCAGACCAAAGACTTTAAACTGCTATAGTCTTGTAGGCTTAGGGACCCGGGAAAGCCTTTCTTCCTCAACTCTCTGCAGTAACTATACACTAATTCGCCTTTCAACCCCATATATTTGCATATCATTCTAAATTTAATAGATTTAGATATACGTTTAATCAAATGGATCTGTCATGAACATTTTTCGGTGTACTATTTTATCTCTGCTAATAATTGTAGCATTTAATTCCAGGGGGCTTGCTCAGGCCGAAGTCGATTCCGCATATATTGATTATGTAAATAGCTCTTGGGATGAAGTTCAGGCAACTGAATATGACGATTCCATTCAGACAAAGTATGCTTCCGAATTCTATGAATATTATCTGAGTCACGAAGAAACCGTGGCCGGAAAAAAAGCTTTACAGAGTGCCCTAATGATGTGGGGAAATACCGGAAATGTGGCTATGATGGATGAAGTCATTAGTAAGTTTAAACCTGACTCTGATGTATGGGCTTGGGTTCCTAACTCTCTCGGCCATGCATATGTAGGAGATTCGAGCAGAACCCATCAGGATGCTATGAAGAAACTTGAATCCTTAAAAGATTACGTCACTAATCCGGTTGGCAAATCTGCTATTCTTACATCGCTTGTCAGATTTTATAAACGAAATCCCGATACCCACCAAAAGGCACTTGAATATGCGCAGGATCTGGTTGAAATTAATGAAAGTAAGTGGTTCGTCGATCTTGGACTGGGCGCTATTTATGAATTGGAGTCATTGGGAGTTGGACAGGCTGCGCCGGAATTCACAGCTACAACTTATCACGGGGAAGAATTCAACCTCGCCGATCATAAAGGCAAATATATCATTCTCGACTTTTGGGCGACATGGTGTGGGCCCTGCATGCCTGAAATTCCGGTTATTAAGTCCTTGAGAGAAACATACCCGGAAGAAAATTTAACCATCGTAAGTATTGCACTGGAGGAAGATTCAGAGAAATACGACAAATTTCTTACTGAGAACGGGATGACCTGGACTCAAATCCTCCAGGAAAAAAAGAGGGAAGATGAAATTCCTACCCTATATAATGTTGGCGGCATTCCCCAAAAATACATAATTGGGCCTGAAGGAAATATTGTGGCCAAGCATCTTCGGGGAGAAAAATTAACAGCAAAAATGGACACCTTAATAAACCGGAAGTAAGATTAACACCTAATTTTATTCACCCTCATCCAGCCAGCCAAACCTGCGTTGAAGCGATTTGATGGTGATGGCATGCCGTTCGGTGCCCCGGGTGCCCAGCAAAAACCCGATGGGTTTGAGGTCTTCCACATTTTCACAGACGATTTTAAACAAACCGAGGTATGGGATGATGATCAGCATGCCCGGCACTCCCCAAATCATACTGGCCGCAATCAATGAAAAAATAATGACCAGCGGGTTTATCTGAACGTATGAACCGGTGATATTCGGGGTAAGGATATTGTTCTCTAAAAACTGAACGATCAAAAACTGGATGAGGATTGGGATGGCCAAGCCCGGCGTTCCGGTTCCTAAAGTAAATAGCAGCACTACCCCATAACCAAGCACAGTGCCTAAATATGGGATCAGGTTAAACAGGGCAGCAATTATTCCGAAGAGCAAGGCATATTCCAGTCCAATCAGGTAAAACCCAAGGAATTCAATCCCATCAGAATAAAACATACAATCACCAGTCCTTTCAAATATTTTGGCACAACTTCAGAAGCCTGATCAATGATATTCTGTGCTGCTTCCTCCTGGTTGTTGTAGATCAGCATAGAGATAAAGTCCCGGAATTTATCCCGGTAAAACAGCAGCAGAAAGGTATAAACGGGAATCAGCCCAAGGCTCAGAAGCGTATTTGTGGTGGCCGTAAAAAGCTGACTTATATACTGCCCGGTTTCGCCCAGCGACTCAATCAGAGAATCAATCCCCGAGATATAAATACCGGTATATGCTCCAATTGCATCAAATATACTTTGGATATTGATCTCGAACTGCTCTTTTAGTTTTGGGAAGTCTTCCGTGAAGTTTGTTGATAGCGTTCCGATTGCCGCCACGATACCCGTCACAATGGCTATAAAACCCAACACCACGATAAAGTTGGTTGCAATACGTGGGATTTTGTGTTTCTCAAGCCAATCGGCGTATGGGAAAAGCAGGTAGGCCAGCATAATACTCAGAAACAAAGGCACCAAAAGCGGACGGGCTAAAATCAATGCGGCTACCACCAGAAAGGCGAAAGCCAGTCGTATGGTGTTTAGAAGTAAAAGTGGGTATTCATTCATAGGTTTTGATTTTATACCAAAGGATACAACTCGAACAGCAATATATCATCACAAATATAAGCTTAAGTCTATATTATTTTTTCTAACAGGATGCGACTTTGTTTCCGCTTTTTTATTACACTCCTGTTCACTCTAACTAATTGTGCGCCTTATGAAAAGAATGATTACGCTTTGTTTGACCCTGCTGCTTTCTGTGAACGTGATGGCACAGCTTAGTACCGCCGACCGTGATTTTGCTGTCGAATACCTGAATGCAACTCACCAAAATATTGTGGATTTAGTGGAACCTCTACCTGATGAAGCCTGGAATTACACCCCTGAAGACGGTGGCTGGTCGGTAGCTAATTGCCTGGAGCATATCCTGACTACAGAATCCTCGTTTTTCCAAATGGCTCAGGGATATATGAGTCAGTCTGAAGCAGATCCCGATTTTGACAGTTCTGTTTCGGATGGAGTACTCATCGGGATGATGGCCAATCGCGGAACCCGGGTCCAAACAGCCGAGCAATTCGAACCATCGGGCAAGTGGGCCACCAAACAGGAAATGCTGGATGAACTGGAATCCTCCCGGGATCGACTCATCAACTATCTTTCCAATGCCAAGCAGAACCTCAGAGATCATAAAGCAAATACTCCATTTGGAGAAATCGATACCTACCAGGTATTTCTGCTTGTAGGAGCCCACAGCCAGCGGCATACTTTCCAGATGCAGGAAGTGCTGGGCGAAATTGAAGGAATGTAAGTGAACTTAAAAGCCTCTTATATCAAGTAAGAGGCTTTTCTTTTTACTTATCCGTCAACCACGCAACCCCGGGAAGTTCTTTTCCTTCCAGATATTCAAGGCTGGCTCCACCGCCGGTGGAAACATGTGAGACCTCATCACTGAGGCCTGCCTTTTTGATTGCAGCTGCAGAGTCACCACCGCCAATAATGGTGGTTGCTCCGAATTTAGTGGCTTCAGCCAGGGCTTCCGCAACCGAGAAGGTTCCGTCTGCGAAGTTCTCCATTTCGAACACCCCCATCGGTCCGTTCCATAGTACGGTTTTGGCAGCCTTAATCTGGTTTCCAAAAGCAATGGAGGATTGTGGGCCTATGTCGAGTCCCATCCAACCGTCTTCAATACCTTCTTCATCTACCACTTTGTGTTCTGCATCGTTATTAAATTCTTTGGCAACTACAGAATCCAGTGGCAGCATAAACCGGATGCCTTTTTCTTCGGCTTCCTCAAGCAGCTCTTTGGCTAAATCAACTTTATCATCTTCAACCAAAGAATTACCGATTGGCCAGCCTTTGGCTTTATAAAAAGTATAAGTCATACCCCCGCCAATAATGATGGAATCCACTTTTGAAATCAGGTTCTTAATCACTCCGATTTTATCGGACACTTTGGCTCCACCCAAAATGGCCACAAACGGACGATCCGGATCATTGATGCTTTCTTCCAGGTACTTAATCTCTTTCTCCAGTAAAAATCCTGACACAGCCGGCTGCAGATAGCGTGTTACACCTGCTACCGAAGCATGGGCACGGTGACTGCTTCCAAAAGCATCATTCACAAACACATCGGCATGGGAAGCCAGCGCTTTGCTAAACGACTCATCATTCTTGGTTTCCCCTTTATGAAAGCGGACATTTTCGAGCACAACCACTTCTCCATGCTTGGCATTGTATATCGCCTCCTCGGCTTTATCCCCAATACAATCTTCCCCGAAGTGAACTTTGGTGTTCAGTAAATCAGCTAAATGGTCAGCTGCCGGTTTCAGGGAGAATTCAGGTTCCGGCATTCCCGACGGTCGCCCAAGGTGGCTGGTCAAAATCAATAACCCTCCATTCTGAATTACGTGCTTTATAGATGGTAGTGCCTGTACAATTCGATTGTCGTCAGTAATTTTACCGTTTTCAATAGGCACGTTAAAATCTACGCGCATCAGCACTTTCTTCCCTTTTACATCAATATCGTTGAGTGTGAGTTTCGCCATGAGTTGAGTAAATAAATTGATTGGTAATTCGATGATGAAGGTACCAAGATCTCTCCACGAAATGAAGCGGTAATCACCGCCCTGATAATAAGTCTTCGACTTTTATCTGTCCCTCCCCGGAGGGACACAAATGCATGAGCAGCACAAAATGTGTGAGCAACTTCACACACCATTCCCCCAAAGAACATCCCTCTCCCCGAGAGGGAACATTTGAGCCCCGCTCAAATCAGGGCGAGGCAGGTACGACCCCACCCCGTAGCATAAAACCCCAAAGAACACTACTTTCCCAAAAAAGAGGGTACAAGTATGTCAAGAAACTCCGCTTTTAACTACTATAACAAAGACCTTAGACCCAACGCCCGTTCTTTACGGAAAAACATGACCAAAGCAGAGGTTTGCCTTTGGAAATACGGGCTCCGGAAAAAGCAGCGCATGGGATACACGTTCAACCGGCAACGACCTGTTTTGAATTACATCGCCGATTTCATTTGCAAAAAGCTGAAATTGATCATTGAAGTGGATGGTTCAAGCCATGACAGTCCGGAGGCTTTCGAATACGACCAACGAAGGCAGCGACATCTGGAAGAAGCCGGGTTCAGAGTGATCAGGTTTCGAAACAAAGATGTGCTTACCAATATGGATGCGGTGCTTATGGCGGTAGATAAAGTGATTTTGGAATTAGAGAACGGGGCAGAGTCCTGACCTCCGCCCTGATCATAGTCTGCGACTATGATCTGTCCCTCCTCGGAGGGACACAGGTGTTTGTGCAATGCAAAATGTTTAAACAAACCCTTACACCTTTCTCCCAAAGAACATCCCTCTCCCGGAGAGGGAACATTTGAGCCCCGCTCAAATCAGGGCGAGGCAGGTACGACCGGTTTCCAATCCTAATCCCGAAAGCGCTTTTATCCCTGCTTTTCAATCAAATAATGGATATTTTCTCAGGGCAAAAAATAATCCAAACCTTATTCACTGAATGCGAACGGTTTACTTAGATCACGCGGCCACTACTCCCTTAGATGATCGCGTGCTGGAAGCCATGCTTCCTTACCTGAAAGAAAATTACGGAAACGCCAATTCTCCCCATCACCTTGGGCAGAAATCGAAGGTGGTTGTGGAAGACGCCCGGGAGAAAGTAGCAGCTTTAATTGGAGCTGAACCTTCTGAGATTATCTTTACCAGTGGCGGTACCGAAAGCGATAATGCCGTTATTAAAGGTGTTTTAGCTATTTCAGGTGATAAAAAGGAAGTAATTACTTCAGAATTAGAACATCATGCCGTTCTGCACACGGTGGAGCTTGCCAAAATGCAGGGTGTTAAACCCGTTTTTGCCCCATCCAAGGATTGTGGTACCATCACCGCTGATGCCGTTAAAAAATCCATTACCGAAAACACGGCACTGGTTACGATCATGCACGTGAATAATGAAATCGGCACCATCAACCCGCTGAAAGAAATTGCCGAAGTGTGTAAAGAGCACGGAGTACCCCTTCATTCCGATACCGTTCAAAGTCTGGGTAAAATTCCGCTCAACGTAAAAGATCTGGGGATTGACTTCCTCAGTGGCAGCGCTCACAAAATTTATGGGCCGAAAGGAACCGGGATCATGTATGTGAAAAATGGTTCCAAGTGGATCCCATGGGTACATGGCGGATCTCAGGAACGCCGCCGTCGCGGAGGTACCCTGAACGTGCCCGGAATTGTTGGTTTTGCCAAAGCCCTTGAACTGGCTGTTGAAGAGATGGATGAACATCAAAAGCATTTCAAAAAACTACGTGCTCTTCTCCTCAAAGAGATGGACACCAATCTGGAATTCAACTACAATGTAAATGGCCCGCAAAACAACGGCGTGCCCCATATCGTAAACCTCTCCTTCAGTGACGAGCAGGGCAAATATATAGATGGCGAGATGCTGCTGCTGAACCTGGATATTGAGGGAATTTGTGTATCCAACGGCTCGGCCTGCACTTCCGGTGCCGTTGAGCCTTCACATGTGCTTAATGGTATCGGGATGGAAGACGGACTGGCTAAATCGAGCATTCGCGTAAGTTTCGGTAAGCAGAATACCGAAGAGGATGTGCGCTATTTTGTAGAAAAACTTGACACCGTTCTCAAACGAATGTTTACCGTAGCCTGATGAAGAAAAACGTCTGCGTGTATTGCGGTTCCAGAGAAAGCAACAACCCACGGTTTCCTGAGCTGGCCCAACAAGCGGGTCGCGAAATTGCCCGGCGAAACTGGGGTGTGGTTTATGGCGGTGGCAAAGTCGGGATGATGGGCAAGCTGGCCGATGCCGCTCTCGAAAGTGGCGGTGATGTTTTTGGGGTGATTCCAACCAAACTTAAGAAACTGGAAGTGGCCCACACCGAACTCACCGACCTCCACGAAACGCAGGACATGCATACCCGAAAAGCGCTCATGGAATCTCTTTCTGATGCTTTTCTTATCCTGCCCGGCGGATTCGGAACCCTTGACGAATTTTTTGAAATCCTTACCTGGCGGCAGTTGGGTATTCATGATAAACCCATTTATCTGCTTAATGCAGAGGGGTATTTCGATGGACTGGTTAAGTTTACCGAGAACTCCATTCAGTATGATTTTGTAAGAAAAAGCAGCCTCAAACTCTTCAAAGTTTGTAACGAGATTGACTCTTGTATTGAAATGCTGGAACGTTTTTTCGAGGAGGATTGATTCTTATCTCGTAATCAAGTTTCAATCCGACTATGCCCAAAATTTCCGAAAAGAATCCACTACCTCCCTGCCCTGCTACGCCGAACTGCATTCGGACTTCAGAAGTATATCAGACCGGTCTCGAAATGGTGTACGAAGCATTTATTAAAGTCTTCGACGAAGAATCGTACCGATGGGAAGTAATCGATCCCAAAAGGATTGAACTTCATGCCGTATATCGCATTCCCGTTTTTGGATTTAAGGATGATGTGGATGTAATTATGGAAGAAACCGATGGGACAACTACTGTTTTCATCCGAAGTGCAAGCCGGGTTGGAGCTTATGATCTCGGGGTGAATCAACGCCGTGTAAAACGCATTCTCAAAAAAGCTGAGCTTAAGATTAAGAGTTAATTCTTGGCTATATTCACCTTCATCAATTAAAGAAAATATTTTAGCACATGTACGAAGGATTATTACACGCACACTCAGGACTTCGATGGATTGTATTGGTACTCATTGTCTGGGCTTTGTTCAAAGCCGTTACCGGCTGGACAGGCAAAAAAGATTATCAAAAATCAGATAGGCTTGCCGCCCTTCTCGCCCTCATTTTTACGCACATCCAGCTATTGATAGGTCTGGTTCTTTATTTTATCAGCCCAAAAGTTTCGTTCCAATCCGGCGTGATGGAAAGCCAGGTTCTCAGGTTCTATACCGTAGAGCACATGTCCATGATGATCATCGCCATTGCATTAATTACCATTGGTTTCAGCACAGCTAAACGCATGTCTGATTCCGTAGCCAAGCACAAACGAATTGCCATTATGTATGGCATTGGCCTTTTGGTGATCATTGCCTCCATCCCCTGGCCTTTCCGCGGTTTAGGTGCCGGCTGGTTTTAAAAGAATATTGTTTTGAAAACCTACAATCCTCCTATAAGAGAGCGAGGCAAAGACGATCTTCTGAAGATCATTGACTCGCCAGACGAATGGGAAGATGATGTGCTCAGGATTGCTTCCGATGAACTGACAAAAAGAGGTATTAGTTTAAGAACGCAAGAAAGAAGAGCAAAAAGCCATAGCAAGGCTAAGAAGCAAATTAAAGAAATCAAGAAGAATGCTTCTTACTCATACTTTCAGATGACACTGCTGTTGGTTTTTGCTCCTTTCACTCTTCTTTGGTTCGTTCCAAGTGGCATGGGCATTATTGAACTTGAAAATGAAGGATTTCTCAGGAAACGAAACCAAAGATTCATCTTAATTAGTTTAAGCTACCTTCTTTGGTTTTTATTCATTTCCTATTTTCCATTCTGAATTATTTAGGATAGCGAATGCTTTCCACCATCTCTTGCACATCCTCCGGCGGTTCCGGAAATATCATACCAACTGCAAAGGAAACGGTCAAGTTCAGGAGCATACCCAGTGTACCTATACCCTCTGGTGAAATTCCAAACCACCAGTATTCCGGTGAATTAAACTCCGGGAAGGCAATCTTATAGAACACCACATAGGAAAGCGTGAACAGCAGTCCGGCTATCATTCCGGCAATGGCGCCCTGACGGTTCATTTTCTTATAAAAGATGCCCAGGATAATAGCCGGGAAGAAGGACGCTGCCGCCAGCCCAAAGGCTATAGCCACCACTTCAGCTACAAAACCCGGGGGATTAATCCCAAAATAACCGGCAACTACTACCGCTGCGGCTGCCGAAATACGAGCCCACATCAATTCAGCTTTGTCAGAAATATCAGTTTTAATCTGCTTCTTGATTAAGTCGTGAGAAACAGCCGTGGAAATCACCAACAGCAAACCGGCTGCGGTTGAAAGAGCCGCTGCCAGCCCACCAGCGGCTACCAAACCAGCAACCCAGGCCGGTAAATTGGCAATCTCCGGATTGGCGAGCACCATGATATCCCGATCCACATACAATTCATTATTGGTATCCGTCGGTTCGTTATTAACCATCACTTCCCCAAAAGGGCCACGGATAATTTCCCCATCCGCATTTCGCTGAATATCAGGTAGTCCAACCATAGCTTCGCCCGGAGCGTAGGTGATAATTCCGTCATCATTTTTATCTACCCAGGTGAGCAGTCCTGTTTGTTCCCAGGTATTAAACCATGCAGGCATTTCGGTGTATTCTTCTTCGTTTACCGTTTCCATCATGTTGTATTTAGCAAAAGCCGCAATAGCCGGGGCCGTTGTGTACAGGATCGCGATAAAAATCAGTGCATAGCCTACAGAAACACGGGCATCTTTCACTTTTGGAACGGTGAAGAAACGTACGATTACGTGGGGCAACCCGGCCGTACCGATCATTAGGGCCGCGGTAATAAAAAAGACATCCTGCATGCTTTTCGTACCGCTGGTGTAGGCAGCAAAACCGAGCTCGGTATGCAGTTGATCAAGTTTTTCAAGCAGGTACTGTCCGGATCCATCCGCTAAGGTAGAACCAAATCCAAACTGAGGGATTGGATTTCCGGTGAGCTGAAAAGAGATAAAGAATGCCGGAACCATAAAGGCGAAAATCAGCACACAGTACTGAGCTACCTGCGTATAGGTAATTCCCTTCATTCCACCCAAAACAGCATAGAAAAAGACGATCGCCATCCCAATCAGAACACCCAGATCGATGTTAACTTCCAGGAATTTGGAGAACACCAGTCCAACCCCGCGCATCTGTCCGGCTACATATGTGAATGAAACCACCAGTGCACAAATCACGGCAATAGTTCGGGCAAAGTTGGAGTAATACCGGTCGCCGATGAAATCAGGAATAGTAAACTTGCCGAACTTTCGGAGATAAGGTGCCAGCAGTAAGGCCAGCAGCACATAACCGCCGGTCCAGCCCATCAGGTACACCGAGCCGTCGTAGCCCATGAAAGAAATCAGGCCGGCCATGGATAAGAAGGAAGCTGCTGACATCCAGTCGGCTGCGGTAGCCATCCCGTTAGTAATGGGATTCACATGAGCGCCCGCTACATAAAAATCGCTGGTGGAGGCCGCTTTAGCCCAAATAGCTATGCCGATGTAAAGGGCAAAGGTTACTCCAACTAAAATATAAGTCCAGATTTGAACATCCATGATCAGTCCTCATTCACGTTAAATTCACGATCCAGTTTGTTCATCAAATACACGTACACAAAAATGAGGATCACAAAGGTATAAATGGCACCTTGCTGGGCAAACCAAAAGCCAAGCTTGAATCCGGCTATCTGAATTTCATTTAAAGCGGGAGCAAGTAAAATTCCCAAACCGTAGGAAACCACAAACCAGATACTAAGCAAAATGCCCAGGTATTTGAGGTTTCGTTTCCAATACCCTTTTAAGTCCCGTTCTTCCATCTGTATGACCTCCATAGTTTTATTCCGGCTTAGTATGCAGTATTTGACGGAATGAATCAAATTTTTGAATGTGATTGAATCCGGTTTTTAAGCGAACGGTGATTGTGAGGTGCTGTTTTGGAGCGAAACAGGAATCATTCTTTCTCGCATCTGATTATATTATTCCACATCAAAAAAGAGGATTATGCAGTACAACAGATTGGGAAATTCAGATCTTGAAGTAAGTGAAGTCAGTTTTGGTTGTATGTCTCTGGAAGTTGAGAACAACTCAGAATCAGCCTCTTCCCTTCTCCGTGAAGCCTATAACAAAGGGATCAATTTCTTTGACACCGCCGACCTCTACAATCATGGCCTAAATGAGGAAGTAGTTGGAAAAGCGCTGAAGCCTTTCAGGGATGAAGTTATTATTTCTACCAAGGTCGGTAATGTGTGGGATGAAGATGGTTCGGGATGGGAATGGAATCCTACCAAAGAATATATTTTGACGGGCGTGAATGAGAGTTTACGCAGGCTCCAGACCGAATACATCGACCTCTATATGCTGCATGGCGGAACCGTTGACGATCCGATTGACGAAATTATTGAAGCATTTGACCGACTTAAAGATCAGGGGAAGATTCGTGCTTATGGAATCTCGTCCATCCGCCCAAATACCATTCGGGAATACGCAGAACGCTCAGATATGGACTGCGTGATGATGCAGTACAGCCTGCTTGATCGTCGCCCGGAAGAAGAAAGCCTGGATCTGCTTGCAGAAAATGACATCAGTGTGATTACCCGTGGAACGTTGGGTAAAGGCATGCTTATAGATAAGCCGGCTCGTGATTACCTGGGGCATTCAACAGAAGAAGTTGAAGAATTACAACGGGCAGCCAATAACACCGGAAACCCGATTTCAGTGGCTGTTCAATTTGTATTGGATCATACTGCGGTAGCTTCAGCCGTTCTTGGCATCCGCACTAAGCATCAGTTAGAGGAGATTACGGATGCGATGAACTCCCCTGTTTCTGCTGAGGAATTGGATAACCTCAGAAGCATTTTATCCCCCAAAAAGTACGATCAACACCGTTAACCCAAACTTTCGGTTAGCTTTTTGTTGCCTTTATTTTAATTTCTCATCGTGATGACGGATATTATACGACCACCTATTCACGATTATGAAGGCAATAGTAACCACCATATTGATTTTCCTGTTTAGCTCCGGTTTGGTTTTCGGGCAGCATCAGTCCGAGAAAAATTATATCTACTGGAGCGATGACTACGAATTGGTTTGGACTGATTTCGAGGAGATTCCCAAGCGATACAGTGAACACGCCGCCTTTTCTGTTGTTGGGTATGAAAGTTCGTTCAACATGAACGCGCAGCAGTATGAGGCCGAAATAAAAACCTACTTCAGTAAAAATGAATCCTGGTCCAAAAGCTGGATTGCCTCCCTTCTGCTCCACGAACAGGGTCATTTTGACCTAGCGGAAGTGAACGCACGGAGATTCCGAAAGCGGGTTAAAGATGCCATGGAAGCCGGGACCATCTCTGTAAGTGTATTCGAGGAGATGAGTGATGAGGCCATGGCCGATCTTGAAGAAGCACAAAAAGAGTATGATGAAGCCACCAATTACTCCATGGATTACCGCTCCCAGCTACAATGGTCAGAAAAAATAGCCGAACAGCTCAAAGAACTGGAGGCTTTTGCTAATACACGGATTGTTATTTCGCGGACAGGTAATTGAAAGCTTAGCCTGATACCTTTTAACAACCATCGGAAATTTGAGCTGCTTATCTTTACCTTGCATCAAATTCGCACTTAATACAATACATGGCTATTCATTACATCACTGAGAATAATGATCTACAAAAGCTCACTTCGGACCTTCACCAAACCAAAGAATTTGCTGTAGATTTAGAGTTTGATCGCAATCGTTATCGCTATGGGTTCAATATGTGCCTCATGCAGATTTATGGCGGAGACGACTGTTACCTGGTAGATCCACTCAGTGACGATCTCGATATAAAGACCATCTTCCCGGTCATCGAGAACCCGGAGGTACAGAAAGTGGTTTTTGCATTCGGAGAGGATCTTCGCCTGCTGCATTCCATGGGATGCTTTCCTAAAAACCTCTACGATCTGGATGCCGCCACCAGTCTGTTGAATTACGAACCGGCTTCCCTGACCAATCTCATCAAAGAGGTTTTGGATGTAAAGGTGAACAGCTCCTCACAGCAGAGCAACTGGTGGAAACGACCGCTTTCCGAAAATCAAAAACAGTATGCAGCAGATGATGTGATCTACCTGCTCGACTTTAAAGCCAAACTCAATCAACAAGCCGACAAACGGGGTATCCTCGACTGGATTAAGCAAGAGAACGACGTTTTTGATCACCTGGATTACAGCGATGAAGATCATAACAACCTGATTAAAGAAAAGGACAAGAATAACCTGTCTGTTTTTGAATGGTTCGTCTATTGCCAACTCATGGATTTCTTTGATGAGAAAGCCCGCGAACTGAACAAGCCTATGTATCAGCTTGCCAGTAAGAGAATAGTGAGTGAGCTTGCTCAGAATCCTGATAAAGTGCACAACTGGAAACAGACCAAGGGGGTTTACGGGCGGATTAAGAATGATAACTTTAAGTCTCAGCTTCAATCGGTGGTTGATTCTGCAATCCATGAGGCAAAAGAGCAGGACCTATCTACTTCCCGAAAGGCCAGTGATACCATGACTGGTGAGGAATACCGGGCCATGCGGAATGAACAGAACCGAATCAATGATCTGAGAAATAGACTTCTTTCCCCTATTCAGGATCGGTTAGTGACTGATTTTGGCAAGCATGCCAAATCCTTTATTCTCCCCAACCGGCTCACCAAAGAAATTATAGCCGGCGAAACGGAGCTGATGCCCGATTATAAAGTGAAGTTGCTGCGAAGGTATGCCGAAGAGCTGGACCTGGATTTGAGTGATTATGTCTGATCAACCTGGCAGCATGATATTCTTAGTTTGATTGAATCAGAACTAACACTGTATTTCAATGGAACACGGATCACACGGAAAAATTGATTTACACTGATCTTGATAATCGATGTTTTCCATCAGAAGCTACGTTTTCTACCGTCCACTCAATGCGTTGTTCAAATGGATGCTGACGCACCTCACAATCCTCAATGGTGCATAAATAGCATGAAAATTCCTGACAGAAATCGGTATGAATAAAAATATCTATTCTGTCTCCGAACTTATGGGTAATTAACTCTTCGATGTTATCCAGCTCGGCATGGGCTTCTTTAACTGTGAGGTACCATGGGAGGGTTAAATGAGCATCCACATGAAGAGTGGGGCCATATTTGGTGATCCTGAGGTTGTGGAGGTCAATCCATTTTGGATCTCTGTTTTGTTGTAAGTAAGCAATCAGTTCAGCCAGTAACTCTTCATCGGTTTCATCCATAATTCCCGCAACTGCTGCCCGTAAGATCCGGAAGCCCATATGTATGATCATCAGAGCAAAAACAATGGCCACGGCCCCATCCAGCCAAAGAATATTTGTAAAACGGATGAGAATTAGTCCTGCTATGATACCAAGGGTGGTATATGTGTCCGTTTGAAGATGACGGCCACTTGCCTGCAGGGCCAGCGAGTCGTTTTTCTTTCCGGTTTGATAAGCCCAGTATCCAAACCCAAAGTTGATTACCGCTGATATTCCAATCAGGATTATACCGAGGTCCAGGCTCTGCAGCGGCTCCGGATCGATAAAGCTTTGCACGGCTTCTACAATAATGTACAATCCGGCAAGGGTGATGAGCGTACCCTCAATTCCCGCTGAAATAAACTCTACTTTTCCGTGTCCGTAAGGGTGATTTTCATCCTTGGGCTTTGCGGAAAGATACAGGCTGTATAACCCGATAAAGCCACTCAGCACATTGACGATACTTTCGAGTCCATCGGTGAGTACAGCCACCGAGTTGGTGAGATACCAGGCGGTCATCTTTATGACAAAAAGAATGACAGCCACCGCAACGATGAACCATTGAACCCGAATATTTTCCCGAGCTTTCTGCATCAAGTTCTATTCACCGAACATTTCTTCGTAATCTTTAATAGACGCTTCGATTACTTTGTAGGCATGGTCGGCATCAAAAATCCCCTGCACATATACGTCGTTCTGGTTTTTTCCGGGGATCAGCTTGTAAGTGCCAAAGTAATGACGAAGTCGCTCTATCAACACCGGAGGTAAATCATTCACGCTGTTGATGTTGCTGTAATAGGTGTCGTTATCCAGCACGGAGATGATTTTATCATCCGCTTCATCGTGGTCCACCATATGCAGCCCTCCGATCACGCGGGCGCTTAAAATAACCTCGTTCCGGTCAATCGGTCGTTCACTCAACACGCAAATATCCAGCGGATCACCATCCCCTTTTACATCATCTTTCGACAATTCACCCACGTGATTACCGCAATAGGTACGGGGAATAAACCCGTATAACGATGGGGGAAGTGAGGAACTTCGTTGCGGACGATCTACCCGCATGTAGCCGGTTTTCTTGTCCACTTCGTATTTGATGGTATCAAAAGGAGTGAGTTCGATAAAGGCGTTAACGATCTTGGGTTGATCTTCGCCCACTTCCAGTCCGTGCCACGGATGCGGCCTCCACCGGAAAAAAGGATTGGGAAAATTCATAGCTCAATGGTGAGTGTTAGAACTTTGATGCCTCTCAAGGTAAAACTATATGGAACATCGAACAAGGAACATCGAAATTTGAAGGATGAACTTTTCCAGACCAGTGGCTTTAAAATAGGCTCAGATCGTTTTAAAATGGCGCAAGCGTCCGCTTGTGCCTTATTTAATTCTGCTTATTTGGCCTTTTCCAGCTTGTCCAAGCAGACGCTTGAACTATTTATGGTTGAACAGTTTTTGACTATCAGCAAAATCTTACAATCCTGAAATCTGTGGCCAATAAAAAACCCCGACTGGCGGTTCAGCCAATCAGGGTTTATCCTGTTCTCCATGAAAGTCGTTATTCGTTAAATGGTGATTTCGTTAATCGAATTAACGATTAACGAATCAACCAATAACGAATTAGCTACAGCCGGTGGTAGATCCACAGGTGATGCACTTCATGCAGGTTCCGTTACGAACCATGGTCATACTGCCGCATTCGGGGCAGGCTTCACCGGTGTATCCCATTTGTTTGGCTTTATCGTATTCGCTCTCGTAGCTGTCAGACTGTACCGCTTTTTGCTGAACCTGAGCACTTTCGCTGTTATCAACAGCGGCCGGTTCGGGCTCAGCTACGGTCTTTTTTGCGACAGCATCCGATGATGATGATGCATTGGGGGCTTTCGCCTCGGTCTGTGTATTGTCCGCTTTGGCTTCAGCCTGGGCATCAGCGGTCGGACGTAAATTTCGGGTTTCGATCTGCTCGGCCGGCACGTGCGCCAGGTCTTCTCTGCCGAGGTAGGTAACCGCCAGCTCACGGAAGATGTAATCAATTACAGATGTACTCATCTTCACGTGTGGGTTTCCATTTACCATGCCGCTTGGCTCGAACTTGGTGAACACAAAAGCATCCACAAATTCTTCCAGAGGTACGCCGTGCTGCAATCCAAGTGAAATAGAGATAGCAAAACAGTTCAGCAGGCTTCGGAAAGCGGCGCCTTCGCGGTGCATATCAATAAAGATTTCACCAAGCTGGCCATTTTCGTATTCCCCGGTTCGGAGATATACGCTCTGTCCGCCAATCTTCACTTTCTGCGTGTATCCTTCGCGACGGAAAGGAAGTCGCTGACGACGGGCCACATATTTGTGGATGATGCGCTCGGCCACTTCAAGCACTTTATCCTGTGCCATGGTGGTTTCAGCATCGGCCGGTGCTTCTTCTTCTTCGTCAATTTCCTCCAGCACATCCGCCATAGAATTCAGTGGCTGACTTAATTTAGAACCGTCACGATACAGCGCATTCGCTTTCAGCATCATCTCCCACGAATCCATGTAAGCGTCCTTCATATCTTCGATGGTCGCCTCATTTGGCAGGTTGATGGTTTTTGAAATAGCGCCGGAAAGGAACGGCTGAGCAGCAGCCATCATACGAATATGTCCTTTGGCAGAAATAAAGCGTGTTCCGATTCGTCCGCAACGATTGGCGCAATCGAATACCGCATAATCTTCTTCTTTCAGATGTGGGGCACCTTCAACCGTCATGGTTCCGCACACATAATCGTTGGCTTCCTGGATTTCCTCTCTGCTGAATCCAAGGTAGCGCAGCATGTCGAAGTTCATGTCATTGAGCTGCTCTTCGGTAATGCCCAGTACATCCTTGCAGAAGTCTTCGCCCAGCGTCCACTGGTTGAAGGCAAACTTGATGTCAAAACTTCCAGGCAATGCTTCGTTGATCGCATCAATTTGCGTGTCGGTGAAGCCTTTCTCACCCAGTGTTTCCGGGTTGATGTGTGGGCAACCTTCCACCGAACCGGCTCCTTTCGCGTAGTTGATAATCTCTTCCGATTCCTTAACAGAATAACCGAGATTCTTCAGTGCTTTAGGTACCGCCTGGTTGATAATCTTGAAGTAACCGCCACCGGCCAATTTCTTGAATTTCACCAGGGCAAAGTCCGGCTCAATACCGGTGGTATCACAATCCATCACCAAACCAATGGTTCCGGTTGGTGCCAGCACCGTCACCTGTGCATTTCGGTAGCCGTGTTTTTCACCCATTTTCAGCGCTTTGTCCGAAGCTTTCTTCGCGGCTTTCACCAGGTAATCCGGGCAGATCGAAGCATCGATGCCCATCGGTTTCACCGTAAGGCCCTCGTACTCTTCCGGGTCAGCATTGTAAGCAGCACGGCGATGATTACGGATCACCTTCAGCATATGCTCTTTGTTGCGCTCATAGCCTTCAAAGGTGCCGAGCTCTTTGGCCATTTCGGCTGAAGTGGCGTAGGAAGTCATGTGCATGGTTGCGGTAACAGCTCCGGCAACTGCGGCTCCTTCTTCACTGTCGTACGGAAGTCCCTGTACCATCAGCGCAGCACCAATATTGGCATAACCCAACCCAAGCGTGCGGAATACATAAGATAACTCTGCAATCTCTTTGGATGGGAACTGAGCCATCAGTACCGAAATCTCCAGAACAACCGTCCAGATTCGGGAGGCATATTCCAGCGACTCAATATCAAATTCTTTGTACTCATCCCCTTTGAAGTATTTCATCAGGTTCAGAGAAGCCAGGTTACAAGCGGTGTTGTCCAGGAACATGTATTCCGAACAAGGGTTACTTGCGTTGATCGGACCATCTTCGGGACAGGTATGCCATTCGTTGATGGTATCGTGGTATTGGGTTCCGGGATCAGCACACGACCAGGCTGCGTAGGCGATGTCATCCCAAAGTTCACGGGCCTTCATCGTCTTCATGGGCTTCGGTTCTCTACCCTCTTCAGCTGCATCATCTTTTTCCACACGGCCGTACAGGTGCCAATCTTTGTCTTCCTTCACCGCTTTCATGAACGAGTTTGGCACACGAACGGAGTTGTTGGAATTCTGACCACTTACGGTTGAATATGCTTCGGAATTCCAATCGGTGTCGTAGGTGTCAAATTCAAGATCGGTGAATCCCTGTGCCGCCAGCTGTATCACGCGCTCTATATAATTAAGAGGAACTTGATTTCTCTTGGCTTTACGGATTTCCGCGGCAAGTTCTTTGTTTTTCAGCGGGTCGCGACTCATCGCTCCGTTAAATGTACGTCCTTCAATCTCCACCGGCGTGTGGCAGAGTTTAATAATATTCTTAAGGTGCTTCTGAACCGTTTTTGATCCGGCTACCAAAGCGGCCACTTTCTGCTCTTCTCGAACTTTCCAGTTGATATACTCTTCGATGTCCGGGTGGTCCAGATCAAGCGTCACCATCTTGGCTGCACGTCGGGTGGTACCGCCAGACTTAATAGCACCGGCAGCCCGGTCTCCGATTTTGAGGAAACTCATCAGACCGGAACTTCTTCCCCCGCCACTCAGCGGTTCGTTGGCTCCTCGAATTTTAGAGAAGTTACTTCCAGTTCCGGATCCATATTTAAACAGACGCGCTTCACGTGTCCACAGATCCATGATGCCGCCTTCATTCACCAGGTCGTCATCTACACTCTGGATAAAGCAGGCATGGGGCTGCGGGTGGGTGTAAGCATCTTCGGATTTTTTGAGCTCTCCGGTTTTGCCGTCCACATAATAATGACCTTGTGCAGGACCATTAATTCCATATGCCCAATGCAGCCCGGTGTTGAACCACTGCGGACTGTTTGGTGCGGCCATTTGGTTGGCCAGCATGTAGGCTAATTCATTATAAAAAACTTTCGCATCTTCCTCGCTGTCAAAATAGTCGTGTTTCCAACCCCAATAAGTCCAACATCCCGCCAAACGATGAAAGACCTGCTTACTATCAATTTCATGTGTATAACGTTCTTCTTCGGGCAGATCTTTGAGTGCCTTTTCATCAGCTTCAGATCGCTGTAACCATTTGGGCACTCCCTTCTCTTTGATCTTTTTCAGTTTCGCAGGAACTCCAGCCTTGCGGAAATATTTTTGAGCGATAACATCGGTGGAAACCTGAGACCAGCTTTCAGGAACCACAACGCCTTCCATATGGAATACCTGGGAGCCGTCCGGGTTTTTAATTTCTGAGGTGCGTGTTGCAAATTCGATGTCGTCAAATGGAGTCTTCCAGTCCGACTTAGTATAGAAGCGAGTAAATTTCATTGGCGTACTTCGTTAGTGTATTAATATTATGTTGAAACCTTCGTAGATGAGAGACAATTAAACAAATCCCGATACCTTATCTCCTAAAGAAGTACGAATTAATATAGACGAGCAGAGGTGATTGGGCAAGAAAAAAATCAAATACTTTTCCACAAATTAGGGGACTTATCCACATCTGTGAATTCACTAATTCTAAACATGCAAAATCAACTTATAAAAATGAATTTATTATTATACATTTTATTGTATAAATGATTTACTGACTTTGAGGCGTTGCTGAAATTACTTTTAAAATCAGTTTAAAGACGAATATTTTACGGCAAGTAATAGGGTGATTGGAGAAAGTTATCCACATCCTGCTTTTATGGCAAGATCATTAATTCTATTTTTTTATAATTATTATTCGATATATATCAAATAATATTTTGAATAAAAGTGTATAGATTTGTTAAGTGGAAAGACGTCTAATATTACTTACATATTTACCTTTAATGGAAAGTAATATTTGTAAAAACCATGGCGGGCAAATGCTTGAGGGGCATTACCAATTAGAATTGTGAAACAAAGCCGGACGCTGACAAAAACGAATCAACGCCCGGTTTCTTTCAGCTAAATAATTCTTATAAATTCAGAAAATCAGAATAAGAATTTGATTCCTCCTTTGAAGTGAAATCCCGGAGTGTTGAAACCGTACACTTCCGTATAGTCTGCATTCAACAAGTTGTTCAGTGAAGCAAAAACGGTGAGTTGTTTATCCAATAGCTGGTATTGAATATTTGCATTAACCAGTACGTAACTTTCCAGCTCTACTTCTTCAGTGGAAAAGGTATTGGTGTTGAAGTAAAGATCATTTCGCTCACCCACATATTGTCCGCTGAGATTTACACTAAAATCGGAAGTGAGTTGCTGATTCAGGTTCACCCCAAAATTATGATTAGGGCGGCGAATCAGGTTATCCGTTTCTTTCCCGTTTTGAGTGATTGCCCCATCCAGGTAATTATAGAAAACCTCGACCTTCGTTTGGTCCTGCTTATATCCCACAGACAATTCAATACCGGAATCATTCTGCTCGTTCACATTTATGTATCCCTGGTTGCCGCTGTACGAAATCAAATCTTCAATGGTTCTTCGGAAATAGATAGCGGAAGCGGATAATCTTCCATCCAATAATTGCAACTCAACGCCAGTATCTACCGTCAAGCTTTGCTGGGGCTTTAATTCGGTGTTTGCCCCAAACGGACCGAATAATTCATTAAGGGTTGGGGCTTTAAATCCGGAACTTACCGACGCAAGTAACTTAATTTCTTCCGTGATGTTATAAACCGGAGCTACATTAAACGTCCAGTTACTTCCATATTCAGAATGATTGTTCAGCCTGAGCCCAAGCTCACCGTTCAACCCAAATCCTGATCGCAGGAATGCGGTTACATAAGGACTCAAAATCTGAGACCCCTCATCAATTCCTTCCAGCTGAAAATTTAAACTCTGAACATTAAATCCGGCAAGCAGTCTCACTTTTTCAAACTTGTTGTAGATACCGTACAGGTCAGAATTAAATAACGAGGCTTCAGGATTGAATACTCCAAAGCCATCGGTAAATTTTCTTTCAGTTTGAGTGAATGTAGCCGCTTCTTTAATCTCAAAATTATCCGTCTTATAACTGATTCGGGCTCCGGTATTCAGCAGGTCCGATTCATAGCGGTTATCGGCATCCGAAAAAGCACCTGCATCATAATCTCCATCATATTGGGAGTAGTTCAAAAATGGAGTAATGGTCAGGCCCTCTACAGGCTTAACCGAAACCTGGGTGTTGATAGCGTTTCTCTCATACCCATCTTTTGTAAAATCAGCGCCATCCCGGGGTTCTGCTTCTGAAATGCCGTCTGTTTGGGTGCGGGTCAGGTTCACCGTATAGTCAATGATATCCGAACTTCCGCTTGCGCCGAGTTCCCAATCGTAGGTATTAAAAGAACCGTAGGCTGCTTTTCCGTTTACGTTGAAAGTCCCGGTCTCGCTTTTCTTTGTAATGATATTGATCACTCCGGCTATGGCGTCCGAACCGTAGAGTGTACTCATACTTCCCTTCACGATTTCGATGCGTTCCACATTTTCCAAAGGTAAAAGACGCAGATCAAATGCCCCTCCTTCTCCGGATGGATCGGTAACCGGAAAACCGTCAATAAGAATAAGGGTAAATTGTGTAGATGCTCCCCGAAGGTACACCGACTTGTCTTTGCCCGGGCTTGATGCCGCCCCGTTTATAGTGATTCCATTCTGCTGATTCAATAACTCAGAAATGGATAAGCCGGTATGTCGTTCGATTTCTTCCCGTTCAATGACCGTCACAGGTTTTGTTGTTTCCCGCTCGGTAGTGGGGGTTTTGGATGCTGTTACTACTACTTCTCCTAAATCGAGGGTATCAGCAACTTGTGCGTAGGTGTTATTGGAAACCGCCAGTAGAAAAATGATGGTCAGCGTAATTAAATGCTTCATGTATCTTGTATTTATGATTTTGAATTACTTTGGGCGGGTAAAAAACTTCCTTCTGAATGATATACAGTAATCCCTGGAACCGGGAATCAGTGTGGGAAAAACAGAATAAAATTCAGAGCTAAAAGCATGATTGTTCAGCTGCACATCCTTTTACCCGAAAGAGGTGCATCGGTTAAACGATGGCAGGTCTCCTGGCTTCTCCGATTGCAGCGCCTTCCCGTTTCGATTAAGAAACAGTGGCAAAGGTGAGGCTGCACTTCATCCGCCATGGGGCGGATTCGGATTACAGTTGCGGGAACAGCTCTCGTTTCTCACGAGATTCCCTTTTAACTCTGGGTGATGAAACACATACACCCGAGACCATCATTAATTCGCTGCTAAACTAAATACATTTTCATTTAAATCAAACGTAGAATTCTCTAAGTCTCTCAGATGCAATATGATATCACACTGATACATACCTTGTAAAAAGCTGACAATTCTATATATGACATTGACTTAGTCACTGTTTCTCTTCATAATCCCCGTACAGAATATTTGGCTTTAATTACATTCAGAAAAGAAGGACACCATGAAAAAAACGAATAAAATAATGCTCTTCTCCGGAGGCATTATGCTCGGTTTTTTATTCGCATTCACTCTCATGCAACCCCAAAATACTCCCATCACCTCAGCAATGATTCAGGATGCAGCTTCGGTCATCGGCCTTGAGTTTACTCAGACTGAACGGGATTCCATGATTGAATCGCTGGACGATACCCGTGATGACCTTCAAACCATTCGTGACTTTAAGCTAAATAATTCAGTCCCCCCGTCCCTTCAATTCAACCCTATCCCCGTGGGTAAGACTTTTGATTTTCAGCAGAAATCACAAACCTGGGATTTACCAGAAAATGTAGAACTTCCCGAAAACCGAAATAACCTGGCTTTTTATACCATCGGAGAGTTGGCTGCATTGATCAAAGACCGAAAAATTTCATCCGTAGAGCTGACCGAATTTTTCCTGGACCGCATTGAGCAGCATGATGAAAAACTGGAGGCAATTGTCACCGTAACCAGGGAAAGAGCACTTCAACAAGCACAGCAAATGGATGTGGAACTGGAACAGGGAATTTATCGCGGACCTCTGCACGGCATCCCTTATGGAGCCAAAGATTTGCTGGCCGTTGAGGGTTACAAGACCACCTGGGGAGCTATGCCTTTCAAAGATCAGGTGATTGATGAAACAGTCACCGTTATAAAAAAATTAGATGGAGCCGGAGCTGTGCTGATTGCTAAAACTACTTTAGGGGCGCTTGCCTACGGCGATTTATGGTTTGGCGGACGGACCAACAATCCATGGGATCTGGAGCAGGGATCCAGCGGTTCATCTGCCGGTTCAGCATCGGGTACTGCAGCCGGACTTTTCCCATTTGCAATCGGAACCGAAACGCTGGGATCTATTGTGTCACCTTCAACCCGAAATGGTACTACCGGCCTGCGACCAACTTATGGGCGTGTAAGCCGAACGGGAGCTATGGCTTTGAGCTGGAGCATGGATAAAATCGGCCCTATAACCCGAAGCGTAGAAGATGCGGCCCTGGTTTTCAATGCTATTTATGGCCCCGATGGAAGCGATCAGACAATCATCGACCTTCCCTTCAATTATGACGCCGAATTAGATATTAAAACGCTGAAAATCGGCTACCTGAAATCTGCTTTTGAACGTGATTATTGGAATAAGGAACGGGACAGCCTTGTATTGGAAACTTTCAGAAATCTTGGGATTGAACTCATTCCCGTTGAACTGCCTGATTTTGAAATCGGTGCACTCCGCATTATTCTTACCGCTGAAGGTGCTGCCGCTTTCGATCAGCTCACTTTGACCGATCAGGACGATCTCATGAAGTGGCAGGAACCCAATGCCTGGCCCAATACTTTTCGCGCTGCTCATTTTATCCCCGCTACGGAATATATTAATGCTAACCGTGCGCGCTATCAACTGATTCAGAAAATGGATTCCGTGATGCAGCAGGTTGATGTGTATATTTCTCCGGCTTTTGGAGGGGGGAATTTGCTCACTACCAATCTTACCGGACATCCAAGTGTGGTTTTACCCAATGGATTTACCGATGACATGCATCCAACCAGCATCACTTTTGTGGGAGATTTATTTGATGAAGCCACTGTACTGTCGGTTGCTAAAGCTTATCAGGATGTTACCGAACATCACACCAAACACCCTCCGCTTTTTAGTAATTAACCAGAAACAATTCTAAAAGCCGGTACTTAGCTGAATGGCGAATACATTGTCCTGTAACTCGGTTCCTCCGTTTGTAGAATACAGATAGGAAGCTTTCAGAATTACATTGCGCTCGAGCTTCATTCCCACTGTAAACTCAATGCGGTCACGATCATAGGTCCATTTTTCGTAGTTATAGGTAGATTGATTGTTTTTCAGATCTCCTGAAATCAATCGCTCTGCCCTTATCCCAGCGTAAGCTCCGGGGAGGAATGGGAAATCCATTACCAGTTCTGAACTCAGGTGTTGTACCTGAACTTCATCCTCCCACACTAAGGAAACCGAGGTGCCCACAGAATCAAGATACGGTGCTTCCCATTTGCTCCAGTTGTAGGATGCCAAAAAGGTAAAGTAGTGATAGGACAGCTCCATATCTGCACCAAACAGCGTCTGTTTATATCCCGCAAGCTCGTCATCAGTCAGTGAGACATTAATATCATCCCGTTTCATGTAGGAACCATGGCTTAATGAAAGCCCCAGGCTTCCCCAAACCACGGGCTGTAAAACTATCCTCCCTGTAAATGCCGGGCTCGCATGTTCCCCATACTCAAAATGACTTGAAGCGGCTGCTAATGTAGCAGCCAGGTTGTACTTAAGCCAACCTGAATCTCCTAAACGATTTCCTATCATTATTCCCTGGGTGTACATGCGCTGGTACACCATTGTAAGCCCCGTTATGTCTTCCCCGTAATCTACCTGTGAGTATAGCGTGCCACGGATTTTACTGATCGGAAGCCCGGATGCATGAGAAAGCGGAAGATGAACAAAGGGGTTATCGGAGGAAAGTACGCGGTTGGAATAGGCTCCGTATGGAGTCACGAAACGACCCGCCGTCACCATAAAGTCAGACCCCGAGATGGGCAGGTAATTAATATTCATGACCGAAAAGAATGGGGAGCTGAGTTGCTTCCCCTCATAATAATCGGCCTGTAAGGCAGCCGAAACAAACCATTTTTCCGAAATTCCCCCACTAATAAATAGTCGCAGATATGGAGTGTACACGGACCAGTTCTCATTGGGCGTTTGATTTACATACGGAGATGAATCACTTCCACCTTTTCGAATCTCGAAATCTGCCAGTCCACCAATTTGAACCTGCCCCACTGCTGGAACTGCAAAAAAACTGAGCACTGAAACAATGATAAAAGCACAACGTGTTTTGGTATTCATGGCTTGCCTCCCTAATTCTTCGCGATTGACATCATATCCTCGGTTTGCCAGTCTATCTCATAGATTTGAACCGGCTTTTCTATACCCTTCACCTTAATGGTTTCAAGTTCATTAACAGGCACCTTACGTTCCAGATTCAGAAAAACAGATTCTGAAATTAAAATCTGATGCTTCTTGGCTGCCGAACATAACCGGGCTCCCAAATTAACCGTGCTGCCCAATACCGTAAAGTCCATTCTGTTTTCGCTGCCCATGGCCCCCATAACCACTTCACCGCTGTTGAGCCCAATCCCCACCGCCAGATCTTCTTGCTCTTTCTGCAGCAGGGACTTCAGCCTTTGTTGAATTTGAACCGCAGCATTCACAGCCTGTTGCTCCTTATCCTCTCCCTGAAATACCGCTACCAGTTCATCTCCCACAAACTTATCAACGTCGCCACCAAACTTATGCACCAAATCGGCCTGATAGCTCAGTAAATTATTCAGCATGTCAATGACCTGCTCCGGAGTATGATTTTCGCCCCAGGCGGTAAATCCACGAATATCGGAGAAGAGAACCGTAACATCCCTTCGCTCACCACCGGGTTCTATGCGTGAAATATTCTTCTTGATGGCATCAAGGGTGGCCTCGGAAACGAATTTGAGCATCAACAAGCGCTCTCTCAGTCCTTCCACCAGTTCATTAAAGGCCCTTGTCAGTTCCCCGATTTCATCCCGGCTTGTGATCGGTACTTCCTCACTGAAGTCCTCTTTTTCTACACGCTGTACGCCGTCTAACAATAGGTAAATGGGTTTGGTGATTCGGCCTGTTATCCAAATACTGATGACGATAGCACCGGCAACAGCAAATATCCCGATTCCAAATATCAGTAATTGCAGGTTTTGCAGTGGAATGAGTTCCTGCGTCAACGATTTAGCTACGGCGTAGTACCCGTCAATCCCTTTGATGCTGCCGGTGGTTTCAAACATCGGTGCGATATAAATGAGCCAATTTTCTGAGCCTAACGCTACTTCGGTTGAGGTTGCCTGTCCGTTCTTCAGCACCTCAAAAGTTGCGGCGTGTATATTCCTGGAAAGCGTGTTTTTATTGGATGGAGATATTTCTTCGAACGAACCGGCCAACAGCTGATTATCTACATAATACAATACTTCGAGGCCTATGTCTTTGGAAAGCTGCTCAGTTTCCTGCTGCCGGATAGGGAATCCGTACGAAAGCGTACCCTCCAGCTGATTCCCGGACCAAATCGGAATGGTAATTACATTGAAATACCGGTTTCCTTCTTTCCAGATATAGCTTTGCGAAGGCATTTCTCCCTGCAGGGCTGTACTGATTCCTGCCCTGTCTGCAATGGAATACCTCGGAAGCGGTGTGGATGACATTTGCCCCAGGGGTTTGCCTTCCGAGTCGCATATAATTAATAACCCGGCCGAATCCGGATTCATATAGAACTCGCTGGGAACAAGCGAATCCGGGATGATGGGATCGAAATCGAGCAGGAACAGCAGGTCTTCCCGGAGAACGTAATTTACAGTGGCAGTATCACCGGTAGAAATGGCCGCTTTCAGGCTTGGAATATCTGCAAGTAAGATGGCTGTTTGCCGTAACTGGCGAAACCGGACATCCTGAATACGCTCAAATATTCGCCCGGCCTCACTGAAATTGGCATCAATATCCTGACGAATACGGGACTCTAAAATCTGGCTGGAGCTGAACAGTAAAATCAAAACGGTAGTAAGCACCAGGCCAACAAAACCGGTCAGCAGCTTCCACCTCAAACTGAAAAATTGACTTCTGTTCATAGCTTAATTACTAAGCGTTAAGGTTCCCACAGTCGCAGCTTCACCGGAAACAATCTCAACCGGAATAACCCGCTCCTGAAATCCCAGTGCATAAACCTTTAACTGATAATTCCCTGCCTCTACATCTTCAATGGTGAAAGAATCACCGCTTTTAACTTTGGTCCATGTTACCACACGCGGGGGCATCACGTAAATAGTGGCCCGCATATTAGAGTGGATATCACAAAAAACATCTACAGCGCCAGGTGTATCAAACGTTACGTCAAGGTATTCGCCTTTGGGCCTGCGCCCTACATCAAACCTGTTCTTTGGAGAGAGGCTGAATACATTATGATATACCGGATCAGAATTCCGGATTCTTACGGTACCGTTTAGCCGAACGGGTAACACCGAAGGCTGGAATGATAGCCCTTTTTGGTCAAGTATAACCGGCCCACTTTGCTCACTACCTGAATTAGCTTCTGTACTTTCCAGCCAAATGAGAACAGAATCTGTGGATGAGCTTGAAGCGCCTGACGATCGGGAAGGACGGCCATATCTTCCGCCAACTCTAACCGGATTTTCCTTAGCCGCCAGCAGCACAACACCCTCAACGGTACCCAAGTCCGTGCTTTGGCGGGCCATTGTTAAGTCAGGCTGAAGAATCAGAAAGAAGACAACAGCAACAAATAATGGTCCAAAAGTACCCTTCATCGCTTGCATTGTTTAATTAGAATTGAAGTTATTGAATCGATACAACCTGTTTAACCCGATTAATCTACTAAAAATAACCTACTGTTGTAACTGAGGAGTCTGCAATTGTGAATTAATACAATCAAAGCAGTCTGCGACGAATTCACATCCTTACAGTTGTTTATGGGCTTTTTCTTTATTGAAATTTTACGATGGTCATTTAAAAAATTATTTATTATCTATTTACTTATTAAATAAATGGGTTTAAGAAAGGGATAGCAATGACGAAGAAAGAGGTTATCATACGGCCTAAAAAATGGTTACTCCTCTCACTGTACACATTAGGACCGTTATCTATGTTCATTTGTGGGTATGTACTAATACAACTTTTTGTGGTCGGGACCAATGAACCCTTCGCTTTCAAAGTCATCCTCTCTGCCGTTTGTACACTGGCAATAGTTGTAATTGCTATTCAGCTGCCTACCTATCACCGTTTCAATATTGTATTTAACCGGGATGGGATTTTCCAGAATGGCATTATCTCAAAAAAACTTACCTACGATGACATTGAAAAAGTAGTAGTGAGAAGTGCAGGTGTGGAAATTTATGGAGACAACTACTTCAATAACATTACCATTGGTGATCTGTACATCAATTATGAGGAAGCTGCCGAGTTTTTGGCTAACATGGTGAAAGACAGGAAAGATGTTTACATCACCGGGAACCGGACCTATGTACAGGAATTTGCTGGCTGAGACAGGGACATAAAAAAATCGCCCGGAACACTTTTCTATAATCTTTCGGGTTGAAATCTTAAAGAAACAAGGCCGCGGACTTTAATTTCGACCTTTCCATCAATTATACCGTAGTACTTTTGATGACTTTGTTCAACAGTTAATTAGCATAAAACACGGACGACTGTCAACAGAAAAATCACTTATTTTCCCACAACTTTCCCACATAGTTATCCACATTTTTGCACCCAAAACACTTCTGAAAATTCCTAAACCAAACGTAATTAACAGAATAGGGGAATTCACATTTTTAAGGGAATGTGATTGTCAATAAACAGGTCTGTTCGGGGATAGCCTGCCGGACAGTATTGTAGTAAATCAGATAATATCGAGAGAACTGCTTGAACCTTTTTCCATGTCTTTCCTGAATTCAATGCGATAGGTAACCCCGCCTTTTCCATCCATTGTCCATTCGGCCTCAATTTGGCTAAGCAACGATTTAATTAACGTCATTCCCAGTGAGTTAAAGGTTGATAAATCTTCCTCAGTTGAGAACCCGACTCCATCATCTTTGATAGTACTGTAGATAACCCCGTCTCTCTCTTCCAGTTTTACGGTAACCTTACCCTGACTTTTTCCCTTAAAAGCATGCTCCAGTGAGTTTGAGATAATTTCATTCAAAGCAAGGGCAAATGGTATGGCTTGATTGATATTTAGTTCTACATCTTCGATTTCGGTACTGACACTAATCTTGGCGTTTCCAATTTTAATACTGCTTCTGATTTGATCAATTAAATCATCTATGTACTCATGAATAAAGATTCTACTCAGGCTTTCTGACTGATAGAGCTTTTCATGGATCATAGCCATCGTTTGGATGCGCATCTGGCTTTCCTGGATCAGACGGCTAAAGGTTGGGTCAGAGTATTCATGCACCTGCAGCTCCAGCAAACCGGAGATAACGGCAAGATTATTCTTTACCCGGTGATGAATTTCCTGCAGCAGCACTTCTTTCTCGTGAATACTTGCCCGCAGTTCCCCCTCTCTTTTCTTTAAGTCACTTATGTCCTGCCCGGTTCCAATTATAAATGTTTCTCCCCCACGTTCGAACAGAACCGCATTTACATTTCGGGATAATTCATTACCATCTTTAGAAACAGGACTGGTTTCCATGCTTACTTTCCCTTGTTCAAAAAGCTCCTTTAAACTACTACCTAATTGTTGTTCATCATGTGCAGAAAAGTAGTTCAGAATTTTTTGATTTAATATCTCCTCCACCGAGTAGCCAATATCCTGTGCAAGGTTTTTATTTGCCCTCACCAGGTTCAGTTTTTCATCTAACATAAAAAATGTACCCGGCAAGCCATCTATAATTGCATCTGCAAACCTTTTCTCTTCAATCAACTCTCTTTCCATTTCTTTCTGCTTGCTGATATTTAAGCCAACAAGTAAAAATGCTTCCTTTCCATCCATCTCAATGATATTCCCTCGCCAAAAATAAGGGCTAACCATTCCTCTCTTATGTTGCACATTCACTTCCTGCCCGGCCGTATTGTGTGCCAGAATTTCCTTCATGGCCCCTATAAATTGTTTATGATCTTCTTTAGGGACAAAGTCGAATGCAGACATATTCTTGAGTTCATCAGCGGAGTAGCCAGTTAGTTTTTCTCCGGTTTTATTCCAGAGTAGAAGATTCATTTTCCTATCAACTACCGTAAGAATACTTGGCAGGCTATCCAGAATCTGCTGGGTGAAGTTTCTTTGCTGAATCAGTGTTTCTTTCATGGAAATACGTTTGAGAAAGTTCCCAATAATTTCCACCGTGGTTCTCAGCGTCAAAAGCTCATAGTGTTCCCAACTCCGTACCTCACCCAGAGAATCAAACCCTATGAAGCCAAACCAATCATCCCCCTGAAAAACCGGCAATAGTAGTACAGATGAAATTTTCTGGGCTTGCATCAACTCCTTTTCCGGAGAGGGTAATTCTTCTGTAGGTCTATTAACAATCAGGTTCGATTTAAGCCTTTGATAGAAGAAAGGAAACTCTTTGTAGGGTATATTCTGAAGTTCCGGATTATCAATTTCAGGGATCACACCTTCTGCACAAGCTTCAAATTTTTGACTTACAAGAAGTCTCCCTTCCGGCGTAGTTTCATTGGTAAAAAAGTAAACTCTGTCGGAGCCGGTTGTACGTTGCAAAATCTTGAGAACTTCATCAAATACGCTGATCTCTGAAGCATCAACCAACAGATTAGAACACAATGAAAGTGCGTTTTGAAAGCTAAGCCTGTTTCTTAATTCGTTCTCAATTTCCCGCTGAGCTTCTAACTCCGATATTTTCCTGTCTGTTATTTCAAATGAGGTCCCTAATATTGATGATGGCTCTCCTGATTCGTTATACAGTAGTTTAATTTCATCCCGAAGCCAAACTATTCGCCCATCTTTTCTTTTGAACCGATATTCATTAATTGCCGCTCCGCCATGTTCAAGAATATTATGAAAGCTGTCAGATACCCTCTTCCTGTCTTCAGGATGAATACGATTAGCCCATGCGCTTGGGGTTGTTAAAAAATAATCTCTGGTAAAGCCTAATATCTTCTCAACATTTTTACTCACAAATGTTGTGGGATATGCGAAGGAAGGCTTACACTTAAAAACAACAATACTCCCATCTTCAAAAAGCTGCTCAACTTCTGAACTGGTTAGTGTTTTACGATTGTCCTTCATCACTCCTTTTTTATTTTCCCTGAAACCTGCACAAAAATACAAAATTTGACTACTTGAAACTCTGGGGCTGAATATTCTAACACTTCTACTACATTTTAGGCACGTATTCGTATTATCGGATTGAACTATAAAATTATAAACCATATATGGCAGACCCTTACCAAATTCCCTCTAACACCCGCATTGGCCATGTGCACCTGAAAGTATCTGATTTGCAACAGTCTCTGGATTTCTATTGCGGACTGTTAGGATTCGAACTGATAACAACCTATGGAGATCAGGCTGCCTTTATTTCTGCCGGCGGCTATCATCACCACATCGGGTTAAATACATGGCAGAGCAAAGGAGCCCCACCTGCACCAAGAAAAAGTACCGGGCTGTTTCATACGGCCATCCTTTATCCCACCCGAAAAGATCTTGCTGAAATTTTACAGCGGCTTATCGATGCTGATTACCAGCTTTCAGGAGCTTCGGATCATGGAGTTTCAGAAGCATTGTATTTAGATGACCCAGACCAGAATGGTGTAGAACTGTATTGGGACCGACCTGAAAATGAATGGCCCAGAAATGAGGATGGCTCCCTGAATATGTTCACAAAAGTACTTGATCTTCAGGATTTATTAAATGAGCTCGAGTAGAATCAAAAGTTTTTACTGAATCGTAATACTGACGCCCTTATCTTGTAAAAAATTCAAACCAAACTATTTATTAATGAATAAGCTTTTAACTCTTATTTCCATTTTTGCTTTAGGATTCACATCAACAGCGAATGAAGCTTTGCGCTGGGGACAAATCGGCCACCGCACTACCGGCCATGTTGCCGAGCAGTATCTCACCGACAAAGCCGCAGCTGAAGTAGAACGTGTTCTTGGTAATGAGTCCCTTGCAGAAGTAAGCACCTGGATGGATGAAGTCCGCTCGGACGATGCTTACGATTTCATGGCCCCATGGCATTATGTAACCATTCCTGAAGGCGAAACCTATGAAACGGTAGAGAAAGCCGAAGGCGGCGATATCATCTGGGCGTTGGAAAAGGTGGTTAAAGAGCTGAAAGAAGGTAATCTCACCCAAAAACAAGAAGAGGAAAACCTGAAGATATTGGTACATCTTGTGGGTGATTTACACCAGCCGCTGCATGTGGGTAATGGAACCGATCGCGGTGGAAATGATGTAAAATTGCAATGGTTCTGGAGTAACTCTAACCTGCACCGGGTGTGGGACAGTGAAATGATAGATGACAAACAACTCAGCTATACTGAGCTCTCCGATTTCGTGAACCATCCTACCGAAGAGCAAATCAACGAATGGCAGAGTACTTCTATTAGAGACTGGGCATATGAGTCTCAGGATTTACTGCCCCAAGTCTATGATTTCCCGGAAGACAAGGAGCTAAGCTACGAATATTCGTACAAAAATTGGAACACCGTCGAGCAACGCTTAGTAAAAGCAGGTGTTCGAATGGCGGGTTTGATTAACGAAATTTATGAGTGATTGGGTGGAAAAGTGATGAAGTGATAAAGTGATGTGGTGAGCGACTTATATATTTAAGTCACTTAAACTTTGATAGCTTATGGTTATAACGAAAGATCCGGCTTTAGGATTATATTGCCATAAGCGCCCCACTTATCACTTCATCACCTCATCACTCCCCATTCATCACAAAGTGTAAAATCCGAAATGAAGTTTGGTATTGGTCAATATTCAGGGGATCTTTGAGGTACAAATTAAAGGTAACATCGGTATTTATTTATTAGTACAGTATTTATTTCCCTTCTATAGTTTGTATAACTAACACAAAATCTTCACAGCCGATCTTGAAATGAAGTATGCTCATATTGAAGCATATAGTACACTGTGCCTGTGAAACAACACTTATTATATATTATGGAATACGGTAAAATTAAATGGTTTGACGGCCAAAAAGGATTTGGTTTCATTAAACCTGAAAATGGTGAAAAAGATGTCTTTGTTCACCGAAACAACGTCGAGAACCTCGGATTTAACGAGGATATTAACGACGGTGAAGAAGTTGAATTTGCTGTTGAAGAAACAGACAAAGGACTTAGCGCAGTAGATGTATATCTGCTCGAATGATATCCTGATTCAATGAATCTGAATCCCGCATTTAGTTTTAAGTGCGGGATTTTTTATTACCTGCTATTCTTTTCTTGCAACATCTACCCCATCCCGCTACTCTTGTCACTATACTCACCAATGGGGGAAACAAATGATTTTTTTTAAAAAACGACGACATTATAAATACACTTTGGTAGAATCCTATTCCAGAGTTATTGACATCCGCCCGGATGAAAAACTGGGAAATAACTTTCTATATCTCGATACCAACGGACAGCTTTTTATATCAGAAGGATACTCCTGGGATGGCCCAAGCGGACCAACCATCGATACCAAAAATTTCATGCAGGGTTCTTTGGTGCATGATGCTTTATACCAGCTGATCAGGGAACAGTATCTGGACTTTACTTACAGGAAATATGCTGACGAGCTTCTGAAAGAAATGTGTATGGATGACAGCATGTGCTCCATCCGGGCATTTTTTGTGTATTGGGGAGTGAGGTTATTCGGTGCTTCCGCAGCCAAACCGGATACTCTTAAAGCTCCATAAAATAACCTAAAAAAGAGCGCCATTACGAGAAGATCAGGCTTCTTTTATGGGATGAATAATTAATCTAACGAAGCGATCTCCAAATTCAGAATACTAAGTGATTCATGGAGATCGCCGTGTCGAAAACCAACATAGTTTGGCTCAAACTATAATTCTCCTCGCGATGACGATAGGTTTATAACCGGATCAATATCTTGCAGGCATTCCTTCTTCGGGAATGGAATTTTCTATGAATACACGGATGTCTTCATTGGAAGTGGCAAGATCTTCAGCCCGCAAATACATCATATGCCCGCTGCGGTAGCCTTTAAAAGAAAGACGATCTTTGAGTCTTCCGCTTGGATCCATATTCCACATGGTATATTTCGCATCAAAGTAGTTGGTGCCCCCATCGTAATACCCGGATTGTATTAACACATGCAGGAATGGGTTTTCAGCCATCGCTGATCTCAGGTCTTCACCGGTATTATCACCGCTTCGGTCCCATGGATGAACCGGGCCGAATGTCCAGTATTGCAAATCGGTCTCGTATCCAAGCTCATCTCTCAGGTAATGATTGATGGCCGGTGTAAACGCGTGATTCCAGGCCGTCAGCGCCGGGTCATAATCATAGCGTTCTCCCGCATTTTGGCGATCAACACCGCGGTAGCGTGAATCGAGTCGACCAACGGTTAACCCTTGTTCTCTAAGCAACTCTTTCCAGAAGAAGGAGGTTGAAACGCGAAGGTTTCGATCCAAAATAGACTCAACAGAAAGTCCTGAATATTCGGATACCTGTTCAGCGATACGTTGTTTTTCTGAATCCTCTAAAAACCCGCCTTTAGCAAGCGCCGGGATAAATTCATTAATTGCAAATGCCTCCACTTCAGGGAGAATTTCATCCAGATCTTTGCTCTGCAATTCACTTCCCAGGGCATCATGATACCACGCTGTTGCGGCATAATATGGCAAAGCTGTGGCATCTTCTACCGGACCGTCCCGATCTACGCCAAGTCCTGTTGGTGAAACTAAAATCACTCCATTCAGATACATCCAGTAAGATGACTGAAGCTCTTCAGCCAAACCGGAAACCCGGGTAGTACCGTAACTTTCACCAATCAGGTATTTGGGTGAAGGCCAGCGATTCTGACGGTTCACAAATGTATTGATCCAGTCGGCCAGGTACTCAACGTCGGCATTCACTCCAAAAAATTCAGAACGGTCGGTCTCTGAGTCAATAATCCGAGAAAAAGCAACATTTACAGGATTCACAAAAACGATATCGGCAACATCCAGAATCGAATGCGGATTATCTTCTACCCCATAAGGCTGAATGGGAAATCCTTCGTCATCAATTTTAAGTTTCTGTGGGCCCGTGTATCCGATATGCATCCAAACTGAAGCTGAACCCGGCCCCCCGTTAAAAGAAAAAACCAGCGGACGACGCTCTTTATTCTTTACGTCCGAACGTTCGTAGTACGTGTAGAAAAGACTGGCTATCGGTTTGCCCTCCTCATTCCAAACCGGCTGATTTCCAACCGTGGTAGTGTAAGGCACCTTTTTCCCTTTAATGGTAACCTGATGCTCGGAGGTTTTAGACCAATCTACTTTAGAAGTCCGCGTGGCTGGTATTGCCCCGGGCTCCCCACTGATTGACTGGCTAAGGCCGACTTGAGGCACAAGAATTATTGATAAGCTGCAAAGAAACAAAAATACTTTAAATCCTGATTTCATAGCGAAGAAAAATTAAGGTTGAAGAATAATGAGAAGTAGTTACCAATTCTGAAGCTGAATTTCCTGTCAAATTAGGTAAATATTATTCTTTGGGATCTACTTTAAGCTCATTTTCCAGCCTGATTTTGTAGCTTTTGTACAAGGTATCTCTTTGCACACCCACCCTTATTCTGGAACCTTGGTTTTTTTGAAGGATGTTTAAAATATCATTGAGATTCAGCCGGGCAGCAGGTTCTCCGTTAATAAACTTGATAACATCTCCTTTTTGTATTCCCTGCTTTTCAGCGGGTGACCCTTCTCTGACTTCCGATACAACATATAACGGGATATTTGGCACCGGTGTATTCACTTCAATACCGCTTATGTTGTAATAAAAATTATCGCCCAAATCCCTATTTGCTCTTAACAAGATATATTCATCTCGGTAGTGAAATATTACTTTGAAACGACGAAGCACCTCACCTCCCAAACTACCGTTACGGTCACCTAAACCAAGTGCTCGGCGCACAGCAAAACTATCAGGATAAGCAATAACAGGTTCCTCAAAAATGAATTCATCACCTAACTTCATTTTTTGAATTCGACCGAGATACCCGTTCACATTACCACTTAGCCCTACCCCAATCAGCGTGCTTATATTCGATTTGGGGACTACAATTTCCTCATGAGTAATCTTATACAGAGAAAAAGCATTACTTGAACCGGAATCTATTAACAGTCGAAGTGGAGTGTAAGAAATTCCCGGCCTCTGCTTAAAGGCAACATCTATGTAAGGCTTTCTGTCTTCTATATAAATAGGAAGCTTGTGCCATTTCCGATGTTCAGGGAGTTCCTGAAACTTTTCCTCAAATTTTTCAGGGTCATATAAAATAAGTTCCTTACTCAAATAATTTATTTCTACCGCAAATTCCGAGAACAAGTCATATCCTATTAAACCATGAACAAAGGTTCCCATAAAGGATGCAAGCTGAAAAATATCCTCTTTCATAAACAATACTTCAACATTCTCACCTGTCACCCTTCCAATATCAAGGCGATTCTTTTCTGCATAAAAAGCTTCCACAGGTTCTCCCTCTCCCAGACCGGAAAGGGTAACGGTTCTTGAACTTCTCAGGTAGATTTCTTCTCCCTTAGGTAAAGCTGTAATAAGAATATTACCAACACCTGTGTCCACTATCAGTTTTAAAGGAACTGAGCCATTTATACTGGCTTCAATAATGATGAGATTATTCACCAGTTCGAATGGAATAACAACCGGTCGGTCTGCACGGCCATTGATGGTAAAAGCAGCTTTCCTTGGCTCAAAAGAGGTAGAATCTTGTGCAAAAACCTGTTTCGTCTCCGCCAACTGAATAAATAAAACCACCCATATTGAGGCCACTATTACCCGATATCTACCACCTTTAAATAATGCCAACAATTGATTCACTCTTTCCTCAATTAGGTTCCTTCCAACACCAAGATATGCTTCAAGGCTATGTTAACGATGCTCTTCTACTTGTTTTATAAAGAAGAGATTCAGTTTTTAGTATCTGATTCTAATTATAAACAAACAATACATTTTTTCCTGATAGACATATCCGCCAAATAAACAGGGCATTATTTGGTATTAATTGTAATAAAGAAGATATTAGTGCTGATGCAAATGTATGGTAAGAATCAGTATTAGTAATTTAGTTTAGTATTTGTTTCCCCTCTATAGTTTGTACAACTAACAATAAATTATGCAGCCGCACTTTTATTCATTTCAATTCTTGAACTAATTAAAGTCTGCTGCACTCATTACAACACAACACATTATGGAATACGGTAAAATTAAATGGTTTGATGCTCAAAAAGGTTTTGGTTTCATCGAACCTGAAAATGGTGGAAAAGATATTTTTGTACACCGCAACAACATTCAAAACCTTGGATTTGAAGAGGGGCTTGCTGACGGTGAAGAAGTAGAATTTGAAGTCGAAGAAACTCCTAAAGGCCTTAGCGCTGTTGAAGTTTCAAGAGTCGGATAATTCTATCCTTTGATACTTTAGATAAACCCCTCACTTACCCAAGTGAGGGGTTTTTTTATACCTGTTATTTTCTACAATTTATGCATTATGCCTGATACATCTTTTGATCTCATCCTTATTGGAGCTACCGGGTTTACCGGAAGGCGAGCAGCCCGTTACCTTAAAAAACATGCCCCTGAAGATTTCAACTGGGGAATAGCCGCCCGAAATCCGGATAAAGTTTCTGCACTTGCTAAAAAACTGGACCTCCCTGAAAACCAATGCTTTATTGTTAACAACTTAGACAAAGAGCGGGTCGAAGAAGTCGTCCAAAAAACAAAGATCGTCATAACTACGGCCGGTCCGTTTTCTCTGTATGGGGAAAACGTAATTGCAGCCTGCGCCAAATTCGGTACTCACTACCTGGATATCACGGGTGAAGTCGGCTTCATAAAACAGATGGCTGATACATATGGAGAAATGGCCAGGGAATCGGGAGCCCTTCTGATTCCTTTTTCCGGATTTGATTCCGTACCGGCCGATATTGCCGCTTTTCTGCTTCAAAATGAGTTTGACCAACCGGAAAAGCTGAGCATCAACAGTTATTACTCAATCAGTGGGGGATTTAACGGCGGCACTATCGCTACCATGCTGAATAAGTTTGAGACCGGTGAATATAAAAAGATGAATACCCCCACCCTGTTGCTTAGCCAAAACACTGAACAGAACATTCACAAACCCGAAGATGCACAGTTTTTTGGTTTCAACTCAGCAATCAGCCGATGGTCTGCACCGTTCATTATGGGGGCCATCAATTCCAAAGTAGTGTATAAAACAGCAGAGCTGATGAAAGAGCAAGGTGCTCCATATGCGGAGAGCATTTCCTATAGCGAACATTCATCCCTGGGGCAATGGTTTAATCCTGTTCCTTTTTTTGTGGTATCAATTATTGTGCTTTCTATTACCCTCTTAGGGCCTTTTGAGTTGTTCAGAAATCTGCTTCGAAAAATAATGCCGGCACCGGGCGAAGGTCCTTCTGAAGAACAAATCGAGAATGGCTACTTTAAATTGCTGGCTGTTGCAGAAGACCAAGATGGACAAAAAGCTTCACTGAATATGAGTTACCCCGGCGACCCCGGTAATAAATCGACGGTGTTCTTTTTATGTGAATCGGCTTTATGTTTGGCCAAAAACACCGATAAGCTAAAGACAAAATCAGGATTTAAAACTCCCGTTTCAGCATTGGGTGAATTACTGGTTCAGCGACTTTCCACACGCGGGTTGAAGATAATATCCGGCAATAAGTGATTTTGATCCAATTATACGTATTTTGGTGAATGGCAATGATTAACAAACCAATGGCTTTGTGAGTGTAGAAAAAGTTACGTTCAACAATAAAATAGACAAAGAATTCAGCCGTACGGTAAAAAAGCGGGTGGATCAATACTTTAAAGAGAACAACTTATCTCAACATGCGAATGCGTCTATGGTGATCAAAACCGTTGCGCTGCTTTCTCTTTATTTTGGAGCATATGCCCTCCTCATTTCAGGACAATTCTCGCTTGGGTTTATGTGGGTTATGTGTATTGCCATGGGCGTGGGCATGGCCGGTATTGGATTTTCCGTAGCTCATGATGCCCTTCACGGAGCTTATTCATCCAACAGAACCATCAATTATCTACTGGGACTTACTTTTGACCTGATGGGCGCCAACGGGTACATCTGGAAGATCACCCACAATATCATTCACCATACCTATACTAACATTCACGGACACGATGAAGATCTTGAAGTAGCCGCCTTCATTCGGCTTTCCCCGCATTCTGAGCATAAGCCTGTTCATCGGCTTCAGCATATTCTGGCTTTTTTCGCCTACAGTTTTGCCACATTTTTCTGGGTTTTTGTAAAAGATTACTGGTATTTCTTTAAAAGTCCGCTGGGCCCTTACGAAAACAAACAGCACCCGATTTCTGAATGGGTCACCTTGATAGTAACAAAAATTTTGTACTACGGCTATACCATAGCTTTACCATTGCTGTTATTGGATATTACTTGGTACCACTGGTTAATCGGGTTTATGAGTCTGCACCTCACCGCCGGATTTATCTTGGGTGTCATTTTCCAGCTTGCGCATGTGGTGGAAGAAACCATGCACCCCGAGCCCAATGAAGACAACGTAATTGAAAACCACTGGGCTATCCATGAAATGATTACTACCAATAACTTTGCCCGTGAGAACAAACCACTATCCTGGTTTATAGGAGGATTGAATTTCCAGATTGAGCACCATCTTTTCCCAAAGGTATGCAGCATCCACTACCCTCAGATTAGTTATATCGTAGAGGATACAGCCAAAGAATTCGGCATTCCTTACAATCACCATCCTACTTTTCGCCAGGCTGTGGCTTCTCATTACCGTACGTTGAAAAAATTCGGAGACCCCGGTTTTGAATGGCAGCCAACCACAGCCGTTTAAGTTCTAATATTAAAAAGACTTTCATTTGCATACATTCTGACTGAATAATACGTCGGGTTAGTAATGCAACAAAGACACAAGCTTTATTACAGCATAGCCTGTATTTGGAGTCTGATATTATTGAGTAGTACACCATCCATCAGCCAGCCCCTGGCTGTAAAAGGGGTGATTGATTTATCCGACATTGATTTCCAGCAACAGAAGGTTGTTGAATTAGATGGTGAGTGGTTTTTTTACTGGCGTGATCTTATCCCTCCTGATCAGATTAACACAGACTCTGCCGCACCTCTTGTAGATTTTCCCCATTTATGGAATGAGGACCCTGAGCTTTCCTCTTACGGATATGCAACCTATGCGGTCCGGATCATTAAACCGAATGATCACCCTTCGCTGGCCATCAGCATACCTGATCTTTACACCGCTTATACTTTATATATCAATGGCGAGGAGATTTCCCAAAACGGACAGGTAGCAACTAACCGGGAAGCCTACACTCCTTTTTGGCTGCCCCGTACCGTATCCATAGACCATCTTCAGTCAGACACACTTCAGGTAGTTCTGCATGTGTCCAACTTCAGGCACAGCAAAGGTGGAATTCGATTACCCATTAAACTGGGAATGGAAGAATTTCTTGAGCGCGAACGCACTATTGAAATAGGCTATACCCTTCTTTTAACCGGTTGCCTTTTTATGATCGGCCTGTTCTTTATGGGTCTTTATCTATTCGGCCGCCACGAACTGCCCATGTTCTATTTCGCCTTTGTCTGTTTCTTATTCAGTTACCGAATTTTTGGAACCGGGCTTTATCCCTTGCATTACCTCTTCCCTGACCTCCCATGGATACTTACTATAAAGGCAGAGTACTTTTCATTGTATTTTACAGCGGCCTTGTTTTGCATTTTTGTCCATAAATTATACCCTCAGGAAGCTTCGAGGACGTTTATCTATGTTTTTACGGGAATTTTCGGGGCCTTCTCTTTTGTGACTATTTTCTTCCCTCCATTTTATTTCACCGCCATACTTAACCTGTTTTTTGCATCTATTCCGGTAGCACTGGCTTACATTACCTGGGTTTACATTAAAGCAGCATTTAAGAAAAGAGAGGGGGCCTGGTTTGCCCTTGCCAGTGTAGTCATAGTGTTTACTGTTTTCATGCACAACCTATTGGAGTATCTGACCATCCTTCAAGAAAGCCTGTTGCTGAATTTTGTCGGATTTTTCTCCTTCTTCTTTTTGCAATCTCTGATTCTTTCCTACCGGTTCACAAATTCCCTAAGCCGTGCGAGGATAAAAGCCGAAGAAGCTGCCAGAGCAAAAAGTCAGTTTCTATCTACGATGAGTCATGAAATCAGAACGCCGCTTAATGCCGTAATCGGCCTTTCTGACTTGCTCCTTGAATCAAAATCGGAACAGGAAAAGCAAGAATTTGCCCAAAACATCAAACAAAGTGGGGAAAACCTGCTCGAAATCATTAATAACATTCTGGATTACTCTAAGCTTGAATCTGCCGGCATAAAATCTGATTTCCAACCCGTTAACCTCCGCAAGGCTACCGGTGAAATTCTGAACATGCTCTCGCCACTTTCTTCCGGAAAGAATCTTCCGGTTTCTCTGGAAATTAGTGAAGACCTCCCCGCCTGGGTTTTAACGGATCAAACGCAGCTCAAACAAATCCTGATTAACCTGATCGGAAATGCTATTAAGTTCACTTCCGAAGGCAAGATTTCGATTCTTATTCGCCCCATGGAATCTTCGCAAAAACATGGCAATCTGTTGTTCAAAATATCAGATACAGGTACCGGCATCTCTAAAAAGGATGCCCATCGGCTTTTCAGAAGCTTTACGCAGGTAGATTCCAGCCGTACCAGGAAGCACGGAGGAACCGGATTGGGACTGGTAATCAGTAAAAAATTGGTAGAAGCATTGGGCGGCGATATCTGGTTTGAGAGTGAAGCCGGTAAAGGAACCACCTTTTACTTTACCATCGAAGCTAAAGAAACCAAGCCACCGAAGCATGATCAGCAAGAAGACGTAATCAAATCAGCCGATCAAAATAAAGAGACCGATTTAACTGAGCTCAGAATATTAGTGGTTGAAGATAATTTGATGAATCAAAAAGTTGTTACCAGCATCCTGAATAAAAGTGATCTACACCCAGACATTGCAACCAACGGTAAAGAGGCGTTAGAACTGCTCAACACCAAAAGCTATGACCTGGTATTCATGGACATGGAAATGCCCGTAATGGATGGTATTGAAGCTACTTTGCAAATAAGAGAAACCCTGCCTCAAAGGAATCAACCGATTATTATAGCCATGACGGCAAATGCGTTCTTCGAAGATCGTGAACGATGCCTCAAAGCCGGTATGAACGACTTTATATCTAAACCCATATCTAAGAATATGGTAGATGCATCGCTGAGAAAATGGTTTTCATGATTTTACAGAGCTTTACGCTGATGTATCATTTTTTTTCAAATAGAGATCAAAAGGTTGCTTAAAATTGAACGTAATTTAAATGTAACCCTTAAAGATTAGCATGGATCAAATTCCAGCTTTACCCGTATTCTTTGCCATAATTTTCGGTTTTCTGATTTCTGCGTGCACCCCACAGCCTCAGGTCACGGAACGCAATGTTTCCCGCATCATAGAAACGTTGAGCTCTGACCAAATGAAAGGCCGGCATGCCTTTGGGAATGGCATCGAAAAAGCCGCCGATTTCATATCTACCGAATATCAAGATATTGGCCTCTCTACCCTTCCCGGTAATAATAATTTCCGGCAGGAATTTTCAATTTATTCACTGAAACCCAGTCAGGCTTCGGTTTCAATAAATAACCGGGAGTTGGGAGATCAGCATTACTTCGGCCTTACCAATGCAGAAACCGTTAACTGGACGGCCGACAATTCCACGATCCATTATATTTCAGCAAAGGACGACTACCGGGATAAATTCAGTGAATACTCTTCTGATGATGAATCGTCTGTAATTATCGTTGATGAGGAACACGAAAAGTTATTTCATAAATACCGCACCTATTTCAGCCGGTCGAACCGGACGTTTGAGCTTGGTTCAAAACCTAACGACATCTTTGTGTTCTTTGACGGACGGGTTAACAATTATGATATAACCCTGCAGAATACCGTTAAAAGTCAGCAGCTTGCGAATGTTATCGGGAAAATTGAAGGGAAGCGTAAAAATGAAATTGTTCTTTTCTCCGCTCATTATGATCATATTGGTGTGGTTTCACCAGTGGATGAAGACTCCATTGCCAACGGCGCTAACGACAATGCCTCCGGTGTTTCAGCCGTCATAGAACTGGCTCGTTATTTTCAAAAAATGCCTACGCCGGAAAGAACCCTTTATTTTGTAGCTTTTACCGGCGAAGAAGTGGGTGGATACGGTTCTAAGTATTTTTCCCGGCAGATGAATCCCGATGAAATTGTTGCCATGTTTAACATAGAAATGATTGGTAAACCGGACGTTGACGGGGCAAATTCGGCCTGGATTACCGGTTTCGAAAAATCCACTTTTGGCGAAATTCTGCAAAACAGCGTTTCCGATTCTAACTTTGTATTCTACCCCGATCCTTATCCCAATCAAAACCTGTTTTACCGTTCTGATAATGCCACCCTTGCAAGATTGGGAGTACCCGCTCACACCATCAGCACAACACCTATCGACGTGGATCAGGATTATCACAGGGTATCGGATGAATTTAGCACGTTGGATATTCCCCATGTTACTAATACCATCCGGGCAATTGCCAAAGCGGCACGCGTGATTATCTCAGCAGAGAAAACCCCAACCCGCATTTCCAACGGTGACGAGAATCTAACGTCTAATGACTGATTAGTTTATCCCGTACCATTGTTGTGTGATACTGTGGATGGACCCTTTTCCCGTCAACAGATCTGCACATGCTATGCCAATTACTTTGCGCCCGGGAAAGTATTTCTGGAGAAGACTTATGGCCAGATCATCCCGTTTTTTATCCAGTAGTGGAAGTAATACAGCCCCATTGGCAATATAGAAATTGGCGTAACTGCCCGGAACATACTCTGAACCATTTTTGGTAGTACCCACCGTTCTGTTTTGAGGAAGAGGCAGCGTTTCAATATTCAGTTTCTTTCCCCCTTTCAACTCAACTTGATTGAGAATTTCCAGATTCTCCTGAAGCGCATCATAATTTACGTCTTCCTTATCCTCACAAACCATAGTAACAACGGTATCTTTATTCAGCCATCGGGTGATGTTGTCTATTTTTCCGCCGGTATCAGCCCCGGCCAACCCCCTTTTCAACCAAATAATTTGGTCTGCCCCAAGATAAATTCGTAAACATTCTTCAATCTCTTCTTTGGATAGATCCGGGTTCCGATTCCCATCCAACAGCACAGCTTCTGTAGTAAGCAGCGCACCTTCGCCATTAACATCGATAGAGCCACCCTCTAAAATCATGCCGGGTTCAATACGGTTCACCCCAAATTTTTGTGCAATAAAAGCCGGAACTGCATTGTCATCTTCCCAATGCGGGGACTTTTCTCCCCATGCATTATAATCCCAGTCGGTGATCACAAAATTACCGGATTCATGCTGCACAAAAACCGGTCCGCAGTCCCTGGCCCATACATCATTTATCTTTTGCTGATGAATGATTACCCGATCCAGATCCACGGCTTTGCCCGATAGTTTTTGCATCACCCGGTTGCGGATTTCCAGGTTTTCCACAAACAAATGAATCGGTTCAAAAAAATGGAGTTCCTCGATGATTCTGCAATACACTTCCTCCACACGTTCCAGTCGTTCCCCGGGCCAGGTGTTTTGGTTTGAAGGCCAGTGTAGCTGTGTAGCTGAATGCCGGGACCATTCCGCGGGCATCACAAGTTTTGAATGATCCACTAATCGATTCTTTGTTTAAAGGTGAAGAGATAAACTATGGAAAGTACCGGCCAATTAGAATGCATAAAAAAAAGGAAGGCAAACTGCCTTCCTTTCATTCTGAGCCCCGAAAACCCCAAGTTTGTAAAGCCGATGATATCGCTCCTTACTATCATATTCGAAATACTGATTACAATTGGCTCATTTTGATGTGTTATTTTTCAAATGCGCTGATTTTTCTCCATTCTTCGGCCAACAGCCCCTTTTAGTATAACAGCAGCATTGTTCTGAAATTGAATTCAAACATTACATTGATTATATACCGTTTACCCCTGCAACCGACATAAATTATTAGCATCAGTCAGATCGGATGAAAAAAGAACAAGTAACCCAGCTTTTAGTTCGGCTTAAATCGGGAGAAAATGAAGTTTATGAAAAGCTTTATCCTCTTATATATGATGAACTGAGGGGGCTCGCCTATCGGCATATGAAGCATCAGCGGGCCGATCACACCTTATCAAAAACGGAATTGGTTCATGAGGCTTATTTGAAAATGATTGATCAAACTACGATCAACTTTTCGGATAAAAGCCATTTTTTGGCAATCGCTTCCAAATGCATGCGCCAAATTTTGATTGATCATGCCCGTAAAAAACACGCCCAAAAAAGAGGCGGGAAGAATAAGGACCTGACGTACATCGATGAAATCTTCAGTAGGCAAAAGAAGAAAGCCAAAGAACTTATTGATATTGATGATGCACTTAATGAGCTCGAAAAGCTTAACGAGCGATTAGCCAAAGTGGTGGAAATGAGGTTCTTCGGGGAAATGACCATTGAGGATACCGCTGAGGCACTCAACATCTCTAAAAGCACCGTTAAAAGAGACTGGATGAAAGCAAGGGGGTGGCTCTATAAAGAGTTAAAGGGAAAATTCGATGTTTAGAAATGAGCGTTTTGGAACCAGCTTTTCGTAAGTCACTGTAAATAAGAACTTTTGTTAAGCCTGCAATAAAGCAGCTACTTTTATGGACAAGTATAACTGGCAAACAGTTGAGAACATCATCGATGAAGTTTTAGAGCTGCCCATCGAAAAGAGAAAAGAATATATAAGAGAAAGATGCAGAGGTAACGAAAGTCTTAAAAAGGAAGTAACTCTTTTACTGTCTTCTATCACTGAATCGGAAGGCTGGTTGGAACATCCTGAAGAGTACAAATCCGAACTTTTCAAAGAACTTACCAGCGATATTTCTGACCTATCGGTTGGCCGCTCGTTAGAAGGAACCAGAATTGGTGCTTATACAATCATTGAGGAGATCGGTTTCGGGGGAATGGGACACGTGTATCGTGCTGAAAGAGATGAGGACGATATTTCGCATCAGGTTGCCATTAAAATATTAAACAGGAGGCGGACTGAAGCTTCAGTCATCGAGCGGTTCAGAAGAGAACAACAAGTACTTGCCAAACTGAATCATCCCCATATTGCTCAATTCTTTGATGGCGGAGTAACCGCTGATGGGTCTCCATACATCATCATGGAGTTCGTGGATGGCATACCCATAGATGAGTATTGTATTCAAAACAACTGCACATTTTCACAACAAATTGATCTCTTTAAGGATGTTTTGAAAGGTGTACGTTATGCCCATGAAAATCTGGTTATCCATCGTGACCTGAAGCCCGAAAATATCCTGGTTACTACCGATGGTGACGTTAAAATTCTGGACTTTGGTATTTCCAAAATGTTAGGTGATGACGTTGACGACACCCTCACAAAAGAAGGACCACGGTTATTGACACCCAAGTATGCGGCTCCTGAACAGATCCTTCAGTCGAATATAACCACAGCTACCGACACCTATGCTCTTGGTATTCTGCTCTATTACCTGCTTACCCATACATTTCCATTTAACCTGGATAACCTGACCCGGTACGAAGCAGAGCAGGCTATTTTGAAGAATAACCCCGCCAAACCAAGCGATGCTGCCGGTAAAACCTTCTTAAAGAAGCAGCTCACCGGAGATCTTGATGCCATCATTCTGAAAGCCATCCGAAAAGAATCAGACTATCGATACCGGACGGTGAATCATTTTCTGGAAGACCTTGAGAACTACGAGGCTAATCTACCCGTCTCTGCCCACAGAAATACAAAAACCTACCGGGTAAAAAAGTTTTTAAAACGAAATAAAAAGAATGTCGGTATTGGATCTGCTTTTTTGATGGTTATTGTAACAATGGTTGGGGTTTTTACCTGGCAATTATCTGAAGAGCGGAACCAGGCAACACTTGAGGCAGAAAAGGCAGAGAGCGTTAAGGATTTGCTTATTGATATTTTTGAGGCTAATGATCCTATCTCTAACAGCGATGATAACACCCCATCTCTGTCGGTTTTGCTTGAAGCGGGTACCAATAAAATTCTCGCTCAGAATATTGATCCTTCTGTAAAAACAGAGCTCTTGCTTACACTTGCAACGATATATCAAAATATCACCCAATTTGATAAAGCACTGGAGCTCACAAACAAAAGCCTTGAAATAAGTAACAAGCACTTTGGTTCACAATCGATACAGACAGCCCAAGGTTATATAAAGCTGGGCGGTATTCAATTAGACCTTGGAAAATATCAAATGGGTAAAACGGAGTTAAATAAAGCAAAGAACATACTCAATAATCGGCTCCAGGCTTCAGATAAGATTTATGCAAAACTCTATAGTCACCTTGGCGCTGCTGAAGAAAATTTGGGAAACTATGAGACTTCACAAAATTACTTCAAAGAGGCATTGTCAGTAACACAGCGTCAATCAAAGATAGATTCGGCCATGCTGGTTAATGAACTGCGAAGTGTTGCCAGAGGCTATCATAGAGGCGATCAGCATGAAAAAGGGGATTCCCTGATGCTTAAGGCTCTTGATGTCAGCGAAGCATTTCATGGAGAATCTGATATTGTGACTGCCAGCGTTTTGGGTGATTTGGGGTTGTACCTGATGACCCGGGCCGAATATAAACAGGCCCGGAATTATTTTGAGCGGTCACTGGAGATTAAAGAACAAGTGTATGGTGAAAAGGGGCATCCAAAATATACAGCCACACTTACCAATTTAGCGGTTCTTGAAAAAACACTGAGTAATTTTGAAACTGCTGATTCCCTGTTTGTAAAAACCATGAGGATTGATGAAAAAATATTTGGGCCGGATCATCCTTATGTAGCGATGTCCAAAAGCCATTTAGGTGGTATTAACCACAGCCTCGGAAACTATAATCAAGCACGCAAGTATTATACGGAAGCAATTGAGGTTTATACCGATAGTTATGGGCCTGAACATCCCTATATGGGAGGTGTTTACAAAGGATATGCCCGGGCGGCGTCAGCTTTAGGAGAGTACAACGTTGCAGATGATTATTTTGATCGATCCCTCCGGATCTATAAAAATGACAACACGGCCGATTCTGCTTTATATGCCAAACTATATGAAGCGATGGGTATCCATTATAAGAGATCCGGCAGGCATCGGGAAGCCCTGGAGTATTTTCAGCAATGTGCTGACCTTTTCTACCCTCTTTATTATGATGAGTATAAAATCAGATCTGTTAAATGCCATATTAATATGGCAGATTCGCATCTATCCTTAAGCCATCATGAAAAAGCGAAAGCCACTTTAAATCATATTCACTCCCGAATTGACAGTCTTGAAGTGCTATCCAATCATGAAGGTATTCAGAAACTATTAACACAAACAGAAAACCAACTCTGATCAAAAACAGCCGGATTCCTGATTTAACCATTTACTCTTAGTACCAGGTTTTTCTCTGATTCAGCTCATCACCAAAAAAAATCTCTGATAATTCATTTTCTTTACTTTAAATAATCATCTATTTTCAATTCTTATTAATCATTTTTAGGAGAATAAATATTGAAGCATAACTTAGAAAAGCGCTTCCACAGAATATCGTAAATGTTTTCGTTTATCTTTTTTTTATGGTAATTGGTTAACATTAAAAGCACTTCTCCTTACCTTTGAGCCTTATAAAATTGAACCACAAAAAGTGATATGAGTGTAGATACAACAACCCAGCCAAACTCCGTAAAAAGCCTTGATTACCTTGGATTGGGTGACAACGAAAATGTGTTTTGGAACCTCTCACCTACCGAACTTTATGAACAGGCTATTCTCCGAAAAGAAGCTGTTCTCACCAAAGACTATGCCCTTAGGGTTTTAACCGGTGAGTTCACCGGGCGCTCTCCAATGGATAAATTCATTGTAGATCAACCATCTATCCACGATGACATTGACTGGGGCGATGTAAACCAGCCAATTTCAGAAGATGTTTTTGATAACCTGTACGAAAAAGCCGTTAACTACCTGCAAGACAAAGACCTTTTTGTGAAAGACCTGTTTTGCGGTGCTGATGAAAAGAACAGACTGAACGTACGCGTTGTAAGTGAAGCCGCTTATCACGGGCTTTTTGCACATAACATGTTTATCCGCCCTACTGCTGAAGAACTGGAGAATCATGAGCCTGAATTTACGGTATTGGCTGCTCCACACCTTAAAGCCAATCCCGACAAAGATGGTACACGTACCAGCACATTTATACTGTGCAACTTTGACAAGAAAATTATCCTTATTGGTGGTACGCTTTATTCCGGAGAGGTGAAGAAAGGTATTTTCTCTGTAATGAATTACCTGCTTCCCAAAAAAGGCGTAATGGCTATGCACTGCTCAGCCAACCATGATGAAAATGGCAAAACAGCTGTATTCTTCGGCCTTTCAGGAACCGGGAAAACAACGCTCTCTGCTGATCCCGACAAGACGCTGATCGGTGATGACGAGCATGGTTGGAGCGATGAAGGCACCTTCAACTTTGAAGGCGGTTGCTATGCCAAAACCATCAATCTTTCCAAAGAAAATGAACCGCTGATTCATGCAACCACCAAGATGCCGGGAACCATCCTGGAGAATGTGGTGCTGGATGAAAATCGCGAACCTGACTTTGATGATGTTAGCCTTACTCAAAACACCCGTTGTTCTTACCCGCTTCATTATATTCCAAACGCAAGCGAAACTGGCAAAGGCGGTCATCCGGAGAATATCATCTTTTTAACTTGTGATGCTTTCGGTGTACTCCCTCCTATCTCCAAACTGACACCGGATCAGGCTATGTACCACTTTATCAGTGGATATACTGCTAAAGTAGCCGGTACTGAGCGTGGAGTTACAGAGCCTCAGGCCACATTCTCAGCATGTTTCGGAGCTCCTTTTATGCCCTTACACCCTACTGTGTATGCCGAGTTGCTTGCCGAAAAAATCCGTAAGCACGACGCAAACGTATGGCTGGTCAACACCGGCTGGACCGGCGGAGAATACGGAGAAGGCCACCGAATGAAACTTCCTCACACACGAAAAATGCTGAGCGAAGCCATTGCAGGAAACCTCGAAAAGGTAGATTATGAAACCGATCCGGTTTTCGGATTCCAGATACCTACTTCAGTTGACGGAGTGCCTTCAGAAGTGCTGATCCCTCGAAATACCTGGAAAGACAAAGAAGGCTACGACCAGAAAGCTAAAACGCTGGCTGAAATGTTCATCCACAACTTTGAGCAGTTTAAAGACCAAGCCAGTGATGAATTGCTTGCCGCTGCTCCAAAGGCTGAATAGTATTCGGCATATAGATACTTAAGCAAAAGCCTGTATCCATAAGGATGCAGGCTTTTTTATTTTCCTCACTGAAACGACCGATAAGTTGCCAATTCCGATTCTGAATTTCGGAGTGAACGTTATTTTTGTATAATCGGGAATGAAATTTTTCATCTCCCTTTTACTTGCTGCACTATGGCTCGTCGGTTGTGATTCAAATCAGGCACAGACCAACACTCTTGAACTCGTTATACCCAAGTCTTATACCATTCATAAAAGCCCGGAGTCACTTACCATAGATGGCGTGGCTGATGAAGCAAGCTGGGAACTCGCTCAATGGACCGACCCTTTTATTGATATTGAAGGCGATACTAATCGCAGTCCATATTTTGATACGCAGGTTAAAATGCTGTGGGATGAGGAGTACCTCTATTTCTTTGCTGAGATGGAGGAGGAGCATGTTTGGGGAGATATAACCGATCGGGATGCGGTTATTTTTTACAACAATGATTTTGAAATATTTATCAAGCCCAACCAGTTCCAGCCTTACTATGCCGAGTTTGAAGTAAATGCTCTGGGCACACTTTGGGATTTATTCCTGGCTCGTCCCTATCGCAGAAACGGCCCTGTGTTAGATCACTGGGACCTAAATGGAACAGAAATTGGGATTGATGTCGACGGCACATTAAATGACCCTTCCGATATAGATGAAAGCTGGAGTGTTGAAATGGCTATCCCCATTAAGCCTGTTACTGCCATCGATCGTGGAGCTCAGTTCGGAGCCGGAAGCATGTGGAGAATCAACTTTTCGAGGGTACAGTGGCAGCATCAAATCGTTAATGGAAGTTATGAAAAGAAGACCGATGACGATGGAAACCGGCTTCCTGAAAATAACTGGGTCTGGACTCAACAATCGGCTGTTGATATGCATCGGCCGGAACACTGGGGCTACCTATATTTTGCGGAAAGCCCGGATGAAGAGATCCAAAAAGATAAGTTAGTGAATGAATACCAGCTGCTATTCCAATTGTACAGAAATCAACTGGATTGGAAAAATACGAACGGGACATTTACCGACGATATAAAAGATTTAGGCGGACCTGATTTTTCAGTAAATGAACAGCCTGTTTCAGCCTCCGTTCATTTAACCAAACTGGGATTTGAGCTCTCGGTTATTAATTCAGAGAACACTTCACTGACCATCAATCAAGACGGATATATTGTAAAATCACCATGAAAAAACTGCTTCTCTTTTTAATAGCCAACACCTTTCTGCTTCTTAGCTGTAGTGAAAAGCCCCCTGAGACTTCCTTTATGATTGCCGCCTGGACCGGAGGTGATATCGCAGAAACCGAAGAAGAGTGGCATACACAACTTGATCATTTTTCGTCAAACGGGCTCACCGATCTTTTTCTTTCTGCCAGCCCCGAAGAGACCGGGCTGGTGGTAAATCTCGCCGATAACTATAACATAAACATTCATGCCTGGGTATGGACGCTAAACCGCCCCGGAGACACCACGGCTGCTCAACACCCTGAATGGTACGCTGTAAACAGAAACGGCGACAACTCATACGATTACAGAGCTTATGTGGATTACTACCAGTGGCTCTCACCCTTCTCTGAAGGTGCAAGAGATTATATCAAATCCAATATGGCCAAATACGCTAAAATTCCCGGGCTTACTTCCGTTCATCTCGACTATGTAAGATATGTAGATGTTATTCTCGGGGCAGATCTTCAGCCTAAATACGATCTGGTTCAGGACCGGCAGTTTCCAGAATATGATTATGGATATCACCCCAATGCACGCCGGGAATTTGAAGAGCTCTTTGGTGTAGATCCAATGCAAATGGAGCATCCCGAGTTGAGTATGGAATGGCTGCAGTTTAGACTGAACGCCGTAACCAGCCTGGTGAATGAGATTGCCGAAATTGTACATAATGAAGACAAGATGCTTACAGCTGCTGTATTTCCATTTCCGGAAATGAGCCGGCAGATGGTTCGGCAAGACTGGGCCAGCTGGGATCTTGATTTCGCCCTCCCCATGCTGTACCAAAACTTTTATCGCCAAAACCTGGAGTGGATTCAGTTTTCAACCGAACAGGGTGTTCGTGAAGCCCACGACCGTTTTGACATCGTGGCCGGACTTTACATTCCGGCACTGAATCCTGAGGAATTGCAAACAGCTGTTCAAAAAGCCAAGGCAGGCGGGGCTATAGGAATTTCCGTGTTTGATATCAATGCCTTGAGTGAAGAGCACTGGAAAGTACTAAGTAGTATCAGCAGTCGGAATTAATCCTCTGCCAGTGCATTCAGTTTCTCAAGGTTATCCTGAACCCGGAGTGCTTCAATCGCTTCATCGATGCCGCCTTTCATGATGTTATCTAAATCATAAAGCGTAAGATTGATGCGGTGATCCGTAAACCGACCCTGAGGGAAATTATAGGTACGGATTTTAGCGGAACGGTCGCCCGTAGAAACCTGACTTTTTCGCTCAGCAGCTCTCTCCTTCTGCTTTTCCTCCAGCTCAATATCATACATCTTAGCCCGAAGCATGGTCATGGCTTTTTCTTTGTTTTGATGCTGAGAACGCTCTTCCTGACATTCCACTACAATGCCGGACGGTTCGTGGGTCAAACGTATAGCAGAATCTGTTTTATTTACGTGCTGCCCACCGGCTCCACTCGCCCGAAATGTATCCACACGGATATCGGCTGGATTGATATGGATATCCACTTCTTCAACTTCCGGAAGTACAGCTACCGTTGCAGCCGAGGTATGAACCCTTCCCTGGCTTTCGGTTTCAGGTACCCGTTGTACACGATGAACCCCGCTTTCGTACTTCATCTTACCAAACACTTCTTCTCCTTCCAGCTGAAATACAATTTCCTTGTATCCGCCTTTCTCGGAATGAGCGATACTCATGATACTCATCTTCCAGCCCTGTTTGTCGGCATAACGACGATACATTTCAAACAAATCTCCGGCAAAAATAGCGGCTTCATCACCGCCGGTTCCCGCTCTCACTTCAATAATGGCATTCTTGGAATCTTCAGGGTCTTTAGGAATCAGCTTCATTTTGATTTCCTCTTCCAGCTCTGCTAACTCCTTCTTGATCTCAGCATTTTCTTCGCGAGCCATCTCCGTAATCTCGGCATCCTCATTCATCTCAATGAGTTCTTTGTTGCCTTCCTGCCGGTTTTTAAGGTCTTTCCAGGTATCGTAATCCTGAACCAGTTCTTCCAGATCGCTGCGTTCTTTGGTGAGCTCAGTATATTTATCAGGATCATCGAACACGGCCGGGTCACTCATTGCCGCATTCACTTCTTCGAACCTTGATTTAATTTGCTTTAGCTTTTCTTCTATATCCATTGTAGAGCTGATATTATTTCAGCCCTGAAATTAAGGATTAAGAATCAGTATTAATACCGGTTTTATGAAAAGCTTTACTTCTATAAATAGATTCACTCCCCAATCATCCTTACCTTAAAAGAAAAACCCTGCTATGCCCCGTACTTCTATACCCGCCAATCTTAAGCTTGGATTTTTAGGTGCCGGTCAGCTGGCCCGGATGAGTTCTCTTGAAGCCTTTCGGTTTGGTATTCAGGTTGCCGTTTTTTCGGACCGGACTGAGAATGAGCCTGTTCAGTTTATGACTCCTTATTCCACCTCCGGTTCGTTTGACTCTGTTGATGACATGGTGAAATTTGCCAAAGAATGTGATGTCATCACTCTGGAAAATGAATTTATCAGTTCAGATATCCTGAAAAAAGTACAGGAGAAAAGCGGCACTCCGATCTATCCCTCTCCGGAAAGCTTTGCCTTGATTGAAAACAAGCTGATTGAAAAGCAAACCTTCGAAGCTGCGGGAATTCCGGTAACTCCATATAAGCTGGTCAGAAATGAATCGGACCTGGAACAGTTTGGGGAAGATCATGGCTGGCCGTATATGCTGAAGTCTTCCAAAGGGGGATATGACGGATATGGAAATGAAACCGTGAACAATATGGAAGAGGCTCAAGAAGCATTCTCAAACCTGGGCGGCGACAAAGGACAAGACATTTTAGCCGAAGCCTTTGTGGATTTCACAAAAGAACTGGCCGTTCAGGTAGCCCGAAACGAAACCGGTACGGTTGTTTATCCCTGCTGCGAAACAGTTCAGAAAGATCATATCTGTGTGGCCGTTTTATCACCGGCCCCTGTAGAGAATATTGTTCGGGAAATGGCCCAGGAACTGGCCGTGAAAGCCACTGAAGCTATTGACGGCAAGGGGATTTTCGCCTACGAGTTTTTCCTGACAAAAGAAGGCTCTCTGATCCTGAATGAATCCGCACCCCGGCCTCACAATTCCGGTCATTACACCATTGAAGGAACCGTGGCCTCCCAATTCGAAAATCATGTTCGGGCGGTTCTCGGACTTCCCCTCGGTTCAAGCCGATTGAATAAACCGGCCGTTGCCATGATCAACTTGCTGGGCACACATAAACGTCCGGCCGAAACCGATCATATTAAAGAAGCCTTAGCGGAAGAAAACGGGCACCTTCACGTATATGGAAAGGTAGATAGCAAAGTTGGCCGGAAGATGGCACATTATACTTTGCTTGGGGATGATTTAGAGGAGACTCATCAACGGGCCATCGAGCTTACAAAAAGTATTGAAATATGAAACTATTTCTCGCTCTGCTTTTTTCTGGAATGATCGCGTTCTCCTGTAAGGAAGCCCAACCTCACTTTTTGGAAATAAATGGCGATAAAATAATTTCAAACCATGCCCTCAAGTTTGAGTTAACAAAACCCAATGGGTTTCGAATTGCTGAACCCGTCACCCACTACCCTACCTTTAACGAACATCCATTCAAAGTCTCTTTAGGTGGATTCATTGCTGATTCAGAAGCCGTGTTTGTACATGCCGAAGAAGTATTAGATAAGTCGGGTACGTTAGACTATTCTTCCCTTCCCAGAGACACTCTTTCTAATATCGAATTTGGAATACGCTCTATGTGTGCTGAGTTGACAGAAGATGAGATTCAGGAAGAGCATGATATTTTATACCTACAGAAACACGGTTTTACATTACAACCGGGAGTATTTTTGATTCAGTTTTTAAAAAATACAGATGATATGAACATGGAATATATTCTTAGTTATGCAACGACCGTTTCATCATGTTCAGTTGAAGCAGACACTGATTTTAAAGAAAGCGTACGGAAAAGAGTTCAGACTATAGTAGAACTTAAGAAACTGAACTGAGCGTAATTTTACCTTGTCATGCTGAACTTGTTTCAGCATCTTTATTGAAACCCGAAATCGAATAAACAAGCAATGAGTAATCCAATCGTCGGAGTAGTAATGGGCAGCGACAGCGACTGGCCCACCATGAAAGAAGCCACTGAAATCCTGGATCACTTTGGCGTGCCTTACGAAAAGCGCGTGGTTTCTGCTCACCGTACACCCGATATAATGGCTGATTATGGCAAAGAGGCCCGGAGTCGGGGAATTAAAGTCATTATAGCAGGTGCAGGTGGTGCCGCTCACCTTCCCGGAATGCTTGCCAGCCATACTACACTACCTGTAATTGGTGTTCCCGTTAAGACGACCGCGCTCGGCGGTGTGGATAGTCTCTACTCCATCGTTCAAATGCCAAACGGCATTCCGGTAGCTACGGTAGCCATTGGGAAAGCGAAAAATGCCGGACTCCTTGCCGCCCGCATGTTGGGAATGAATGACAAGGCTCTGGGCCAAAAGCTGGAAGCTTATCACAAGGAAATGGCCGAAGAGTCGATGAAGAAGACGGATAATTTAAAGTAGATATATTTATTTACAAGGATATTTATCCTGATCCTGGTCCTTAAAAAGCAGCCTGTCACTATATCTAATTACCATTCTTCTAAGGATGAACATTAACGAGCATACTTTATAATTAACTTTTAATCGATCAAGAAATGAAGTTCATCATATTCCTTCTGGTAGCCATTTCAGCCTTGCCTGCCAAGGCTCAATCTCTTCTCATTATGAATGTTCATGAAAGAGATACAACTTCATTAAATGGTTCTTGGAAGTATATCATAGATCCTTACGAAAATGGTTTCTATAACTACCGATATGAGCCTTTTGACAAGCAGGAAAACCCTTCATGGGCCGGGTATTTCATGGATGCTAAACCCACTAATAAATCGGACCTCCTTGAGTACGATTGGGATAACTCTCCTGAAATCAAAGTTCCGGGAGATTGGAATCATCAGGAGGAAAAGTTCGAATACTATGAAGGTTCTGTTTGGTACCGGAAGACCTTCAGCTATTCAAAAGAAGCAGCAGAGAACCGTGTTTTTATTCATTTCGGAGCTGTTAATTATGAAGCACATGTGTATCTGAATGGAGAAAAATTGGGTGTACATAAAGGGGGGTTCACCCCATTTCAGTTTGAAGTCACTAACCTTCTGGAAGAAGAAAACTCCCTTGTGCTAATGGTAAACAACAACCGACATGCAGTAGATGTGCCCACACTTAATACTGACTGGTGGAATTACGGAGGCATTACCCGCGATGTTCTTCTTTTTGAAGAGAAGCCCACGTTTATAGCAGATTATATGATCCAGCTCAATCCACGAAATCCTAAAGAAATTACTGGATTCATACAACTGAATGGAAATAACCTTCGATCCAAACTTACCCTGAATATACCTGAGTTAGATATCAACAAACGCTTTTCAATAAATGAAAAAGGCCGGGTAGATTTCTCCATTATAGACTCAGATATCAGCTATTGGTCTCCAGATAATCCGAAGTTATACACAGTTAAACTATCTTATAGAGATGAAATCTTGAGTGATCAAATTGGTTTCAGAACTATAAAAACTGATGGAGGGAGTATTTTACTGAACGGTAATAAGATCTATCTGAAAGGGATCTCTATCCATGAAGAAAACCCTTATCGCATTGGGCGTGCATATTCAAAGCAAGATGCTGAGTTGTTACTTGGGTGGGCAAAAGAGCTGGGCTGCAATTATGTACGGCTGGCACATTACCCTCACAATGAACATATGATTGAAATGGCTAACGAAATGGGACTTTTGGTATGGGAGGAAGTGCCGGTGTATTGGACCATTCAATGGGACAATGAGGAAACCTATCAAAATGCAGAGGCCCAGCTCACTGCTATGATTAATCGGGACAAGAATAGTGCAGCAACTATCATTTGGTCGCTAGCAAACGAAACACCACCAAGTGATGCCCGAAATGAGTTTTTGCGTAAACTCTCTGAAACTGCCCGCTCTATTGATCAAACCCGTTTATTAAGCGCAGCTATGGAAATACATAGCAAAGCCGGCCAGCCCAATATAAAAATGGTCGAAGATAAGCTCACTGACTATGTAGACTTGGTAAGCTTTAATCAGTATATCGGTTGGTATGATGGACTTCCCTCCAAGACTCAGGAAATCAGTTTTAAGATTCCTTACGACAAACCGGTCATTATTTCTGAATTCGGAGCCGGAGCCAAGAAAGGGTTTCATGGCGATTCCCTAACAAGATGGACTGAAGAATACCAAGCCGATACCTATGAAAAGAATCTGGAAATGATTAAGGAAATCCCAAACATTGCGGGTATATCACCCTGGATATTGGTTGATTTTCGATCTCCCCGGCGTCATTTAGCCAAAATTCAAGACGGCTGGAACCGCAAAGGATTGCTTTCCAATGCGGGAGAAAAGAAACAGGCGTGGTATGTGCTTCAGAATTTTTATGAGAATAACTGGTAGCAATTTAATTTCTGTATAAAATTATTCCGCCGTAATCCTTTGTGAAAGGCCTAAAATAACGTACTTTTAGAATGGATTTACGTTGATACTTAGACTTTTGAATTCATTCAGATTTTAGCTCTGATTTCTCCTATATCCGATAATTTTTAACCACATTTTGATACTATGAATATTTATATAGGAAACCTTAGTTATGATGTTTCCAGCGACCAACTCAAAGAAGTTTTCGAAGCATATGGTGAAGTAAGTTCAGCCAAAGTTATTACCGACAGAGGTTCAGGCCGTTCAAAAGGTTTTGGATTTGTTGAGATGGATAATAAAGCTGAAGCTGAAGCCGCTATCGAACAACTTGACGGTGCCGAAATTGACGGTCGCCCTGTAAAGGTGAATGAAGCCAAACCCCGCAACTAATACTTCGGGTTATGAAATTTTCAGCCCCCGCTCATGTATATGAGCGGGGGTTTTTTTATTAATTTTTTTCTCCGGATCCAATTTTAGAAGTAACTTTTTTGATCCGGATCAGTACATAACTAAGTCATTTAAATTCAACTAACTCAGGGAGCTATTACCATGATTATGACCACCACCAATCACCTGGACAGAAAAGAAGTACAAAAATATCTGGGTATTGTTACCGGGGAAGCCATTTTGGGAGCCAATATCTTTAAGGACTTCTTTGCCGGGATCAGAGACATCGTTGGCGGACGTTCCGGTGCTTACGAAAAAGAACTGCAGCAAGCACGTAAACTGGCCTTTGAAGAAATGGAATTGAAAGCCAACAGCGTTGGTGCAAACGCAATTATCGGCATTGATATTGACTATGAAACCATCGGAGCCAATGGAAGCATGCTCATGGTTTCCGTAAGCGGAACAGCCGTTTCTGCTGAATAGATTCGTACCCCAAAATTTAAACCTGTAGAGACGCAAGATTTTGCGTCTCTACGGTAATTAAATTTTGTGAGTTTTAACCAAACATGTCCTTCATTTTGGAGAAGAAATTCTTCTCGCTGCCATCCAGGTTAGATGGGTCAAAATTATCTTCGTCTTTAAATGACTTGACGGCTTCTTTTTGCTTGTCCGTCAATTCTTCAGGGATGTACACATTTAGGCGTACATACTGATCGCCGTCGCCTGAATTATTCAACCCTTTAATCCCACGCCCGCGCATACGCAGCATTTTTCCGGGCTGTGTTCCGGGATCGATTTTAAGCTTAGCTTTACCCTTCAGTGTAGGAACCTGTACTTCGGTTCCCAAAATTGCATCAGGCACGCTCAGGGTTAAGTTGTAATAGATATTGTTCCCATCGCGGTCAAAATGCTCGTGCTCTTTCTCTTCTATAAGCACAATTAACGCCCCGGCTGAGCCACCACGACGACCGGCATTACCTTGTCCGCGCAGCGTGATGTAATTTCCATTGGAAACACCGGAAGGGATATTCACCTTAATGGTTTCTTCCCCCTTCACACGGCCTTCACCACTACATTTCTTACATTTGCTCTTGATGATGCGACCTTCACCTGCACAATTCGGACATGCTTGAACGTTCACCATTTGTCCAAGCATGGTTCGTGTTACCTGCCGTACTTCACCCATTCCATTACAGGTTCCGCATGTTTCAAAGTCGGAATTAGTTTCTGCACCGGTACCGTTACACTCATCACATTTGATCTGCTTTTTGATTTTGAGCTTCTTCTCGGCTCCAAAAGCAATTTCTTCGAGTGTAAGCGGCATGCGTATCTTCATGTCAGAACCGGGTTGTCCGGGTTCTTTCCTGCTTCGGGAGCGACCTCTGCGGCCTCCACCCCCGAAAGCCTCTTCTCCAAAAAATCCGCTACCAAAGATATCCCCAAAACGGCTGAAAATATCTTCGAAGCCCATATTGTCAAAGTCCACTCCGGCTCCGCCGCCAAAGCCACCATTTCCATTCACTCCCTGGTGACCAAACTGATCATACCTGGCTCTTTTATCAGAGTCTTTGAGTACTTCGTACGCCTCAGACGCCTCTTTGAATTTCTTCTCAGCTTCTTTATCTCCCTTGTTACGGTCGGGGTGGTACTTCATGGCCATTTTTCGATAGGCCTTTTTTATCTCCGACTCCGATGCACCTTTATCAACTCCTAATATTTCGTAATAATCTCTTTTAGTAGACATGTTTTATTCGCTCACTATAACTTTAGCATGACGGATTGTACGATTACCAATCTTGTAGCCACTGTCCAGTACCTGAAGAACTACATCACTTCCGGTTTCTTCATTCGGGGCGGGTTGTTTCATCATGGCATCGTGTAGGTTCACGTCAAAGGGCACACCTGTCTCGTTGATGCGTTCAACGCCGTGCTTTTCCAGCACCTTCTCAAATTTGTCGGCAACCATTTTCACCCCTTCCAGAAAGCTGTCTTCTATTTCTGATTCTTCGGCTGCCTTAAGGGTTCGCAACAGGTCGTCACTGATGGGCATGAAGTCTTCGAGGGCGCCGGCTTTTGCTTCTTCAAAAAGCTGAACCCGTTCGCGCTGTACACGCTTGCGAACGTTTTCTAACTCAGCCGCTTTACGAAGCAGACCATCTTTAGTGTTCGCCAGTTCCTGCTCCAGCTCTTCAATTCTCGCATCTTTATCTTTCTTGGCTGATTCTTGTTCTTCATTGCCAGCCTCAGAAGCCGTTTCATTATCTTGAACTTCTTCAGCGACCTCTTCCTGAGTCGAGATATCTTCTTCTGAAATCTTTTCTTTGCTCATCTACTTGTAGTCAGTATTAATACTTTGAATTTTCTTTGTTTGTAATGATCAGAGCAAATAGTATGCCATCAATCTATCTCTCCCCATGAAATGACAAAGTTACTTCATTATGACATCCCTTTTAGTAAATGGCATAAAAAAGCCCCCGCTCATATGCATGAGCGGGGGCTTGAAAGTTCTGTTGTACAGATGTTTAGTTCAGGAACTCGTCAAATGTCAATGAGACATAATAGATGGCCCCCAAACTTGGTCCGCCGTAGTTCAGGATATGTCGGTTGTTGGTGATGTTGCTTCCTCCAACTTTAACAATCGAGTTAAGGTTATTCAGCTTATACGATACCTGGGCATCGATTGTGGATACTGCAGGAACGGTTCCATCTGCAAAAGAAGAAACCCATCTGAACTCATCCTGCCATCTCCAGGTCACGTTGAAACCCAGACTTTCGGTCAGACTTCTGTTGCTTAAACCAACATTAACTTTATGCTCCGGAGTGTTATAGTCGAAGATAAAGCCTTCATTCTGATCGGTAATCAGTTTATTCCAGTTGTAGTTTGCACTTACCTTAAAGTTGCTTGGCAGGCTATAGTCGAACCCGACTACAGCACCTTGCGATTCTACTTCGTTGTCAACATTGGTATACACCTGGAAGGTGTTAAGTGCTGAACCGGACAATAGCAGTGGCGCGGTTTGTGCTGTCAGTGGTAGAATTTCACTATCCTGTATAACTCCATCACTGTTCTGATCCTGGTTGATCTGACGTACGCGGAACTGAGCAATAAAGTCGTTATAGATATTGTAGTAATAAGCCATGTCGAAGAATAATTTATCTCCTAACAGACCTTTATATCCAATCTCAAACGTCTGGATTTGCTCTGGCTTAACGGGCTCAAAGTTATTGTAAGGTACCAGTTCTCCCGCTGCAGCAGGATTTCCTGCTAATACTTGCGTGGTGAAGTCCTGAACACTTTCCAAAGTGAAAGCACTCTGAGTAATGTTATACTTATCCGCAAGGAAAGGCAGACCACCTAACAATCGGGCCGTAAGTACATTCAAGTCGATGTATTGCCCCTGTGTAGTCGGGTTACGGAAACCGGTTTGGTATGAAGCCCGCAGGTTTTGATTATCAAAGGTGTTAATCACCGTTGAAATACGTGGGTTAAACTGCCCATCGAAGTTCTCATTCTTATCATAACGCAGAGAACCGATCAGTTTAATGCGATCCTCCATAAAGGATTTAGAACCCTGAACAAACCCACCAAACTCGTTAATTTCTACGCCGCCGTCATCATCAAAGATGGTTCCATTAGAGCGCAGTTGATACTGTCTGAAGCTCACTCCGGCCTGAAGATCCATGAAATCAATTTCATTCTTGAAGTTATACTGACCTTCAGTATGCAGGAAGCGGGACTGATCATCGAAAAGAGCACCATTAGGCACTACGTTTTGAAGGGCCGTATTTTTGGCATTTTCAAAAGCATCAGAACCGGGTGCAAAACGGTTGGCATCGGCTGCTGCCCGGGCTGCTGCATGGAACTGACTCACTACTCCCGTGTTACTCAGGATGGCATTAACCGTTGCTTGATTGTATGAAGGGTCGCCTCCCTGAGCCTGAGCTGCCGCTTGAATAAGCCCGCCGGTAAATGTACCGCCATAGGTTCCATACCACTGTGAGGTATTCAGGTACTGATCATTAATAGAAAATCCAACGAAATCAGCGATGTAAGAATCTCCTGAATTTTCAAAAGTACCGTAAGCTTTCACCATGAAGTTATCTCCTTCGACCTGAATCTTGTGCTGGGAGATGTTGAAGTTCTTCAGGCTGTAACGCTGAGCACCACTGTAAACCGAAGTTCCGTAACCGTAATTAAAGGTATAGCTGGCTTCAACAGCATCATTTAAGCGGTAGTGTAAAGAAGTTCCGAGCTTCAGGTTTTCAGCTCCACTGTCAACCAGGTATTCTTCCCGATATCCTGTTCTGGCAACCGGCTGGGCAGGCAATGCCGCTAAATATTGTTCAACTTCGCTTTCCGGCACGCCAGTTTGGGCCGAAACGTTTTGAGCGATTTGTGTTCGGGTAGGTCCGGGCAGGCCCAACAATGCAATATTGAAGGTACCATCGTCTCCATAGGTATGAACTCCGTCATAGGCCGGGTTATTCGCAAAACCGTTATTCAGGGATGAATTTTTGTCGGAATAATTAATACCTCTCCAGTCTTCGGCCTTCGAGTAAGAGAAATTCACTTTAAAAGCGAATTTGTTATTAAATGATTTAGCATAACGGATCGCTGTTTCAAAAAGCGGCTGTGCATCATCCGGCTCACCTAATGTTGGACGGCTGTCAACATGATTCACACCCGATTTAACCATAACGCTTAAGCCGGGATAGTTAAAAGGATCCTTGCTGTTCACCAGCAGAATACCGTTAAAAGCATTTGGTCCGTACAGTGCGGAAGAAGCACCCGGGATAAATTCCATGCTTTCTACATCTAATTGAGAAGGACCGTTCAAATTCCCGATGGGGAAGTTTAGCGCCGGTGCCTGGGTGTCCATTCCATCGGTTAACTGAACCATTCGTGTGTTACCGGTAGAGTTGAATCCCCTCGCATTCACAATCTGAAAGTTGATACTACTGGTTGTCATATCAACACCTTTAAGCGTGCTAAGCGCTTTATAATAATCATCCGAAGCGGCTGTTCTGATCTGAATAGCATCCTGACGCTCGATGGTAACCGGTGCTTCTAAGATACTTTCCTCAACCCTGGAAGCCGAAACAACAAGGTCGCCCCCCGAAATGGTTTGTTCTTGCAGAACAATCTCAAGGTCGTCAACTACGGCTTCGGTTATTTCTACTCGCTGAGATGTAAATCCAACAATAGATACAATAAGCGTTATTGGAGGGTCTTGCTGCACAGTTAAGCTAAACGTGCCGTCAGGGTTTGTAGAAGTCCCGATTACTTTACCGTCAACCCGGATGTTAACCCCGGCTAATGGCTCACCATCCACATCAGTGACTATTCCTGATATTACTGTTTCATCTTCTATGTTCGATGCGTACGTAATTGTGCTACACACGCAAAAGGTAAGTATCATACACAAGGTAAATACTCGCTGAATCATGTTGCTCATTGTATTGATCCTTTTGATTATGGTTAGAGAGGCCAACTTTTTATACCGTCTGTAAAATAAGCCCATATATATGGAAACTCGTATTTCGGCCGAACTTTTATATAACACCAAATAAAAGTCTGTTTTTGGGATAAATGCAAGCGCTTTCACTACTTTTTATTTATGCATGAATGCTTTGCTTCTTGTATCCTTAGCAGAACTTTGACAACCCTCTTTAAGCACTTTCATCATGAATGTTTCAGTAAAAACTGCTTTTAATTTTTTTCCGGTATTCTTTTTTGCGCTGCTGTTATCCAATTGCGACACAAAGGTTAAAAAGACTGCCAGCGAATCAGCGGAGCCGATTTCCTATCTTGCACTTGGCGATTCATATACAATAGGCACGGGAATTGAGCAGGAAAACAACTACCCTAACCAGTTGGCTGATTCTCTTGCAACCCTCGGCTTTCAAATGGATACCACCCTGATTATTGCCACCAACGGCTGGACAACCGCTGATCTTAAAAATGGAATTGCTGAGCATAACCCTTCGTCTGATTTCGACCTGGTTTCCCTTTTGATCGGTGTCAACAACCAGTATCAGTGGCTTGATATAGAGTTGTATAAGGCAGAATTCCGTGAATTACTGGAACAGGCAATCGGATTTGCGGGTGGAGACAGCCGGAAAGTTTTCGTCATATCCATCCCCAATTATGGGGTTACGCCATTTGCTCAGTCTAAAGAGCCGGAAACCATCCGCAGAAAAATCAGTGAGTATAACTCCATTGCTGAAGATATCAGTGGCGAATATGGCATTACTTTTATTAATATTACGCCTATCTCAGAGATGGCTGAAGAAGATCTTTCACTCCTGGCCCCCGATGAACTCCATCCATCCACAAAAATGTACAGCATGTGGGTTGAGGAGATGTTGCCAACTGTAACTCACATTCTGGAACCATGAAAGCCGAATTTAACCTGACACACCTTTCTGCCTCCAAAGATCCGTTAACGGACAGAATTACATTCACCGAAACCATCGAATTCCGCCTTTGGATGTTTGTTGCTGTCTGCTGTTTTACCAGTATATACGTTGTTGATATGCTGGATTTTGAATTAGCTGGATGGCAGCAGATGCTCCTTGCAGCAGGCATGGTAATTGGCTATGGATTCGCATTTATGGGAGTGTTGTTCAGACGGAGTGCAGGAAAAGCTGAAGTATCAGAACAGAAAATTGAACTATATCCAACAAAGAAAAAAGAAGCTTTCCCTGATTCTCCTATTGAAATAACTAAAAATTCGGATATCAAAATTTATGTAGTTCAAAAACTCAACTGGTTTACCCCCAAAATCATTTTACAATTCTCTGTATCCAATAAAGATCAGACCCATGAATTCAGCATAAAATTAGGGAACAAAAAAACCAAAGAGCAATATTTGGAGTTGTTAGAGGGTTGGTACAGAGGCGGATATTCTTTAGAGGAATACGACATTTCCGGAAGCCGGATTTTTAAATTAGATAGAGGAAAATCATATGCAGACATTCAAAAAATCAAAGCCGAATATGGTATCGGCTGGTAGAAAGCTTACTAAAATCACCCTTGTCGTTTCGATGATGTTTTTGGGTTTTAGTGAAAAGACTTCGGCCCAGAATCAAACCAATGAGCGCACGATCACTATTAATATGAGTGCCTCAGAACTGCTGCCGGCAGACCTTATTATTTTCAACGTGAACATAAATGCCGAAGCTGAAACTCCACAAGAAGCTTATAGCCTGCACAAAGAACGGGAATCTTTGCTGGCAAAATTGTTGAAACAGAATAACATCAACGAAGAGAATATTGACTATCAGCCTATCCGCATGAGCCGGGTGAGTTCAAACTATCGCAATAATGGCAACTCCAAAGTAACCCGAACCAACCAATCCGTCAGCCTGACCTTCAACGATTTTGGGATCTATGAAGAGATTCAGGTAGCACTCATCGAAAATGGCTTTGATTCTTTTAACGGGCAGTTTTCTTCTACGAAGATCTCTGAAGGAAAAGAGCAGGCATTGGTTAGTGCCATAGAGTCAGCTAAGCAAAAGGCTCAGCTGATTGCCAAGACTTCCGGGTTTTCTCTGGGGCCAGTTCAAACCATCAATTATTCGGACCATCAAATCGGGTTTCCGGCAAAATCGAATGTAATGTCTATGGAGGCCATGAGAAGCGATGCCTCAATGATGGATTTCAGCCAAACGGTTTCCGTAACCGCCAACATTAATGTCTCCTTTTCTATCGATTGAGTTCGTTATTGGTTTTTCGTTAATCGTTAATCGCCGGTCATTGGTCGTCAGTCGTCGGTCGTCGGTCCTCAGTCGTCGGTCCTCAGTCGTCAGTCCTCAGCCGAATTCACGGTTCAACGATATTAACTGCTTCAAAATACTCAGCTGTTTTTTCCAAACCTTCTTCTCCGTTCAGGGCCACGTACCAATATTGTTCAATCACACCTGTATCGCTTTGCATGAGCAGCTGCATGGTTCCCTGAGATTTATGCTCAGCAATCACCCAGTTCCCGATGATGTTGTAATTCATTCGGTCATTCACCCCAAAAGTCTGATTTCGGTTAAACTCGAATGTTTTTCCCGGCATCACTTTGGTTTCAGGATATCCTTCCAGCTGCGTGAATGAAACTCCCGCATCGTCTTCTCCCCTTCGGATAAAGGCTTCCAGGGCAATAGGACGTTCCCCCTCAGGCAGTGTTTGCAAAGCCTGGAGGGCAATCACAGCCGATGCTTTATGATGCCCGTGAGTAGTTTCATACGGCAGCATCAGGAACAGAAAATCATACGCTCCCTTTTCCATAATGGAAGCCAGCTTTTCCCGCGCCCAATCTGTATTCCACTTTTCCAATGGGATATTTACATCTTCGGTATATTCAAAATCCGGCTGATCGAGGAAGAAATAATTTCGAATTCCTACAATATCGCCACCGGCCATCAGCTCCTTCTTTCGGATTCCGGGCAGCCACTGTCGCCCCACTTCTTCTTTATCCAGCTCCTTGCCATAAATATAATTGCCGAGGGTTGAATAGGTATATCCGCCTTCTCCATTGGTCAGCAAAGCCAGATCGACCGCTCCATTCAGTAACCGGGTGGTTTTAAAAATGGTAGCCGAGAACAAGGCATCGTCATCGGGGTGAGCCGTTACCAGCAGTACTTTGGGCTCGTAGTTGAGTAGGGAATCCTGTGCCTTTGCATTGATGGATACAATCAGAATTGCAGCGAAAGCGATAAGTAGCTTTTTCATGAATAGGTTTTCTTTTTGATAAAATGGATACACTTAAAATAAAACAGGAGAATGAACTTCTCAGGTTTTACAGATAATCTTTCAAAACATCCCATACGGTTTCGGCGATTACTTCATGCCCCTTGGGAGTAGGGTGAATGCCATCTCCCTGAATCAGCTCTTCTTCCCCGCCCAGTTTATTCATGATTAGCGGGATCAATGGCAGATCGTTTTCTTCAGCCAGCTCAGGATAAAGCTCCTGAAATTGAGAAGTGTATTCCTGCCCCAAATTAGGCGGCACCTGCATCCCGGCCAGAATAATTTGTCCGTTCGGGTTCTTTGCCTGGTACTTGTCAATAATTTGCTGGAGGTTGTCTTTGGTTGAACTTAAATCAATTCCCCGAAGCCCGTCATTTCCTCCGAGTTCAAGCACCATGATGTCAATATCCCGGCGAAGAATCCAATCAATACGTCGCACTCCCCCGGCCGAAGTTTCGCCGCTCAGTCCCCCATTGATGACTTCATAATTCAGGCCCAGTGAATCAATTTTTTCCTGGATAATAGCCGGAAAGGCCTGTTCCTGCTGAACACCAAGTCCGGCTGTAATACTGTCTCCAAAGAACAGGATGGTTTGGCTCGATTGTGCCTGCAAAGCTGAGCCGGCAAGAAAAATAAGAGTTGTAATAAATAGCTTTTTCATCAAATTAAATCTTCAAAATTTAAAGGTAATTCCTGTCTGTATTCCTGTTCGAGTTCGTTCGGTTCCGGAGGTATAGGTGTCTTTTCGGAATTTAAGTCCGGCAGTAAAAATCCATTGCTCACTTAACGGATATTGAATGCGTGTACTTGCAAAAAAACTCGTAAATGTATTCTGGAAATCATCACTAAAAAACGTGTCTTCCGGGTTTTGACCTCCACCAACAGTTACGGATATAAAACTGTTCGGATCTGATAAATATTTTCTTACGCTTCCACTTACCGTTAATGACTGTTTACCTTCTAAAAATTGCAGAGAAGGACTTCCAATTAACAAAAAAGAGCCTACATACCAGTTGGCTTTCAAACTATAAATGTACACGTTGGTATTTTGAGCTCGAATATATTGCATCCCGGGTCCCAGAACCAATCCATTCCCCACATTTCGGTAAAGAGTTCCTGAAGCCCTGAAATCCGGGTAAATTTCAGCATTATCGGGTGATTTGCCGGCCATCAGGTAAGCGTACATGTCCTCCGAAAATTCCGGGTACGCCACAGCTGATAAAAATGTTCCATGTTGCTGAAACCGATAGGCATGGCGAAGCCGGCCAATCCAGGTTACCGACTTACCTTCAAAACCGTAAAAAGCCTGATTTCTCACCCAGTTTTCCAGATTGTTAACAAACACGTACTCACTCTGAACCGTGGCACTGTGTTTGAGTTCATTGCCTGACTGAGCCTGTACGTGATTTTGAATTCCCATAGAAATGAGACAAAGCAAAACGGCCGATATTAAACGCTGATTTTTCATATTACTCCCTGTATTCCGTACCAACCCAGTGCGGCAATGAATCCGTTTATCAGCGCCAACCAAATCCAGTGCAGCACGTTATTCGCTTTTTTACTGAGCATTCTTCCTTTGCTTTCTCCCCATTGTTTTTTTCCTCTCAGATAATCAATAAATCCGTGAATACGCCACCAGGTGTGAAGCTGTCGGTACCCGATATTCTCTACTAATCCGAATACATTTAACGTCAACAAATCTCGAATCCGGGGGTATTGGCTGTAGGTATATTCATCTATAATCAGTGCTGTGATAGAAAGGATCATCCCAAATAAAATAGCCGCTACAAAAAACAGCAACGCAAAGGTTTCGTTAAGCAGGCCCGTCAGCATCAACACTGCAATTACAATGTACCCAAACATTTCGATGAACGGGCCCATGAATTCAACCAGGTAGTAATAAGGCATCGCCAGCAGGCCGGATACGCCGTATTTACTATTGAAAATCATTTCCTTGTGCTTTTCCAGGGTTCCTGTTAAGCCCCGGTGCCACCGGTTTCGCTGTTTGGATAACTCATCCCAGTCGTCCGGCACATTCGTCCAGCAGACCGGCTCCGGCTGAAATTTGATTCGGTATGGGATGTCATTTTCAATGTGATACCGGTGCAATTTCACTGTCATTTCGAAGTCTTCCCCCAAGGAATGGGTATCGTAGCCACCCACTCTCAACACGGCTTCACGGTCAAAAACCCCGAATCCGCCGGAAATAAGCATCAGCCCTTGCAACCGCTCCCATCCTATGCGCCCGTACAGAAAAGCCCTTAAATATTCGACCACCTGTATTTTGGGAATGAACTTTCGTGGGATGCGTACTTCCTCAATCAAATTATTCTTGATGGTGCACCCGTTCAGAACCCGGATGATGCCACCCACTCCCACCGTTGTATCGTCTTGTATAAAAGCCTGTAGCATTTTTTTGAGCACGTCCCGTTCCAACCGGCTGTCGGCATCAATGGCACAAACCAGCTCTTTGTGGGCAACGTTAATACCTGCATTCATCGCATCAGCTTTTCTTCCGTTTTCTTTGTCAATCAGAATGAGATTGGTGAAGGTTTCGGAGGTGTAAATTCCGGTTACCGGCTCAGAATCCAGTACTTCGTTGATAATCATATCCGATTTTTCCATATCGAAGTGATCAATGATGACCTGAAGGGTATTGTCGTCACTGCCGTCATTCACCACCACAATCTCAAAGTCTTTAAACTCGAGCTGCAGCATAGAGTTCAGGTTTTCTATGATTTCCTCTTCTTCATTATATGCAGGTACAATGATGCTTACTGATTTATAGATATCAGAGCGGAACAACCCTTTAGCTTCAAAAGCCAGCTGACGCTTTTTAAACTTCCTCATATAGAAAAAGGAGATGATGACAAGCGTGAGATAAATGCCATTCACCAGAAAAAAATATCCCAGAATGCCTATGCTGAGCCATTCAAGAAGTTCTCCCCATGTAAATAATGATGACAACATTACGAAGTTTACTAAATGACTTTTATCGGTTCATAATTGGGATTAAAGGCTCGCCTGTACTCTGAGGGAATCTCGATTTCCTCTTCAAGCCGACTATAGTGGTACATCTGGAACGAGAGCTCTTTGAGCAGGTATTCTTCCCCACTTTGGGCAATTTTCTGCAACCCCTGAATAGCTTCTTCGGTTTTGAAGTACCCCAATGCTTTTATGCCAGCGATTTCAATTTCAGCTATTCCTGAGCCCAGTCCTTGTTTAATTGTTGAGACGGCTTTTACATACCCCAGCCTGCGAAGGGAATCTATAAGGGCGGCTACAAATTGCTTGCAGTCGTCAAGGTGTCGTTCATTCCATATTTCGTTGAGTAGTTTTTTAAAGAATCTTCCCGTTTCCGCATATCCGAATTTAGCTATACTTCTAATGATCAAGACCTTTACATCATCACCGGTTTTAGCGTCTTGCAATATTGTTTTTAAAAGCTCCAGCTTCTGTTCATGTTCCAGGTTCTCGTTATTCCAAAAATCCCATAACAATTCGATCAAAGTCCGCCGATTCTCATCCACCTTCAGGCACATAGCCTGTAATACTTCTTCATGGAGGTGATTCGCATCGGACGTTAATACTACCGAAGCGGCCGCATGAGCCAGGTAATGCGCTTCATCTTTTACCCACTCCATAAGTTTAGGATAACAGGATTCTTTAATTGAATCTACTTCCCTGAAATATAGCAGGGCTTTGATCAGCTGTTCTTCACGTGTAGCATCCAGCTGTTCATAATAATAATCCTGAATGGGTTGAATAGTTAGTAATTGCTTCAGTTGCCGGTCTTTTTCGCCCTTAAGCTGGTCCCTCAGGTGCTTTGCGGTTTTAACAAGAATGGGTATCTGGATCGAGGTATTTTCTATTTTGACTTTGATGTCTTCCAGCTTCCATTTCCCCGATAAATAAGCATAGATATAATCCGCGTACTTTTCCTGTAGTTTTTCTCTTTTTTTGATGCGGCTGGTATTGGCAAGGCGGATCGTGAGTGTATATCCGATAAACCCAACGCAAAGGAAGAACAGCAGGGTTACTGCAAAATACAGTATCCAGAATTCGGGATTTGAGAAGTAATCGTAGGGATTATCAAACAAAGAACCGGAGTGTTAAGTGAGTTTCTTTAACCTGAAAATTAATTCGGAAATCTGAAAGGGCTTTTGGATGAAGTCGTCCACATTCAAGGCTTCATATTGTTGAATGTGCTCATGATCTATTTTCTTTGACAGAATCATTACTTTGGTGTTTTCGAAACAATCGGATTGTCTTATTTCCTGGAGTAGTTTTTCTCCGCTTAGTCCTTCCGCTACAGGGTCTAACACAATTATGCCCGGATCAATTTCTTTGGCTTTCTCCAGCCCTTTCACAGCATTTTCCTCTCCACTGAAACGAATGCCCTCCTGCTGTTCCAGCTCCTTCTCAATCATTCCTAAAAGCAGGGAGTCGTTGTCTATAAACAGCACGTCCACCTTTGATGGGGATTTAGCGGGGGAAGACGAAACTTTCATGCCCTGTGATGATAAATTCAATTGATTAAACGTTTTATTCTATCCACATATAAACTATAACGAAGAAGATGTTTCCCGGGATTGGTTTCTTAACAGGTTCTAATATTCTATTTGAAGCTCAGAACAAATAAAAATCGGTTAGACTTTGGCTGGAAAAGCTGAGTTCGAATCACCTGAAATTAATTAGTAACGAATGGCATTAAATCCCGTAAGATTTCTCAAACTTTAAAGGAATGTTACCCTATCATTCTATTGTTAAGTTCGACATCACTCAAAATCAGGAAACGTGTCAAATATTCTCGAAGTACATCAGTTATACCGCAAGTTTGAAAGCGGCTCAAAAATATTAACCGTCGTTGACGACATTAACTTTTCTATTCAAGAGGGCATCTCTTGCGCCATTGTAGGCCCTTCCGGCTCAGGAAAAACCACCTTATTAGGATTGTGCGCCGGATTAGATCGGCCCACCTCGGGAAGTGTCTCCCTGAATGGAATTCCGTTAAATCCACTCAACGAAGACGAACGTGCACAGGTTCGAAACCGCCATGTGGGTTTTGTATTCCAGACTTTTCAGCTGGTACCCACGCTCACCGCGGTGGAAAATGTGATGGTTCCTCTGGAGTTACGCGGAGAAGCCACGCAGGAAGTGCGGGAACGTGCCATAGAATTACTTACCAGCGTTGGACTCGGTGACCGAACCCATCACTACCCTACCCAGCTTTCGGGGGGAGAGCAGCAGCGTGTGGCCATTGCCCGGGCATTCATCAATCAGCCTAAAATACTCTTTGCTGATGAGCCCACCGGTAACCTCGACACCGAAACCGGACAGTATATTGAAAAGCTGATCTTTGATCTGAACGAACAACAGGGCACTACCCTGGTTTTGGTAACCCACGACCTGGAACTTGCCAAAAAGTGTGACCGGATTATCAGATTAAGAAACGGCCGCATTCACGAAGACAGTTTTGCCGAACAACAACCTGAAGCCGTAGCCAAATAGTCCATGAATAATAAAAATTCTATGTGGTGGACATTTAAAATGGCCTGGCGGGATTCCCGCTCCAACCGGTCCAAGCTGTTCCTTTTTATGGCGGCAATCATTGTTGGAGTCGCAGCTCAGGTTGCCATTACTTCGTTCCGCGATAACCTGAACACCAGTATCGAGAACCAGGCCAAAGAACTCCTCGGAGCCGATCTTGAGGTAGAACGAAACGCCCCCTTTCAGCCGGAACTGCAACAAGTACTTGATTCATTGGGTGGTGAAGTTACTACCGGGCTGGGCTTCAACTCCATGGCTTTTTTCCCTAAAAATGGGACGACCCGGCTTTCTCAAATCACCGCTTTTGAAGGGGATTTTCCCTATTACGGCGACTTGGTTACCGAACCTGCATCTGCAGCCGATGTATATCAGCAAAATCAATCTGCTTTGGTTGATGAGCCCATCATGAGGCTGTTTGACATTGAGCCCGGAGACTCGGTAAAAATCGGGCAGGTAACCTATAAAATTGAAGGAGCCATTATTGATGTTCCGGGTCAACCGGTGGCGGCCTCTTTTTTCGGGCCACGTATTTTTATCCCTAAAAGTAATGTAGAAGAAACCGGACTTCTCCAGAGAGGCAGCCGGCTGGAATATATCTCCTATCACAAGTTCCCTGATGGAACCGACATGGAATATGTGGATGACCGGCTTGACCAGCTCCGCGATGAACAAAATCTGCGTTTTGGTTACGATACGGTGGACGAACGGGAGGAAGAAGTTGGGGAGGCCATCCTTTACCTTTCCAATTTCCTGAACCTTATCGGCTTTATTGCTTTATTGCTTGGGGGGATTGGAGTTGCCAGTTCCATTTTCGTGTACATCAGGCAAAAAATAAATACCGTAGCTGTACTTCGTTGCGTAGGGGTATCTTCCAATCAGGCAATGGCTATTTATCTAATTCAGGCTACGGCTATGGGACTGGTAGGCTCTGTTCTTGGGGCCATTCTTGGGTCCGTGGTTCAGTTGTACCTGCCGGTATTGGTGCAGGATTTTCTTCCGGTAGATATCGAACTCTACATTTCCTGGATTTCCATTTTAATAGGAGTTGGAACCGGGGTGATTATTTCCATTCTTTTTGCCCTTTTCCCGTTGCTCGCGGTCAAGAAAATATCGCCTTTATTCTCCTTGCGAACAGTGGATGTGAATTTATCCGGTCTCCTTCAAAAATCCACCAAAATTATTTTAGGGTTGATACTGGCCGTATTCATCACCACTTATGCCTGGCTGATGCTTGGTGAGCTTGTGCCCGCCCTGTTCTTTACGCTGGGACTGGCCATCTGCCTGCTATTACTAACTGGATTTGCCAAGCTCATTATGAAAGGCTCCCGCAAGTTTCTGCGAGCCGGTTTCAGTTATGAACTCCGGCAAGGGCTGGCTAATCTGTACCGGCCCAACAATCAAACTACAACGCTCCTGCTCACCTTTGGTTTGGGCGTTACCATGATCAGCTCTTTATATCTCACTCAGGATATGCTGCTTGATCAAATCGACTTTGGCGGGGATCAAGACCTGCCGAATCTTGCTTTGTATGATATTCAGTATGATCAGAATGAGGGAGTTAATGAAATTATTCAATCCAGCGGGCACGAAATTCTTCAGAACGTCCCTATCGTTACCATGCGTATTCAAGGGATAAACGGATACACAAATGCGGAATGGGATCAGGATACCACCCGGAATGCAAGTGGCTGGGCCTTGAATAGGGAATACAGATCAACCTACAGAGATTCTTTGTTGCCATCCGAAGAGTTAGTTAAAGGAGATTGGATAGGAAATGCTGCCGACATGAATGAGCCGTTTCCTATTTCCATCGAAGAAGACCAAAGGGACAATCTTGCCATCGACATTGGTGACACATTGACCTGGAACGTGCAGGGAATTCCCATCCAAACCTATGTAGCGAGTACACGAACGGTGAAATGGGATCAGCCTCAGCCGAATTTCTTCGTGGTGTTCCCAGCCGGCGTGCTGGAATCGGCCCCCCAGTTTTTTGCAACCACGGTTAACACCACAAGCCGGGAGGCTTCCCTCGAACTGCAACAGGAACTTGTACAAAGTTATCCAAACGTTTCAGCAATAGATATTGGACAGGTTATTGAAACTGTTCGAAACTTCATCGATAAAGTAACTTTTGTGATCCAGTTTATCGGGCTCTTTAGCATCATTACCGGACTAATTGTATTGGCCGGCTCGGCTGCTACCAGTCGTTTTCAGCGGATACGGGAAGCTGTTTTGCTCCGAACCTTAGGGGCTGCTAAAAAACAAGTCATCAAGATACAGGTTATTGAATATGTTTTACTGGGTGTGATGGCCTCCATCACCGGGCTTATTCTCTCGCTGGGAGCAAGTACCTTAATCGGCTACTTCTTATTTGATATTGAATTTGTACCGAACTTCTTCATTATCGGAGTTGAAATTCTGATTCTCACCGCACTGGTACTTCTCATCGGGCTATTTAATACCCGGGGCGTTCACAATAAACCACCGCTTGAGGTTTTGAGGGCAGAAGCAGCCTAAGGTTGAGATCTTAACTTCTTAAAATAAGGAACATCGTCCGGCAATCTCCTTTTAAGTGATAGAATGACAATAAAAACATCTATCATGAGATCCTTACGTTTTAAATCATTAGCAGTAATCCTTCTTCTCCTAATTCCTTTTGCCTCCTGTAAAAACTGGAGCAAGACGGCTAAGGGAACAACCATTGGAGCAAGTGCAGGTGCATTAGCCGGGGCCATTATCGGGAAAGCAGCCGGTAACACAACAACCGGAGCTATCGTTGGTGCCGCTGTTGGAGGAGCAACTGGAGCAGCTATCGGGAACTACATGGATAAGCAAGCTGAAGAGTTGGAGGAAGAACTTCAAAATGCAGAAGTGGAACGTATTGGAGAAGGCATTAAAATAACCTTCGACTCCGGCATCCTCTTTGATACTGAGTCTTATGTTATAAAAGACCCTTCCAAAAGAGATCTCGAAGATTTAGCCCGAGTCCTGAAAAAGTATGAAGACACCAATATCATGTTTGGTGGGCATACTGATAGCAGAGGCTCTGAAAGCTACAATCAGGACCTGTCTGAACAACGGGCTCGTTCTGTAGCCGAGTTCATGGCCTTTATTGAAGTTGATCCCGAGAGAATGACGATTGTTGGATATGGTGAGAACCAACCGGTAGCCACCAATGATACACCGGAAGGTCGCCAGCAAAACCGGCGTGTTGAAATAGCCATCTGGGCCAATGAAGATTTAAAGGAGGCTGCCGAGAATGGAAAAATAGGTAGCTGATATCACTTTACTTATTCGTTTTATTTTTCGTCCTGCTGTTTTATGATAGCAGGACTTTTTTATTTCTTTTGTTAAAAACTATCACGATTCTACCACCGTCCTTTAAAATTTTGGTACACCAATGAAAAAAATAAAAAAAAGACTTCTTCTACCCTCTTTTTTAAGACATAATCAAAGTTCCAAAAAGCCTGGTCAGGCTCCAGGGACACTTCTTTTTACGGGTGAGAAACGCCTGGATAACGTCTTGATGCACCTTTATGACTACGATGTAGAGCATCTCTCAGAGCACGATATCTCTGAAATTGATGACAGCAAGCCCTATCTCGACTCTCCCTCAAAAACCTGGATTAATGTTTGCGGCCTTCATGATATTGAGAAACTCAAGGAAATCTGGGACTATTTTAATCTACATCCTCTCATTCAGGAAGATATTCTGCATACCCAGCAGCGGCCGAAAATTGAGGAATATTCAGAGCATATGTTTTTTGTGTTGCGGATGATGAGCATACTGGATGAAACCGGCGAACTGAAAGTGGAGCAGGTAAGCATTGTGTTATCACAAAACTCTGTGCTTTCTTTTCAGGAAGACGATTACCCTATTTACGAACCGGTATTACATCGCCTGAGAAATGCGGCACCCCGCCTTCGTAAACAAGGCCCTGACTACCTCGCCTATGCCCTTATCGATACCATCGTGGATCATTACATGAAGGTGATGGAGAAAATCGGCAATGAAATTGAAGAGCTTGAAGATGAAATCCTGCAAAAATCTGACGAATCAATTCCTGAGAAAATTCACGCCCTGCGTCGTAAACTGATTTTCTTCCGAAGATCTGTATGGCCGCTTCGTGATAGCCTGAACTCTCTGCTCAGGGAAGAATCGCATTTAGTGCACGAAGAAAACAAGATCTTCTTTCGGGATGTGTATGATCACCTTGTCCAAATTATAGACGGAATAGAAAACTACCGCGATATGGCCATGGGTATGCTTGATATGTATATGTCTCAGGTCAGTAACAAAATGAATGAGGTGATGAAGGTCCTGACTATCATCGCCACTATCTTCATTCCACTTACATTTATAGCCGGCATTTATGGAATGAATTTTGAGTATATGCCCGAGCTTGGATGGAAGTGGGCTTATCCGGCGGTTTGGGGGCTTATGATTGTAGCTACAATGGGAATGGTGGTCTATTTCAGGAAAAAAGACTGGCTGTAGCAACATAAAAAAAGGTCTCAATCACGAGACCTTTTTCTAACTAACTACGGAGGTATTATTGGGGATTCAATAATTCATTTTCAAAACAGAAATTTTATCCCGGCTAATATCTTCAATGTGTTTATTTCATGATCAACTACTTCTGATCGGGGCACATTATCTGAGTAATCAAAATAGTTGTACAGTGTTGAACGGTCGCTCCAAAACGAATATTGCCCCATCACATCCAGCACGATATTCTCAGCAACCCTCGCAGAGAATCCACCTGAAATTATATTCCGATCAGCTTCATAAATATTACTTTTGCCCGGCAGGTATCCATAGCCGGCCTTCAGGGTTACATCATCATTTACATCAAAGCCTATCCCGCCTTTCAGGTTAATCACTCTTTGGTAGGAAGAACCCATAAAGCTTTCCAGGCTTTCTTCTTCATCCCTGAGTTCAACTTCCTGGTCAAAATCCAGATCATTCCCGGAAACCAGATCCAGCTCTAAATTGGAATAGTTTATCATTTCACCGGAAACGGAAAAGTTGAACTTACCAATATTGTTCAAAGCAATCCCTGCCTTAAGTTCTCCGGGTCTGCTAATCCGGTACTCATAATCCTGACCGCTGGCAAAATCTGCTTCGAATGGAGTTGAGTTATCATCCAGCTCGGTACGGATGGAGGAATAATAGCTTTCTCTGACCACCAACGTGGATGGAAGTAAATAACTGATACCAATATTCAGTTTAGGGTTCACCTTGTAAATAAGTCCCGAACGGAGTGAGAAACCCAAGATTTCGGCATCAATTTCATCGTGCGTTAATATGCTGTGAATGTCCGTTCCCTCATCCGACACATCAGATGGGATGAAGTTGAAGTTGTAATCATTACGGTCATCAAGCTCCAGGAAGTCTCGACTGTAGGTATAATTTCCGGCAGTTAGACCGGCTGAAATCCCTACAAATAGATTTTTTTGAAATTCGGTTCCAAAGAAGAACGAGTACTCTCCGATGTTGGTAGTATGTGTAATTTCAGCATCCTGAGTAATACCCGGGTATTCCTGAAATCCAATTCTGAATATGGATTCGAGGTAAGTTGAATCAACATCTCCCCAGTCTATGGCGTAGGTGTCAAAAGCAATGTCATAATAGTCGCTGGAAGGTTCTCTGAAAACATCCGTAATCGTACTTTCCGAATTACGTCCTCCCACCCTATACACTTCTCGTTCATTACTTATTTGATTGTACCCGCCTCCCAGAACAAAGCTGCCCTGTTCCGTGGGCATTTTATATACAAAGCCAAGATTTCCCAGTTTTGTACTTTGGTCTTCGGCTTTTATGGTATTTCCCAAGTAGCTGTTTTCGTAATCTGAACGGTTGTTAAACAGGCTGAAGCTTACATATCCGTTTTCAATAAAGGCTATACTTGCCGGGTTATCTGCGAAGCTTCCATACCCGTTGGGGGAAGCAACCGAGGGGAATAAACCGGTTCCGGCATCACCATTAAAATCCCACGAACTGAACTGCAGCGCCAGGTTTGAGTAAGATACTTGCGTGTTGCCATCCTGCGCATATAATTTCGATGAAATAAACAGCGAGGGTACCAAGAGAAAAAATAGAATCCTCTTCATAGATGATCATTAATAATTTAAAGTTGGTTATTTCGGTAGCTTAGTTTCCGCCGCGGCTTCTCTTTTTGGAGCTGCTTGATGAACCTCTGCTTCGCGTACCGGAGGAACGACTGGAAGATGAACTTCGTGTTACCTTTGTGCCGGAACTTTTTCGGGGCGTACTTCTTGAATAATTGCCTTTGGAGCTGCTTGTATTTATGCGACTGCGCGAATTGAAGTCAAACGAAGATGAAGATGACTTAAAGATAGACCGGTTCAATATATCCCCAAAACTGCTGAATGCTGACCTGGAAGAAGAGGATCGGTTCAACCCATTTGTTCTGACTTTACGTGCCGGGATGGTATAAGACCGGCCATTAAAATCAGAAATGTCAATGGTTCTGACTGAAGTACTGCTTAATGATGCACTATCGTTTCCTCGGGATCTTGACCGGGTTCCGCTGCTGCCACTTCCCTTACTTCCACGATCACGGCCAACCGAAGATCCGCTCCCTCTGCTCTTGCCATTATTTTTGGAGCCTGAACGGCTTTTGCCAACAGAAGAGCCTCTGGTTCGGGTACCGCTACTTCGTCCAACAGATGAACCTCTTTTGGTTGATGAGCCTGTACCTCTGACCCTTACTCCATTATTAGTGCCTCGTGTCCGTGTAAGTCCGGAATTTCTTGTTCGGGTTACGCCGTTACCTGATCGAGTTCTGTAGTCACTTCCATTGGCAAAACCGCTGCCCCTTGGGCCTTTGTAATAAAGATCTGCGCTTCTGCGATATTTATTTGATCGGTGATAATTGTTATAAACCCGTACGTAGGAGTAGTAAGGATGACCCCAGTAGCCATCATAATATGGACCGTAATATCCCCAGTGACCAAAATAGCCGGCATAAAACCGTGGGTGATGAAAACCGTCAAAACTTATCCAGATTGAAGATCCGTACCGTGGATAGTAGTAGTCATAGAATCCATAGCCGTAACCATATCCATACCTGTTATAGCTGAACCAGGAACTATATGGGTGATGAAACGACCCATCATAGAAACCATCGTTATAACCGGCACTGTATCCTTTCCAGTACATTTTATCTGCGAAGTGTGATTTGTACCACTGCTCCGTTTCGTAGTCTATGTAGTAAATACCATCTTCTTCCAGCGCCAGTTGTTCGTCAAGGTATTCCTCATCCCCGTTATTGTAGTAAGAAGTCCCGCTATCATCAGCATCCGCTGAAGCCCCTTTTTCGAACCCACTCCAGGAATAGTAATCCGAATATCGGTCGTTCTCTAAAGGATACTGGTCGAAGGTCTGGAATTGAGTATAGCAGCCTGTGAATAAGAACGGCAAAAGAAGTAGAAAAAACCGGTTTGTTGCTTTCGAATATTTCATGATGGCACCTTTTCAAGACTACATTTTAAATTACACGAAAAAGATGAAACTTTTATAGCCCAAATTTTATCACATGATAATGCTAACTATCATATCTCACCCCGTAACGATTTAGCTATCACCTCTGCTTTCGAATTAACATGAAGCTTTTTGTAAATGTTTCGGATATGGGCCCGGACAGTATCAATGGAAATATCGAAGCGGTCTGCGATCATTTTATAGCTGAGTCCATCAACCAAACCGTTTACAATATCCTGCTCACGGTTGGTAAGCATACTGTCTTCGTTTTTCTTCGGAGCTTCTTCGTTGAAATGAGAAATCACTTTCCGGGCAATTTGTGGCGACATCGGAGCACCGCCCTTCAACAGGTTTTCTATAGACTCTTTTATTTCAGGGAGTGAAGTGTGCTTTAGCAAATACCCTGAGGCCCCGGCCTTCAGCGAATCAAAGATTTTGTGTGAATCGTGATAAACCGTAAGCATGATGATTTCAATCTCAGGGTACTTCGATTTAATAACCTCCATGCCTTTAATCCCCGACATTCCGGGCAACTGAATGTCCATCAGTATCACTTCAGGCTTCTGATGTTCTTCGAGATAATCCAGCATCTCTTCAACGGAATCGACCGCAACCGGACACTCCATGTCTTTCTGCATATCAAGATACCGCTGTATTAAATCCCTGATCTTCTTGTTGTCTTCTACAATTCCAATGACAGCCATGACTAAACCTGCTCCTTAGTTAGTATTTAATTTTCCCTCAACTTTAATCGAGTACCCATCCTCCGTATTGATAGTAATATCTGCGCCAATTCTTTTTGCTCGCATATCCATGTTACGTAATCCATGCCCGGTTTTCTTCGTGCCTTTACCGGAAGTACCATTATCGGCGATCAAAAATTCAAAATAGCCATTCTGGTTTTCCATTTTAATATCCACCCGATCTCCATTGGAATACTTGGCGATGTTGTTAACGGCTTCCTTAAAAATCAAATACACATTCTCTTTCACTGACACCGGAAGCTTGTTCTCCATATTCAGGTTATCAAAATCATAGTTCACCTGCATGTTTTTTGATTCCAGCGTATGAAGGATATAATCCTGCATGCGATCCGTCAAATCTCCGAGAGTGTCATTCCGTGCATCAATCGACCATACGATATCATCCAGGCTCGATACAATTTTCCGGCATTGCTTCCCAATCTGCTCCAACGATTTTTTGAATTCGGTATCTGCATCTCCGGCCTGAAGAAAGTCTGACTGGAGAGCTATCTCGGTTAAACTGGCACCTACATCGTCGTGTAAATCACTGGCAATACGAACTCTCATCCGCTCAATGTCTATCATTTTACGGGCCCGATAATAATTGTAGAAAAGCGATATGATACCGACCACCACAGCCAGCATCAATATCCAGAACCACCATTGCATCCAAAACGGGGCTGTGATTGTAAACTTAACTTTCTCAATATCCGGGCTCCAGGCTCCATTTATATTCCGGGCATGCACCTGAAAAGTGTACTCCCCCGGTGGCAAGGAAGGGTATTTCACAGACCGGGCTGAAGTTTGCTGCCAGCCATTATCAATTCCGTTTAACTTATATTCATAGAGAATCTGATTCGGCGCGGTAAAGTTGAGCCCCGCATACTGAAACTCGATGTTATTCTCTTCATGAGAAAGCAAGAAGCGTTCATCCGGCCGGTATTCCCTACCGGATACATTCACCCCAACAATATGGACTTTAGGAGGAACCTGATTTCCTTTATAGGCTTTTGGGTTGAACCGACTAAGTCCTTCTACCGTACCGAACCAAAGGTATCCCTGCTCATCCTCATAGACGGCACCCAGGTTCAATTCATTCGCAATAAGCCCCTGTTCCTTATTCAATACCTTGAAAGCTTGCCGCTGTTCTTCAGGATCTCCGTTAAAGTATTCAGCAGCATCAAACCTGACCACTCCTTCCGTAGTACCGATCCAGTACAACCCATTTTCATTTTGGTGAATGAAATAGCAAACACGGTCCGGCAATCCGTCGTCCTGGGTGATACTCTGAAATTTGAGGCCGTCAAACCAGGCAATGCCGCCAAAGGTAGACGCCCAAATTCTACCTTTGTCATCTTTCAAAAGATTCATGACTGCATTATTCGGAAGGCCTTCCTGGATGGCAAAACTTTGAAATTCGCCCTCTTTAAACCGGGTAATTCCCCCATAAGTAGCAATCCAGACCGAGCCATCATCCCCTTCAATAGAAATCAAAACGCGATTACTTGCCAGTCCATCATCTGAAGTAATTTGGAAAAACTCTCCGTTTCGGTAGTGGATGATGCCATCATCGTAGGTGCTGATCCAGTACGTCCCGTCCGAAGCCTCCATCACATTCCGAACTCTTGGATATGGAAACTCACGGTCGCTGAATACCTTCAACCGGCCATCTTTTATATAAGCCAACCCTTCCCCCATTCCAATCCACATTCGTTCTTCGGAATCGGTAAAAAGAGTGTACACCTGATTATCCGGCAGCCTGCTATTTACATTATGATCATTGAACGTCCCGTTTTCAAGAGAAGTGATGCCGCCGCCATAGGTTGCGATCCAAAACCTGTCAGCTCCGTCTTTAGCGAATGAAGTTACCAACTTGCTCGACAACCCATGTTCCACATCATAATTGGCAAAATAATTACCCAAAAATAGATTGACTCCCCCACCGTATGATCCCAACCAGATGTTTCCTTCCAGGTCCAGCATCGATGAAAACATCATTTCTGTTGATAAGCCAGACTCAACCGTATAGTTTTGAAAGGCATTTCCATCGTAAAAGCTCGCTCCTTCTTCGGTGCCCACCCAGATACCTCCATCTTCGGTAATTGAAAGTGTTTGTACAAGGTCGTTTACAAGTCCGTCTTCTTCATTCAGTTGGATGAACTGATCTCCTTCATATTTAATGAGTCCTCCCCTGCTGCCTACCCAAACTATGTTATTCTCATCAACTTTCAGGTCACGAATTCGCTGATTGGGTAAACCATCATCCTCTGTTATATTTACGAAGTTGCCATCCCGCAATATGGTGATACCCTCTCTTGTCGCGAACCAAATTTCACCGTTATCACGCTCCGCTATAGCCCGGATGCGATTATCCACCATCCCGTTAGAAGTAGAGTATTGCGTCAATAGCTGGCCTTCGGAATACTGCCACACCCCGTTACCATCTGTTCCAAACCAAAAATCTCCCAACCGGTCTTCATACATACTTATCACCGTCATATTCCGGAGGGATGAAAGTGCGGGAACCGAGTGAATACTATCGGCATGCCAGTAATTTACACCCGCTTCTGAACCAATCCAGATTTTACCTTCACTGTCTTTAAATAAAGAGCGGATCCGGCTGCTGTTGAGCCCATGTTCTTCAAAATAATTCTGAAACCGGATGCCGTCAAAACGATTCAGTCCGTAGCCTGTAGCCAGCCACACATACCCCTCATCATCCTGGGCAAGATCATAAACAACCGATTCACTTAATCCTTCTTCAATCGAAAAAGTCCTGAATGGGTAGCGCTGGGCTTCCAGTAGTTCCGTAAAGCCTACTATAACTAAAACTATGAGTAATAATCTTTTCATCGCAGTAAATGTAACGCAAACGATCGGAGATTAGTAGGCAGAAATGGTCGGATATAAAAAAGTCCCGCACAAAAAAATCTGTGCGGGACTTATATCTCACGAATAAAACTACCCGAATATTATCCGAGATAGGCTCTTAATGCAGCGCTTCGGTTATGGTGTCGTAATTTACGAAGTGCTTTTTCTTTAATCTGACGTACACGCTCACGGGTAAGGTCGAAGCGTTCTCCGATCTCCTCCAGTGTAAGGGAGTGCTCACGTCCAATTCCAAAATACAGTCGAATTACTTCCGCTTCACGGGTTGTCAGTTTTGAAAGTGCTCGTTCAATTTCCACTTTCAGAGATTCGCCCATCAGATCGAAATCAGGGTTTGGAATCTCTTCATTTTCAAGAACGTCTAACAGACGGTTATCTTCACCCTGAGCAAACGGCGCATCCATAGATAGATGTCGGCCCGAAATTTTCAATGTGTCAGCAACTTCGCCAACCGTCATTTCGAGGCTTTCCGCAAGCTCATGAGCGGAGGGAACGCGTTCATATTCCTGCTCCAGTTTAGAAAGCTCTTTACCAATTTTATTAAGGGCACCCACACGGTTTAGCGGCAAACGAACGATACGGGACTGCTCGGCTAAAGCCTGCAGAATAGACTGACGAATCCACCATACAGCATAAGAAATGAATTTAAAACCACGGGTTTCGTCAAATCGCTTGGCTGCTTTAATCAAACCAAGGTTTCCTTCGTTGATCAAATCACCGAGAGAAAGGCCCTGATTCTGATATTGTTTTGCTACTGAAACTACGAATCGAAGGTTTGCTTTGGTAAGGTCTTCGAGTGCTCTCTGACTCCCTTTCTGAATTTCTTTGGCCAGCCGGACTTCATCATCCGGGGTAATTAGTTTCTCTTTTCCAATTTCGTGCAGATACCGATCTAATGACTCTGACTCGCGGGTAGAGATTCCAGAACTTTTTGCCACTGTAAATACCGTTTAATGAATGTTTGCGTACGCTAATGCGCAGATGATATGTGTTATAAGCTTTGTGTAAACACGCGTGAAAAGCTTAAATATTGCGTCTGCGACTTCATGAATTCTACAATTGAACAATATACGAAATTCTCGCTGAATATTAAATGGATGCAGCAGTATTATCATCCTCTAATTAAATCAGACAAATGATTTCCCGGGAAAATCATGCTCAGCACTAAAGAACTAAACTACATTGCAGGCAATAATGAAGAAGGTATCTTCTCCAGATTATTTGCCTTTGCTCTTCCTATTTACTTTTCGTTTTTACCTTCGCGCAACTTTTTCCACGCATAAGCACCACCGGCGGCAGCCAGTAAACCGAGACCGCCATCGATTGGTGCCTGACTGGGAGCTCCGGGAAGACCGGGTTGGGCCAGAAGGAGAGTTGTGCTAATTATAATGATGACTATAGCGAGAATAAGAATAAGTAATGTTTTCATGGCGATAGTTTTTTGTGCACTCAGCTATCAGAGTTCAGCTTTCGGTTTGTTTCGATATCGTACAAACTGAAAGCTGAGAACTGAGGCTATAGGCTACTTTATTAAAGTTAATTTTTTAGTGATAACGGAATTTCCCGCCCGTAGCTGATAGATATACATCCCGGAGGCAAGATTACGAGCATTAAAGGATACCTGGTGATACCCCGCCCCCATTCTACCATCAATAAGGGCAGCCACTTCTCTCCCGAGAATATCGAACACTTTCAGGCTTACAACACTGCTCACAGGTAACTGATACCTGATCACAGTAGAGGGGTTAAAGGGGTTCGGGTAGTTTTGATCCAACCCAAAGGTCTTGGGGAGGTTATCATCCTGTTCGTTGGATACTATTTCTCCGTAGCTCAGAGTGAGGATGAAACGGGGAACCTCTCCTTTCTTAGCTTTCATCACTGATGGTACAGATAATACCCTATGTTCAGGCTCCAGAGATATATTTTCTGAAGCTGAAGTTTTGGCTTGTTTGTTGATGTAGAAGTGGTAGGTACCGTGTCCTTCCAGGGGTATGGTCTCACCTGTATTTTCATCCGTGATGAAAACCTTCAGTCCCTCCGGCAATGCGGTACTAATCCAGCTGAGATCAAATTCACCAAAAAGAGTTGAACCCTTAAAGCTAAGCGGTATTTCCAGTATTCCATCAAAATCGGATGGTACCGCATTGATGTCCAGCGCGGAACCACTTCCTAACTGGGTAAATAAAGAGAGATACTCTCCATTCAGTGATTGGAGTTTCCACGCGTCCAACCGATCTTTGGTAATTTGTGCCTGCTCACTAAACATCACAATAGTTGAATTTCGCATTGCTCCGTTTTTAATTGTGAACTGCAATTCTGATACGGTTGGTTTCTTTCTTAAAATTCCTCCTGAAGCTCGAATATTATCAGAAAATGTAATGGCGGGACCAGTTGAATTTGCTTTCACCCAAAATCCCTGCCATGGAGCAATTTCTCCAACGCCAAAAGTCCCTGTTGTACCATTCCAACTGAGGTAATCACCAGCGCCGCCATTTGCGGAGTCACTCCATACATAAAAGGAAGCATCCAGATTAGTTTGTGCCCATCCGGAAGGAGCATCCCAATCGATTGTAGCACCGTAAGGATTTCCCATCAGGTTCCAGCCATCATTCTCCTCCTCACCGGTATCAGTGAAAGAAAGTGCCGGACTTATATTTCCGCTTTGTTGAGTGCTGTCGGTCCAAATCATTTTCGGGAAGCCATCTCCGGCACCATCGAAATCGTCATCATCAAAAATATATATCAAAAAACCTGTCCCGGCAGCCGGTTCCTCACTCGAATTGGTTAGAGCAGTAAATGATTTTGAAGATTCATCCCAGGTGTACACATTAGGAGTTCCTCCTGAATAATCAGCCCCTGTAAATCCCTGGGTCCAGAGTGTGTCCAGTAGTTCGCCATAACTTACCCCCGAAGCAGGAACCGTCATCATCCGCCAGCCTTCATCTCCGGCAATAAAAGTTCCGTATGGATGAGCATCACTTTCCCAGGTGGCACTTCCGTTTAAAGATGCTACATGCTGATTGGCAGATTCATCAAGGGCAAGAGTACCCTCTCCTTCATCAAAAGGTAAATACGCGAGCAGCCCTTCTTCATCTCCACTGAGCTTTTGAAACATATTTTGCTGAATCTCATTTTGTGAGAGGGCAACATTCCAGATACGGACTTCGTCCATTTTACCATCCAGATTTTGGTTATGGTCCCCTATCCGAATAGAGTTGGTGTTGTTGGTAATTGTACCGGTATTATTCCCTTGTTGCTGGCTTGTAACATCTTTCCCATCTATATAGATCTTTACGTCAGTACCGTCATAAGTGGTGGACAGATGGAACCACTTACTGGTTGGTGGAATTGTCAGGGATACCCCCGACCTGGCTCCTGAAGCTGTAAATACAGAACTCAGAAATGCATTTGAAGAACTGAAATACTCCAGATACCAGCCAGTGCTACCCACATTTTTACTAAAGAATCCCTGCCTTGCTGTTGAGTTTAAATAAACCCATGCTTCTAAGGTGATTTCATCAAGATCGTCAAAATCATCCGAATGGGGGACTTCAACATAATCGGTTGAGGCACCACCAAAACTAATGGATCGTCCGGTAACGCTCGGTGTGGCTCCTCCGGGTTTAACAGAGGGGAGAATATCTCTTAAGAACGGAAAGGAAAAGTCTTCATCAATCAGCCATATATCGGTAAAATCAAATCCTGAAAAAGAAGCCTCCTGCTTCATCTCTGTACCGGAAAGATCTGTTCCTATTCCGTTGTCATCACTTCCCGAATCAGTATCCCAAAAACCGGATGTTATGGTACCGGAGTTACTTCCGCTAAATCCACCGGTATTCGTAGTTCCCGTTACGGTACCGGCAGCGTAACTATTGGTAATCGTACTTTGATTTGCGCCTGTTAACCCTCCGGTTCTGTCTGCGCCGTTTACATTACCTGTGGCATAGCTATTGGCAATCGGACTGGAATTCTGCCCAACTAAACCACCCACGTCATCTGTATCTCCGGTTACATCCCCCAAAGCATAATTAACAGCAGATGAGTCCCCCACATGGGTTCCTACTAAACCGCCTATATTTGAAGGCCCTGAGACAGTAGCATTCGCATAATTGTAGAAAAAAGCACCTGAATCTTCATTTAAGCCTATCAACCCGCCTGCTGTGGCAGTTTCACACGAAACCTCTCCTGTTACAAAACTGTGCATAACAGAACCTCCATTTCGGCCTACCAGACCACCAACCTGGCTGTTACCATCAACCGTACCTTTAAAAGAACTATTCAAAACAGAACCCAGGCTCTGCCCGGCCAAACCGCCAACTGAAGATCCACCGAATGGGGATCCGGAGCCGTAAACCTCTCCTGTTACTATGCTGTTCGATACAGCCCCCCCGTTATTATATCCAACCAGACCGCCAGTCCTGGTATTTCCCGTTATATTAACATCTTTAAGATGCAGCCCGGTTAACACTCCGGAAGCCCCCACGTTGCCAAACAGACCAATTTCTTCTTCGTCAGGCCGGTTTATATATATTCCTGTGATGCTGTAGTTTTGCCCGTCAAATGAACCAGTAAATTCATTTGCTGCATTGCCGATAGGGCTGAACCCAGTAGTATCTTCTTCCCATGATATACCTGAAGCGTCGATATTGGTGTTCTGCAGGTAGTATTTGTCCCATTGTGCGGAACTCTGAGTAACCCAGTATAAATTATCGAGGCTGGAAATCAGGTAAGGGTCTTCACTTGTTCCGCTCCCTGAAGGTTCGGTTGCTGTTTGAGCAAACAAGGCCGATGAGCTTACCATAAAGAGTGGAATCAAAAAGAGTATTTGAGCTTTCATAAAATTAACCCGGATTTGTAGAACTTGCGGTTTAACACCTGTTTCCAGATTAGTCGAATATATCTTTGAATACGTCTTAGAAATCTTTAAAATCGTTTAAATCGTTATTTAAAAAAGTCTCAGGAGTATCTTGCATTCACTTTTGCTCTCCTTGCTTTTACTTACCCAGCCTTCCACTGATTCCATTAGAACCGGAGCTGCTGAATACCTGGTTCGACATTACGATATTGAAGACGGCCTTCCTGTGAACTCAGTGAACGGTATGGTGCAGGATGATGACGGGTATCTTTACTTTTCCACTTACGATGGCCTGGTCCGTTACGATGGGTACGAATTCAAAGTGTACAATTCCGGGAATACAGAAGGGCTTGCGATAAACCGGATAGCCGGGATACTTAAATCTCAAGATAATTCCATCTGGCTGTTTAACGAAGACCAGTCGATAACTTTAAAATCGGGGAACTCTTTCAGAACTTTTCTTTCTCCGGAAATTCCCGGTAAAGCGCATCGTATCATTGAAGGAACGGATGGACAAATCTGGGTATCGGGAATGGAAGGAGTGGCTTTTTTCAATAAAAAAAAGTCCGTTTTTAAAAAAATTGAAGCTTCCCTTCTTCAATCTAATTCGGAGTTGATTGGCGCAGGCATAAACGGCGGCATCTTTGTTTTAAACGATTCCGGACTGGTTTTCTTCAAAAATAATACCCCGTCATTACTGCTTAATGTCGTTGACTATCCCATACTTGATTTAGACATCAGACAAATAAAACAATTTGAAGAAAGCATTGTCTGGTTGGTGGGGGTGGGAACCATTCTCAGATACAATACGGAAACTAAGGAAGTAGCCCTGATTAGTGTACCTGAAGGTGGTACTGAGATTGCATTTTGGGATATTGCTCTACAAGCGAATGGCGACTACATTCTTTCTGCAACTAACGGATTATATACCCTGAACCCGCTAACTCTTATAATCCAAAAAATGCCTGTTTCCATAAATTCCGGAATTGTTCGCTCAAATCTTATATATACTGGTGGGGCCGGAGAGGAAGTTTTAATCGGTGATGATGAAGTAATTATTGGAGGGAAAACCATCCTCCGGGCACCCTCTCTGAAATTCGGTTTTAACGACCGTGAAGGCTCGCTCTGGATAGGTTCTGAAACAAACGGACTTTACCAGATTAGAAAAAGCAGCTTTATCAATCTCAACTCCTCAGAGATTCCCGGGCTCAATAATATATACTCGATCATCCAGGACAGAAGCGGCTCTTACTGGGCTTGTGGAATAAGCGGCGGGATTGTGAGAATTTCTAAATCCGGGGTTACTAACTGGAATAGCTCTAACAGTACGCTCAGAAGTAATTTATGCAAATTCCTATATGAAGATGATGATGGTAATGTTTATGCCGGACTTAGTGATCATCTGATTTGGAAATTTACAAATGGAAACTGGCTTGAGCCGGAAGATTTTGGTGGATTACCTTCTGATAAATTAGTGGATCCTGAAGCCATGCATCGTTTGGGCAGAAATCTTCTAATCGGAAATTACCAATCGATGCTAATAAGTGGCAATGGCAGCCTCCGTTATTTCGATGATTCTCAGCCACAGGAGCTGGCAAGAATTCAGGTGTTCGCAGAAAACAGCAAGAATATCATTTTTGTAGGTACCGCCGGGACCGGCCTGAGCCGTATTGAAGGCAACTCATTTATCAACTATTCTACAAAAGACGGAGTGCTTAACAGCAACATAATCAGGGATATTTTTCTTCAATCGGATGATACACTTTGGATTGCCACAGAAAATCTTGGTTTGAACAGGCTTGTACTTAATGAAAAGGGAACTGTTCTCTCTTCAGCAAGCATCACCACCTCAGAAGGACTTACCCACAATTCTCTTCATCGCATTATCGAAGATCCATTTGGAAATTTTTGGATCAGTTCGAACGGAGGAATTATGCGCATCCCAAAAAAGGCGTTGAATGATTTTGCGGACGGCTCCCTTACAAAACTTCCCGTTCTGAGTTTTGACGAGCGAGACGGGATGATCAACCGGGAAGCAAATGGCGGGGTACAGTCCGCGGGAATTCTTACTTCGGATAATAAACTGTGGTTCCCTAACCAGCGTGGCATCACCATCATAGATCCGGCCGATTTTACTGTCGAACAAAACCTGGATACTCCCACTCCGGTTCTTGAATCCGTTGAACTGGAAAACGGGGAATTATTCGTTGCCGGGCAACCTGAAATTGCTATCCCTTCCGGGGAAAGAAACCTAAGAATAAATTTCGCAGCCCCTAATTTTACTTACCAGGAACGGGTTCAGTTCAGTTATAAACTGCAAGGCGTAAACAATAGCTGGCAATCGGCAGATCAGTCTAAACAGGCCGTTTTTACGGGAATCCCTCCCGGTGCACACACCTTTACCGTCAGGGCCGATTTCATTGGGGGGGAACCGGTGGAAACATCCGCTTTAATCATGATTCCTCATTTCTTTTATGAAACCGGATGGTTTGCCCTCCTTATTGTTTTCTCAGGAATAGGTTTGGTTATCGGTTTTTTTAGAATCAGGGTGAGGAGCCTCAAAGAGCGGGAGGCTAAACTTCAGGTTCGGGTTGATGAACAAACCGAGGCGCTTAAACTCGCTGCGGAACAAAAGAACCGATTTTTTACAGGTATCACCCATGAACTCAAAACCCCGCTATCTCTTATTGTCGGGCCACTTGATGATATTCTGAACCTTAAGGAATCAATTGATCATGAAAAACTGGGACACCGGTTATCCCTGATGCAACGAAACGGACTCAGGCTGCAAAACCTGGTGGAACAAATTCTGAATGTTTCGAAACTGAATGCAGATGCCATTAAACTGAATATGCAGCCGGTTGACGTTGTTATGTTCACCCAACAAATATTGGGGCAGTTCCAATCAAAAATGGATCAGGAGGAAATCATACTGAATATCAAAGCGGCCCCACTCTCAGAAAATATCTATATAGATAAAGAAGCCTGGGAGAGAATCGTTATTAACCTGATGAGCAATGCGATTAAATTCTCTCCAAAAGGAGCAACCATTTCTCTGAGTGTTGAAGAAAACGAGGAGAAAGTAACATTCGGAATTAGCGATGAGGGTCCCGGCATCCGTTCCGAAGAGCAGGGCAGAATTTTTGATTATCTGTACCAGGTTGAAGGAGCTCACGCCGCCGAAGGAACCGGAATCGGATTATATTTAGTAAAAGGGCTGGTGGAACATATGGGTGGAAGCATAGAGTTTAATTCTGAAGCATTAAAAGGGGCTGAATTTGTTATTACTCTTCCAAAAGGATACATGCATATAGATAGCATGCACAATATATCTCATGATTCTACACCGGAGAATGTTATAATAGCTCCTCGCAAAAATACTGAGTCCCCTTCTTTCAGTGTACAGGTAGCTTCTGATTCTGAAGAGCATATTATGATTGTGGAAGACAACTTCGATTTCAGATCATACCTGCAGTCGGTATTATCAGAATTGTATAGGGTATCTGTCGCTGAAAATGGTAAAGATGCCCTGGATATTCTTAAAGAAAAAACTCCTGATCTTGTGATCTCTGATGTGATGATGCCGGAAATGACCGGGCTTGAGTTTGTGAGAGTGTTACGCTCAGAAGATCGGTTCAAACACCTTCCGGTCATTTTCTTATCAGCAAAAGACCAGGATTTAGATATTAAAACCGGGTTATCAACAGGTGCCGACGTATATCTCACCAAACCTGTACAAACAAATATGTTACTCACTCAAATTTCTGCCATACTAAGAAGGGAGAAAATTCTTAAAACTGGTTTTGTTACTGATGCAGAAATTGAAGAACCGAATTTTATCAAGCAGGTTCGTGAAATTGTATTTCGTCAATTGGGTAACCCGTCCTTTAATGTAAACCAGCTTGCAGATGCATTATACATCAGCCGCGCAAAACTGTATATGGATTGGAAAGAAGTATCTGATGTCACCGTCAATGACTTTATCAAAAAAATGCGGTTTGATGAAGCCAAAATCCTTTTACAGGAAAAGAACTTTAATATACAGGAAACCGCAAGAGCCGTTGGCTTCTCTGACCCAAACTATTTTTCCACGAGTTTCAAAAAAGAATTTGGGTTTCCTCCTTCCGAATTAACTAAATAGCCCTTTGTGAACTACTTCGTACCGCTTTCTCTTAATCGGTGTGAAATATATGTGAATTCTTCTGCTCCAATGTTCAGAAATCACGATACTTTAAGAATTATCTTTCAGAAAAGACTTACCCGGGAAATTACTTACTACCCCAAAAAACTCAGCCACGCTACAGGCTATATTTGAAAAGGATTCTCCGGTTCCAAGATTTTCAGCCTCAGCTCTGCCCTTTGGGAATACAAGTAAAGGCACAAATTCCCTGGAGTGATCGGTGCTGTCCGAACATGGATCGTTTCCGTGATCTCCGGTAATAATCAGTAAATCATTTTCCCTGATTTTAGAGACGATTGCCGGAATGGCCCGGTCGAATTCCTCTAAACTTCCGGCATATCCTTCAGGATCTAACCGGTGCCCGTATAGCTGGTCGGTATCAATCAGGTTTACAAATACGAAACAGTTATCAAGCTGAGCCGACATTAGGCTCAACAGCTGGGAAATACCTTCTGCATTGCTTTTGGTGGGGCGATATTGGGTGAATCCTTTTCCGGCAAACAGGTCGGCCACTTTACCAATGGAATATGTTTTTACTCCGGAATCATTCAATTTTTGTACCAGGTTATTTTCCGGAGGAACCGACGAGTAATCGTGACGTTTATCAGAGATACGCTCAAAATTCCCGGGCTTACCGGTAAACGGACGTGCAATTACCCGCCCCACTTCATGCTCCCCGATGCAAACTTTATTGCGCGTAAACTCACACCACTCATACAGTTTCTTTACCGGAACAACATCATCATGACAAGCCACCTGGAATACACTGTCGGCCGAGGTATATACAATGGGATATCCGGTCTCGAGGTGTTCTTCTCCATAATCCCGAATTACATCAGTGCCTGAATAGGGTTGATTACACAGGGCTTTTTCCACCCCTATTCCATCGCAAAAATCCTTGATTACTTTTTCAGGAAAACCATTCGGATAAGTAGGAAAAGGTTTTTCGAGTTGAATACCCGCTATTTCCCAGTGCCCGGTGGTAGAATCTTTGCCTGCTGAAACTTCACGAAGTTTGCCATAGGCGGCCAACGGTTGTTCATTTTCCGGAACCGAAGCCAGAGGAATGATATTTCCAATCCCCATTTTTTGGAGGTTTGGGAGCTTAACTCCGGTCTGCTCACTTACATGGCCCAGCGTATTCATGTCGGCATCGCCATATTGATCAGCATCTTCCTGCGCACCGACTCCCAATCCATCTACAACAATGATGTAGGCATTTCCCATTATGCTTCCACCAGTTCAGCTTCCTTATCGTTCATTACTTTAGCTAAGGCTTTCTTCGCTTTCTCCATCACCTGGTACGCATTCACCGATTGATCGGTAAGCTTTGTATAGCCGACCTTAAACTGTGGACGCATCGTTCCACCGATGGATAGATTGAGTCCTGCTTCCAGCTTCGACTTCATTTTCTCCATCCAGAACGACACAGCTTCTTCGTCATCACTTTGAATCAGAACCGCATATACGTAATCAGAGTTGTAGCCTACAAAACCCGGGATTCCATATTTAGAGGGGTTCAGGTTTGTGACAAAATCGGTCTGGATTTTTTGGAGGTCTTCCAGCCTGAATTTTGTCCGAAGTGCCGAAACATCATCCGGGGCAACCAAGCCCAGCCAGGTGTTTTCCGGTGTTCCTTTTTTCAGCTTTGCCAATTCGTTGTTGAGGGCAATTTCCCAAAGCTCGGGAGTAAAAGCACCGAAACTTTGAGTAAGGATTTCCTGCACCATTCCGGATTTCTTCACCGAAGATTGCACACTCAAAGCGGCTATCCGAACCATATTCGACAACTTGTGCTTGGTGGACTCTTTAAAGGTCAGCGGATCGTTATCATAGCAAATCACCACCCCCTGCCGCCGGTCGTGGATCATCACCGGGATAGCAAAAGTTGCGCCTTCCGTTCTTTTTTCCGCAGAGGTTATACGCCGTGGATTGTTGTTGAAATGCATCGTGAAAATAGGTTCTCCCTTTTCAAGCGATTCATAGGCCACGCTTTTTTCTTCCAGCTGAAGACCTAATTTCGGAGGATTTTTTGAGTTTTGAGTGCGTAAAATCACATTCCAGGATTCCATGCCGGGAGCCAGAAGTACTGCCCCGCCATTTGGCAGGTTTTTTTGCATTTCTTCCATCATCGTGGCAAAAATCTCGACCTTATGTCCCCGGTAATCCAGTTTATTCAGCGACTCTTCATAATCTTCCCACTCCTGCTGTTGCTCGTGTAAATCAACCACTTCCAGGTAAGTATCCAGTACATTAACCAGGGCATTATTATAAGCCATGATGCGATCCTGTATAGCTTCCTGATCTATCTCCTGCTCACTTTCAAGAACTGTGAGTGCTACCGTTTCCCCTTTGTTTATAAAGGGTACTATCAGGATGTTTTTGGCCTGTACAAAATCAAAATAGTGGATGAGTTTTGCCTTCTCGATGTCTTCCCCCACCATCAACTGAATGATTTCATCGGTATCTTTAAATTCATTCAGGAAATGATTTTCAAATGCTACACGATCCTGGAACATCACATTGGGAAGACCGGTGCTATTCGTTTCCCACACAAATTGTTGGCGGGCGCGGTTTACCCAGCATAAGTAAGAGAGTTGAACTTTCGAAGAAGTTCGCAATAAATGCACCAAATCCTGAAGGATCTGCTTGTATTCCCGTAAGGCTTTTTCTTGTCGGTCTAAAGACATTCTCGGTAATTTATAAGTGTGTTAAGCTATTGGAGTGTATGAAATTTAAGGGAATTTAATTAGCCAGCTCTTTAGCCATTTCCTCAGCTTCTTCTACCATGCGTTCAAACGATGCCAGACCTTTGTTCCAAAAGTCAGGCTGTGTGATATCAAGTCCCATTTTGGCTACTAAATCATGCGGCCACTCAGACCCACCGGCACTCAGAAGCTCCATATATCTTTCCGGGAATCCTTCCGGACGTTGCGTGTACTCTTCATATAAAGCCAGCACCAGAAGTTCACCGAATGCATAGGCATACACATAACCGGGAGTATGAAGAAAATGCGGAATGTAACTCCACCAAATGCCGTATTCATCCGTTAATGTCACCGAATCTCCATACAATGCTTTTTGCTGCTCCATCCAAAGTTCAGAGAACCGTTCTTTGGTGAGTTCTCCTTCTTCCCGCCGTGCTGTATGCATGGCATGTTCAAATCGGTTCATCGAAATTTGACGGAAAACGGTAGCGATGGTATCGTCAATTTTACCAATCAATAATGCCAGTTTTTCCTTAGGATCATCCAGCTCTTTCATCAGCTTTTGAAATACCAGCATTTCACCAAATACAGAAGCTGTTTCTGCCGTGGTCAGCGGCGTTGATGATTGCAAAACTCCTTGCTGGCGAGACAAGTACTGATGCACTCCATGCCCCAGTTCATGAGCCAGTGTTTGTACGTCTCGGATTTTCCCGTCAAAATTCATGAATACATAAGGGTGAGCCGAGGGAACCGTACCTGCAGAATAAGCCCCTCCTCTTTTACCAGGCTTAATGGCGGCATCAATCCAGTTCTTCTCAAAAAACTTATGGGTGATTTCCCCCATCTCCGGATGAAAATTAGTGTAGGAATCCAGCACCATTTCCTTGGCAGAATTCCAGTCGATCGTAGCCTCATTCTCCATGATGGGTGCGTAGCGATCATAATCCTTCATTTCGTCCAGCCCAAGCAAATCGCGCTTTAGCTTATAGTATCGCTGAACCAGCTCGTATTTTGAGGTCACCGATTCAACCAGGGCATCCACCGTTTCCTCATCGGTTTGGTTAGACAGGTTTCGTGAATCAATCCAGCTGTCGTACTTGCGAAGTTTATCGTTTGTAGATTTGTCTGCAAGAATGGTGTTGAATACAAACGTAAGCTGTCGGCTCAGATCGTTGAATTTATCCGTGAGGGATTTATGGGCCCGGATTCGTAAATCACGGTCGCTTTCATGAAGTTTACTCAGCACTTCCTGTTCGCTCATTTCCTCGCCATCCAGTTCAAATTTTGCGGCCCCCAGTGTTTCATCAAAAAAGCGAACCCAGGCGCTGCGGCCGGTCACTGATTTGGCCGACATAATCTTTTCCTGACCTTCTTCCAGCACGTGTTCTTTGTACCTTCGGGAACTTTCCAGGTAGTGTTTGTACTTGCTCAGCTCTTCACTTTCAATCATTTCTTGAGCTTCCTCATCCGGTACCTGCAGCCATTCCACATCCAGAAAAACCAGTTTTTGACTTACTTCTGATGACAGTTCATTCGACTCTGCCACCAACTTTCCGTAGGCGGTATTGGTAGTATCCGTTGACCATTGGAAATAAGCAAAGGAGCCAATTTTACCGGACTGGTCTAAAATTTCTTCATACTCATCCAGCATTTCTTTGAATTCACCCGGTGAAAGTTCAGCAACCCGGCCCCGGTAATTTTCACCAAAAGCCTCCGCCTGTTCCACAACCTGCTTTTTATCTTTAGCCAGTTGTGGGTCTTCGTTGGATGAATAAAGGTCGGTGAGATCCCAGTTTATACTTTCAGCCCCTGTTTCTTTCTTCTTTGATGAATTCTCGCTCATTTCCTGATTTTTTGAGTCTGTCGCTTTGTGTTTTTGAGAACCTGAATATAGGGGTTGCTGAAAGCGAATTAAAGACATCTTTCCAACTAAAAGTTAGTATAGAAAAACAGCAAACAGTTGCCCGCAAGAAAATGAAATGTGAGGCGTAATTATCATCACCTCTATCTTTATAATTATTCCTTTTTACTCTTTGCGTATTTGTAACTTACACCCTTCAGAAAATGTCGTTTTTTAAGAATGTAATCCTTAATTTTCGGGTTACTAAATATATGCCGATGCTTCAAAATCTGAATCATTGGAGCCGAATTTTCATTACCTATTTAAATCGCTGCCAAAAACCCTGTAGAGGTTAACAACCATTGAAATCACTTGAAGCCGTATTTGGCCCTAACTCTGCACTCGTAGAAGAATTATACGATCAATATAAAAATGAGCCGCAATCGGTTCCTGCCCACTGGAAACGTTATTTTGACGAGCTTGAAGGCAAACCGGTAGATGCTACCGAGCCTGAAGAACTTCAGCCATCTGAAAGTACAACCACGGTTCAAGCCAATGGCGCAGATACCGCTGAAGCCAAAGAAGCCCCGGCTAAAGAGCAGAAAAAGCCACAGAAAGATGTGGCGGCGCCAAAAAATGCCACGCTCGAGAAAATTAAAGGCGTGGCTACCAAGATTGTTGAGAATATGGATGAGAGCCTGGAAGTGCCCACGGCTACCTCACTTCGCGTGCTTCCGGTTAAAATGATGGTTGAAGACCGCACTATTATCAACCGTCATCTGCTCAAACGAAATGAACCCAAGGCTTCCTTTACCCATTTTATCGCCTGGGCTATTATCAGGGCGCTGAAAGAATTTCCAAACCTGAACAGTTCTTACCTGTTCAAAGACGGTAATCACTACCGGGTGGTTCCTGATTCTGTGAACCTGGGGGTAGCTGTTGACCTTGAAAGTAAAGACGGTTCCCGCAACTTGGTGGTACCGAACATCAAGGGCGTTGATAAAATGAATTTCAAAGAGTTCCTGCACGCCTATGCGGAACTTATCAACAAAGCGCGGAACGGGAAGCTTCAGATTGAAGATTTTCAGAATACCACCATTAGCATTACCAATCCGGGGACTATAGGAACGGTTTCTTCCGTGCCCCGACTGATGAAAACCCAGGGTGCCATTATCGCAACCGGTGCTATTGACTACCCTGCCGAGTACCGCGCAATGTCTAAAGACGTACTCAATCAGCTGGGTGTCAGCAAGGTGATGACGGTGACTTCCACCTACGATCACCGCGTTATTCAGGGGGCCGAATCCGGCATGTTCCTGAAGAAAATGGATGACCTGCTCAGCGGTCAGGAAGATTTCTATGAGCAGATTTTTGCTGATCTGGATATCCCTTATGAGCCTCTCCCATACGGGCAGGATACCTATTCCGGTCCATTTGGCGGCGGCTCACCTACACTGGAACACGACAGCCGTGTAGTTGGTGTTTGGAGACTGATTAATATGTACCGCATGCGCGGGCACGTACTTGCCGATCTTGATCCCCTTGAAAAAGAACCCGGTAAAAACCCGGAACTGGATCTGGAATACTACGGATTGTCGTTGTGGGATCTGGACCGCGAGTTTTATTGTGGCGGACTCGGTGGTAAAGAGCGAGCTACGCTGCGTGAAATCATCAGCCTGCTCCGTGATACGTATTGCGGAAATATCGGTGTTGAATATATGCACCTGCTGGATCTTGAAGAGCGTAAGTGGCTCCGTGAATCCATGGAATCTACCGGAAACAATGCCCAGCTTGAGAAAAATGACAAGCGGGAAATCCTGCACAAGCTCAATCAGGCAATGGCCTTTGAAGAGTTCTTGCATAAGAAGTACATCGGGCACAAACGCTTTTCTTTGGAAGGTGCCGACACATTGATTCCAATGATTCACTTTATGCTGGAACGAGCCGGTGAACACGGAATTGAGAAGATGTTTATGGGCATGGCTCACCGGGGCAGATTGAATATGCTGGTGAACATCATGAACAAACCGTATCACCGCGTATTTGCGGAGTTTGAAGGAAACATAGATCCTGATTCTATTCAGGGCTCCGGTGATGTTAAATATCACCTGGGTGCCAGAGGAGTTCATAAGTCGGCCAATGGAGCGGAAATTGATCTTCAGCTCATGCCAAACCCTTCTCACCTTGAAGCGGTAAATCCCGTTGTGGAAGGCGCCGTGCGTGCCATGCAGGATCATCACGAGAAAGAAGATGCCGAGAAGCGCGTAGTTCCCGTATTGATGCATGGCGATGCCGCTTTTGCCGGACAAGGTGTTGTTGCCGAAACCCTGAATATGTCGCAGCTGGAAGGATATAAAACCGGCGGTACGATGCATATCATCATCAACAACCAAATCGGTTTTACCACTCTTCCTAAAGATGGCCGTTCTACGGAATACGCTTCCGACCTGGCCAAAATGATTCTTGCCCCCATCTTCCACGTTAATGGAGATACCCCGGAAGCAGCCGTTCATGCCATGAAAATGGCGCTCGATTACCGCCAGAAGTTTGGTAAGGATGTTATTATCGACCTTATCGGTTACCGTAAGCATGGGCACAATGAAGGCGACGAACCTGCTTTCACACAACCGGGCATGTACAAAGAAATTAATGACCATGCGCCGGTGCGTGACCTTTACACCGAGCACCTGGTGAAAAACGGCGAGCTCACTAAAGAAGAAACCCAACAGATTTTTGATGAATTTGACCAGCTGCTGCAGGAAGCTTTTGAGGACGCCAAAAAAGCACCAAACCTCGAAATTACTGAAAACCTGATTGACCGTACGGAAACGCCTCAGGACAAATGGATGGCTTATCCGGATACAACCTACCCGGCCGAAGACCTCAAAGAAATTGCTGTTAAGCTGAACACTGTCCCAAAAGACTTTGACGCCAACCCCAAACTGTTAAAGCAGCTGGCAAAAAGAGCGGAAATTGTCGATAAAAATGAAAAGAAAATCGATTGGGGATTTGCTGAACTCTTGTGCTTTGGTTCACTCCTTAAAACCGGTACTACCATCCGCCTAACCGGGCAGGATGTAGAGCGGGGAACCTTTTCACACCGGCATGCTGTGTTACACGGAACTGAAACCAATCAGAAGTTCACCCCCCTGAATAATCTTTCTGATGACCAGGCCAAATTTCATGTTCATAACAGTTTATTGAGTGAATTTGCAGCGCTTGGCTTTGAATTCGGTTACAGTGCGGAAAAACTGGATGCGTTGGTGATCTGGGAAGCACAGTTTGGTGATTTTGCCAACGGCGCCCAGGTGATTATTGATCAATTTGTTTCTTCAAGTGAAGCGAAGTGGGGACAGAAAACTGCCCTGGTTATGAACCTCCCGCACGGTTATGAAGGTCAGGGGCCCGAGCATTCCTCGGCCCGACTTGAACGATTCCTTCAGCTTTGTGCAGAAGATAACATGCAGGTTATGAACCTGACCACTCCGGCTCAGTATTACCATATGCTGCGTCGTCAGGCACTTCAGGAGAATAAGCGTCCGGCTATTTTAATGACGCCGAAAAGCCTGTTGCGTCATCCAATGGCTACTTCCAGCAGAGATGAACTGGCTGATGGTAAATTCCAGCCGTTTATTGTGGATAAAGACTTCACAGATCCTAAAGATTTGAAGCGCCTGGTTATCTGTTCCGGTAAGGTTTATTACGATCTTCTCAAGTACAGAAAAGAGAATGAGGTCGAAAATGTGGCTATTGCCCGGCTGGAGCAGTTCTACCCATTTGCTGACGATGAGATCCAGGAGCAGCTTAAAGACTTCACCAATGTGAAAGACATTGTGTGGTGTCAGGAAGAACCCAAGAATATGGGAGCCTGGAATTTTGTTGCTCCGCGATTTATGGAGCTCCTGCAAGACGGACAGAAACTCAGCTACGCCGGCCGACAGGCATCTGCTTCACCCGCAGCTGGACAGAAGAAGATTCACGAAGCCGAGCAGAACAAGCTGATCGAAGATGCCATGAAAGTTTAGGCGCATTCTTCAGAATTATTTGAAAGCCTTGCCCATTAATTTGTGCAGGGCTTTTATTATAATCTAAATCTCCTTACTCCAATATTCACAAATCGGCTATTCGACCGCTCGGTTTATCGCTATTCTTTTCGTTAGACGAATTGTATGCTCATCATTCGGCTCTGCCCGATCAGGAAAGACTTGCGAAATAAAGTGAGAGCCGGGTGATGAAATGGATACAGGTCAGGCACCTTTCCGAGCCTATCCATCACCCTGTTTCTCTTCTCTCCGGCTTTATAGTCTTTGCCCCACAAAACGGAATGATCGATTATGAAGTATCGGTTTATCGCTATTCTTTTCGATAGACGAAAGACCGAATAACTGATTGGCGATTAACAATTTCACCTTTAAAAAATCACTCCCTTACCTTCTAAAAATTAAGCGCCTATCCATAAAATTAATTTGTAACATTTGGGTTGTTTGAGTATCTATTGTATATAAATATTTAATGTTGAGAGATACGATGAAAAAGCCTTATACATTTTTTCTACTTGCTTGTCTGATACTTACTACTCTTGGCTGTGAAATCATAGGTGGAAAAGACGACGGAGGTGATGATGGAATTTCCATAGATTTGCCTCCGCCTCCTTACCAAGAATTTCCTCGTTGGAGCCCCGATGGAAATACTATTATATATTACCAGTCTGGCCTGCAACTCTACGATCCATCAAACGACCGCTCCATTCATAATCCTGATTCTGCCGGAATATGGGCTATGGATTTCAACGGGGAAAATCAACGCAAAATTCTTAATGCTGGCTATGCCGATTGGAGTCCGGACGGAGACTGGATAGTATATGTAGCCGGTGCCCAAATTTTTAAAGTTAGGTTCAATGGGACCTCAATAGATACCTCTACTGTAGAACAACTTACCTTTGAAGGCCGCAACTTCTTTCCCGACTGGAGCCCCGATGGAGAATGGATTGCTTATGATTCAAATTATGAAAGTCCTACCGGATTAAGTTTTCTATGGAAAATGAAAAATGATGGGCCTGAAAAACAAAAAATTGTATTTACACCCGATCAGGGTGAGGCAAGGATGCCGTCCTGGTCCTCAAATAGTAAAAAAATAGTTCATATACAGTATTTAGTTGGCGTTCATTCTTCAGAAATTTTTTCAGTGAATTCTGATGGAAGCAATCCAATTCAACTTATAGAAAATAAAGCAACAGATTATTACCCAAAATATTCTCCAGATGGAGAGACCATTGCATTTGCCACTAATGTTCAAATTTGGAGCATGAGTGAGGATGGAAAAGGTATGACGCAATTAACCTTTGATGAACGTGGAACCATGCCCGATTGGTCTCCTGATGGAGAACAAATTATTTATTCGGGGCCAAAAGGGGCTATTTGGGTTATGGATAAAGACGGCAGTAACCAAATACCATTAACCTTCCGACCAGAGGGTAAAATCGACTAAACCAATCATAGATAAGTAACGAACTTGTACTAAAAAAACCGCTGGTGTACAGCAATACACCAGCGGCTAACTTGCAAAATATGGAAGCTTAGTTTGTACTGTTAATACCTATAGACAGTACCTTTCCATTTTGCGGGTGAATTGTAGCAAGAAACAACAACTAATACAATTAACCTTAAGAGGTAACACCATGTACCAATTCCTAACTAAAAATGTCAACATATGCATCCGATTCGTATTTCTTCTTACGATAATTTCTGGAATTCATTTTTCGCTCTCAGCACAACAAAAAGAAGTAGAACAAGAGTTTATTGTTCAGTTTAAATCTGAGACAGTAAAACTACCAGCGGGACTGGAATCTGTTTCTTTGATGCAAAACTTATCTTTTTTACCCTCAAAGCTTCAGTCCAAGCTAAGAAAACATGGAGCAGAATCCCTTTCAAGAGCTTTTCCAAAATTTTTACTGTCGGATACATTAAAAATATCCAGAACAGGCGAACTGGTAAGGCTGCCAGATTTGTCTGATATATACAATAAAGCTCTCTTCCGGTGTTAACACAAAAACAGCCTTTGATTCTTTGCAAAAACTGCCTGACATAGTTTTTATTGAGCCTAATGGAATGGCCATTACTCAAGTTGTAAATCCGAATGACCCGAGGTTTGATAATCCGTCCAGTTCCGGTTCAGGAGGGCAGCAGTGGAACCTGTTAAACACCGGCCAGAATTTTGGGACTAATGATGCAGATATAGATGCACCTGAAGCCTGGGACATTACAAAAGGAAGCAGCAGCACTAAAATTGGCATTATTGATAATGGGGTTCGTTCAACCCATGAAGATTTAGCCGGAAAAGTAACAGGAGATGCCGCTTTTGCTGATCATGGAACCCATGTTGCGGGCATTGCAGCTGCAAGCACAAATAATAACAAAGGTATTGCTGGTGTCGACTGGAATGCTCAAATTATTAACAAGTTATATGGTGATGATCCTACAACATACAATGCTGTATTAAGTGCAGTTAATAGTGGAGCTGATATTCTCAATAGTAGTTTTATACTTTGTTCGAATTGCCTTAATCCAACTCCGACACCGCGTTATTCTACCTTGGTAAGAAGAGCCTACGCATCGGCTTATAAAATGAATGTTGTGTCTGCTGCAGCGGTGGGCAATTACAATACATCAACCGTATATTATCCAGCTGGATTTGGGCAGGGCATAACTGCAGTTGGGGCCACAAACAGAAATGATACCCGGTGGAATTGGAATCCCGCTCAAGGCTCCAACACGGGCAATCACATTGATGTTGTTGCACCTGGCGAAGATATAACTAGTTCAACTGCGGGGACAATTACAAGCTATGCTTCATTTACAGGAACTTCGATGGCTACCCCACATATTTCAGGAATTGCAGGGCTTTTATTAGCGAAGAATTCATCTCTCTACAACGATGACATCGAACACCTTATTCAACTAAGTGCTGAGGACAGAGGGCCAACTGGATTTGACTCAGAATATGGCCACGGCCGGGTGAACGCCCACCGAGCCTTACTGCGACTGCAAAGTCCATATGTACTCAATCATCATACGGCTACCGGAGGCTATGTGGCCAACGTAACCCAGGAAACCAAAGTGTTTTACGATACTCCCGGCTTAGCAACAGGAACGTATATCGTAAAACGCAATGAAGTCCGAAAAACCGTCAGTTTTCCTTATTTAAGTGAAGCGCATGTATGGGGACGCGGCGTTGCAACCAACGGCTATTCCATTGCCAATCCGAATTTTGCAATGGGTTGGAACGAACCCGTCTCTGTTTCCAATAACAGTGCTACCTTAAAAACCTATGTCTATGAAGTATTTACTACGTCCGGACAACGAATTGGATGGTTCCCAACTTCCCCATCAAATGCTCAATTCGCTTACACGGTGCATGGTATCCCCGGCACCCCACCACTATCGGTATCTATCAGTGGGCCAAACTCGGTAGAAATTCCGGGCACCTATACTTATACTGCCACCGGCAGTGGAGGGAATCCTCCTTACCAATCTTATATCTGGTACAAACGCCCACTGGGTGGCTCATGGAGCAGCTTGGGAACCGGGCAGAATAAAAATATATCATTTAGCTCTGGAGAACCATCTCTGGTAGAACTTAAAGTGACCATAGAAGATAATAGCCTTGACTATGCCGATGGATTTAAAACGGTATCTACCTACACAACATGCCAAGACCCTCAAGGGCCTGGTGGAATCTGTCAAAACAAGGTAATTACTACCTATCTGCCCGAACAGTTTGAAATCGAACAAAACTATCCAAATCCTTTCAACCCTTCTACCCAAATAAAATATGCCCTGCCGGAAGCAGCGGAGGTAACACTTAAGGTGTATAACATTATGGGACAGGAAGTAACAACTTTGGTTAATACGCCCATGAGTGCCGGGTTTCATCAAGTTAATTTTGATGCCGGCAACCTATCTAGTGGAGTCTATATTGCTCGGATGGTTGCGGTAGGCCAAAGTGGAGTCACCTTCACCAAAGAACTAAAAATGCAGTTAATCAAATAATCTCAGTTTGGTGAATTCAATCTAGGCCCTGCCCATTAATTTGTGCAGGGCTTTTTCATTGCCTTACTCCTTCCGATGGTTTGTAAGTAGTCCTCATTTTTATTAAGGTCAGTATAGACCATTTATCGGGGCAATATCCACAAAACACATCTTATGAGATCGATCGTATCATTTCTATTCATTCTGAGTCTGTCTTTATTTCTCAGTATTCCCACCTTTGCACAGGATTTCTCGTTCACAAAAACCAAAGCCAAGATCGGTGTTGCAGCAACATACACGGCGGAAGTAAAAGAGCAGAGAATTCTTCATTCCATAAGACAGGGAGAAACCTTAGAGCTTGAGTTTGATGGTCAACAATACTTTCAAACCATTAAAAAGAGAAAGAAGCTTAATTTTGGATATACAGGTATATCCGGATATCCACTGAATGGGAAGAACAGCTACAGCCATCTAATGATTAAAGATGACAAGCTCTCCGGGATACTGCATTTTGAAGGTACGCCTTACCGGTTACATCATGAGAGCGGAGCTTATCAGTTTTTTGAGATCAGTGAAGAAGTACATGCATGCGGAGTTGATCAGATGGCTTCCGCCTCTGCTTCTATGGGAAAAACCACCTCCCCCGGAGGCAATTACGCCAACCCGGTTTATGACCTCGATCAATTCTCTGACACCACTACTGTTGATGTACTGATTCTTTATACCTCATCAGCAAAAGCCTGGGCATCCGGACCTAACAACAGTGTCACAAACGATATAGATGAAATATTTGCACTGAATGAGAATTTTAAAGAAGACATTATCGAAAACTCGGCTCTGCCCCTTAAAATCCGCTATTTGGGATATGTAGAGATTGATGATCCGACGGCTTCAAGCACTTCAGATGTGTTGTCGAACATGGCTGATAACACGTACGCCGGAAGCACACACACCTCCGACACTGTTGATATTCACAGCCTGAGAGACCAGTTTGGAGCCGACTTAGTCGCTCTTGTCGACTCAATTCAAGATACCGGCGGGCTGGGCTATGTTCCTGATGACATTGGTGGTTCTCCCGTTTACAGTCATTCCGTAAATCGTGTTCAACAATTATCTTTTGGCTATACGTTGATGCATGAGATTGGTCATAATTTTGGAAATGGCCATGGCCGAACCCAAAGTTCGTCTGCAGCAGATAAATCTGGAGCTATGTTCCAGTTTTCAACCGGACACTATTTTGAAGCCTCTGACGGAAATAATTACAATACCGTTATGCACTATGGGGATTCTAACTCCTCTGAAATTCCTTACTTTTCCAATCCAAGGGTTACGTATATAGACAGTGCTTCAGGAACCTATAATGGAGCCGGTGCACCTGCAGATAATGCCCTTTCAATGACATTAACCAAAAACTGGATTGCCGACTACCGGGAAACCGTTATTGACCCTCCTTCGCTAACTCTAACCACCACTTCTATTGCTGATACCGTTTTCCCTTCCGGAGTATCAAAACGAGATATTATCATTGAGAATACCGGCAACTCCGACTTAGAGATTAAATTGGATGGAGAAATGGCCTACTCATCCAGCCTGAAAATGAGAAAGACAGAAAATATTAAGCAACCATTGGATATTTTTTATGGCTTTGAAGAGTCAGAAGGTTTTGATGCCGGCTCTTATTCGGCAGTTAATGATTGGGTGACTTATGACGATACAGAAACGTTTGAAATAACCACCTCACAAGCAGCATCTGGTTCACAGTCACTTAAAATACCTTCAGGTTCAAGCTCTCTGTATATATCCTCACCCTATTTCGCTAATACATCTCGCTATAGCACCTATAACATTTCAATGAAAATCTATTCTGCAGGAAGCTATCCCCGGGCTTTTTTAAGCTATTACTCACCCAATGAATACCGGGCGGCAGGCGTTTTTCTTGAACAAAATGACGGATATGTCGGCTTCTATGGCAATTATAGCGGCAGCCGTTATTACCGTTATTTTTTTAGCGATGTACAACTTACTAATAACTGGGCAGATGTTGGTATTGAAATTACTACCGAGAACAATGGTACGGTAAATTACAGTTATGAAAGTATCGAAAGGACTACCACCAATGTAGGCTATAATATTCCTGCCAGGCTTGAGATATCTTTACCAAGTACCTCCTCTTATGACATATATGTGGATGATATTCACATCACAGCTGAAGATTTATATGGACCGGCCCTAACCATCAGTGATGACCGCATGACCATTCGCCCCGGAGAAAAAGACACGATGACCGTCACCTTTTATGGCAATGAAAATGACGAAGGGAATTATGAAGGCACCATTTACCTGGAAACCAATGATCCCAATAATGATTCTTTGACCATTCCCATAGACCTTCGCATCGATCCCAATAATCTATATTCAAATGGCCAGTTTGCCATTGAGCTGACCGGTGAGGAAGGCTATCGCATGCTTTCTGCTCCCACTGCCATCAACCTGAAGGATTTTCTTGAGCCGCTGCATACACAGGGAGCCACCAACGCAGATGTAACCAACGGCGGCCCTAATGTATGGACGTGGGATGAAACCTTTGCAGGCTCCACGAACGAAGGCTGGACTCCCGTTGCGGATTTGGATACCACCATTCAGACCGGCGATGCCTTCCTGGTATATGTTTTTGATGAATCGGTATATGGTGATTCTACCAGCAGAGGTTTCCCAAAACTGCTCTCGATTGAGGGCGCATCCAGCTTAAGCACAACTACTTTAGGAACCGGTAGCATCAACCAAAATGCAGATGGATATACTCTTATAGGAAACCCGTTTCCCTCTACGGTAGATTGGGATGACATTCTGGCCAACACTGGAAGTAACAAGCTAAACAACCCGGTTTATGCTTATGACGTAAATTCTGGCAGTTGGAAAAGCTACAGCAGTGGAGTCGGCGATTTAACCAACGGCTTAATCAAACCCTTTCAGGCATTTTTTGTGCAATCATCATCTACCGTTTCCAATGATGCAACTCTTGCTTTCGATTCTGATGATATAACAACCGGCGGTGACTTCTACGGAAAATCAGAAAATCTCTCTTACGCCCGCTTTGAGGTTACCAGCAACCAAACCGGTCTTACCAACAGCGCATACCTATTATTTGATGACGGGGCGCTCTCCGGTAAAGACCCTCTGGACGCTGTTAAAATGAGTCCGCTTGCCGAAAATTATCTGTTGCTCTCTACCATGGGTGAAAACGATCTTAACTTCGACATCAATGCTCTCCCTCAATTTGAACAGGAACTCAGCATTCCGTTAAAAATTCAGTCTAACACTTCCGGAACTGTACAATTCTCTCTTACAGATACTGAAGGCTTATCAGGTGTAGATTTCATTCTAAGAAAGGGAGACTGGGAACAACACATTGAGCCCGGAAAACAAATAGAGCTGGATATCAGCGCAGAAAACAGCCCCCAAAAGAATGTATTCACTTTGCAAAACACGGGTAATAAAGATAACCGTTATGAATTGATTCTGAGCAAACAACAACTCGTTTCCATTGAAAATCCTGATGTCCCAACTAAATTCGAATTACTTCAAAATTATCCAAATCCGTTTAATCCATCCACCTCCATTCAGTTTGGACTACCTTCAGCCCGGGTAGTAACTGTATCCGTGTATAATATTCTTGGGCAGCAGGTTGCACTGTTGGTTAATGAACCGATGGAAGCCGGCTTTCATACCGTGAAATTTGAAGCTGATCAGCTCTCCAGTGGCGTCTATCTGTTCCGCCTGGAGGCCGGAGAATTTGTGCAAACCCGAAAAATGCTCTTAATGAAATAAGCTCAACTGCTATGGCCAAAATCAAGTCTATTGAAGCATACATAGAAAAGCATGAACGCTGGGAAAAAAGTCTCAGGCACCTTCACAAATTAATATCGGAGACCGAACTGGATATGTCCATCAAATGGGGGCAGCCCGTGTATTCCCTGAAGGGAAAAAACGTTGTAGGAATCGGGGCTTTTAAGGAGCACTTCGGACTTTGGTTTTTCCATGGAGCTTTGCTGGACGACCCTGAGAGACATCTTCACAATGCCCAGGAAGGAAAAACGAAGGCTATGCGACAGCTCAGGTACCATGCTTTTGAAGAAATGGACGACAAAATTATTACTGAGTTTCTGCATCAGGCCATCGAGAATCAGAAAGCCGGTAAAGAAGTTAAAATCGATACCAAGAGAAAACCCAAGATTCCTCCCCTGCTGGCAACGGCTTTTTCAAAAGATGAAGGTTTAAAAGCACAATTCGGGAAGCTGACTCCGGGCAGGCAGCGGGAATATGCCCAATACATTTCCGAAGCCAAACAAGAAGCTACCAAACAACGCCGGCTGGATAAAATCATCCCGATGATTAAACAGGGAATCGGGTTAAGTGATAAGTATCAGAAGTAAAAAAAGTACCGCTCAGAGTTCATATTCAAACTCATAGAAATGCTTACCGTCGGCAATGTTGATCGCCATCTTGCCCGACAACCCCTTCAGATCATCCGTACCGGAATTAGGAACTACTTCTAAGATCAGTTCTTGCTCTCCCTTATTCATGATTCCGTAGTGTTGTAGCACAAAACTTCCCTTCTTCCCGGATAAGGTACCGGTTACCTGCTCCATTGCTACATACCCGGCTGATCCTTTTACGGGCGTCATCGCACTCAACATTTCTCCTTTACTGGTGGCATTCAAATCCCCATAAAAAGTTTTGTCAATCGACATTCGGTTTAAGGAAATACCTTTCGCTCCTTCGGCATAAGCCTCGATTGGATTCAGCTTTACTTCAAACTCACCGGATATTTTCATGAATCTTTGTTTTGGAATTTAGCGGCTAACACAGCCCCCAGGTAAGCCATCGGGAGATAAGCACCCCCAATATCCACAATATTAAACCAAAGGGGTGACGGCAACATAGCCACATTGGCAATTCCTCCTATCAAAAAGAAAGCACCTACACCCAGCGCCCATTTCTTTTGGGATGATGTTGCGATGAGCGCCGTTAATAACGCCCCAACCAAAGTGCCAAGAGCATGAGCCAGAAACGGCATTAAAAAGTTGATGGGTTTGAACAGATGCATAGACTGCTGCAATCCTTCCATGGTAGTCAGGTCGGCTCCTTCCGGTGGTGGAATGATGAAACCACTGATCATAATAATTCCCATGTTTACAAATCCCCCGACTACAAGTCCGGTAATTAGAGCAAGTATATTTCTGACTATTGGTTTCATATTGGTTTCTTTAATTAGCTGGAAGACAGAGGATTATACTGAAACCGGAAAGCAATAAAAAACCCCGCACAACTAAATGTGCAGGGTTTCTTAAGTTTCTTGTTATGACGCTCAGCGTCGTAACATTCACTCCAACGCAGAGCGTTGGAGTGAGGAAGTTAGGTTAGGAAATGATTTACATCATTCCGCCCATGCCTCCCATTCCTGGCATTCCGCCGCCCATGCCACCTGGCATGCCGCCTCCGCCGTTGTCATCGTCGTCGCCTTTAGAAGGTTTCTCAGAGATCACAGCTTCTGTGGTCAGCATCAATCCGGATACAGAAGCGGCATTTTGCAGCGCTGTTCTGGTTACTTTGGTAGGATCGATTACACCTGACTTAATGAGGTCTTCGTACACTTCGGTACGAGCGTTGTATCCATAAGCTCCTTTGCCATCCAGTACTTTCTGTACTACGATAGCGCCTTCAACACCGGCATTGTTTGCAATGGTGCGAAGCGGAGATTCAATAGCTCTTCGGATGATTTGGATACCAACGTTTTCATCATCATTTGCGCCTTTGAGCTTGTCAAGTGCGGATGCAGAGCGGAGCAGTGCAACACCACCGCCGGGTACAATACCTTCTTCAACCGCAGCACGGGTTGCATGTAAAGCATCTTCTACACGGGCTTTCTTCTCTTTCATTTCAACTTCAGAAGCAGCACCGATATAAAGAACAGCAACACCGCCGGCTAATTTAGCCAAACGCTCTTGCAGCTTCTCACGGTCGTAGTCAGAAGTAGTGTTCTCAATCTGAGTCTTAATCTGATTTACTCGCGCCTGAATGTCGGTGTCCTTACCATTACCATCAACAATAGTAGTGTTGTCTTTGTCGATAGTGATGCGGGAAGCTTTACCGAGGTAGTCAAGCGTGGCGTTTTCAAGCTTGTATCCGCGTTCTTCAGAAATCACGGTACCGCCGGTCAGAATGGCGATATCTTCAAGCATTTGCTTACGACGGTCGCCGAATCCAGGAGCCTTAACGGCTGCAATCTTCAGAGAACCACGCAGCTTGTTAACTACCAATGTAGCCAATGCTTCGCCTTCAATATCTTCAGCAATAATCAGAAGCGGGTTACCACCCTGAACTACTTTCTCAAGAATTGGAAGCAGGTCTTTCATCGCAGAAATCTTCTTGTCGAAGATAAGGATGTACGGATCTTCCATCTCGGTAACCATCTTCTCAGAATCGGTTACGAAGTAAGGAGAAAGGTATCCGCGGTCAAACTGCATACCTTCTACCGTCTCGAGGTAGGTTTCAGTTCCTTTGGCTTCTTCAACAGTGATTACACCGTCTTTGCCAACTTTTTCCATTGCATCAGCAATCAGGTTACCGATAGTTTCATCGTTGTTTGCTGAAATGGTACCGATCTGAGCGATCTCTTTGCGATCGTCAATGTCGCGGCTCATTGATTTCAATTCATCAATGATAGCATTTACAGCTTTCTCGATTCCGGACTTTAGATCCATTGGGTTTGCACCCGCCGTTACATTTTTCAGGCCTTCGCTTAGGATAGCCTGAGCCAAAACAGTAGCTGTAGTTGTTCCGTCACCTGCATTATCGCTGGTTTTGGAAGCAACTTCTTTTACCATCTGAGCGCCCATGTTTTGAATCTTGTCGGACAGCTCAATTTCTTTAGCAACAGTAACACCATCTTTGGTTACGGTTGGAGCTCCGAATGATTTCTCAATAACAACATTGCGTCCACGAGGGCCAAGCGTAACTTTAACGGCATTGGCAAGCTTGTCAACGCCTTTCTTTAGTGCGTCGCGAGCTTCTATATCGTAGTGAACTAACTTAGCAGACATAATTATCTATAATTTTAAGTTTATGATTTAATTTTTTTCAAAAGGTGGGTTACGAAACAATTCCCATAATGTCAGATTCGCGCATAATCAGGTACTCTTCTCCTTCAAGAGTTACTTCTGTACCTGCGTACTTCCCGTAGAGAACTTTGTCTCCTTCCTTAACGCTCATTTCAATTTTATTGCCGTTTTCCACTTTACCGGCACCTACCGCTATCACAGTACCTTGTTGCGGTTTTTCTTTAGCCGTATCTGGAATGATAATCCCGGAGCTGGTTTTCTCTTCGGCAGGTTCTGCCTGTACCAACACGCGGTCGCCTAAAGGTTGAATCTTAGCCATTTTTATGACTCCTGTTAGTTTTAGTTTATGGTTTAAATTTTTTGAGGGCTGAGCCCATTCGTTGTTTCGCTACGGGATATGCAAGTTCCGTACCAAATCGATTAAAAAATCGAATAGCGGACGTAATTGATCACTAACAGCACTTTTAAGGAAGGAAGGGTTCCCGGGTTAAGATAAGTTGTCAGACTGCTCGAGATGCTCTGCCAACTTTGCATAGGTTTCGGGAGACCAATGGTCGGCCCTGTCATCAAAATTGAAACCATCGGGTTGGTAATCGCCCAGCACCGGTTTTAAAGAATTGCTCAGTTTTTTTCGGCGCTGGTTAAAAGCTGTCCGAACCACTTCTTTTATTTTTTCATCCGAAACCGAAAGCGGCTCCTTATCAAAAGTAAGTTTGATGACGGAACTGGTAACTTTGGGAGGCGGAGAAAAAGAATGTGCCGGTACATCAAACAATAACTCGGGCGTACAAAAAAGCTGGGTTTGCACACTCAGTATTCCATACTGTTTGGAGGAAGGGTCGGCCACCAGTCGTTCAGCCACCTCTTTTTGCATCATCAGCGTGGCCTCGGTAAAGAGCCGGCGGTGTTCCAACAGGTCAAATAAGATGGGAGACGTGATATAATAAGGCAGGTTACCAACCACAATATTCTTCTTATCCGGGTCTATCACTTCCTTCCAGTTCACTTTCAATATGTCATTTTGGTGAACCCTCAGGTCATCAAACTTCTCCTTCAATACTTCTACCGCCCGCTGATCGATCTCAATCGCATGCACGTCATCACATCCGGAGAGTAGCCATTTGGTTAAAGCTCCGGTACCGGGACCAATTTCAATAATCCGGTCACCTTTGCCTGCAGTTATGGCATCTATGATTTTGAAGATGATGGTGTTGTCAGTTAAAAAATGCTGACCCAGACTTTTCTTGGTTCTAAAAGACATTCAGTGGATTGACGATTGACGATTGACGATTGACGATTGACAGAAGGTTGGGTTTACTACGCCTAAAGTCAAAATTAAAATCTGTAGGAGTTTCTGATTCCTTTTCACTGCTCACTGACCGTTAGTCACTCGTCGCTGGTCGCTCGTCGTTCATAACATCGGATCACAGTAAAATGCAAAAAGATTTGTAAATTAACTGTCGCTTGGTATACTTCTAACTAAGTAAATTCTCATACAATCATCTTAATGAGCTTTCTTGAAAAAATCGGATTAGGCCAAAAGAAAAAAGAGCTTACCCCTCTTATTGGCGAGAAAAAGAAAAAAGAGCAGGAAAAGTACTCGCTGAAACGTAATCCATACATACGGATAGCGATTTTGCTGTTTTTTATTGCCATCACTGCTTTTTCTTTGCCGCAGAACCCCGTTAATTCTGGCTTAAATTATACCCCCGGCCAGCCATGGAGAAATCCAGATTTAACCGCCCCTTTTACCTTCGCACTTAATAAAACGGCTGAAGAACTGGAGCAGGAACGGCAGGAAATCCGCAATAAAACAGCACCTATCTTCCGGATTGATACCAGTGTCCCCATTACCATTCAGGCCCGAATTGATTCTATTTACCGGGATATTCAGCCCGTACTTGAAGCCTATGCTGACTGGCAAATTGCGGAGAAGAATGATATGCCTTCGGCTTATGATGACAGCGTGCGCTTTGCCCGGGAACTGAGCATCACCGACGTTGAGCTTACCGAACCCTCCTGGCAGGTGCTGTTTAACAGTTATGAACAGGTGCAAAGCCAAAATCTGCCTTCCAATCAGTTTGTGGGGGTATCGGTAAAGCAGCAGCTCGAGCAATTGATAGACCAGCTGATGAACCAGGGGATTATTAATAGGAATAAGGGCAACCTGGACACCGACAAAATCACTGTACGAAATACTCTTGAAAGCACCGAACAATCTATAGACCTGGCGAGAGTCAGAGACCTCCGGGAAGCCAACGAGTTTATGCAATTTCAGCTAAACCGTACCTTTGATGAGCAGCGAATGCGGCTTGCCATGGAGCTCTATAACAAAGTGATTATCCCAAATTATAAGTATAGTGAAGAAGACACCCAGGCCCGGCTGGAAGAAGCTCTCGCTACTATTTCTGAAACAAAGGGAGCCATTGCGCAAGGGCAGGTGATTATCCGTCGTGGTGACCTGGTAACTCCCGAACGAGCGAATATACTTAGAAGCCTTGCCGAAGCCCGTTCAGAAAATGCCACGAATATTGAAAAATGGGTGCGCTTTGCCGGACAGCTGGTCATCATTGTCGCCATCACCTTTGTTTTCTTTATGTATATCTATTTATACCGAAGAAACATCACTTCCGACAATGCCCTCTTTTTGCTGGTTTTTCTTACTATGGGTCTTGTTTCATTTGGCGCCGGCCTGGTCAACTATCTTGATATAGCCGACCCTTACATCATCCCCATTGCAATTGCACCTATTATATTGACCATCATTTTTGATTCCCGCGTGGGATTGGTCTCCTCCATCACCCTCGCCAGCTTATTGGGATTGGTAAACGGGAACAGCTTTGAGTTTGTGGTAGCTACTTTTGCTGCCTGTAGCCTGGGTGTATTTTCTGTTCGAGATATCAAAGATCGTTCTCAGTTTTTCTTCACCACCCCCGGCATTGTATTCATAACCTATATATTGGTGGTTGGCTCTTTTAATATTGCCACCCTAAGTGGCTGGGAGATGTTTGCTTCCGACCTGATGTACATTGCCATAAGCTCGGTATTCATTTTATTCACCTACCCGATCATCCTGCTCTTTGAAAAGCTTTTTGGCGTTACTACCGACTTCACCCTAATTGAGCTTGGGGATACCAACCAGCCGGTTCTTAAAGAGTTGATGAACAAAGCCCCCGGCACTTTCCATCACAGCCTGCAGGTTGCCAACCTTTCTGAAGCAGCCGCATCGGCCATTGGGGCAAACTCGCTCTTATGCCGTGTTGGAGCACTTTATCATGATATCGGTAAAATGGTGAAACCCGAATATTTCGTCGAAAACCAGACCAAGGGAGCAAACGAACACGACAAACTGAAACCCCAGATGAGTGCGATGGTCATAAAGGCGCACGTTAGTGAAGGGGTGAAAATGGCCGAGGAAGAAGATCTCCCGGAAATCATTATCGACTTTATCAAAACCCACCACGGTACTTCTATCATCCGGTATTTCTTCGAGAAAGCGAAAGAAGACGATGATATGAAGAGCATGCTTCAGGAAGACCAGTTTCGCTACGAAGGGCCTCTTCCCTCTACAAAAGAGACCGGTATTCTATTACTCGCTGATGGCATTGAAGCTGCTTCCAGGGCAATGAAGAACCCGACATACAGTAAGCTTGAAAACCTGGTAAACCGGATGGTAGATGACCGTGTATCAGAAGGTCAGCTTAGTCATTGCCCATTGACTTTCCGACACCTCCAGGTAATCAAAGAAACCTTCCTGAATATTTTGGTTGGCGTGTATCACAGTCGCGTGGAATATCCGGAGGATAAGGAGCGGGATAAAGAAGAGAAGGCCAAAGAAAAGGCAGCCGAAGCTGAAAGAGCCGGATCAGAAAACGGGTCAGAACAGGCAGAAGAACAAGAAGAAACCAGCGAATAAACGTGGCCTTCAAGCAGGAACTGGATTTATATCTGCAGTTTGTGAAGCTTGAAAAAGGCCTGACCGAAAACTCCGTAGTCTCCTACAAAAACGACCTTGAGCGATATTTTCGATATCTCACTTCTGAGAAAAAAATCAATGACCTTGCCGGCGTAACCCTTTCTCATATTGAAGACTTTCTCAATTTTTTGGTGGATGAAGAATTACTTTCAGCCAGCTCCCTGGCCCGGAATATTTCCAGCATTCGCGGGTTTCATGAATTTGCTGTGGTAGAAGGCATCACGAAAGCCAATCCGGCTGAACTGGTGGAGTTACCTAAAAAAGCATCCAAGCTACCTGAAGTATTAGACCGGGATGAAATTGACGCCATCCTCGAAACCCCAGATTTGACCACCCCGGCCGGCATTCGCGACAAAGCCATCCTTGAAACTTTATACGGAACAGGTATGAGGGTGAGCGAGCTAACCGGACTCGAACAAGATCGCCTGATCTTCGAAATTGGGTTTATTCGTGTGATTGGAAAAGGAAACAAGGAGCGGCTTGTTCCGGTGGGAGAAATTGCCCAGGATGCCATATCGCACTACACCGAGCATGTGCGCCCACAGTTCTTTAACCCGGAGAAGGCTCACAAAGCCAAGAATAAAGTATTTCTGAGTATGCGGGGAAGCGCCCTTTCGAGGATGAGTATCTGGAATATCGTTCAGAAAGCAGCGGAAAAAGCTGAAATCAAGAAAAACGTGTATCCACATATTTTTCGCCATTCATTCGCCACTCACCTGCTGGAAGGCGGTGCCGATTTAAGAGCCGTGCAGGAAATGCTGGGACACTCCTCCATCCTGACTACTGAAATCTATACCCACATAGACCGATCATTTCTACACCAGGTTCATAAGGAATTTCACCCGCGGGCGTGATGGTTGTTACTTGTTAACAGAAAGAGAAACTAAGCACAACAGCCTTTTTTTGATTTAGGTAATAAATTCCGGTCTGATTATATTTTTATTAGTTCTGATTACCTGACTCACCCTTAATTAATCAAGTGAGTTATTCATGGTGCATTCAAGAAGCTTTATAGTATTTCTTTGCGGTCTGTTCTTCTTTACAAGCTGCAAAAAAGATCCGGCAGGTCCCGGTACTGTAAAAGAATTTGGGCTGGAATCTCCTTTCTACACTTTCCCGGCTTCTCACAGTTTCTATTACGGCACCCTTCTATGGCCTGAAGATGGAACGGCTTTCTGGTACGGTGGTCATGGCCTGTATGGAATTTCCGTTCCGGATGGTAATGCAACAAATACAGATAATCAGCCCGGTTATTACGCTGCTTATGAACCTGATTCTGAAACAATTTATTACCTCCCTACAGAATGCCTGTCGGGTTGCACTGCTCCTGTTTTCAAGGTCAATATTGACGGAGGGACCCCGGAAAGAATTCCCGATCTTGAAATACAGGTTTCAGGAGGTAGCCCGATTATTCCTGTATCATCAAATCAGCTTTTATTTGTGAAATTAGATCCACAATCTTCCGTTCTTTCTACCTACCTGTATGATCAAGCCTCAGGAGATAGTACCCGGCTTGCTGAAGGCATCCCAGAAACATTATCCCCCAACCGCTCAGAAGTGTTGGTTTACCAGCCGGATGAAACGGTGCATACCGAAGAAGAGGATATCTACCAGCTTGCTTTTGTCTCTTTGGATGGAACAATTAATGATACCTGGCAACTTTACAGCAACTCTTCTGCCCACCTGCCGCTCTATCCTCCCCTTTGGGATTTAAACGGAATCCGGATCCTCTACATAAAACGGGATTTTGACAATAACGCCCGGGTTTCGCTTTGGCTTAACCACTATCCCGACTCCCAGGAAGAAAAGCTTTGGGAAACTTCAGGCGGACCCGAAAAAACCATTGAAGGGCCTTTTCGCTGGTCGGATGACAACACCCGGCTTGCCTTTTGGGAACGTACGTGTCTCAAAGCGACCCTTTATAGCTGCGATGGCGGTTATCAGTGGACGCTCTGGGTGTATGATACTATGAAGGGGGAAGCGACAAAACAGGTTGTAGACAATTCCGATGAGACAAATATTGCCCGAGATCAGAGGTTCTCTTCGGATGGATCTCAGCTGCTTCTTCTCTATGATCGATCGTTGTACCTTAAAGATGTAAATTAAAGTTCCTCCTTTTGGCAGTAACGACATACTCGTTCCGAACGCCTCGTTCGGAACGCCTGCCGGAAGCTCCTGCTTCCAAATATCGAAGGGCCAAACTCCTTTACTTGTAAACTGGAAAGATTACGTGTCAGTATTACCTGTGAGATACATAGACAGGTATTTCGATTGACAAACAAGTCGTTAACGATAAAGAGCACTTATTTCAATCGGTAACGACTGACCTGTTGATCAAACTCAGATCCTGAAATACGATATCCCAATCTCTTTAATAAATTTACATTCTTTTCGTTCCGCATTAAGCCTTAGTTCTGTTATTTTAAAACGGAAATTCTAAAACAAGACCTGATACATGACTTACAACGTACGTTTGCTCCTTCTTCTGCTCACTGTTGTTTTCACCTCTCATTCGTTATCGGCCCAGGTTCTCAATTCCAAGACCTACGAGAACGGCCTTGTGGTTACCGCTGATAAATACGCCTCAGAAATAGGAAAAGAGATTTTAATGAAAGGCGGAAATGCAGTTGATGCTGCTGTGGCCGTTCAGTTTGCACTGGCGGTTACTTTACCGAGGGCCGGGAATATCGGAGGCGGCGGGTTTATGGTTGTTCACCTGGCAAATGGCGAAACAGCAGCTCTGGATTTTCGGGAAAAAGCGCCCCAAAAAGCTGCGCGAGACATGTATATCCGGAATGGGCAATTTAAATCAGATTTAAGCTGGGAAGGAATTTTAGCCGTGGGCGTTCCCGGTACCGTTGATGGAATGATCAAAGCCCTGGAACGATATGGACGCATGCCACTGGATGTGGTCATTCAACCAGCCATTAAGCTGGCTCGGGAAGGATACTCGCTTTCTTATTCGCAAGCTGAGGATCTCAATAATCACAAGGATACCTTTCTGAAATACCAGGCATCAAGCAACTATTTCACCACTGGTGATACAACTTTCTTTAAAGAAGGCGATGTATTTGTACAGACAGACTTAGCAGAAACTCTGGAACGCGTTTCCCGGTTTGGCCGTGAAGGGTTCTATTCGGGACCGGTTGCCGATGCCATCGTAAATGAAATGGAGCGATATCGCGGACTAATCACCTATCGTGACCTGCGGAATTATGAAAGTAAATGGCGTGAGCCGATTGTAGCCGAATACCTTGGGTATAAACTGCATATTATGCCTCCTCCCAGCAGCGGTAGCGTGGCGATAGCCCAAATTCTGGAAATGATTGATGATTATCCGCTGGCCGAAATGGGCCATAATTCCGCCGATTATGTGCATGTACTGGCCGAAGCGATGCGCCGGGCTTTTGCGGACCGCTCGTATTACCTCGGCGACCCGGATTTCGTTGATATACCAATAGAAGAAATGACCGGTGAAAGTTATAACGACCGTCGTGTGAACAGTTTCTCAATGGATTCTGCGACCGCTTCAAGTACCCTATCCCACGGACAAATTCAGGGATACTCAGAATCCATGGAAACCACTCACTTTTCCATAATTGATAAAGATGGGAATGCGGTTGCCGTAACTACCACACTTAATGGTTCATTCGGAAGTCATGTTTCGGTAACCAACGCCGGTTTTTTACTTAACAACGAAATGGATGACTTCTCCGCTCAGCCCGGAGAACCGAATGCCTACGGACTTATAGGAGCTGAAGCCAATGCTATTGAACCCGGCAAGAGAATGCTCAGCAGCATGACTCCCACCATTGTAACCAAAGATGGCAAAGTGGATATGGTACTCGGAGCCGCCGGAGGCCCGAGAATTATTACAGCCACCCTGCAGAGTTTTTTAAACCGTGCTATATTTGGAATGAGGGCTCAGCAGGCAACATCAGCAGCTCGCTTCCATCACCAATGGCTGCCGGATGTGTTGATGCCCGGACAGTTTGGGTTGAGTCCCGATACAAAAAGACTGTTGGAAGCCAAAGGGCACAAGATATTTGAAATACCCAATGTAGGCCGAACCCATAACATTTTTGTGGACCAAAACGGCAACCTCAGCGCCGGCGTTGATCCCCGCGGAGACGGCTGGGCTTCCGGTTACTGATTTTTTATGATGGAACGCTGATAAAACAGATTGGGCAGAATTTCACGGATTTAAGTTAAATGCCTGAAATTTATTAGATATTGGTGGTTTTTATATATTCAGAAGTATTAATCACGGAATGCCTTTATGCTTCATGAAGAATTAACTGAAAAAATCATTGAGTCTTTCTACCTGGTTTACAACAAGCTGGGTTATGGGTTTTTAGAAAGTGTATATGAGAATGCTCTGTTGATTGAGTTAAAAAGACAAGGGTTGAATGTAGTAAATCAAGTGCCTATTGAAGTACAATATAGGAATCAAAAAGTTGGTACTTTCTTTGCAGATGTTTTAGTAGAAGAGAAGGTTATTTTAGAACTGAAATCATCCAGAAAACTATTGCAAGAACATGAATTTCAGTTAATCAATTACCTGAGAGCGACTAATATTGAAGTCGGACTTCTTTTTAATTTTGGAAAGAAACCCGAGTTCAAACGAAAAATATTTTCAAACAAATCTTAAGTACATTTTTAACCGCGAAGATCAGCTCAATCGAGTTCATCCGTGTTCCATTTAAAAAGCCAAGATAAGTAATGCAACAAAACTACCAATCAATTACCTGGCAAGACGATCACTTAGTAATTTTGGACCAAACTCAGCTGCCGCTGCGTGAAATATATTCTGATGTGAATACCATCGGGCAGGTTTGGGATGCCATCAAAAAGCTGAAAGTGCGCGGAGCACCGGCTATCGGAATTGCCGGAGCTTATGGATTATATCTTGGCGTCAGAGATTTGGAATCGAAGAACTTTACCAGCTTCAATGTAGAACTGAATCGCTGGATTGAATACCTGAAGTCGTCCCGCCCAACAGCGGTTAACCTGAGCTGGGCCCTGGAGCGGATCAATCAAACCGTGTATGCCAATAAAGACAAAGACCTTGAAGAGATTAAGGAAATCATCCTCAAGACGGCCAAGACCATTCACGATGAGGATAAACGTGTTTGTAAAAAGATTGGGGAGAACGGGGCTGAATTGGTTGAAAAAGGCTGGAATATCCTCACCCATTGCAACACAGGAGGATTAGCAACTGGAGCCTATGGAACGGCATTGTCGGTAATTTTGCACGCCGATGACGACGATAAAGACATCCATGTTTGGGTGGACGAAACGCGTCCGCTCTTACAGGGGGCACGGCTTACCGCCTGGGAACTTAAACAGGCAGAGATCCCCTTCCATATGATTACAGATTCCATGGCCGGCTCATTAATGAAACAAGGCAAAGTGGATATGGTGGTTGTAGGGGCCGACCGGGTGACAGCCAACGGAGATACCGCAAACAAAATCGGGACGTACTCCCTTGCTGTGTTAGCCAAAGAAAATGAAATCCCTTTTTATGTAGCCCTTCCCCTTTCAACCTTTGACCTTGAAACCGACACCGGTGATGAAATAGAAATCGAAGAACGGGAACCCGAAGAAGTAACACATTTGGCTAAAACCCCCATCACCCCGAAGAAAACAGATGCCTATAACCCGGCTTTTGATGTAACCCCTAACAAGTACATCACCGGATTTATCACGGAGAAGGGAATAGTAGAACCGGACTTTAAGAAGAACATCAAAAAACTGTTTGAAAAGTAAGTAAGAGGTTAGTCTAAAAGATCGGTCTTAAGTAGTTTCTTTTGTCTCAGAATTAGTGTTTGCTGCCGATTCCACTTCCGGTGGAATGTCAAGATCATCATCCCTGTGAATGTTAATGGTGATGCCCACCGAGCTTCCTATCAATACGCCAATACCTATTGGCAGAGCTAACCCAACCTCCATCAGGAAGCTGGCTCCGTAGCCAATCAATCCACCGATGGCTACCGCAGTAATCCACGTTAAAAAACTTTTCATTTATCTTGTCCTTCCAAAACCTAAAACTGTCATTGCCGGGCTCTTTTTTGACCCTGAATGACTCTCTAAAGTATGTCTTCCAGAACCTCTGCCTGAATTTGATTGTGAGAGCCACTCCATATCACTTCCCCATCTTTGATCACAAATAACTGGGGAGATTCATGCCTGATTTCCAATTTCTCTGCAATGTGCATAGATGTAGGTCGGCTACTTATTACATCCACCATATGGAAATCGGCCTTTAGTTGATCTTCAGCAGAAATGGACTCTACGTTTTTCAGGGCAAAATAGCTGGTGGCACATCGCGAACTGTGCTTATAAATCACCTGGGGCTTTTCATTGGAGGTATGCATAACGTTCGCCACGTCTTCCTCAGAAGTCAACTCTTTCCAGTGAAACTTATTCTGCGGCTGGCTTTCCGTTCCAAATAAATTGCCAATTGAATCTAAAATGCCCATTTGTCCTTTTTCTAATTCCCCGAAATATACAAGTATTTAAGCTTTGAAATAACCGGGTGCGTAGCGCTTAATCATCAATTTGATAAACAGCGAATCATTTTTGCATGGTTTTCATTTAGTTAAGTAGTTTACGATAACAGATTTAACCTAATTAAATTAAGGAGATCATGAATACACAAATTAAAGCACACTGGCTGGGGCATTCGGCCTTTAAGCTGGAGAGCCAAAGTGGAAAGATTATTTATATCGATCCGTTTCTGAAAGATAACCCCTCCACCCCGGATGAACTTAAAGAAGTAAAAGAAGCCGATTATATTTTACTGACCCACGGGCATGAAGATCACGTGGGCGATACTGTGGAAATTGCCAAGAATACCGGAGCCAAAGTTGTGGGCATTCTGGAACTGATGGGAATCTTACAGGAAGAAGGGTTACCGGAAGAACAAGCCATTGGTTTTAATAAAGGCGGAACCGTTCATTTTGAAGACTTTTCCGCAACGCTGGTCTCTGCCAACCACAGCTCTTCCTATAAAGGAAAGTATGCCGGCGATCCGGGCGGACTCGTGCTTTCATTCGAAGATGACATTTGTATTTACCACATGGGTGATACCAACATTTTCGCTGACCTTGAGCTGTATGGAGAGCTTTACAGACCGCATGTGGTACTGGCACCCATTGGGGATCATTTCACTATGGGACCTGAAGAAGCCGCTTATGCTGTAGAACTGATCGGGGCTAAGATGGCCGTGCCTATGCACTACAATACATGGCCTCCCATTGAAGCAGACCCGGAGGAATTCAAAGAAATACTGGAAGACATCACAGACACGGAAGTTGTTGTGCCGGAAAAAGGCACTAATTTCCTGGGGTGATATTCTGAATTTCCCCTCCCTGAGCCACAAATCTGAAAGATGGTTTGTGGCTTTTTTTATGTTTTTTCTGGAACTGCTTCGGGTTACTACTACCACAGAAATTATTCACTCAATAACTCAACAAATTAGTACCTTATGCCTAAAGCTGGAATTCTTTCATAAGATCAAACGAACACATCACTATGAAATACACAACCGTTCACCTTGGGGATAACAAAATTGAGCTCTTTAACACACTGCTTGGCAAAGAAACGGTAAAGGTAAACGGTGAGGTGGTCTCATCCACCTATTCTATGCTGGGGGCAGAGCATACGTTCACGGTCAGGGAAGATGGCAGAGATGTAGAATGCACCATCCAGTTTGGGTTTGGTATGAATGGAGTGGTATTTGATCTTTATAAAGAAGGTACGCCGATCATCGAATCTGAACAGAAAGGATGCATGGGCATGTTTATCGTATTCATTATTGTATTCAGCATAATCTTTGTTTTATCTCAGATTTGAGTATTGAATACAGACATCCACTAAATATTAAAGTCATTACCTGGCCTGATGAAATTTCTTTCCGCTATCACCCTATTTCTCCTCTCGGTTTGTTTGAATGTAAATGCCCAAGTGGCCGTGACAGCAGTTCCTTTTCTTGAGATCAGGCCCGATGCCCAAACCAACATGAATGCCGGAGCATTGGTAGCTCTCCCTTCCGATTATAATGCGGCCTTTTATTACAACCCTGCTCAGCTCGGAAACTTTGGTGCCTCAAAAAATTTCTCTTATCAATTTCACCCAAACGGCAATAACTGGTTGCCTGACCTCAATGATAACCCCAGACTTTACAACTCTTCTCTGGCTGCAGGATATAAGTTTAATGATGTTCCTCTTAGTATTGGTGTTGGAGTAATGAATACCCGGTTTGATTATGGTGAAATCCAATATTCTGATCCGAATAACCCAATGCCTGACAGTACCTACAATCCTGTTGAAAATTATCAGCTTTACTCGATTGGACTCAGATATGATTTCGGGATCTGGGTGAGTATTGGCTATTCATTCAAAAAGATTGACTCTGATCTGGGATTATATCAGGCAAAAGTTGATGCCAACGATTTCGGTATTCAGATCGGTTACCCTTTTTCTATCAATAGTTTCAAAGCAGAAGCATCGATTGGGTATGCCTTGCAAAATGATGGAGACTTCATCCAGTATGATGCCTCTGGAAGACCTGACCCCTTGCCACGAAAATCCATTTTTGGTTACGGACTTTCACTCGCTTATGAGGATATAATAGCCGGCAATAGTATGGAGTTGGTAAAAATTGACTGGGCTGTTGATGCCAAAGATCTCCGAATTGATGTACATGGAAATTCGGTCAGCTATAACAAAAAACCGGGCATCATTCCCATGCTGGACAATGTATTCCTTTCCAAGAGTGATGACGATATAGAAATAAGTCAGGGTTTCAGACTACATATTCTTGAAGGTTTTACAGCCGGACTTGGGCGATACTATGGACCCGGTTACAGGAAAGCAGTGAATACATCCGGTGTTTCTTTGAGTGCCAAACCGATTCTTAAACTATTATTCAGCAAAAACGAGCACCCCGTAATCAGGTCCGTAGCAAATCATTTGGATTTCAGTTATAGCTGGTCAACTTACAGTGTCAACGAAACCGATCATCCACTTACCGGCTCGTCTTTCCATCAGTTTTCCATATCCGTATATGGGTTTTAACCTCTTAACAAAGCTCCGTTTCACTACGTAATCCTGAAAACCGGCCTCATTGAATAAGCTACAACCTCGCGGGTACAAATTATACAAGCCGTACAGCCCGAAGAATAGTACTCGGATTGGTCAGATTGTATAGAACAAGCCAATAGAAACTTCAGCCTTCCCGAAACAAAGATTTCATCCGGGCGTAAGCCAACACCGTTGCAAATAATCAAAACGGTTTTAATACACTCAGATGAAAACATTACGCTACTCCCTCCCGCTATTGGTCATGATTACAGCTTTGGTATTCACCAGTGCTTGTAACAATGGAAACGAAGAAAATCAAAATGGTGAAGACGAAGATCTGATTATTCCGGTGGAAGTCAGTAACGTGAGCCGGGGAGATATCTCTGCTTACTATGCCAACACCGCCACCCTTGAAGCCGAACAGGAAGCAACAGTGGTAGCTAAAGTTCGCGGTATTGTTCGGGAAATTTATGTTGAGGAAGGCGATGAGGTTAAAGCCGGACAGGTGATCGCGAAAATTGAAGACGATCAGTACCGTATTGAAGCAGCCCGGGCCAAAGCAACCTTAGACCGACTGAAAAACGACTTTGACCGTAACAAGGAACTTTATGAAAAGAACCTGATTGCTGCCGAAGCCTACCAAAATGCTCAATATGAGTATGAGTCTCAAAAAGCAGCCTATGAACTTGCTCAGCTGAATCTTGAGCATACATCTATTAAATCTCCGATTGGCGGAGTGATTTCTGAGCGCTATGTGAAAGTTGGAAATATGATCGGTACCGACCAACAGGTGTATCGGGTTACCGATTTTAGTCCGTTGCAGGCGATATTGCACATCCCGGAGCATGAGATGGCAAAAATCAGAAATGACCAGCGTGCAGAACTCAGAGTGGATGCATTACCCAATCAAACCTTTGCCGGCCATGTAGAACGCATCAGCCCGGTAGTGGACTCCCAAACCGGTACCTTTAAAGTGACTGTGTATGTGGATGAAACCAAAGGCATGCTTCGCCCCGGTATGTTCGGGCGTGTGAAAATTGTGTACGACACCCGCGAAAACACCCGTATGATTCCTAAATCAGCCGTTATGTCGGAAGATCTCGCCCAAAGTGTATATGTGATCAAAGATTCGCTGGCTTTCAAAAAAGCTATTAAAACCGGTTACACCAACGGGGTGAATGTAGAAGTGATCGAAGGACTGGAAGACGGCGAAATGGTGGTCACCATTGGGCAAGGAAGTCTTCAGGACAGCACCAAAGTAAACGTTATCTCCAACCTGTAAACAGGCTCTCCTATGAAAATCATTGACCTTTCTATACGCCGGAAAGTTACCATTGCCATGTTTACAGTCGGGATTCTGCTGTTCGGTATGGTTTCCCTCTCCCGGCTTAATGTAAACCTGCTCCCTGAACTCAGCTATCCAACCCTCACTATCCGAACCGAATTTGAAGGTGCAGCTCCTGTTGAAGTTGAAAACCTGATTACCAAGCCCGTTGAAGAAGCAGTTGGAGTTGTGAAAGGCGTACAACAAGTGCGTTCCATTTCCCGTGCGGGTCAGTCTGATGTAGTACTGGAATTTGCCTGGGGAACCGATATGAACATCGCGAACCTGGACGTTATGGCCAAACTGGATGCCGTTCAGCTTCCTTTAGATGCCGATAAACCGGTTACCTTACGCTTTGATCCCACCCTCGACCCCATAATGCGGTATGCCCTCTATTACAACGAAGGCGGGACTGATAATCCTTCCGGGGATGATGTAAATGTGGATTACGCAGGCTATCAGGACCTGGAAAGCCCGGACGCAATTTCCCGATTGAAAGGCCTGCGTGTATTAGCGGATGAACAGCTCAAAAAGAATTTAGAATCCGCCCTGGGGGTTGCTTCGGTAAAAATCAGTGGTGGACTTGAAGAAGAGATACAGGTAAACATTGATCAGCAGCGACTCGCTTATTTGAACATCCCTATTGAAAGTGTAACACAGATTTTAAGTGCCGAAAACGTGAATCTTTCCGGGGGTCGGCTTGAGGAAGGAACTCAGCAGTATCTGGTGCGGACGCTGAATGAATTTAAGTCAGTAGAACAAATTCGAAATGTGGTTGTTGCCCGAAATCAGGACAATACCATTTACCTGAAAGATGTAGCCGATGTAACCCAGGCATATAAAGAACGTGAGGCCATCACCCGCCTGAATGGTGCTGAAGCGGTGGAAATTGCCATATACAAAGAAGGGGATGCCAATACTGTAGCCGTGGCTGAGGCCGTCAACGCCCGAATGGGGAGTATCCGTGATGCCCTTCCTTCCAACATGAAATTGGAGAAAGTGTATGATCAGTCTGTATTTATAGCCTCTGCAGTTAATGAAGTGAAGAATGCCGGAATCATTGGTGGTATCCTGGCAGTACTTGTGCTGTATTTATTCCTCCGGAATTTCTGGACCACCGTCATTATTTCTGTTTCCATTCCGGTTTCCATTATTGCCACATTCAACCTGATGTACGGCAACGATATATCACTAAACATCATGTCTTTGGGCGGAATTGCTCTTGGTATCGGGATGCTGGTGGATAACTCCATCGTGGTGCTGGAAAACATTGCCCGGCACCGGGAAATGGGGAAAGGAATTGTGGAATCGGCCCGTGAAGGTGCCGGAGAAGTTGGAATGGCCGTAATCGCCTCCACCCTCACCACCATCGCTGTATTCTTTCCGCTGGTATTTGTTCAGGGAATTGCGGGACAGCTCTTCCGTGATCAGGCACTGACGGTGACCTTCTCCTTATTGGCTTCGCTGATTGTAGCTATCACACTGATTCCGATGCTTTCTTCAATTGGAGGAAAGAAAACCGAAACTCAGCCACTGAATTTAAAAGAGCCTAAAACCAAGGCCGGGCGTGGACTACGATCCGTACGTATGTTTTTGTTTTACACCATCCCTACTGCTTTAACAAAAGGAATTAAATTCATTTTCCGCTGGATTAGCAAAATTACAAAAGCTCTGTTTTCACCTTTTGTATGGGTGTTTGATCAATCCTATCAGGCAACGGAAAAAGTGTATGCCGGCTTACTACGCTGGTCTCTGAATCATAAATTTGTTGTGCTCTCGGTTGCTTTGTTGTCTTTTGTGGGGTCACTCGCATTGGTTCCCCAAATCGGCATTGAGCTCATACCTCAGCTATCGCAGGGTGAGTTTGCCGTGGAATTCAAGTTACCTCCCGGAACTCCAATTGAAGAAACCGATAAAGCCCTGCGCTCGGTTCAGAACAAATCCAGGAACCTGGATAATGTAAGAACCACCTTTGCTGTTGCTGGAACCGGAAACCAAATGGATGCCAATCCCGAACAAGGCGGCGAAAACTGGGGTGAGCTCAGCGTAACGCTTGCATCCGGTTCTTCCACTATGGATGAAGAAGCAGCGATGGATCAGATGCGATCTTCCCTTCAGCAAATTCCGGGCTTGCAGTACAAATTCTCCCGCCCCTCCCTGTTCTCTTTCAAAACACCCATTGAGATTGAAATTTCAGGTTTTGACCTGGACAAACTCAAACTAGCCGGTGATGCCGTGGCCCGTAAGCTTTCTTCAAACGACCGGTTTGCTGATGTAAAAAGCACCATGGAAACCGGAAGTCCTGAAATACAGATTTTATTTGATCGCGACCGGGCCGCTGCCCTTGGTTTACAGGTGCATGAAGTAGCTGACCGCATTGTAAGTAACGTTCGTGGAGATGTGGCTACCCGCTATTCCTGGAGAGATCGTAAAATTGATGTGCTGGTTCGAGCCCGTGAGGCCGATCGTGCATCCATCGATGAAATTCAGCGCCTGATTGTAAACCCGGACAGCGAACGTCCTATTCCTCTCAGCGCGATAGCTGAAGTGCAGATTGCCAACGGACCGGGTGAAATCCGCCGTGTGGCTCAGCAACGTGTAGCTATTGTTTCGGCTAACCTGAATTATGGTGATTTAGGCGAAGCAGCTGAAGAAGTAGAACAAGCTCTGGCTGAAACCACTTTGCCGGCCGGAATTCTTGCCCAAATTGGCGGACAGAATGAAGAAATGGCGGACTCCTTTCAGTCCCTCATTTTTGCTCTGTCACTCGCTATTTTCCTGGTGTACCTGGTGATGGCTTCTCAATTTGAGTCGCTGCTGCACCCATTCATCATCCTCTTTACCATTCCGCTGGCTTTGGTTGGAGCCATTCTTGGGCTGTACATCACCGGCACAACCATCAGTGTGGTTGTATTTATTGGATTGATTCTTTTGGCCGGCATCGTAGTTAATAACGCAATCGTGCTTATCGACCTGATTAACCAGATGCGCATGAAAGGCGTTGAGAAACTGGAGGCCATTAAAGAAGGTGGAAAATCCCGCCTACGCCCGATTTTGATGACCACCATGACTACTACTCTCGGCTTGCTCCCTCTCGCTATTGGTTTTGGCGATGGTGCCGAACTGCGTGCCCCGATGGGTATCACCGTAATCGGCGGACTGTTATTTTCAACCTTGCTCACCCTCGTAGTCATTCCTGTGATGTACGACATACTTGACCGCAAGAGCTATACTCCTCAACCCGAAACCGAAACGGCTTAATAAACTGCCATGCATATTACCGATTTATCCATACGTCGCCCGGTAACCACACTCATGGTTTTTGTGAGTCTGCTGGTTGTGGGTTTGATTGCCACCCGAATGGTTCCCCTTGAGTTTATGCCGAACATCACTTTTCCGGGAGCTTTTGTCCAGCTACCCTATCCAAATTCAACACCGGCTGAAGTAAACGAAAATGTAGCCCGACCCATTGAAGAAGTTCTTGCGACAATTAGTGGGGTAGAACGTATCAACTCAAATTCAGGAGAAGATAACGCCGGAGTTATAGTCATTTTTAAGCAGGGAAATGAAATTGATCTCAAAGCCATCGAGATTAAGGAAAAAATCGAAAGCATCCGAAATCAGCTGCCCGATGATTTTGAATACTATACCATCAATAAATTTCAGGACGGAGATGCTCCTACTCTTCAGCTGCGTATTTCCAGTAACCGGGATCTGTCAGACGCTTATGAGCTGTTGAACCGTAACCTGAAGCAGCGCATCGAGCGCATTCCCGGAGTTGGGCAGGTTACCCTGTATGGCGTAGAGAAAAAGGAAATACGCGTTGAACTTGATCCGGACCGGCTCACCCAGTACAACATTAACCTAAATAGGTTGAGCAGCACCCTAAGACAAGCGAATTTCTCGATTTCAGCGGGTAAAATCACTGATTCCGGACTGCGATACATGGTTCGTCCGGTTGGTAACCTGAATGGCGTTGAGGATATCGAAAATCTCATTGTGGCCGATAATAACATCCGCGTAAAGGATATTGCCACGGTTAAATATACATCCCCCGAACGAAATTATGCCCGTCACCTGGATCGCAAATACGCAATCGGATTAGATATCACCAAGGAATCTACCGCCAATACCGTACAGGTGGTTGATGAAGTTTTAGCTGAAATTGACAAGGTGAATGAGCTTCCTGAAATGCAGGGCATCGAGATTTATGAGATGTTTAACCAGGCGGATGGAATCCTGAGCTCGCTTCGGGAGCTTTTTAATTCCGGGATGATTGGTGCGCTACTCTCCGTATTCGTACTGTATATTTTCCTCCGGCAAATGAGCACCACCCTCATCGTTGCCACGGCTGTCCCCTTTTCACTCATTGTAACGCTTGGCTTTTTCTACTTCCTCGATATTTCTCTGAATATCCTTTCCATGATGGGACTGATGCTCGCTATTGGTATGCTGGTGGACAACGCCGTAGTAGTAACCGAGAACATACACCGGTATCAACGCAAAGGAAATGACGCTCGTAAATCAGCTATTTTTGGAGCCAAAGAAGTTTCGATTGCTGTTACTGCCGGTACGTTGACCTCCATCATCGTTTTCCTGCCAAACGTGGTGAACGAGAGCTTTATCTCTCAGCATATGTATTATATCGGCATGGCGATTATCATCGCATTGCTGGCTTCATTGGTTATTTCGCTGACGGTGATCCCCCTGCTCGCCTCCAAGATTCATCCGCCGGAAAAATCAAAGAAAAAAACGGTCATCGACAAGCTCTCCGTAAAATACTCCGCCTTGCTCGGATGGCTATTGGAGCGGCGTAAAATCTCGGTGCTTTTCATCGTTCTGCTGTTTTTGAGTGGCGGCGTGCCCATGGCTTTTATGAATGTGGATATGTTTCCCCGGGTTGAAGAACGGCAGTTAAGACTTCAATACAATCTGAATGCAAGTTATACCCTGGATCGAGTAAAAGAGTCGGTTGACCGGATCGAAGAATACCTTTACGAAAACCAGGATAAATTCGAAATAGAGTCTGTTTACACCTACTACCAGCCTGAATACGCCCAATCTACAATCAACCTTATTGACGAGGACGATGCCAAAAAAGCGGTGACGCAGATTAAGGAAGAGATCCAAAAAGACCTCCCTAAAATTGCACTCGGTCAACCTGCTTTTGAGTTTATCAGCCGAAACAGTGCCGAACAGGTTCGGGTTTTTGTTCAGGGCGAATCGATGGACGTACTTGAAGAATTGGCCGAACAGGTGGAATGGCGACTTGGTCAAATTGAAGGCTTTGCCGATGTTCGTTCCGAAGCGGAGGCCGGAAGTGATGAAATCCGCCTCACCGTAAATCATGACCGGGCACGGAATTTCGGGCTTACCTCATCGGCAGTTGCCAGTATGGTATCCGGAGCTATGCGTGGACAAACCATACAGCGTATTCGCGGTGAAGACAGTGAAATCGATGTGGTCCTTGCCTTTCAGGATGTGAACCGGCAAACCATCGATGACCTTAAAAACCTGCCGATTTCTATTAATGACGATCAATCAGTGAAGCTTGCCACCCTTGCCGACTTTGAAGAGCGACCCGGCGCCGGACGCATTTTCCGTGAAAACCGTCGCACTTCCCTGGGGATTTCCATCAACCTCGATGATATTACTTCGGATGAAGCCCGCGGTAAAATATCGCAGGTGATGGATCAGATTATATATCCCGCCGGGTACGGGTGGAGCTATGGACGGAGCTTTGGAAATGATATGGATGCGATGAATACCATGCTTTTTAATATTTCCATAGCTTTTTTCCTGATTTACCTGATCATGGCCTCCCTGTTTGAATCCCTTATTTATCCAACAAGCGTACTCTCCTGTATTTTTTACGGCATGATTGGAATCTTTTGGTTCTTCTTTATCACCGGAACCACTTTTGACCTGATGGCTTTCATCGGAATTCTGATTCTGATGGGTATAGTGGTGAATAACGGGATTGTACTGATTGATCATATTAACCATCTGCGCAGTGAGGGTTTATCGCGAAGGGAAGCGGTTATACAAGGCGGCCGAGACCGCATGCGCCCCATCCTGATGACTGCAGCTACAACTGTGCTTGGTTTGGTTCCCCTTTGTTTCGGAACCACACAGATTGGCGGCAACGGCCCTCCCTACTTCCCAATGGCACGTGCCATTGTAGGCGGACTTACCTTTTCTACAGTAGTAACCCTCTTGGTACTGCCCTCCATTTATGTGATCCTGGATGACATCAAGATCTGGAGCAACCGAATATTGTATGCGGCTAAGTAATCATCGACACATAAATCCTTTTTTTCATTTATGTTTGGGGTGATTCGGAACTTCACCTTCATCCATGACTGATAACATCACCAAGCATAGCGAAACCTTTACCATCCGGGCCAGTGAAGTTGGCTCCGGGGGACAAATTACCCTTCCGGCCCTTTGCTCTCTCTTTCAGGAAGTAGCCGGGAATCACGCCCACAAACTCAATTTTGATATCACTCAGCTTCAGGAGAAAGACCTCACCTGGGTGCTCCACCGAATGGATATCAAGATTGAGCGGTATCCAAACTGGCGGGAAAAAATCATTATCGAAACCTGGCCGGCCGCCGGCGATGCTTTACGAGCCTATCGGGATTACCGCATTTTGGATGAAGAAGGCGCCCAAATCGGGGCTTGCCTCAGCTATTGGATGATGATCAATTTAAAGACCCGCAAGCCCACCCGCATGCCACAAGACGTTCTGGACCTTCGGTTATCAGAATTGGAACATGTGATGCCGGTAAAATCCGATCGCTTGAGTTCCTTTGAGGATGCGGATGTAACTAAAAAGTTTGTAGTCCGAAATTCAGACCTGGATATGAACGAGCACGTAAACAATGCCCGCTTCGTGGAGTGGCTGATGGAGACTTACGATGATGACAAAGCCTACCTGATCAAAAACATGGATATCATGTTCATGCGGGAAAGCCACTCTGGTGATATGATCACTTCCGAACGAAAAAACGAAGAGCATCAAAACTACCGCCATCAGCTTACAAACCAGGATGGGGATGTACTGGCCTTGGCTGCCTGCAGCTGATTAAGCTCCTTACCTATACTATTAATAACCCTTCCAGAGTTACGGAAATTAGTCTAACTCAAGCAAGTGGGCTTAACTCTGGAAGGGTTATGGGGTGTTGGGGTGTATGGGGAATAAAAGCTTCTTTTTTTCTTGCCCGAATCTACCTTTCGATGCCTAAACTAACCCTTCCAAAGTTACTGCAACCGGTCTGACTCAAACAAATTTGGCTTAACCCTGGAAGGGTTGAATAGTTGCTTATCTGCTACTATTTATCCCATTCAGGGGCAAAGTCGGGATCGATTAAGCGGGTATCTTTCTGGATATCATCGATGGCGTAGAAGTCGTCATCTTCCAGCACAAAATCAAATACATCGATGTTCTCTTTCAGGTGTTCTTCCGAAGAGGCCTTGGGGATGGCAACCACCTGCTCTTGTTCTATCAACCAGCGCAGGGCAATTTGTGCCGGTGATTTCCCGTATTTTTCACCAAGCTTTTGAAGCAATGGATTTTCCATCACTTTTGCCTGTGCAAGCGGGGAATATGCGGTAAACAGGATATCCTGCTCGGCGGTATAGTCCAGTAAATCAAACTGGCTCAGGAAGGGATGGTATTCAACCTGATTGCAAAAGATGGGGGCACCAAGCTCTTCATTCACTTCCTTCAATAACTTTAGCGGAAAGTTGGCAACGCCAATGTTCAGTGCTTTACCCTGGTCGCGCAACGACAGAAAAGCCTCCATCGTTTTTTCGATATTTACTTCCGGGTTGGGCCAGTGTACCAGCAAAAGATCCACATAAGGAGTGTCTAATTCCCGAAGTGAGTTTTCTGCAATCTTTAAAACGTCGTCTTTCTCAAGATGGGTGTGCCAAACTTTGGTGGTAAGAAATATCTCTTCCCGATCAACATGTGATCTCTTGATGGCCTCCCCGACTTCTCTTTCGTTTTTATAGCTTTGGGCAGTGTCGATGTGGCGATAGCCAAGATTCAGTGCCAGCTTTATTGTGTTTTCGCCTTCTCTGCCAATTAATCGGTGTGTTCCTAACCCTACTTCGGGCACTTCCACCCCTTGAATTGTTTTAAACTGCATGATAGGTAAAGAGTACTTGTCCTTTTTTGATTTATGATTACTTATTTGGAATAACTGTTATCACACGAAATCTGTTCACTATTTTACTAATGTCATTTTTCGGGTCATAACACTCTTTCCAACTTCCAGCTGATAGATGTACATCCCACTGGGTTTGTCCGTAGCATCCCATTCAAACTGATGCTCTCCGGCCGACATGGTTCCTTCTGCAATCACGGCAACCGGCTGGCCTACAATATTAAAAATAGAGAGACGAACTTCTTCTGATTCCGGCAGATAAAATGAAATAATAGTGGCCGGGTTAAATGGGTTGGGGAAATTTTGGTGAAGCTCTACTTCCCGGGGCAAAGTATCGTCTTCCTCATCGCCTTCTGCAATTTGTCCGGGAGGTTGTATGTGAATCACAAAGCGGTCTTTTTCCGCATAATCTGATAACGAAGCTTCCCGGTTCTGACTGGCTTCCTCAGCTAACGCGGTGTGATCGAAAGTCATGCTGAAATCTTCTCTCAGAACATACTCTTTCTGTGCTGCTTTATCTTCCAGTTTAATTTCCCAATCGGCAGGAATAGCCTCCCACTCACTTATAGAAAGAGTCAACTTACCGGATCCGGAAGTACTAAACTGCAACGGCAATGAGAGTGCCTGTTCTATTTTCGAGGAAAGTGTAATCTCACTGAAATACTCCTCCCCGCCGGAAAATGCCATATCCAGGAATGAATGACCGCCCAGGAACAACTCCGGATACGAGTTGAGATCCATGACACTTTCCATGGTGCCGTTATCTACAAAATGAACAGTAACCGTTTCGCTCTGAGCCTGCGAATTAAGCATAAGGGATATCGTCGTTATTTCTCCATCCGTCAGTTCCTCTGTATCTGCAGCAGCTGCCGGCTGGCTGATTTCCTGCAGATCGAAATTTATTTCTATTTCAGGTTGGGTATTTTCCAGTATGATCCAAAAGGGAGCCTGAGCCGGAATTTGATCCTCTTCCTGCAGAGGCACAAAGTCTAAATCTCCGGTAGCATTTTGCTTCACTCCGTAGATAAGTGGTTTTATGGAAACTTCGGGATATTTCTCTTCAGCCAGTTCAAGAATTCGTTGTACACTGACGGGACTATCCACATTATTGTAAACCAGGTTCAAACCTTCCGTTCCGTTTAAGGCTTCATTTTGGTCATAATCAGTCGCTGAAACACTTAATGAGAGTGTGCTGCTATTCTGTTTCTTTTGTGAATTCTCCTTTTTCCACTCGGCTAATTTCTGTGCTTCTTCTCCCTCGAAATGCCCAATAAGAATTTCAAAATCAGACATGGAAGCTGACTCTGAGGTTACCTCCACAAATTGTTGTTCACTCTCATTCCAGCCTTTTAATCGTGCTTCCGGGAATACATCTTTAATTCCATCCGGCTGGGTAATTACTTTTAATCCCGGTTGAGCCAGTTGCTGTACGGAAGCCTGAAGCCCCAGCAGATTACCATCATTTACTTGTTGGTTGGCATTATTAATAACGTTACCGGAAACCAACTCATCCCGCCCTGAATTGCTTTCAGATAGCCTTTTCAGTTCTGAGTACTTGAACTCATGAATTTTCTCTCCGCTGAAATCTTTCAACACCAATTGTCCGCCTCTTCTATTCAACAAAGGCTTATCAAGATTGGTGTAAATAGTAGTCTCTGATGAATCTACTTCAGGCGCTGAAGCTTTATACTTAATACGAATGGTTTGCTGTGGAAATAGAACAGCATCTTCAGCAAATGTGTATTTCTGGTCTTTAGAGGAAAGGCTCCAGCCATTTAACGAGACCACGCCATCTTCCATATTCCGGAGTTCCACAAAGTCGGCCCCTTCAGGAGCGTTTATAACCTGAGATATTAACACCTCCGGCTTTTCATTGTCCAGAATGATTTTGCTGTGCGTGAGGAAATCTCCGTAATTTCCTTTCGTTAAATTCTGCAGGGTAAAAATACCGGTTTCTCTTCCTTCATAGTCACTGTCATCTGTAATCGGAACCCTTACTTCATATACGCCATCCCCAATCAACCCGGTAAAATTGAGGGTTGTGGTTTTAAAGTCGGTGTAATCATTAGGAGATGTGATACTTCGAAGGGTGTCAAACTTAACATCAACGGAAAGGCGAGAGCCATCATGTTCATAAATAGCAACATTCAAAATAGCTACCGAATCTGATTCCTGAACAGTAGAAACACTTTGATCAAAAAGAACGACCGGCGGGGCGAGCAAATTAAAGGAGGTTCCAAAAATTGGGAAAGGCTTGCTTTCACTTCCGCGCCAATGGCTTTCATTACCCACATATTGGAGTAACAAATTCCGGGTTCCGCTGGCTCCGTTTCTGATGTAATACTGATAGTTGGAGGCATCACCCAGTGTCAGGTAGGTGTGATCGCTTTCTCGCAAACTTTCCGGGATATCTGATCCCAGTGTTTCTTCCTCTGAGGTATTCCATACCACCCCTTTCCCCCAGCCTATAGCAAAAATAAACCGATATACTTCTTCTTTCTGATAGGCAAAAAGACGGAAGGTTCCGCCTTCAAAACTGATCTCACCTTCTATATCCAGACGGTCATCTTTAAAGTCGTTTAGGTGAATATTTGTACCGGCCTGAATCGGGCTCTTGAATGTTACCTTAAGCTCATTCCCGGATAAAGTTCGAGCTTCCTGATCCCACTTCCCATTTGAGAAATACAGCTCCGTACCTTCCTCAATATCGATAAGCGGCATAAAATCGATGGAATGAGTATCCGCATTGGCAGATACAATAACTACATCGCCCGGAAGCAATACAGACTGGGCTGTTGCCTTGAAACCCAAGGCGGCAACCAGCAAGAAGAGGGCGATATGTAGTGCTTTTAAATGTTTACCGGATAGTAACTTTTGAGCCATAGGCACACGTGTTACTCGTTAGTTTTGTTCCTTCAATTAACAGATTTTCAGGCATAAAGGCATATAAAATTTCCTGTTTTCTAAAATTCTAATCATCCAGATTAGGAGCCCCTAACCGCCCTTCTGAGGATGCCACTGCCACTGACACCGCAGCATCTCCCGTGATATTGACTGTGGTTCGGCACATATCCAGAATACGATCTACCCCAAGGATGAGCGCTATTCCCGCCGTGGGTACCTGAATGGCTTCCAACACAATGACCAGCATCACAATACCGGCTCCGGGAACACCGGCTGCACCGATGGAAGCTGCCGTTGCCGTTAACACAATCATCAATTGCTGAGCAATGGTTAAATCCATCCCTAATGCCTGGGCAATAAATACGGCCGCTACTGCCTGGTATAAACTCGTTCCATCCATATTCACGGTCGCTCCGATGGGAAGCACAAAACTGGCTACTTCATCTTCAACCCCGAGGTTTTTTTCCACACGCTCCATGGTAACCGGAAGCGTAGCTGAACTGGAGCTGGTACTGAAACCAAGCAGCATAGCAGGCTGTATGGCCCTGAAAAAGGTCGAAAGCTTCATGTCGCTCATCACTTTGAACAGGCTGGCATAAACTATAAAAACGTGAAGAATAAGGGCTATGATTACCGTCAGGCAATACCATCCCAAAGCGTATAATAATTCCATCGCCTGGGAGAGGTCATCCCCGGCAAGATCTATGATCAGGGAGGCCATCAACGCAAAAACCCCATAGGGAGCGGTAAGCATAATGAGCTCCACAATCCGAATAATAACATCATTAAATGCATCGAACACATCCACCAGCGTTTGCGCTTTTTTACCTCCAATCTGGATAATCCCAATTCCGAGAAGAATAGCTACAAATACCACCTGCAGCATACTTGAGTTATTGGATGCAGCAGCAAAGAAATTTTCGGGTACGATATCTACAATAAAGTCAAGCGGACCGCGATTCTGCACCAGTTCTGCCGTAGCGCTTCGATCGTCAACTGACTCGCTGTAGCTTTCCTGCAGGGTGGCTGTTGTTTCGGCCGGGAGGGTTTTTCCGGGTTGAATCACATTCACCGCTACCAAACCAATGGTAATGGCAAAAACGGTTGTTACGGCATAAATCGACACCGTTTTAAAACCCATTCTCGACAGTTTGGTGGTATCATTTAAACTGGTAACCCCTACCACCAACGAAACCAGCACCAGTGGCATCGCGATCAGCTTCAGCATGGCTATGAAAATGGTACCAAAGGGTTTGATGTAGTCAGAAGTAAATTCATTTAACCCGGTGACACTGGCCAGAAGCCCCCAAAGGAGACCTAAAATCAATCCAATTATAATTTGCCAGTGTAATTTTTTATACCATTTCATACGCCAATGATTAAGATTAATATCAAACTGATTACTGAAGCCAGGCCTGCAGAAATCCAATTCACGAAATTGTTGCTAACATACATATTCTCCAAACCAATTGATGAAAGTCCGGAAAGGCTGTATGCCACATTCTGAAAGCGGGCGCCAATGTAAGAATCGATGAGGGAACCAAAAAATCCGGTGATCGCAATTATCAGAATGGTTGAAAGCATGGCATCGATAGCAAAAAACCAGAACACTGCCGCTATAAAAGCTGCACCGGTAAGTGCAGCAACGGTTCCATAAAAGCTAATGCCGCCGTCGGTTCCGGGCTGAACTTTTTCTCCGGTAGTAATAAGCCGGGTTTTACCCTTTAGCCGGTTTTCTCCAATTTCTGTAGCCCAGGTATCGGAAGCAGCGGTTGCAATGGAGGTTACGGCGCCAATCAGAAAAGCATCTACATCGGTCAAAAACCAAATTAAAATCCAGAGGACAAACCAAAACCCGTTCGACCAAACCTGTTTACCATTACGCCGGAATTTCTTTTCCAGGAAACCTTCGCGGGATATTAAATCTTTTGAAAGCACCGATCCCGAGATAAAGAAGGCCAGCACTACGGCGGCGCCGGCAAGTCCGCCCAAACCATAAGCGAATCCCCCAAATATGGTTGCTGAAGAAGCACCGTCAATCGTTAACCAGTTCAGAATGAAAGCAGTGATGGATAACAAAGCGGCAAGAAAAAGCCCAAAAAGAATCTGGTTGTGTTGTTGAGAGTCACCAAACAAGATGAATACAAAAACCAGTGCTAACGAAAAGAAGATATTTACCCAGCGATCGAGCACGTTTTTATTTAGCTGGATGCTGCTTCAGGTTCTTCATCCCGGTCGTGCTTCATAATAGCAAATATAACCAGGATATAGCCGGCCATAATCACAATCGGAGAGATAAAAAGAGAAATAAAGCCGTCCACTTCATTTTCAAGGTACATGGCCGTAAAACCCGCTACAATCAGGAAAATCGCTATCCCGATGAGTTTGTAGTTATATGCGGAAAAAAACATCGGTTGATGATCCGCCTGTTTACGTCCTCGTTTTGCCATGTTCTTTTAGTTAACTTAGTTGAAATTTAAGATCGAAATGGTTGGCTAAGTTATTTAATTATCTGCTAAACCCAAAAGTGCAAATACGGTATGACGCGAATTGTTCTGGCTTCTCAGAGCCCCCGAAGAAAGAAATTATTACAACAGATAGGTCTGGCTTTTGAGATTTCCCCCAGTGATGTAGAAGAAATAAGCTCGCACACGGAGCCCGGGCCAATGGTGGAAGACCTTGCCGCTTTAAAAGCCACCGATGTTGCCTCCAAATTCAGCGATAGCTTCATCATCGGTTCTGATACCATCGTGGTGCATAATGGAGAAGTGTTGGGTAAGCCGGCAGATGCTGACGAGGCTTTTTCCTTTTTGAGCCGATTAAGTGGAACCCATCATTTTGTTTATACGGGAGTCGCATTTGTTAAAACTGATAAAAATGGCACGATTCAAGCCAAACATACCTTTTATGAACAAACAAAAGTTACCTTCAGCACGTTAGGTGAACAGGAAATTAAAGCGTATATAAAAAGCGGTAACCCCATGGATAAAGCCGGTTCATATGGAATTCAGGATGACTTGGGCGCCTTGTTTGTAGAAAAAATTGATGGGGACTACTATAATGTAGTCGGGTTTCCGCTGAACCGTTTTTACAGGGAGATAAAATCTTTCTTCCCGGAATTTGATATCATGAGTTCATGAACACTTTTTTAAAAACCGTTTTCTCTTTATTGATTATCGGGTTGCTGAGTTTCACAGCCACAGCTCAAAACAACAGCGACTTCCAGCTTGCCACCCGGCTTATGCAGCAGCAGCAACATGCCGATGCCCTGCCCCTGTTACAGGAACTGCACGATGACAATCCCGGCACTTACGTTTATGCCGACCGGTTAATCGACTGCCTGATCCAGTTAAAGCAGTATGATCAGGGACTCGAAATTGCCCGTAAATACCAGGACCAGCCCGAAGTTGAAAGTCAGGTAGAGATCCGAATCGGGGAAATCTATCATTTTAAGGAAGAGACAGAAAAAGCATTAGATATCTGGTATGCCAACCTGGAATCTCACCCCCGTCAGCTACAACTTTATATAACCACCGCCCGAACGATGGTAAGCCGGCGTGAATATGTTGAGGCCGTTGAAGTGTATAAAAAGGCGCGGAATGTATTTCAAAACGACCGTTTATTTTTCGGGGATATAGCAAATGCTTATATGAGAGCCGGCGAATACGAGCTGGCAATTGAAGAATGGCTGAATTTACTGGAATCGTCCCCAAACCAAATATCATACATACAGCGCAGTTTGCTTCGGTACAACGACCCTATTCTGTACGACATCACCATTATTGAACTTGACGAGCGGTTGGGTAAGCTCTCCATTTCATCCCCCAACTATCAAACGTTTTACCAGCTGCAGATTTGGCTGCTTCAGGAAAACAAATTATACCGCCGGGCGCTTGCCACAGCTAAAGAATATGAGAGCCGATCTCAATCCTACAACTACTCGCTGTTTAACCTGGGCAGGCAGCTGACCGAGAATAATGAATTTGAACTGGCTAAAGAAGCCTTCACCTATTACACCGACAATGCCTACGGTGAGATTAAGTGGCGGGGTCTGGAAGAACTGGCGGACACCTATTCAAAATGGGCCAAGTATATCGATGATTACAATCTTGACTTCACCAACAAACGAGACAGCCTCTATAAACTGGCTACCGTTATGCTGGATTCTATCGAGACTGAGACCAACAATTATAGCGGTATGGGGAATGTGCAGCTTAAAAGAGCCGAGTTAGCTCTCGACCATGTTTTTAATCTGGACAAAGCCCGAACAGCCCTCCGAAAGCTAAAAAACCTCCCGGCTATGCGGGACTCACCCGAGATTCCGTACCTGGAAGGACGAATTCATCTTGCTCAGAAAAAGTTTACCGAAGCGCGCATCAGTTTTACACGGGCTAATAAGCAAGCCGAAATTGGAGAACTCGCCGAAAAAACCCGTTACTTTCTCGCCCTCACCGATTTCTACGCCGGTGATTATGAATTTGCAGGCATTCAGCTGAAATCGCTGGGCAGGCAGAACACCTCTTATTACGCCAACGACGCCCTCGAACTTCGGTTATGGCTGCAACAGGGAACGGCCGTAGATACTTCAGGCAAGTTACTCTCCCGGTTTGCCGATGCTGTTTTCATGGAAAATAACGGTGCGTCTGCAAAAAGCTCTGAAGCATTTTTGGGAATGATAAACGATGAGAGTTTTACTGCTCTAAAAGATGATGCTTTACTCTTCTTCGTTGAATCTCCTCATATTCAAAAAGCCAAAAAGTATAATGAACTGAGCGTATTTTTGGTATCAAATCCTGCCACCCCCATCAAAGAGAAATTACTTTGGGAACAGGCAAAACTGGCTGAACAAACCAACATTCAATCAGTACGAAGTGCGTGTGAATCTACCGGGGATTGCTTTTGGAACCTTGATTCAACAACTTCAACAGCAGAAATTTCTCCAAAAGATATTTACGAGAGGCTCATACTGGAATATCCGCAGGGATTTTACGCTCCATATGCCCGAGAACGACTGACAGAATTAACCAATCAAAACTCCTGATATGATCAAGAGACTGCTTACGATATTATTATTTGCGCTAAGCCCGGTACTGATGGTTTCGGCTCAGCAGCATGTGCTGATTTCGATGGATGCTTCGCAAACCAACCATCTCAAAGCCTACGGAGTCATTTTTAATCACATCACCGATGGATATACCGCCCAGTGGCTGTTGAATTATCGCGGAGGAAGCTTCCTGGCAAAGGTTGAAAATGACATTGTTCGAAAAAGCAGGCTGCGTAATGTTTCTCTTGAAACCATCAGCGCATCTGAAGCCCGGCAGATTGTAGCGGATGTAGAAAGCAACAGCAGCAATACGGCCGTTGTGAACCTCGAGAAGGCACCAAAAATTGCCGTTTATACTCCCGACCAGGCTTTGCCCTGGGACGATGCCGTGACGCTTGCCCTCACCTACGCAGAAGTGGAATACGAGAAAGTGTGGGATGTGGAAGTGCTGGAAGGTAAGCTGGATGAATACGACTGGCTTCACCTTCACCATGAAGACTTTACCGGACAGTATGGTAAATTTTGGGCCAGCTACCGTAATATGCCGTGGTACATTGCACAAGTTAAGCAAATGGAGGCGATGGCCAGTGAACTCGGTTACTCCTCAGTCAGCGAACAGAAGAAAGAAGTGGCTCGCACCATCAAACGCTATGTAGGCAATGGCGGGTTTCTGTTTTCGATGTGCTCCGGAACCGATACGTTCGATATTGCCCTGGCTGCCGAAGGCGTGGATATAGCCCCGGAACAGTTTGACGGCGACCCTGCCGATCCCAATGCACAGGAAAAGCTGGATTTCAACAAAACACTCGCTTTTGAGGATTTTGAAATTGTGTTGAACCCCAGTGAATACGAGCATGCCAACATTGACGTTCCGGTAAGCATCAACCGGGTTGACCAATCACTTGACTTTTTTACCCTGTTTGAATTTTCAGCTAAATGGGACCCGGTTCCTACTATGCTAACTCAAAATCACGTGAGCAGCGTGCGTGGCTTTTACGGACAAACTACCGCCTTTCAAAAAGACAAGGTGAAATCATCGGCGGTGATATTGGGCGAATCTCCCGGCCGAGAGCAGGTTAAATATATCCATGGAAATTACGGTCGCGGCACCTTCACCTTTTACGCCGGGCATGATCCTGAGGACTACACACACCGTGTAAACGATCCCCCCACCGATTTGGCCTTACATCCCAACAGTCCCGGCTACCGGCTGATACTGAACAACATCCTCTTCCCCGCCGCCAAAAAGAAGAAGAAAAAAACTTAGAAATTGGAAATTATGGATTTTGAATTGGGTAATTTCAGATCCATAATTTTTAATTTAAAATTTCAAGTATGAAGCCAAGCCGGAAGTTTGAAGATCTTGTAGAGTTGGTAGCTATTCTCCGGAAGGAATGTCCCTGGGATCGTAAGCAAACCCATGAATCCATCAAAGACAACCTGATCGAAGAGGCTTATGAGGCCATTGAAGCGCTTGACAATCAGGATTTCGATGAGTTCAAAAAGGAGCTCGGCGACCTGCTGCTCCACGTTGTATTTCATTCCCGGATGGCTACCGAAACCGAGACCTTTGACATAGGAGATGTGATTTACACGCTGATGGAAAAGCTTATCCGCCGGCACCCTCATGTTTTTGGTGATACGAAAGTAGATGGCGAAGAACAGGTTTCTGAAAACTGGGAAAACATCAAACTTAAAGAAGGAAAGAAATCTACATTGGATGGCCTGCCTGCTCACCTTCCCGCATTAATTCGCGCGCAACGCATGCAAGAGAAAGCAGCGAATGTGGGCTTCGATTGGCCGGAATGGAAACTTGCCTGGGAAAAACTGGATGAGGAACTGCAGGAATTCCGGCAAGCTTTAGAGACAAATAATCCCGATGAACTCGCCGATGAGTTTGGTGATGTGTTGTTTTCCCTGGTTAACGTGAGCCGGTATTTTGACCTCAATGCAGAGGATAGTCTCCGAAAAACCAATGCCAAGTTTGAGCAACGTTTTCGCTACATCGAGAAAAAGCTAAAGGAGCAGGAAAAAGCCCTCAAAGATGCCACATTGGAAGAGATGGATGTGTTTTGGAATGAGGCCAAGAATCAGTCTTAATCAACCGAAGCATATTTTTTTCCGCCAAACTTTTCTAAAAAATAGCTCTTCTTCTTTTTAATCAGGTAAGCGCCTATGGCAACCGTAATTCCTGTGGCTGTTCCTACCAATATCCAGAATCCATCCCAGCCTTGAAAACTGAAGAACCGGGTAAAAGTTTCTGACCAGAACGCAGCATATAAGCCCACTACCGACCAGTTCATAAATTCATAGTGATACTCCAGCCAGGTGTCCTTTGGTTTCTTGAGGTAAGCGGGAACAAATCCGGCTATCACACTAACCAAGCTGATCAAAGCAAACACATGGAACGGCCCGAAAAAACCGAAGAGTTTGTAAATCATCAGGGCGGTTACATTCAGCCCTATCATTGAGCCAAAATAGACGTAGCCTAACTTTTTATGGAATGATCCCCCTTTCTTTATAAAAATGATAAGCGCACCCAAAATCATAGAAAGAATAGCAAAGCTGAAGTGAGCAAGTCCGATAGAGTCAAATTGATAAGATTCCATAGCTATATCTGAATTGGTTCGATAAAAAAGTACGCTGTAGTATCTTTGATGTTACACTTGGCTCAATTTCAGAAAACCTGCGCGTCTTCACACTTTCTTCAAGATCATTTGTTTTATTGAAATAGTTTTAAACAATTTGACTTAAAATTGTGCGGTCGTTTTACTATATTCGATGCTCTTCTCAAACGAGAATCGGATTTTATTACCAACCACAAACGCTTGTATATTTAAAAATGTTAGCAGCGTGAAGTTGGCTCTTACCGAGCAGATTATTCTTTTAACATAAATTGGAGTACTAAATGTCAGAAGGCATTCACACAGGCTTTGACGAGCAACAATATCCTTATATCAATAAAGGACTTGAAGGCATTGTAGCTTTTTCTACATCTAAAAGTTTTATTGACGGACAAAAAGGCGAACTTATTTATTCCGGGTATCTTATCGACACCCTGGCTGAAAATGCAACCTTTGAAGAAGTTTGCTTTTTACTTTGGAACGATCGCCTTCCAAACGCGGAAGAACTGGAAAGTTTAAAGAAGCTTTTGATTGAGCATCGTTCACTTCCTCAGCCGGTACTCGACTATATTAAAACTACCGATAAGAGCGCTGAGCCTATGGCCGTTCTGAGAACAGCCGTCTCCATGCTTGCAGACTTTGATGATACGCATGGCAAGTTTGATGACACTTTATTCGAAGGTCAGGCCATCGACATCACGGCAAAGATTCCTACTATCATTGCAGCCTTTGACCGTGCCCGTAAAGACAAAGACATTGTAGCGCCACTTGATGAAGGCAGCACTGCGTTCAACTTTCTATATATGCTGAATGGCGAGAAGCCCGGCGAGCAAGCTGAAAAGACCATGGATCTTTGCCTGATCCTGCATGCCGAGCACGGAATGAATGCCTCAACTTTCACATGCCGTACTATTTGTGCAACACAGGCTGATATGTATTCAGCCGTAACCGGAGCTATCGGTGCACTGAAAGGACCTCTTCATGGCGGAGCCAACACGGCTGTTATGAATACCCTGCTTGAGCTGGACAAAGATCCGGACACTGCAGATGCCGTTGAATTCACCAAAAAGAAACTGGCTAATAAAGAGAAGATTTCAGGTTTTGGTCACCGTGTGTATAAAACTTTTGATCCACGTGCCCGACTGCTGCAAACCATGTCCAAAGATCTTTCTGAAGAAACGGGACATCAGCAATTGTATGAGTGGTCGATGGATATGCTGAACACTATGAAGAGTGAAAAAGATATCGATCCTAACGTAGATTTCTTTTCAGCTACGGTTTACTATTCTATCGGAATTGAGCCTGATCTGTACACCTGTATTTTCACGATGAGTCGTGTTTCAGGCTGGACCGGGCATTTCATGGAACAAGCAGCTAATAACCGCCTGATTCGCCCGCGAGCTCTTTATGTTGGTGAGAAAGGGCTGGAATGGACTCCGGTTGAAGAACGGTAAAGAATTGCGAATCTAGTAATGGTTTTTTTTAAGCTCGGTTAAGTAATTGACCGAGCTTTTTTTGTACCCTTTTTCTGAGTAAAGTTTTAAAAAATTTTTGATTGACATATAACCGTAATTCGATTATTCTCTTGTCTTTGATTAATGATCATATCATACAAGGCGTTTAAATGGATCCTCTAAAAACTCTGAATAAAATAGTATTCACATTAGAACAGAGGGGTTGGATTAAAAAAACCCCCGCTTTTATTTACAATTATGAAAATGAATACCCCGACTTTAAAATACTCGAAGAAAATGCAGATATTATTCAGAGAGAGTGCCGGGAACTCTTGAATATCAAAGACAATATCCCAGATTTGGATGGACTGGCAGGTGCTAAAACCAAAGGGGGGGTACAGGCGATCAAGTGGAAATCATTTATGTTCAAGTCGGGGGACTTCATTGAAGAAAACTGTAGTCTCTGCCCTGAAACCGCCGACCTTCTTCGAGGAATACCTCGAATAAAACAAGCCTTTTTTTCTATTCTAGACCCAGAACAATACATTAAACCTCATTTTGGGTATTATAAAGGTTTTTTACGATACCATTTAGGTGTAATCATCCCAGGAAATAACGCAGACAATAATTGCAGGATCCGGATCAATGACCAGTGTGAGGTTTTTAACTGTGAAGATAAATCTAAGATTGAACATGGTGAATCCTATTTCTGGAAGAACGGGGAAGGTATAATGTTTAATGATGTATATTTGCACGATGCAACAAATCAAACGAAAGAGATTCGCGTAGTTTTGTTCATCGATGTGTTACGAAAATTTCATTGGTCTATTGATTGGATTAACAAATTGATATTATTTGTAGGTTATAAAACAAAATCCGTCAAACAAATCGCCAAAAATGCAAAGGTAAAAACCACATAATCCTACTTTGAGTATGATGAGTTTTTAAACTGGCTCCGAAGCTTAGCGTCGGAGCCTTTTTTATTGGTCCCAGCCGAGGGTTTAAAACCCTGCACTTTTAGTGCAGCACTTTAGTATTCCGAAAAAATCTAAAAGGTGTTATTATGGGTTTATGGAAAGGGGAATGCGAAGAGGAAGTCATACGGTAAGTAGGTTGACGTGTCATATTGTGTGGGTGACTAAATATAGATACCATGTACTGAAAGGCGATGTGCAAAAGCGCTGTCGGGAGCTGCTGATCCAGGTATGTGAAGGAGAGGAGGTACAGATTTTGAAAGGGGTAGTGAGTAAAGACCACATTCATATCCACATTGAATATCCACCCCGAATAGCATTGAGTCAGTTTGTAAAGCGGATGAAGGGGCGAAGTTCGCATATACTTCAAAAAGAGTTTCCCCATCTTCAGGATAGATATTGGGGGAGGCATTTTTGGGCGACAGGATATGGAGTTTGGAGTACGGGCAATATCACTGATGAGATGGTCCAACAATACTTAGAGCATCATAGAAACAAAGATGATGAAGATAATTCAGATTTCATCTTGGAATGAGAACCGGGACTTTCAGTCCCACATAAAACCTCTGCACTTTTAGTGCAGAGTGGTTTAGTTCCAGATTCCGTCACACCTATTCCTTTCTTCAGGTGTAATTGGTCATTTCGTGAAGTTAAATGTATTAGCTAATCTATTATTCAAAAATTCTTTTCATCTCATCTTAACATTTCAATATTAACATAAAGCTAATAGTTGAGATCTGTTTACTATTTAAACCTAAGCGTCATGGCTCGTCCTAAAACAAAGAAAGAATTAAAGGAACTGAGTAAGCAGAATTTTGCCAAACTTAATCAGTTGATTGACTCATATTCTGCAGAGGAACAAAATGCCGAATTTCCGGAAGGGACAATGAACAGGAACATTAGAGATGTACTCGCTCATCTTCACCATTGGCATTTAATGATGTTGGATTGGTATGAAGTGGGGATGAAGGGAGAAAAACCGGAGATGCCCGCTAAGGGACACACATGGAAAACAACTCCTGAGCTAAATAAAGAAATTTGGACAAAATACAGGAATGTCGAACTCAATAAAATTCGGGAAGATTTGAGTCTATCCTTCCTAAAACTTCAAAAAATCATTACCCAACATTCGAATGAAGAACTTTTTGAGAAAAAAAGATTTAAGTGGACCGGATCTACATCACTTGGAGCTTACCTGATTTCTGCTACTTCAAGCCATTACGACTGGGCTCTTAAACTCATTAAAAAAGCAAAGAAATAACATCAACGTAGCTTATCTATCAGGATCAGCACCTGTTATTTTGCTCAGCATAACATAAACTCTATCGCCAAAAAGATATATCAGAGCCGATGGCCAAAGCCGACTCAACGAGCCGGTTTACTTGACTACCAAGTTCACAATCTTCCCGGGCACAAAGATCTCTTTCACCAGATTTCCATCAGCAAGATATTTGGCTACGTTTTCTTCTTCCTTCGCTAAGCCCAGCACGTACTCTTTGTCTTTGGCTTTATCGGCATCCACTTCAATATCGGCGCGGACTTTCCCATTCACCTGAACCGGATAGGTGATAGAATCAGCCTTCAGGTATTCTTCGTTGAACTGAGGCCAGCCTTCGTAAGCCAGTGTGTCTTCATGACCCAGCATTCTCCACAATTCTTCTGTGATATGCGGAGCAAATGGATTCAAAATCTGAATAAATTCTTCAGCTACCGATAAAGGAATTTCATCCCATCCATTGGCTTCGTTCACAAAAATCATCAGTGCGGAAATGGCGGTATTGAAACGGAGTCCCTCAATATCTTCGCTTACTTTCTTGATGGCTTCATGGAGAGGCTTCAGGTGTTTTTTCTCGGCCTCCACATCCTTCACCTTAGCAGATATCTCTCCGGAATCTTCATCTACGAGCAAGCGCCAAACCCGATTCAGAAACCGGTTCACACCTTCCACACCCTTGGTGCTCCAGGGCTTTACTTGCTCCAGCGGTCCCATGAACATCTCGTATAATCGCAGCGAGTCGGCTCCGTATTGAGCTATGATGTTATCAGGGTTGATGACATTACCGCGACTTTTGGACATTTTGTGAGCCCGGGCTTCCACTTTCGTATCGGTGCCTTTGAGCACAAAGCCCTCACCCTTCTTCTCTACTTTGTCTTCAGCAATCTTATTGCCATCGGGACCGGTGAATTCCATTTCACCCAGTATCATCCCCTGGTTCACCAGCTTATTAAATGGTTCTTTGGTTGAAACCACGCCCATATCGTACAGTACTTTGTGCCAGAAACGTGCATACAGCAGGTGCAGAACCGCATGTTCGGCTCCCCCTACATACAGATCTACAGGCATCCAATATTTTTCATAATCCGGATCTACAGGACCTCCATCAAATTCTGGACTGATGTACCGCAGATAGTACCAACAGGAACCGGCCCATTGCGGCATGGTATTGGTTTCACGGATGGCCGTTTTCCCGGTCTCCGGATCGGTGGTTTCCACCCAATTTTTTGCATTCGCCAGTGGCGGTTCGCCATCACCGGTGGGTTGATATTTATCCACTTCCGGAAGCTCTACCGGTAATTCAGATTCCGGCAGCGGTTTTGGTTCCCCATCCACATGGATAATCGGGAACGGTTCACCCCAGTAACGCTGACGGGAGAACAGCCAGTCGCGCAGTTTGTAATTCACCGATTTGGTGCCGGCACCTTTCTCTTCCAGCCAGGTAATGATTTTATTTTTGGCTTCTTTGATTTTCAACCCATTCAGGAAGTCACTGTTTATGGCAACTCCTTCTCCGGTGTAGGCTTTTCCTTCAAATCCTTCTTCCGGCTGAACCGTGCGAACGATTTCCAGATCAAATTTCTCAGCAAATTCCCAGTCTCTTTCATCCTGACCGGGTACGGCCATAATGGCTCCGGTTCCGTAACTATCCAGCACGTAATCGGCAATCCAGATTGGGATTTGCTTACCGTTGGCCGGGTTGATGGCATAAGCCCCGGTAAAAGCGCCCGTTTTCTCTTTGTTCAGTTCCTGTCGCTCCAGGTCCGATTTCTTGGCCGCTTCTTCCTGATAATCAGCAATCGCCTGCTTTTGATCTTCGGTCGTGATTTTATCCACCAGGTGATGCTCGGGAGCCATCACCATATAAGTAGCACCAAAAATGGTATCCGGTCGTGTTGTAAAAACCTTCAGCTTTTCATCATGGCCTGAAATCTCAAAATCAATTTCTGCCCCAACCGATTTCCCGATCCAGTTGCGCTGCATTTCCTTCAGCGACTCCGGCCAGTCCAGATCTTCCAAATCCTGGAGCAATCGCTCGGCATATTCTGTAATCTTCAACACCCACTGGCGCATCGGCTTTCGGATAACGGGATAGCCACCAACTTCACTCTTGCCGTCAATGACTTCTTCATTCGCCAGTACGGTTCCCAGTTCAGGGCACCAGTTTACAGCAACCTCATCTTCGTACGCCAAGCCTTTTTCATACAGCTTCAAAAAGATCCATTGGGTCCACTTATAATAATCCGGGTCGGTGGTATTCACTTCGCGATCCCAGTCGTAACTGAAACCAATAGCCTGCAGCTGTTCCCTGAATTTATTTACGTTCTTTTCTGTGGTGATTCGCGGATGTGTTCCCGTTTTCACCGCATATTGCTCGGCTGGTAATCCAAATGCATCCCAGCCAATTGGGTGAAGCACGTTGAAGCCTTTCATCCGTTTGTAACGGGCAATGATATCCGTAGCCGTATATCCTTCCGGGTGACCTACATGAAGCCCCGCCCCACTTGGATACGGAAACATATCCAGCACATAATACTTTGGTTTGGATTTATCGGTGGGCGTTTCAAAGGTTTTGTTTTCGAGCCAGTGTTGTTGCCATTTGGACTCGATGTCGGCCGGATTGTAAGAGTGCATTTATGCTTTTTTGGATTTCAAAATTCTCAGAGCATTAAAGATAAGACAATCCTGTTTAACCTTTGAAATGGATTTTGGGGTTAATTGGGGAGGTAAGAGAACTTTGAATTATTCAGTTATTCTTTTTGACCAAAAGAATTTCAATCAAGGCATCCTGAAATCCTTTAAATCAAGGTTCTAAAAATGATGTGATGATTGCTTGGGATGTTTGAACCATGATTAGCAGGATTATCTGATTACCATGATTCTTTGGAGCGGTTGAGAAATACTATGAGATCCTTTTCTTTTTCCTTCTAATCAAGGGCATCCTGAAATCCAATAAATCAAGATTCAACCCTTCTTCGAAAAGTATTTCACCCCTTCCAGCCCCTCGAAATCAGAATCTAAAGTCCAGAGCTCAGCCTCATATTTTTGGGAAATTGCATAAATCATGGAGTCTGCCATAGGCAATTTTAACTCCGCATTTATTTGTGCAGCCGTAAGTGCAATTTCCTGATCCACCGATACCTCCTTACCATTAGCCATGAGCGCTATCCCATCCAGCGCCTTTGATTTTCCCAGCTCCCTATTTAACACTTTATAGACTTCATAAAAACAAATGGAAGGCACCAATAACTCTTCATCATTTTCAATAATGGGCTCAAATGTATCTGCATATTTACCATCCGTGAAATATTCCAGCCATCCCGATGAGTCTAAAACATTCAAAACCGATCCTCCTCCCGCTCAATGGAAGTATCAATACCCTTGGCAAAACCTCGCAATGATTTTGCTTCAGGAACGGGAACAACCTCGATTTTTCCATCTATAGGAATCATCCGTACACGTTGACCTGCTTTCAGGTTCAGAGATTTCCTAACCTTAGCAGGAATAACCACCTGAAATTTTGGAGATATTTTTACTGTTTCCATAATGTTTTACTATTTATTGATCGATGGAATATATGTAAAATATGCCTTTTAATCTCTTTATCTATCACCAAAAGAAATAAATCTTAAGCCTTATTCAGAAGAAAATGGGACATTCATAAAAATCCATCTCAATCCTTAACAAATTCCCCATAGCAGTTCTGCCGGTTTTTTCTTTTCATAGCTTTCATATTCTTAACAAAGCGGGAATTTATGCGAACATCATTGCTGGCCTTTTTTACTTCACTTTTTCTGTGTTCTATTCAATATGAAATTCAGGCTCAGACTACCTTTTCTTCCATTGAAGATGCCATTATTGTTTACCAGGAAGATTCCGGGGCATTATCCAGGAAATATTCTGTAGAAAACTCCGAACAATATTTCACCCGTTTTGATGACTTTTATACCCTGTGGCTGAGCTACCTGGATGAAATTAACTTCCGTGAACTGGCTCATCCTGATAAAGTGGACTTCCTCCTTTTCAAGAATGATCTGGAACGCTCCTTATACTTCCTGCAAGCTGATCGCCAGCGGTTTAACGAGGTTTCGGAACGTATTCCGGCCAAAAATGGAATGATGGATTTTATTACCGAGAGAAGGTCAGGTACTTCCTTGGATGGAAAAGAGGTAGCCACCCGGTTTAACAATTGGCATTCAGAAACAGCTACTTTGCTGAATGAACTGGAGCAAACCCTCAAGCTTTCCAAACAACAGGCCGGGTTAGTAGCCGGTATAATTGAAGAACGAAGAGAGGCGATTACCGAAGCCTATGAGTTTTACTATGGCTACGACCCGGATTTCACCTGGTGGGTGGAGAAACCCTATGCAGCTCTTACGGCCTCTCTTGAAGAATATGAAAAAGCCCTTGCTCAACACTACAATCAAAAACCAGAAGATGATGACGGTTCAGGAATCATCGGTAACCCCATTGGTGAAGATGAAATTATCCGCCGGCTGGGCTTCGAGATGATTTCATACACGCCTCAGGAACTCATAGATATTGCCAACGAACAGTATGCGTGGACTTATAATGAAATGCTGAAAGCCTCCCGGGAGCTGGGCTACGGCGATGACTGGAAGGCAGCCCTGGAGTATGTAAAGACAACACACGTCCCCGCCGGAGAACAACCTCCGTTGGTTAAGGATTTAGCAGACGAAGCCGTCACCTTCCTGGAAGAAAGAGACCTGCTCACCATTCCACCCCTGGCCAAGGAAACCTGGCGCATGGTAATGTTGAGCCCGGAATGGCAAAAAATTGCCCCCTTCTTTTTGGGTGGAGAAGTGGTAAGAATAGCCTATCCCACTAATACGATGACTCACGAAGAAAAAATGATGAGCATGCGGGGGAATAATCCTCACTTTTCCAAGGCGGTAGTCCATCATGAACTCATTCCCGGCCATCATTTACAGCAATTTATGAACCGGCGATATGAAACCCACCGCCGGATGTTCAGAACGCCTTTCTGGACGGAGGGATGGGCACTGTATTGGGAGTTCGTGCTTTGGGAAAAAGATTTCCCTGACAATCCGGAAGACAAAATCGGGATGTTGTACTGGAGAATGCACCGTGCCGCCCGTATTGTGTTTTCACTGAATTACCATCTTGGAAACTGGTCGCCACAGGAATGTATTGATTATCTGGTGGATAAAGTCGGCCATGAATATGCCAATGCCGAAGCAGAAGTACGCCGCTCGTTTGAAGGTAACTATGGTCCGTTATATCAAATTGCCTACATGGTTGGAGCCATGCAGTTTTATTCACTGCGACAGGAACTGGTCGAGTCCGGGCAAATGACCGAAAAGGAATTTCACGACACCATCCTCCAAAACAACAGCATTCCCGTTGCCATGGTGAAAGCCTTGCTCACCAATCAGGAATTGGACAAAGATTTTAAATCAACCTGGAAGTTTGGGGATTACATAGAGGGGATGAAGTAGATAATCCGGGTCATCCTAAAATCCCATAAATCAAGGTTCAAACTTGGAACCATGATTTGTGGGATTGGTGGATTTTACCTGATTAATGAGTTATGATAAGCAAGACCGATATTTTTACCCTTCTAATTAGAAGGCAAAGGAAGTAACTGAATTTTCTGTTTTTAGTTTATTCCAAATTTACTATTCTACAGAAAAGTTAAAAGTTTTACTTCGTCAAGAATGAACAGTTGTTATCAGGTTCATAAGTTTTTCTTAGCCTTCACTTTTATAGTTTTCTTTTACTCAAAAAGTTTAACTGCACAACAAGCAGATTCGGTTTCTTCCTGGGTTAAAGTAATTGCCAACCTCGAACAATATTATATCGTGGTTGATAAGAAATTTGAAAACCCTCACTTAATAAAAAGAGGTGACAGTGTCCGCATAAATCCTGGGAAAAGTCATATAACCGTTGTCTGGAGAACGATCAATGACCACTCATTCACTATTAATGCCAAACCGGGAGAAACTGTCGGGAGGCAGATCGTCCACACTTTCCCTCCCTACCCAAAAACTTCTTATAAAGCAATAATAGGAGAACCTAATCTTACAATTATTACCGATCCTAACTCTTCTATTTATTTTGATGGTGAATATGTAGGAGAGCATATTGCCAAAGTTGTAGCTTTAACAGGTAAACATAAATTAGTTATTAAACATCCTGAATTTGGAAGTTTAACAAAAAGAATTGACACAAAAATCTATGAGCAAACTCATATAGAAAGATATAATAAAAGCCCTTCCGACCTCTCATTTGCTACACAATTATTACCCGGAGCCGCATATGTTTCAAAAAAACAGAATTATAGAGCTGGAGTAACCTATGGATTATTGGCAGGCCTCTCTATCCAGCTCTTTAGGCAGCAGAAGGCTTATACAAATAAGAAAAATGAATTTAGTAACTGGAAACAACTTTATAACAGATCTCAAACAACTGAAGAACTTATTGAATACAGAGAGAAAGCAGAAAAAGCCCAAAGGAATTTGGATAAAATTAGTGAAAAATTTAATGCATACCTCTTAGGTCTGGGAGCTGTGTATATAATATCTACACTTGATGGGATTAGGAAACCAAGACAAGGCTATAAGCATAACTCAAATAATTTCTATGCCAATGCATCAGTATCTGCAGTTTCAATTATGGATGGAATTGTTCCCCAACTAACTTTAAAGTTTTCATTGAAATGAGACGCCCCTTGATTATCATACTGACTTTTTTTGCTGTGTGCATGAGCCTTTCATTTGGATGCAAAAGAGCTCCGACTTTATCTCTTGATAATGAATTAGATCCACAAGCCCCCTCCTTCAAACCAATAAAACCTTACAGTTTAGAGTCAAGGCTCGTGCCTTATAACTGGGTTCAAAAATCGGTATTCTTGGAATGGCGACTCAGAAACGGTGAAGGTCAATTTGTGGATGGGTACGTAATTAGCAAATCTGAAATTGATAGTACAAATCATGAAATAATAGCACTTAAAAGCAAAAGAGAATATAATTCATTCAATTATCAAGATTATTTTAAGTTTGAGTTCCATGACAAATCAGTATACAATGGGGTTTATGCACATTACAAAATCCAATCATTTTATGTGCAAGATGATGACACCGCGTATTCTGATCCAGTATTTACTTCTTTTGAAGCAATGGGTTTTCAAATAGATTTAATTATAGAGCCCTTCAAGCAAGAACCTTATATGACTTTCAATTGGAGTAAACAGTCGTTAACTGCTAACGACAAAATTGAATTCTACTACAAAGAGTTTGAGCATTCCGAGCCCGTATTAATTGGTGAAGATTCAATTTTTAACGAAAGTAAGTCTTTCGTCCTTAACTTAAACCTGAATCCAGACTCAAAGTATTTTTACAGAATAGTAAGAGGCGATATCGAAGGGTATTTAAATGAAATTTATCCTTTAAAATATTTACGTGATCTATATTTCTTAGATGGATCTGAGTTTTCTGAAAACGATATCGAACTTCAGATAGGTTTTCGTAATGACACATCTTATGTAAAACCTGTTATTGAATCTTATCAAGTAAGAATTTCTGAAACTCCGATCCATCACTCTGATTATGCTACTGATCCAGACACAACTTTTTTTAAAGCATATTCAGGTGGTTTTTCCCCTCCTTCCGAAGAAGTTTTAATTACGGGACTGAATGAATCAAAACTTTACTTAACAGAGCTTTTCGGGGTTCGTGGAGCGTACCATACTCATAAAACCTGGGGAACCCTTTACTTTGACTCTACTTCAACAGGAACCTGGAGACTAAATACAGACCCATGGTAAAATATCTTTTTATATTCCTCTTATTCCCTTCAACTACCTTATTAGCTCAAGAACAATCCGGTTTTATAAAATTCGAATTCAATACCGATTCAGCCTACGTAATACCCGGAAATGATCTTTTAGATGCTGTTAAGATTGCCTCAGGAGACACTTTAAAATTTAGGTCTGGTATTCATCTGATATCTTTACAAACCCACTTTGATAAAAGCGAAACCTCTTATATACAGGTGTTAACTGACTCTACAGTGACCTATTCTCATAGATTTAATGACAGAAATTTTGGGACTGCAATCCTTACTAATAATGTAGCTGCGCGGCATTATTATGATGCTAACGTTATTGTTCTTACTGACGAGGATTCGGACATCTATTACAATGGTAAATATCAGGGAACCGGTTTCGCAAAGTTTAACACCAATCAAGAAATTGGAGACCTTGAAATTGAAAATCCGGATTTTGGGAATACGAAAAGACGATTAAACATACCTGAACCAAGACTGACGTTTATTGCCGACAAATTAAGGCCAGACAAATCGCAATCCAGAATCTACTCTGTATTTCCGGGTCTAAGTCAATTTTACAAAAAACAGCATTTCAAAGCCCTTCTGTTTGGGGCTTCCACTGCAGCCTTATTTACTTATGCCGGTCTGAAATCCTCCGATTACCAAAGAGAACTGGATCTTTTCCATGAATATCAGGAAAAGTATAACAATGCCAATTCTGAACAGGAAGCTTTGCGTTTAGGTGATTTAGCTGAACGCCAGAAATCTGAAGTTCAGCGAATAGACAACCAGCGCCGGGGGTTATTACTGGCAGGAATTCTAATCTATGGATATAACATCTACGATGCTTTTACAAGCAAGCCTGCTGGCGGTTACAGGAAGAAGCAAAAAGATTTACAGTTTTACCTATCCCAGAAAGAGATTACAGGAAGTGTAGGAACCGTTGGAACATTAAGATATAATTTCTAATCATGAAGAAGTATATACTCTTTATTCTGTTCTTTATTTTTGGATTACTGCTTTCAAACTGTAGTACAGGGCCTGATTTTGAGCGAGAAAACTCCAGAGACCCCGCTGCAGGGAACTTTCAACCCAACATGCATTCTCTACAAGTTGAGTTAAATAATGATAAAACTGTTACTCTGAACTGGAAAGATGGGTCCGGTTTTGAAGACGGGATAATTATTGCAAAAAGTCTTGGAGAGAATGGCTTATTTACAATTTTAGACACTCTTTCTGCAAATAGTGTCAGTTATACGGACAACTCAAAATTGCTAGACCTAAATACAACTTACTTTATAGGAGGATTTAAAAATGGCACTACTCCAATCGATTCTTCCCGATTTCTTTCAAGAAGGTTAGATTTTGGTGAAATGCAGGAGATAAATTACACCTCGATAGGAAATGAAATTACTCTAAACTGGAGCTCTTCTTTGACTTATGCAGATAAATTTGTGATAACAGGAAGTGAAGATGGCACTTTATCAACTATCATTGATACCGTAGACGGAAATAAATCAGATTTAACTTTTCTGGTTGATTATGAATCCTATTCAATGGACCTCAAAGTATCTGCATTATTGCTTAACCATGAAGATGAGCTGGTTATAATTGATCAAAAGACAAAGGCACGCGCAGCCTTTAACCTTCCAACCTTTTCTGGATTAACTTTAGTGAATGAAGCAATCATCAATCTGTCAATTACTGACCATTCCAGCTTTGATGATGAATTTATTGTTTATGAAAGAACAAGATCAGCTTGGCATCAGCCCTATTCTGAATTCATTCCCATAGATACGGTAGCTTCAAGTGGAAATATCTTTATAACTAAGAATGAGAATAACGATCGAGAGTATGCAATTGCAGCAATTTATCAGAATAAAAAATCGGGATTGTCTGAGCCAATAGAATTAGACTTTATATCAGCACCTCCCTATATCGGAGAGAATGTTTTTACCTCGGTATCACCCACCTCTGTGAAATTAACCTGGATAGATGGCAATTCCGAAGCTGGACGGCCCTCTACATATCAATTTGAACTCTATCTTTACAATTCTGAGACCGATGAATTACTTCGACAAATCAATATCCCACCAAGTGAGACGGAGTATACCATTGACAATCTTAATCCCTCGATTAAGTATGAGTTTGTTCTCAAGACTTATAACTCCCGGACTCCAGATCCAATATCTTTTTCAGTCGAAACTTCCTTAGAAGAGGTTGACGCTTTTTTTATGGCTCGAAATGATGGTATTGATGATGCTAAAATATTGGCGAATCAGGAATTAATTGTTTACAGCCCCAATCAATACGGGGCATCCGGTTTAAAAGTATTTGACCTTAATACAAATTCCTATCAAACCATTTATGATACTGGTGAAGACCAAAGTGAATATGAAGGTAAATTCATTGAAGATTTTTCTATTACTGAAAACTTAGAACTTATTGCAACTAATAGGACTGTTACAAATGAATATACTGGAGAAAAAAATTCTTTCATTTATGTGATGGACAAAAGTTCTGGAACACCAGTTTACTTTAAAAAACAACTATCTCGCAATAGTAACGAAGACATTTATCTTGCTGGATTTATTTCTGAGACTGAATTAATCTATATTTATAATGATTCATACTCAGAAGGCAAACTTAAAGTGCATAAATGGAACTTCTACACAAATGAAACTGAAAAGATATTTGAGAGGCACCGATTAGAATATTCTTCTTCATACATAGATAATGATAAAATCTTGATCGGAGCTGCATATGCTGGTATAGGTTTGTTGGTATTGAGTAAGGATGGGGCTGTTATTCATGATATTCCAGAACCTTATTTTGGTGAAACGGTATTACAAATTGACCCATCAAGTGTGCCAAATAGTTATAACTTGAATATAAGTGAGACACTTTATAGATATAATATTTCAACGAATACAACTGAAAGATTTGAAGATCTAAATTACATAGATTCTTTCATGGAAGTTTCACAGCACAATTTAATTTTAAGCAACCGAGGGTATTATTTAAATTTTACAGACCTCAACACTGGTTCACGAATCTATAGCCTTTATGACCCCGAAAGGAATTTTTCATTTCAAAATGGGGCATTCCTTCCAAATAGAAATCAGGTTCTTCTTCAATTTGGAGAAAGAATTAAAATCTTTGATGTTAAAGTTGATTGGGTAACAACTAATTAGAATTGTTGCTGAGAAACCTACTTGCATGTATTAGGATCAGCCCTTTAAACTAGGCTTTTCACTACATCCACCCCATCCGGTTTCCACCAAAGGTTGGGGCGTTGGGCCTTTGCCAACTTCTCCGTCTCTATCCCGGCTATTTCTTTTCCAAAAGTATAAACCGACTGCACCTTCTTTCCGAATTGAGTTTTTAACTCTCTGACTTTCTCCTCTCCTCCTTCTACCCAGTTTACCGTAAAGTCGGTGTCCGGCAGCTCCTCTGATTCCTGGATCAGGAAGTCCTCCAGCCAAAGCTGACTTCTTTGCACGGCTGCGTTATAGGCATATTGATACTGTAAATCCGGAGCGGGTCTTTGATGTTGAGGGTTCAATTCCCAAAATTCTCTAATAGCTTTTTTAAGTTCTTCTTTGACCTTCTTCAGTCCAAAATTGGCAACCACTACAGCTACCGACCGACAGCCTTTCCCGCCGTATCTCAGCATTGCTTCAATCAACTCTTTTTTTGTCTCTTCATTCCAGTCCTCCAGGTAAGCGATGGAGAATTTGGCCGTCCGGATGATATACTCTGCATTCTCTTTTGCTACCTTCAGCTCCAGGATCTTTTCTTTTACTTCAGAAACGGATTCTTCAGATCCGGCAAATACAACGTTATCGGCTCTCAAGTCTTTAGAATCATTCAAATCGGTGGAAAACCGAATTTGCTGATCCAGACCTGCTTTTTTCACTTCTTTTAAAAATGATGAAAGCAGATAAGGGTCTTTTCGGGAGAGTTTACCGTGATAATCTGCGCCGGATAAGAGGGCTCCCAATGCAGTTTGAAAGCCTACCAACGGCAAATTACCGGCATGCAGGCACAGTACTTTTGTTCCCTGTGCGTTTTGGGCATTGTTTAGGCCGGAGCGTTTTACCCATTCCTCAATTTCATTGTTACCTATATTCTCTCTTAAAACCGAGAGCTGAAAATCGATGTCTTTTTGACTGAAGTGTCCTTCATCCACCGTTTTCCGAATTGCTTCCTGCAAAGATTTATTTTCAGGATCCAGCCATTCCTCTGTCACTTTTCTGATGCGATCGATATGTTTATCAAACCATCTCAATCCTGATCGATTAAGAAATTACATCCGCGCAGGTTGTCCGGGTTCCATCGCCCCAATACCTGGAATTTTCCATCAGCCCGCTGGAGGCCTTTATCGCCGGTTAAAATAAAGGAACAGGAATACAGGTTGGCCAGGTCAATCACTCCGATTAATCCCTCCTCCCCATACTCTGCTTCTTCCATGGGATTCTTCGGGTTTCGGATACTCACATTCATCCACGGAACACACTCAAACCACTCTTCTTCCTGGCTGTAAGCCTGACTTAACAACTCAGCCATCCCATATTCGGAGTGAACCTGCGACTTGGGTAAGCCAAAGCCTTTCGCCAATTGATCATGCAATTCAGTCTTTGTAATCTCCCGCCGGTGCGTCTTCATTCCGCCCGTTTCCAGAATTACAGCATCTTCCGGCAACCGGATCTTCCCCTTATCCAAAATATCCAGCAGCCCAAAAGCGGCTCCGAACAGCATCAGTTTCTTTCCGGAATTTTGAACCTTTTTTAACTCGGCTTTATTTATCGGCTGGCCAAGATCCATAAATCTGCTCAAGCCTGATTCTTCCCGCTCCATAAGTGCGTTCAGCATCCAGATCAATGAAGAGTCAGGGTTCTCGATATAGCCCGGCGTGTACGCCCAAATCACGTAATCGTCCAGTTCATAGAAATGCTTCATCCCCCTGATAATCGACTGGTGGTATAACTCCGGGTCGGGAACAACATGCCTGCTTCGACTCATTCCTGACGTGCCACTGCTTTGAAATTCTAAATTTTGGATTTTGAATTTTGAATTTTCAGGAGCAGTGAGCACTTCGGTGTCTTTGAAGGCCTGAATAGGTAACAGGGGAATTTCGCTAAGCGAAGTTGCTTCACCGATTTCTAAAGCCTTGCAAAAGCGTTGGTAAACCGGGTTATTGTTTCGCTGAAACTCGAAGACCTGAACGGCCTTTTTTTCTAAAGATGTTCCAGCATCAAAAATTTCTTCCGGGGTAATCATTATTCGGAACTTGGGATTTTGTACAAGTTACCTGAGCTTAGAATGAATATCATTCCATCCACCACCTGCATATCTGTGGCTTTCAAATCAGTAGATAGATTTATGTTTCTTGTCTGCCTTGACCGGTTTTCAAACTCAACCCGATCTGAAAAAGCTCTCCAGATTCCACCTTCGGTGGCAAACAGGGCTTGAACTCCATTGGCAGTAAAGAACCCTTCATAATTGCCATTCAAGGATAACCGATGAATCGTTTCTGATTCTTTGTCGAGAATCAAAATTTCCCGGGAGGTCACGTTCATTTCATCTACAGATTTCACTTCTGACGGGATTCGGAATTCGTCGAGTAAGTTGGAATCCAGGTCAAAACGGCGAATGTAGTTTTCTGCTTCATCCACAAAAAAGACTTCCCCCAGTCCGTTTACGGCTACCTGAGTGGGGTTATACGGGCGGTTAGTTCCAAATGCATCACTGGCAGAGATACTGCTCAGATACTGTCCGCGACGGTCAAAAACCTGTACACGACGATTGTTGAAGTCTGTGACAAAAATTTTTAATCCGTTGGTGGCATCCACATCCACCGGCTTGCTGAACTGGTAATTTCCCCCCCCTTTCCCCCCGATGGTGTCCACTAACTTTCCGGAATGATCCAGTTTCAGCACCCTGTCTTTACCCTGTTCAACTACATATACCGAGTTCTGGGTGACGTATAATCCCGTCGCATTGTCTAATCCCGAATGCAGAGTTTGAAGAGATTGGCCGCTTGTATTGGGAATGATTAGAATAGAGAACAGAAAGGAGCAGCAAACCCGAATGATTACCGGAAGTAAACCAACTTCATCATTCAATGTTCGGTGTTCAATATTCAATGTTCTAATGCTTAAGGCCTTTCGCCCCAATATCGCTCCGGTAATAGGCTTTGTCAAAAGCTATTTTTTCTACTTCGGCGTAGGTGTTATCAATAGCCGTTTGCAGATCTTTTCCGGAGCCGACAACATTAAGCACCCGTCCGCCATTGGTAAGAATTTGATTCCCTTCTTTTTTGGTGCCTGCGTGAAATAGAATGGCATCCTTAACATCATCCAGGCCGGTAATCACCTTTCCTTTTTCATATGATTCCGGATACCCGCCTGATGCTAATACCACGCAGCATTTCACTTCATCGTCAAAGTCAATATTCACAGTATCCAGTTTGGATTCGGTGCAAGCCACTATGACTTCCAGCATATCGGCTGTTAGCCGGGGGAGTATTACCTGGCATTCCGGATCTCCGAAACGGCAGTTGTACTCAACCACTTTGGGGCCTTCTTTGGTAATCATCAACCCGCAGTACAGAATTCCGGCATATGGATTTCCTTCTTCTTTCATCCCCGAAATGGTCGGTTCAATAATCTCTCGTTCTACGCGGTCCAGAATTCCAGTTGATACCACGGGAGCAGGAGAATACGCACCCATTCCGCCGGTATTCAGCCCGGTATCGCCCTCTCCGATTCGTTTATGATCCTGGGCGTTACCAATTACCTTGTACGATTCCCCGTCAGATATGGCAAAGACCGAAGCTTCTTCCCCAATCATAAACTCTTCAATTACTAAACGGCTGGCTGCATCTTTGAGAGAATCACTGGTCTTCAGCTCTTCCAGAACTTCCATAGCCTCGGCTTCAGTTTCAGGGATGAAAACCCCTTTCCCGCCGGCCAAACCATCAGCTTTTAATACCACCGGATATTTACCCTGTTCTTTGATGTAGTCAGCGGCTTCATCAAAGTTGTTCTGATCAAAAACTTTATACGTGGCTGTTGGGATGTTGTGCCGCTGCATGAATTCCTTGGCAAATTCCTTACTCCCTTCCAGCATAGCTGCCTGCAATTTCGGACCAAAAACCGGGTGATTCTTTGTTTCCAGGAAATTGGCAATACCATCCACCAGCGGCTGCTCAGGGCCTACAACGGTGAGGTTGATATCATTGTCCTGAATAAAATCCCAAACCTGATCAAAGTCACTAATGGAAAGGTTTACGTTCTCTCCCACTTCCGCAGTTCCGGGATTCCCGGGAGCAATGAACAGCTTATTCAGTGAAGAGGATTGAGCGATGGCCCAAGCCAGTGCATGTTCACGTCCACCGCTTCCCAGTAACAGAACGTTGTATTTCATGGCTCAGGAAAGTTCTTCGGCAATGGTGATAATTTCAGAAAAGCTTTCGGCATCGAGGCTAGCACCTCCTATCAGTCCGCCATCCACATCGGGCTGACTTAACAGCTCTTTGGCATTGGCCGGCTTCATGCTGCCACCATACAGAATATTGATTCGGTCGGCGGTGTCTTCGCTATACAATCCACCAATTACTTTTCGGATATGCTCGTGCATTTCCTGTGCCTGCTCCGGCGAGGCCGTTTCCCCTGTTCCAATAGCCCAGATTGGCTCGTATGCAATCACTACATCCAGTATATCTTCTTTTGAAATATCAAAAAGAGCGGCTGTCACCTGGTTTTTAACCAAATCGTAATGTTCACCTGATTTTCTCTGATCCAGGCTTTCTCCAACACAAATGATTGGAGCCAATTTATGCTCCAGCGCTTTATGGGATCGTTTGTTCACCGTTGTATCCGTTTCCCCAAAATACTGACGGCGTTCAGAGTGACCTATAATCACGTAATTGCATCCGCTTTCCGCGATCATGCTTCCACTCACTTCACCGGTGTAGGCTCCGTTTTCTTCAAAGTGAAGATTCTGCGCTCCTACCTGAATGTCGGTGTCATGAAGGTAATTGACGGCCATCCCGATGGATACAAAAGGCGGACAAACCAGTACATCTACATTTTCGTCAACTTCGGCTTTCTTTTCTTTGAGTCCTTCCAGCAGTTCGGCTGCGTCATAAGGACCGCAATTCATTTTCCAGTTACCGGCTATCAAAAATCTTCGCATGGTGTGAGTGTTTGTTTAGCTTGGTGAGTTACTGTTATCAAATGCTTTGTTCAATCCCTGAATTACTTCCTCAAATTCGCCGCGTTCGTACTTGCGGATCAGGACTCCGTTTTCGTCAATCAGGAACCGGGTGGGCACCTGGACTACATTGAATTTCTGTATGATATTCTGAACATCGAATGAACCGATTTCGGCTACCGACCATACCTTGCGTCGGTCTTCAAAAAATCCTTCTACGGTGAGCCGGCTTTCATCCAGCGGGATGGTGAAGATCTTCAGCCCATAGTTTTTATAAATTTCATGAATGATCACGGTACGATCGTAGTCGTTCTGATACTCAGGGTTGGCCAGAGGAGATATTTCCAAAATGTACACATCCCCATTCAGAGAGGAATTACTTACCGTATCACCGGCCAGCGTTACAAATGAAAAGTCGGGAGCCTGAACGCCCGGAGCCAGGTAATTCAGGTCGTAACGAATTCGGCGGGCCCACTTTTTAGAACCGGAGCCGGTGTACTGTTCTTCATAGCTGTTGAGCAGTGTTTTGGCTTCCTTCACGCGGGAACTGTCAAAATACATCATAATTTTATCCCGCTTAATGGCTTCCTTAACCGATTCATCACCCGAAATCTGCACCAGCGAATCCAGGTAATTGGAAGCGGCATCAAATCCTTTGGTCTGTGCGATGTACGGCTTGGCGAGATTCAATGCAACCGATACCGTGTAGTCATTTGGAAGTGCGGCATCAATCCTTTCTAACATCGTGTTCTGGTCAAAACTGCTTAAGATCTGAACCGATTTTTCAGCTGCCAAATAAGCCGCAAATGTATTCTCATGCTTTTCAAACACTTCCCAGTACAGGTCCGACCATTTTTTTACCTCATCAATAATTTGAGAGTCAGGGATAGCTCCGCTTCTGGCAAAAGCACCTATTCGCTGAAACCCACGATTTACACGGGCTAACGTTTCCATGGCTTCATGCTCGCGGGAGCTAACCTCAATCGTTTCGTTCAGGCCCGGAAGCTCTCCGGTAACCGTCAGCGTATCACCGGCAGCCAGAATTACCCCTAAATTACCAAGATTGGTCTCATTCCTGCTGATGATCATGTTGTAATAACTTTTCTCAGGGAAAGTAACGTTACCCATAAAAGTGCCTGCTTCATTCGTAAGCTCATGGAACAGGGTATCAGTCTTTGCATTGGCAGAATCGCGGAATACAATAGTAACTCCGATACCGGAAAAGTCATTACTGTCGTCAACGGAATCAGCTACCGTAAAGGTGCCTTTTACAACGGTTTTCAGCTCTTGGGGCTCGTTAGAACAAGCGGCCGTTAACCAAACTAAAGCAACGATAGAATAAAGTGCGAAATGTCTCATGTTCAACCTAAATGACTGTATTTTCAGTCGTCTAATTTTTTTGAAATTAAATCTTTAACCAACTTTGGATTAGCTTTCCCTCTGGACGCTTTCATTGCCTGTCCTACAAAGAAACCAATCAACTGTTTTTTACCATCCTTATAACGTGCAACCTCATCGGGATTGTTGTCTATTATTTCGTCCACAATGGGTTCGAGGAAACCGGAATCGGAAACCTGAATCAGGTTCATTTCTTTAGCCAACGCTTCCGGCTCTTTATCTTCATCCAACATAGCATTAAAAATCTGCTGCATAGCTGAAGAATTAATCTTGTCGTCTTCTTTCAGCTTCACCAGGTCCGAAACCCGTTTTGCTGAAATGGAAAACTCGCGAATGTCGATGCTTTGCTCATTCAGTACCCGAAGTACTTCACTCAATACAATATTGGAAGCTGCTTTTGGATTTCCGAGATGCTCCACCACTTCCTCGTAATAATCGGCAAGGTACCGGCTGTCGGTAATGGTTACTGCATCATCTTCGCTCATCCCGAAGTCTTCCATAAATCGCTTGCGGCGTACATCAGCAAGCTCGGGCAATTCTTCACGGATCTCATCCAGCATTTCATCGGTAACGATAATCGGAGGAAGATCCGGCTCAGGGAAATAGCGGTAATCGTGAGCCTCTTCCTTAGAGCGCATTGGGCGGGTCTGCATTTTTGCGGTATCCCACAAGCGGGTTTGCTGCACAACCTCGCCCCCATCTTCAATCAGTTCAATCTGACGATAAATTTCATACTCTATAGCCCGCTCCACATTCCGGAACGAGTTCATGTTCTTAAGCTCGGTTCGGGTTCCGAATTTCTCCCGGCCGCGTGGACGAACAGACACGTTCGCATCACAGCGCAAACTTCCCTCTTCCATATTACCATCACAGATTTCCAGGTACTGCACAATCTGCTTAATCTTGGAAAGGTAAGCGTAGGCCTCCTGCGGAGTTCGGAGATCCGGTTCCGATACAATTTCAATAAGCGGCGTTCCGGCCCGGTTTAAATCGACCAGTGTGTTGTAGGGATCCTGATCGTGAATCGACTTTCCGGCGTCTTCCTCCATGTGAATACGGGTGAGCCCGATTCGCTTGTCATATTCTTCCAGGCTGATATCCACAAAGCCGTCAAAACAAATGGGCGTATCGTATTGGGAAATCTGGTAGCCTTTGGGAAGATCGGGATAGAAATAATTCTTTCGGGCAAAAATAGATTTTTCAGCCACATCACACTTGGTGGCCAGCCCCATTTTAATGATATAACGAACCAGGTTTTCATTCACCACCGGCAGCGTTCCCGGGTGCCCCAGGCAAAGCGGGGTAACCTGAGTGTTAGGAGCTCCGCCATATTCGGTAGTAACCGGGGCAAAAGCCTTACTTTGCGTTAACAATTGGGCGTGAACTTCGAGGCCAATCACCGCCTCGTACTTCTCGTGGGCAATAGTGCTCATTAAAATTTTGTGTATCAGGATTTTTCAGAGCCTGAAAGATATTAAAGTTGAGGGTTAGTTTTGAATGTTTCTTACAGAAATGAAGGAAGCTTTGGACCCGGGCTTTAAAGATGAATAATTGCTACCTATCTATTACATTAAATAAAGACATTCCTACTACTTATGAAGAAGTGCCTACTCATACTTTCTTTGGCGTTATTTGGAAGCACGCTTTCCTTCGGGCAGACTACAATTAAAGAAGCTTATTTCCATGAGCTGAAAGGTCTGGAAGATTCGAGTGGAGTAACACATTTGTTTTACAGATTAAGAGTCGATGAAGTGAATAGGTTTGAATGTAATGACAAGGTTGAAACCTATTATATGACAACTAATAATGTTTATCACTATTCACCCGATACAAGTGACACCACTAAATTTTTAAGCTATATGGGTGAATCTTGTACGGGCAACGAAACAAGATATATCCTGGACTACCAGTTTTATAGCAATAACCCTGACAAATGGATTTCCAATATTTCCTATGGATATGTATTTGGAATAAATGACCACTTAGGAAATATCTTGAGTTTCAATTATCCTATAGTAATTAAAGAAATAGGAGGCTCCGAAAAGGATCAACTAATACCAGACGAGTTTCTACTTTCCCCAAATGGTGATTCTCTCTATGTCAGAACCGGTTCTCACACAAATATTCCTTTCTCTGGAAATGGTGAAGAGTGGCCTGTTTTTGAAAATTATGATGAAGCGATACATTATGCTGACTCTGTAGCCATTGAATGGAATATAATTGATATCCATCCAACAGTTGATTCTCTTTATTTTGGTAAAGGAGGTAGTGGACATCTTTACAGAAGTACTAATTATACCGGAAATTTCAAACTGGCTGATTCTTCAGGATCGCATACAAAATTAGCGTTTGATGCCGACTCTTCAACCATCTATTCATTAGTTACGGTCAGGCAGAATTCAGAATATAAACGAAAACTTTTGATCTCTGAAAACCTTGGAGTTGCAGATTCCTGGAGCCAATTATCAATTCCAGAAACAGAAACAAGATTTGAGTTTATTACTACTGATCGTGAAGTTCCAAATCAGGTTCTATTGGCAGATTCAAATATTGTTTACTTGTCAGATAATGCCTGGGAAAGCTTTAATGTGGTTTATAATTCTGAGGATGCAATCACCGGCCTCTACAAAAAACCAAATTCAAATCTGCTGTATGTTTTAACCCGAAAAGAACTTTTGGAAGTTAATATCCAAACCAAATCGGTTACTTCCCTGAAACAAATTCCCGTTAGTAACGAGGTCAATCAAAATGGTATCCCCAAACAAGTAATCCTAAGCCAAAACTACCCCAACCCCTTCAACCCGATTACAGTAATCAGTTATCAGTTGACAGCGAACAGTTTGGTGCAGCTTGAGGTGTTTGATGTAACCGGGCGAAAAGTGGCTGTTTTAGTAAATGGAGAACGGAAAGCAGCAGGAAGCCATCAGGTTACGTTTGAGGCTGGGAATCTTGCTTCAGGAGTTTATTTCTATCGTCTGGAAACAGCCGGACAAACACTCACCCAAAAAATGCTGTTGGTGAAATGATATTCTGAATTCACCGGTTAATCCATTATTCCATAATTAAATACTTTTGCTATGAAATCTGCTCTTCTTTCCATTTTCGCATTTCTTTTGTCTGTATCAGTTTTTGCCCAGGATTATGCCATCCAGCAGCTGGAAAACTCACCCCGACATCACGAATGGGTGACGATCGAATCCAATGACCGGACATTGCACAACTTTGTGGTTTATCCGGAAACATCAGAGCCCGCTCCGGTAGTAATTGTCATCCATGAAAACCGCGGACTAAACGACTGGGCGCGAAGTTTTACTGATCAGCTGGCCGGTGAAGGTTTTATAGCTATTGCACCTGATTTAATTTCAAATACCGTTGAAGGCATCGAGAAAACAAGCGACTTTGAAACTTCGGATGCTGCCCGTCAGGCCATCTACAGCCTTGAACCTGATTTTGTAACTGCCGACCTGATGAACGTACTCGAATACGCCAAAACTATCAAAGCAGGAAATGGATCTTTTGCCGTAGCCGGCTTTTGCTGGGGCGGTTCACAGTCCTTCCGCTTTGCCACCAATGCCGGAGAGGCCATCGATGCGGCTTTTGTCTTCTATGGAACCGGTCCCGATACCGAGCAAGCCTACAGCAACATAGAGGTTCCCGTATATGGGTTCTATGGCGGCGATGACCAGCGCGTGAATTCTACCATAGAACGGTCAGAATCTGCCATGGAGAAGTTTGGCAAAACCTATAAGTATGAAATTTACGAGGGCGCCGGGCATGCTTTTATGCGGCGCGGAGATGACCCTGAAGCAACTTCTGACGATCCGAATGTAATAGCACGAAATAAATCTTGGGATCGGCTGGTTACTCTGTTGAGTGATCTTTAAAAGATTAAAAACCGGCAATACAACGTTCAGGTATTTACGTATTCATTATTGATATAAAAGTTGTACTTTTTTGAGAAGCTAAGTTCAATCAATCAATTTCCGTTTTGAAAAACCTTGTATATATCGTCCTGATGGGCCTGTTGGCAGCAAGCTGTGCTTCTTCAGACAAGAAAAGTGCACCAAATAACCAGGCTGCATCTGACGTTCAACCTACAGCTGCCCTACAGGATTCATTGGTAACACAGGCTTTCAGCGCAGCAGCTGATACTGTCGGGCTTACCAAAGTTACCGGTCAGCTGAACTACACCGGCAATGAGCCTTTTACCCGGCCGGCCTTATTCGTTTCCGGTTCTGAAGCTTATGTACTCATCGGTGATCAGACGTTCATGTCCGAGACATTTAATGAACTGAATGGAAAACGGGTAACGATTTACGGTAAAATGAAAAAATCCAAAAATGCAGCTGAACTGGAAGTGCATTATTACAAATTGAGCGAACAATAAGATTTAAGACTATGAAGAAATTTTTACTTCTCACGACCACATTACTGCTATTCACCTCAATGTCTTTCGGGCAAGAAAAACGAGTACCGGAAGTACCAACCGCTCCTCAGCTTCAACCGAAAAGCTTCCCGGTCCATGTCAGTGATAAACTGAACAACAGTGAACTGGTGCAACGTTTACGGGCAGAATCCTCAACCCGGCCGAATCGCAACAAATCCATGCTTATAGTTGATGAAGAGGGTGATGAGCGGTCTTTCTTCGTTTATAATTTTACAAATGAGTCATTTACAGCGCGTGACTTTCGACTCATCAAAAAAGGCAATTTGACTCAAATCTGGTTTGAAATCTCTGAAATTGAGAATGGACACCTGAATGAATCGGTAGCCGATAGCATGTTTAAGTATCTTGAGGAAGAGTCCAATTCGTTTTCTTTTAATCCCAACAAGGGAATTATTGAATTGAGTAACGAATACCTCGGAGATCCACCAAATTATGATGGTGATAACCTCGTGGATTTCCTTATCACTGATATAAAAGACGGCTGGACAGAATCAGGTGGCGGAGGTTACACCGCTGGATTCTTTTATGGGGTAGATCAAAATACAGACCCCGGTCCCGGAGGAAGTTATCGCTCCAACGAACGGGATGTACTGTATATCGATTCATACCCCGGGATTTATAGTAACGGAGAAGCAGACGCAACCCGGCCTTTGGGAACCTTATCGCATGAATATCAGCACTTGATCCACTACAGGTACAATTCTATTCAATCAGAACTGACTTTCATTAATGAGGCACAATCCAATTTTGCCTCTCTATTGAGCGGGTATTTTCCACATTCAAGCTACGGCAGCTATCTGGCTGAAACCAATGTGCCCTTGTTCCAGTGGAACTCCGGTGGAAACACTTTGCCTGATTACGGACGTGCTGCATCGTTCGCAAGCTATATGTGGGACCAGCTTGGATTTGAGAATTCGGGAGCACTTACTAAAAACCCAGCAAGTGGCCGTACCGGCATTGTTAGCACATTCAATAACCTTGAGGCTCCCTTTACCTTCGAAGAATTTTTAGTGAATTGGGGGGTCGCTAACCTTATTAACCAAGAGCAGGTAGATGACAGGTTTGGATACGGACATCCATTTCTTACTAATCTTCGTGTTCCTGTCAGTTATGAAGACCCTGATATTTCTTCAAAAACATATGAAGTAGAGAGTGGGGCGATTGAATATATCGGTTTTCAACAAGCTCAGGATTTCGAGATTTCAGTGACAGCGGGAAATACAGAGGTTGGTGAAATTCGAGTAATAACAAAATCCGGCACTAATACTGAAGTACATGTGCTTAATAGTGGAGAGACTTTCACAACACCAGCCGGAGAAGTTTTTGACAACACATACATTATGCTTGTCAATACCGACACGGAGTACCAAACCAGTGACCCTGTAACCTTTACCGTTAACTCTTCCGGTGAACAAACCTATAATCTCACTACGTCCAGCACATATACTGAAGCCTCAACCTACTATTGGGCACTGCCTTATTATAATTCTTCAAATGTTGGCCGGCTTGGGTTTAGCAATGAATTTACCATCGGTTTTGATGCCCTTGTACATTCACTGGAGCTGTATGTAGTTGGCGGGCAGAATACCGACGGCGAACCCATTGAAGTTAAAGGGCAAGGCACACTTCGTATCGCTGCTTATTCTGATAATAACGGAGCACCCGGCCAAGCCTTAGCTGCCGATTCCATAGATTTTTCTCAAATTGGAACCGGGTGGCAGACTTTTAATGTCACCGACTGGGATCTGGTTTTGGAGCAGGGAGATGTAATCCATATTGTATATGAGTTAATTGTCCCTACAGTAGATAGTGACGTCAATTCTATCCCTCTCCGGCTTGATGACGGCAGGGGTGTACAAAACGTAACAAATATTATCACGCAAAAAGGTCCGCTACAGTTTAACCGAATTTTTGAGTATGAAGAAGACACAAATGGAGATGGTCAACCTGACCAGACTGTGGGCCAGCATGGCGTTTGGAATAATTTAGTGCTTGCAGAAGCTATCGTTACGAATACTGAAACTGAAAATTCGCAGCCCGATAAATTTAGGTTAAGTCAAAATTACCCCAATCCTTTTAACCCAACCACCAACATCAACTTTAGTCTGCCCAAAACTACGGATGTGCAACTGACTGTTTACAGTATGCTGGGACGAAAGGTGGCAACCTTGGTCAATTCAACGCTACCGGCCGGAGATCATTCCATAAGCTGGGATGCTCAGGACTTGGCCTCCGGATTGTATATTTATACCATCCAGGCCGGTGACTTCTCCCAAACCAAGAAAATGGTCTTCATGAAATAAGGATTTCTCTTTCAGAAATGCGAAAGCCCCGATAGAAGTGTCGGGGCTTTTTTATTGAATTTCTGTTATGAATTGAATTTGAATTCTCTTTATCTTTGAAATCTGTTACTCACAAAAATGCCCGAGTGGCGGAATTGGTAGACGCGTGCGCTTCAGGTGCGTATGCCCTTACGGGCGTGGAGGTTCAAGTCCTCTCTCGGGTACTAAGCCCCGCAAGACGTTGTTCTTGTGGGGCTTTTTTTGTGCCCCGGTAAAATCCAACCTACAAATTCGAATGCGCCCCTTTGCCTTTTACCTCAAATGAAAAGGAAAATTTAAAACCGTTATCTGACTCTATTTCGTAGTTGGCAGTAAGCTGATCTATTAATGTCTTGATGAGGGTAACCCCAAGCGTATTTGATTCATCAAAAATATCTTTATCAAATCCCTTTCCGTCATCCTCATATACTACTTCGATCTGGTCTCCATTCTCTTTCAGGCTGATGAAGATTCTGCCATTATTCCGGCCATTGAAAGCGTGTTTGAATGAATTCGTTATCAACTCGTTCACCAGCAACCCTAATGGGATGGCCTGATTTATATTCAGGCGACGGGAATCAAACTGATGCTCTATAACTATATTTTTATCTGCACTGTCAAACATATCTCTAATCCGATCAATCAGTTTGACGGCATATTCTCCAAAGGTGATATCTGTGAAGCTATCGGTATTGTACAACAATTCATGCACGCCGGAAATGGAGTAAATCCGGTTTTGTGTTTCTTTTAAAATAAGCTTCAGCTTTTCATCAGATAAACCCTCCTTCTGTAGTTCAATGAGACCCGCAATAATGGCGAGGTTATTTTTTACCCGGTGGTGGACCTCCGAAAGCAACACTTCTTTTTCATGAACAGAGTTCTCAAGCTGTTCTTTATATTCTGCTTCTGTTGTTATGTCCTCAGCAATTATCAGCATTTGTTTGCTCTCACTGCTATTACCTACAATATGGCTGGCGCTCACTCTCATATGAATGGGAGACCCATCTTTACGATACCGTACAATCTCTTTATTCTTGATTTCCCCATTTTTGAAATTGATTGACATCAACCGGTGGAAATCCTCCTTCAATTCTTCCCCCACGTGTGGTAAAAATGTACCAATTGCCTCTTTCTGGCTCCAACCCAGCATATCCTCGGCTGCCTTATTCCAAAAGTCTCTGACTATTCCATCCGTATCTATGGTATAAATTGCCATCGGTGAAGATTCTATGAGCGCCCGAATTTTGTCGTTTGCCTGCCGGGATGATTTCCGGGCTATAAAGGCCGTTTGCATAAAATAAAAGATAACTGATATAAGCCAGCTTAAAGCAAGGCCAAGCCCAAGGTTCAGATATGCCCCCAACGACCTGTTTTCAGCATCGAATAAAGCATTAGGATACACATGAACATTCCAGGAACCGGAATTTGTGTTACTAAGCTCGATAGGATTTTCAACTACAAAATCAGAATATCCCTTTGCTTTGGTGTCATCTCCATATTGGTAAAAGAGCGTTCCTTTATCGTCTATAACCTTCACATGGTACTGATCTACCCCTTGCATAGCCAGATCAAATTGTGAAGTAAAGTTCATGCCGGCAGTAATGGTGCCATGAAATTCTCCACCGTAATAGATGGGGGCGTCTAACAAAAAAGCCTGAGGCCCCTGCACTAAACCAAGCCAATGCGTAAAGTTTACGGTAGAATCATTTTTGGTTTGAAGCCAGTCAATTCTTCGGTAGTCAAGCTTGGAGATATCAAGCCCAATTGCTTCTTCATTTCCTTGTTCTGGTTCAACCTGTTGAATAACCATGGAGCTGTCAATCCACTCAATAAACAGGAAAGATGGGTCTTGTGAGACGATACGTCCCGCATCTTGTTTCCAATATTCGAAATAGCCCCCGCTGGTAATTTCTAATCGGTTTTTAAGATTAAGGAGTGTATTGATATTCTCCTGAACGGCTTTTTTAAACTGAAGTGTTACAAGTTGTGCCGTTTCCTTAACCTTACTTTTTTGACTTTGGTGGATGATTTTTTGATTCCCAAACCAAAGCAAAACAACTAAAATGCTCAGCACTGTACCTATAAGTAAAGAGCTTACTAACCTATATTTTTCTATTAAATTTTTCAAAGTTACAAACCTGGATCATTGCGTCTGCCCAACAAACATTATTCATTGCCTTTGTATCGATATAAATATACCAATACTCTTACTATCAGCATATTAAGAAAAGATTCAAACAGAAGGCGGGTTTATTTAACCAACAGCAGTTTACCGGTCTTGCTTTTTCCATCCACAATCAGCCTGTAAATAAACAACCCGCTTGATACGTCATCCGCTTGAAATGGCTGATTATAACGGCCAGAAGGCTGCCGGGTATTAACCAGGGTTTGTACGTGTTTTCCCAGCGCATCAAAAACGTCTAACCGAACATCCGCTGATTGGGCAAGTGCATACGGAATCGTTGTGGTAGCATTAAATGGATTGGGATAATTCTGATCCAAAACAAAAACTTCATCCTCAGGCAAAGCCTCTCCGCCCAATGAAATCATCACAGGATTCTGTCCCTCGCTACCATTATGGGCAATTTCAAGAACTCCTGCTACTTCACCTTCTACGCCAGGTTCAAAGCGAACAGTTATATTGGTGGATTCTCCGGGGTCAAGAGTAAATATTTGATTACTGTTACTGAAAGTGAATGAGTTACTGCCGGAAACCCCCACTCGTCCTACCAGAGGGTCTGCAGCATTAACCCCATTTGATATAGAAAACGTTCTCTCAACGTTCGAGCCTACATTGGTAACACCAAAATCTATACTGTTATCCAAAACTTGATTTACCGTAATCTCAGACTCAGTCCCCAATAAATTCTGGCAATTCTCGGCTAACGGCCACCCCATGTCCCCAAAAATACTGCACATTACAGGTCCTGGTGTATGTATGGCAAAAGCTCTGTCAATTTGAGGTCGCATCAACGCATTTTCGGTGTTGGTGAAGGTTGCCAAATCGAGGTGTGAGTAACTGGAGCCTCCATTCCATTCAGAAGGAGCATATAAAGGGGCTGCTTGTCCATCATAGGTACCGATAGTATTTATACCCGCAAAAAATATCCCACCGGTTTTGCTTGTGACCGCATCATATAGCTTTCCGGATGGACTTCGATAAACTTGCTGGTCTATAATTTGAGCACCATCTGAATCAATAACAAAACGATCATAGACAATAGGAATCGGAGGTGCTCCATACCCCCATTGTGCGGTTTGTCCGGTTGGAACCTGCATCGAACCTGTGAACCCAATTCCGTGCCCGATCTCGTGCAGCACAACTGTCACAAAATCAATTAATCCATCAGGAGTTTGTGCATCGGTCCCGAAATACCAGTTATCCCAACCTGCGTTCATGTTCACAATCACATCATGGTCAACCTCCGAATTCGTACCTTGAGACTGAGCCACAAAATCTATCCCCGATATTGCACTTCCTTGTGCTATTGAATACCAGGTAGCTTCTGCATCACCTTCGAGTTGAACAATTTGAGAAGGCCCTGCACTGCCAAGTGTAAATTCTCCTAACTGAGTCCAGTTGGCCTGTATCCTGATGGGAATATCTGAGTCCAGATAAGTTTCCCAGATTTCAACTGCATAGTCAAATGCTTCTACAGCTTCATCGGGCCAGGATGGGCGTGCAATATAGTCAACCTGAATACTGGCGCCTTTCTTTCCTGACTTTTTCCGGCTGTTAAATTGCTGATGAGATAATTGATAATGTACATCTTCGCCGGTCGAGGTAAGGGTGCAAATTCTCTTAAAGTCCTCATTATCGAGTATTACTTTATTGTACTGTGCCGGGTCACGATCATTTTGAGCGAAAGTGTAGGAAAACGTGAGCAAAGCAATACTCAGAGTCAAAAAAAAGGTCTTTATAAAATACATAAATCTTGATGTTAGCTTACTCTGAGTATAACAGATTTTTTTGAAAAGCACTTAATTTATTCGCCTCTTCCCGGTTGATTTTTCTGAAGGTTAGCTGTACACCAGACCATAACTGACCTGCCCTCCACAAATCCGCATCAGCTATTTTTGCTATCCGTGGGTATCCGCCCACCGCTTGCCCGTCTTTCATAATAATGATAGGCCGGCCATTCTCAGGCAGTTGTATCGTCCCGGGAATAACCGGACCCGATACCATCTGGTGATCGGTGGGTTTAATAGAATCCCCTTTCAGCCGGATGCCCATTCGGTTACTATCCGGGCTAACATCAAATTCGGTATTCAGAAATTGCTCTTTTTGGTGTTGAGATAACCAGCTCCACTCCGGCCCTTCCAAAATTCGCAATTCCACTTTTGAAGAGTAATACGGGAACCGGTCTTCAGGAACCCTTTCCGGTATAGAACTTCCCTCACTTTCAGTCCACGAAAGCACATCTCCTTCACGTAACGCACGTCCTTCAAAACCTCCGAATTTTCCCGTTAAATAGGTTGAACAGGAACCCAGTACTTCCTTGATATCCAATTGGCCGCGAATGGCAAGATAGCTTCTGCAGCCTGTTTGGCAGTAATCGAAAGAGATGACATCACCGGACTTAATTTCCAATGAGGTATTCAGGGAAATATCCTCACCGTTTATTTTGGGGTGCATATCAGCGCCGGTCATGGCGATAACTGCGTCTGAGTTAA